>JACYMD010000004.1 GCA_015272215.1 Rivularia sp. T60_A2020_040 | reverse complement strand
TGATAACTACATTTCAATAGCATATTATCATGTCATTTTTCTTGCGTTTGCCCTGCTAAGAACTATCAACTATCAACTAACAACTATCAACCAACAACTATCAACCATCAACTATCAACTATCAACTAACAACTATCAACTAATAATGAAAATAGCATTATTCGGTACAAGTGCAGATCCACCGACAGCAGGACATCAAGCAGTTTTAATTTGGTTATCATATCATTACGATTATGTCGCAGTTTGGGCTGCTGATAATCCTTTTAAAGCTCATCAAACATCTTTAGAAAATAGAGTGGAAATGCTACGGTTACTGATTACCGATATCATTCCACCACGGTTAAATGTGAATTTAGAACAGGAATTAAGTGATTTAAGAACTGTTAATACAATAGAAAATGCTCAACAACGCTGGGGTAAAGACGCTGAATTTGTTGTTGTAATTGGTTCGGATTTACTAAGTCAATTTCAGCGTTGGTATAGAATTAAAGATTTGTTGCAATCAGCATCCGTTTTAGTAGTACCAAGACCGGGATATGCAATAGATAAAAGTAATCTAGAAAAAATAGGTGAATTAGGAGGAACAATTAGCGTTGCTAATCTAACTGGTTTAGACGTTTCTTCAACAGCCTATCGCGAACATGGTGATACTCAAGCCTTGACACCCTCAGTTGCTGCTTATATTAATCAAAAGCATTTATACAAATGCCAAGACTCAATCCAAACAAAATTTTATCACCCTTAAATCAACAACCTTTAGCTGATTTCAAAGTTGGTGTTGACAATGTTATTTTTTCAGTTGATATTACTCAAAATAGGCTATTAGTTCTATTAGTAATACGTCAGTGTGAACCATTTGCAAATATTCTCGGTCTTCCAGGTACTTTAGTTCGTAAAGGAGAATCTTTAGAAGATGCTGCTTATCGAATTATGGCAGAGAAAATTTGTGTAGAAAATCTTTATTTAGAACAATTGTATACTTTTGGTGGTCCGAATCGCGACCCCAGGGAAGCAAGTGATAGTTATGGTATACGTTATCTATCGGTAAGTTATTTTGCTTTAGTACGATTTGAGGAAGCGAAGTTAATTACTGATGGTTTTACAGATATAGCCTGGTATCCTGTTAAAGAAGTGCCTCAATTAGCTTTTGATCATAATCAAATTCTCTCATACGGACACAGACGTTTACGAAATAAATTAGAGTATTCTCCTGTGGCTTTTGATGTTTTACCAGATAAGTTTACTTTAAATGATTTATATCAGTTTTATACTACTATTTTAGGTGAAAATTTTGCCGATTATTCTAATTTTCGCGCACGTTTACTCAAGTTAGGTTTTTTATCTGATACTGGAATAAAAGTGTCACGAGGTGCTGGTCGTCCTGCTAGTTTGTATCAGTTTGATGCGGAAGCTTTTGCCCCTTTTAAAGATAAACCTTTGGTTTTTATTTAATAATAGGGAATAGGGAATTGGGAATAGGTAATAGGTAATTGTCAACCATCAACTATCAACTATCAACTATCAACTGTCAACCATCAACCATCAACCATCAACTATTAATCTAAAATGAAAATTACAATTGCTCAAATTAATCCGATAATTGGGGATTTAACTGGTAACGCTCAAAAAATTTTAGCAGCAGCACAAACAGCCGCAGCAAACCAAGTTAATTTATTATTAACTCCGGAACTTTCTTTGTGTGGCTATCCTCCACGAGATTTATTATTAAATCCTGGCTTTGTAGAGGCAATGAACATCACTTTACAACAATTAGCTAGGGATTTACCCGCTGATTTAAGCGTGTTGGTGGGAACAGTTGAAGCAAATTCAACAGCATATATTAATGGTGGAAAACCTTTATATAACAGTGTTGCTTTATTACAAAAAGGAACAATCAAACAACTTTTT
The DNA here is from genome assembly GCA_015272215.1 of Rivularia sp. T60_A2020_040. Taxonomy (GTDB): domain Bacteria; phylum Cyanobacteriota; class Cyanobacteriia; order Cyanobacteriales; family Nostocaceae; genus Rivularia. The sequence goes on along the minus strand of JACYMD010000004.1, from coordinate 121,879 downwards.
CATAAAAAATTATTACCAACTTATGATGTATTTGATGAACATCGCTATTTTGAACCAGGATTACAACCTAATTATTTTGTTCTTGAACAAGTAAAAATTGGTGTGACAATTTGCGAAGATTTATGGAATGATGAAGAATTTTTTGGTAAGCGTAGTTATTCGATAAATCCAATTACTGAGCTATGTCAATTGGGTGTAAATTTAATTGTTAATTTATCAGCTTCTCCTTATACATCTGGTAAACAGCACTTTCGAGAAGCAATGTTAAAACATACAGCAATACGCTTTGAAAAACCAATTATTTATGTGAATCAAGTCGGTGGTAATGATGATTTAATTTTTGATGGTAGAAGTTTTGCTTTAAATAAAACTGGTGAATTAAGTTGTCGCGCTTGTGGTTTTGATACTGATTTATTACAACTTGAATTTAATCAAGAAAAACAAGATTTAAATATTAACTCCAATATCAATTCCATTGCACCAAATTACCAATCTGAAGATGAAGAAATTTGGCACGCTTTGGTTTTAGGAGTACGAGATTACGTCCGCAAATGTCGTTTTTCTCAGGTAATTTTAGGTTTAAGCGGTGGTATTGATTCTTCAATTGTCGCCGCGATCGCCACCGCAGCGTTAGGTAAAGAAAATGTCCTCGGTGTACTGATGCCTTCTCCCTACAGTTCCCCATCTTCTATCAAAGATGCTGATGATTTAGCTGCAAATCTTGGTATAAAAACAAGATTACTGCCCATAGGAGAGTTAATGAAATCCTATGACAATACCTTTGCAGAATTATTCGCTAATACCGAATTTGGATTGGCAGAAGAGAATATCCAATCTCGAATTCGTGGTAATTTATTAATGGCAATTTCTAATAAATTTGGTTATCTTTTACTATCAACTGGTAATAAATCGGAAATGGCTGTTGGTTACTGCACTTTATATGGTGATATGAATGGAGGTTTAGCTGTAATTGCCGATGTTCCCAAAACTCGCGTTTATTCGCTTTGTCATTGGCTAAATCGCAATCAAGAAATAATTCCCCAAAATGTATTAACCAAAGCACCAAGCGCCGAACTAAAACCAGGTCAAGTTGACCAAGATTCATTACCAGCATACGAAATTTTAGATGATATTTTACAGCGTTTAATTAATGATTATCAATCAGCAGCCCAAATAATTGCAGCCGGATATGAGCAAGAGCTTGTCAACCGAATTATTCAAATGGTAGCCCGTGCGGAATTCAAACGACGACAAGCACCCCCAGGAATCAAAATTACCGATCGCGCTTTCGGTACAGGTTGGAGAATGCCTATTGCTAGTAATTGGTTAGCAATTATTAATACTAATAACTAATAAATAAGTAGGTGGGTAGAAAAATTTATCGTTATGACAAGGGAATACGGAATAGGGAATAAGAATAAGCTATAAAGTCGGATTTTTTCCCTTAAATATTCGTAAAATAGCATAACCTCGATCAAAACCCGACTTATCAACTTACGAAAAAATAACGCTTTTAATGCTTATTTTTTACGAAGCGGTTCATGGAATTTACCTTATATTCAACATATTCAAAATGAAGCAAGTGGAATCAGCGCGATTTGTATTTACTAAGTCTCAATTCCCTACTTGCTTCACACTTTTGATGATAAACGACACGAGGAAACCTTTTATTTATCCACTTAATTAAAGACTAATTGGAATAAATTTATCCCTCTATCTCTCTTAACATTGCATCGATTCGAGCAACACCATCCCATTTCTCTTGGCTTTTGTATAAATTCAGCGCTTGCTTGAAAGCTCCTGCTGCTTCTTTCGATTGACCTTTCTTCATGAAAATTCTACCGCGCAACTCATAAGCTTGGGGATTTTTTGGATCTAATTCGATAATCTGTTCGTAAGCCCATTTCGCGCTATCGTATTCTCCTAAACGCAGCAAAATTAAAGCTAACCCAATATAAGCATTCACATTTTGGCGGTCAGCCTGTATTGACTTACGGTAAGCTTCCTTGGCAGTATTATTATCGCCCATACTGCCGCTAACGTAGGCTAAAGCATATTGATAATCGCCATTATTGGGATTGAGGGCTACAGCACGACGGTAAGCAGCTAATGCGGCAGAATAATTTCCTTGTTGAGCATACAAGTAACCGATACCAGAATAAATACTACCATTTTTGGGTTCTAAGTTGGAAGCTTCTTGATAAACTCTGATTGCGCCATTATAGTCCCCAGAATTTACCAGTCTGCGTCCTTCATCCAGCAGTATTTTTACCTGCTGAGTGCTAGCCTGAGCCACTTTTACCTGAGCCTGAACAGCAGTAGGTATTGCCGCTGCAACGCTTCCGATCAAGAAAACACTGATTAAAGAATATGTTCGATTGTACACAGTTGAATACCCGAAAATTTTCGCTACTTTACGACAACTTGAAATTATGCTTGTCCATTAAAACAAAAATATTCAATTTTGAAAACTCTACTAACGTACTTTTTTTTAAATTCATGATTACTTTATCATTACTGCTATACAAAAGCATTTTTCTCAGTAATTACTCGGTGATGAGATTTTTTACTCTTTTGAGCAATAAATATCCGTTTTAAAGGATGGAATGCTTTCGGGCTGTTCTTTTATCGGCGACAATCGATTTTACACATATTATCTCGTTTTGAATCGCCTTCGAATGTAGCGCCGCCTACAATTAAGCGATAAGTCATAGAAAATAGTTAGACTTAGTTAACATTTTTGGGGATATTTTACCTTTACATATGCAAGAAAAGCTATTTTGAATTCTGCTGTTTGGGACAATAGATCATTCATTGTCAAGATAAATCTGCGTTGTGAGAACAATTCATCGTAAGCTGATGCACAGTTAAATTGTATAAAGCGTTAGCGCAGCGTGTCCGTAGGACATAAATAAATATGAATTTATTGTAGTGCGGGCATCCCTTCACTTCGTTCGAGGGCAAGCCTGCCCGCTTTGTCTATCTAATTTAGGCGCTTAACAGCTTAAAACAGTAGATAGGGGGATTTATTTGATTGCGGAATCATCAAAAATAGATATGAAAACAATTTGAGGTAAATCTATGATTATCACCACTACTGACGTAATTCAGGGAGCCATTGTTGAATCATATTTGGGTGTTGTAACCGCCGAAGTTGTCTATGGTAGTAATTTCTTACGAGATTTTTTAGCTGGGATAAGAGATGTTATCGGTGGACGCACGGGTAGTTACGAGCGTTTATTTGAAGAAGGACAACAAAAAGCACTAGCAGAATTACAACAACGAGCGCAGCGTTTGGGAGCGAATGCTGTTATCGGCGTTGAAATTGATACCGGCACAATCAATGTTGACCAATCCGGTGTTTTATTACTAATTACTGCTGTTGGTACTGCTGTCAGAATACGTGAATGACACCAGCACAAGCTGCATTTGTATGAATATTTTCCCAAAAAAACTTCATAAATTACCGGCATTCTGGAAACACGATTTTTGAGCAATTATTTTGATTCAATTATCATGTCTCCAGTATGTTGTGATCTACTATATTTAAAGCAGCTACGCATACAGCGGCAGAATCTTTTCAATCATCTGCTTTTTATCAAGCATTTTAGCGTCAAGTAATTGATGCATCAAGATTAGATAATATATTGGTCTAGTTATTACTAGATTTGTTATCCTATATTTATCAATCAAATTTAATATTTATCTCAATAAAACTCTTAATAAAAATTATTTTGTTCTTTAATAAAACTTCATGTTTTTCACCTAAGCATACTAGCTAAAGATAGAGTTATAAACTATTCCGTTGGATAGATATGAATAATTTAAAAATATAATTTAATTACTAATTATAAGCAGTACAATTGCCAAAAAAAATTTCAGTGAAACAGCCAGGAGAAACGTTTTAAAATGTCTTACGTAAATAGAGTAGGTGAAGAAGTAATTACGGAACCTGGGATAGCAAGTAGAGTTGTAGATTATCACGATCGCGTTCGTTGGGGTCCAATAATTTCCGGCTTGCTAGTTGGTTTAGCTACTCAGTTAATTTTGAGTGCATTGTTTGGTGCCATTGGAGCCACTTTTGTATCCGATTCCGGCGCACCTCGTACCATTACACCCGACATTGCAGGTAATGTAGGGATTTGGTCAACAATTGCTTTATTAATTTCTCTGTTTGTTGCCGGTTGGATTACAACTCGTGCTTGTGGGCCGATGAACCGCAGTACAGCTTTGTTAAATGGTGCAATTCTTTGGGCTACAACCTTGGCTGTCAGTTCTTGGTTATTAGCTAATGGTGTAGCGGGTACTTTCGGTGTTGCAGCTTCTAATGCAGCTGAAGTTATTAATCAGATAGGGGTGCAAAATGTACCTAACGTGACTGCACAACAAACCCGTGAGATTGCTGCTGCAACTTCTAGAGGTTTGTGGTGGTTTGTATTTGGTTCCTTACTCGGTTTAATCGCATCAATGATTGGCGCAGCAGTAGGTGCGCGTACTCCCCGTGTTCGTCACCAAGATTAACAACTTGTATGTATATAAAACTAAGTTTTAACTAAGTTTTAATAGTTTTCATAGTTTGTTTTCATAATTATTAAAAGCACCTGTTTACGGGTGCTTTTCAATTTTTGAATTAAATTTACCACTTTAAAAAAGCGGCTTCAACTCCTTTTTCTCGGCGAATTTTTCCATCTTTCTCAAACCAATCAATAATTTGCTTTGTAGTTAATTCTTCGACTGCAACATTGTTTTCTTTAGCTATTTGCTGTAATACTCTGTGTGAAGAAATTGTCAATCGAGTCAGAAATTTTTCTGGAGAAGAAAGCAAAGCAGCATCAACTTTCGCCGATTCTTCCAAAGTTAAAAATTGTGTCGTTGGTTGTTGTTGAAATTCCATAATTTCTATCTATACTATTAATAAAGGGAATTGGGAATTGGGAATTGGGAATTGGAAATAGGGAATTGGGAATTGGGAATGGGCAGTAGAAATAGGAAATATGCTCTATATATTAATCAATCATGGACATGGAGCATTGTAACAATCCAAAATCTAAAATCCGATAACTCCTAACTATTTCCTAGCTTCTACTAAATAACCACAACGATGTTCGCCATTGATAATCCAATGGGTACGTTCTACCGTACAATCGGATAAAACAGCAGCAAACATCTCTAATTCATGTCCACAAACGCTGGGAAATGACTCCGCAACATTGGAAATCGCACAATTATGCTCTAAAAAAATAAATTTGTCTTCTACTTCTGAGTCTTGGGTTTCTACAGGATGATATTCAGCCATAAAACCTTCAGCTTTTCTCAGTTCAACTAAAGCTGCCACTCGAAGACGCAGCGCACCTTTACCTAAAAGTCGCCGATAATCTTGAGCTTTACGCTCCCATTGTTTTTGTAAAATCGAACTTACTTGGTCTCGTCCTACAGTTTCTGCTAAAGTATCAAGTAAGGAAACAGCAAACTTGCCGTAACTGTCCCCAACTTCTCGACGTAAGCGTTCCTTACCTTTATCACTTAACCGATAAATGTGCTGCGGCCGTCCCATCTTTATTTGTTCGGAGGAATAAACTATTAACCCTTCACCCTCCAAATCTTTGAGATGACGACGAATCGCTTGAGGACTAACTTTCAAGGCATCTGCAAGGCTCATGGCTGTAGCCTGCACTTCTTTGAGCAGGTATTCTAAGATATCCTGTTTGGTTGAGGACTGCTGGCTAGTTTCCATCGTCGTCCTAAAAATATTCAAGAAAATTTAATTTAAACAACATCAATGTTGTTAATCTAGCGTAAAATGAAGATAGATTAAAACAACTTGATTGTTGTTTTAGTCTTCATAATCATTGTAACAGTAGCGTGACGTACAGTCACGTTTGGGTGGGAATCCGCTATTTGATAGCCCGTCTCCCAACCTTAAAGAGGATACTAAGAAGCGATTTTGCGAGAATATTAACGATGAGTGCCACTGTAAAAACTTTAGTCAACCAGCCTTACAAGTACGGTTTTATTACTGACATCGAGACAGATACTATTCCTCGCGGATTAAGTGAGGACGTAATTCGGGTAATTAGTGCCAAGAAAAACGAGCCAGAATTTATGCTGGAGTTTCGTCTCAAAGCTTACCGGCAGTGGCTGAAGATGACAGAACCAGATTGGGCAGCTGTCGGTTATCCTGCGATTGATTATCAAAATATCATTTATTATTCTGCGCCCAAACAAAGCGCTAAAAAGAAAAGTTTAGATGAAGTCGATCCAACTTTATTGGAAACCTTTGAAAAGTTGGGTATTCCTTTATCGGAACAGAAGCGTTTAGCCAATGTTGCTGTGGATGCAATTTTCGATAGTGTATCTGTAGCAACTACTTTTAAGGAGAAATTAGCAGAAGAAGGAGTTATTTTCTGTTCGATTTCCGAAGCTTTACAGGAATATCCCGAATTAATCAAAAAGTACCTGGGTAGCGTTGTTCCCGTTGCTGACAATTACTTTGCAGCGTTGAATGCTGCCGTTTTCAGTGATGGTTCTTTTGTTTTTATTCCCAAGGGCGTAAAATGTCCGATGGAACTGTCTACCTATTTCCGGATTAATAACGGCGATACGGGACAGTTTGAGCGGACTTTAATCGTTGCCGAGGAAGATAGTTACGTTTCTTATCTCGAAGGCTGTACCGCGCCGATGTACGATAGTAATCAGTTACACGCGGCGGTTGTGGAACTCGTAACCTTAGATAATGCTGAAATCAAATACTCTACCGTCCAAAATTGGTACGCCGGAGATGAAAATGGTAAAGGCGGAATTTACAACTTTGTAACTAAGCGCGGTTTGTGTAAAGGCAAAAATTCTAAAATATCTTGGACTCAGGTAGAAACTGGTTCAGCGATTACTTGGAAGTATCCTAGTTGTGTATTAGTAGGGGATAATTCTGTAGGGGAATTTTATTCCGTAGCGTTGACTAATAATATGCAGCAAGCCGACACCGGAACCAAAATGGTTCATATTGGTAAGAACACTCGTTCTACAATTATTTCTAAAGGAATTTCTGCGGGTAAATCTAGTAACAGCTATCGCGGTTTGGTGAAAGTCAATCCCAAAGCTGACGGAGCGCGAAATTATTCTCAATGCGACTCAATGTTGATTGGTGATAACGCTCATGCTAATACTTTCCCTTATATTCAAGTACAGAATAATGCTGCAAAAGTAGAGCATGAAGCTTCAACTTCCAAAATAGGGGAAGACCAACTATTTTACTTCTCTCAGCGCGGTATTTCCACAGAAGACGCAATCGCGATGATGATTAGTGGCTTTTGTAAGGATGTATTTAATCAGCTACCAATGGAGTTTGCTGTGGAAGCTGATAAACTATTGAGTTTGAAGTTGGAAGGAAGTGTTGGATAGATTTTCTTGGTTATCAATTTTAGATTTTAAATTTTGGATTTTGGATTGAAGTTGCGAATTTCTGCGTGATTATTCATGATTTTTTGAAATTCTCTTAGATGAGATTAAATCAAGTTACTCCTATCCCGCTCCGGATTCTGATCTCTTTTTACCTCTTTTCTCTGCGCTCTCTGCGTCTAGAAGGGTTTTTTCATCGGTAATCTTCTGCCGGGAAGCGAGTAAAATCTTGTTCAAGAGTTGCTTGAAACAATCTAAAATTTAAAATCCAAAATCCAAAATTATTGAAAGTGCTACTACGTACCTGAAGAAATATAGAGTAGAAAAATGATTGTTGAAAATAGTAAAGTTGTGCTGTCAGTAAAAGATTTGACGGCTAATGTTGATGGAATTCAGATTCTCAAAGGTGTAAATCTGGAAGTGCGTGCTGGTGAAATCCATGCGATTATGGGACCAAATGGTTCTGGAAAAAGTACATTTTCTAAAGTTTTAGCGGGGCATCCTAGTTATGAAGTGACTGGTGGGGAAGTGATTTTTCAAGGACAAAATCTTTTGGAAATGGAACCCGAAGAACGTGCGAGAAATGGTATATTTTTAGCGTTTCAATATCCTTTAGAAATACCTGGTGTGAGTAATTTAGATTTTTTAAGAGTCGCTTACAATTCTCGACGTAAAGCCCAGGGTTTAGAAGAGATAGACGCTTTTGATTTCGATGATGTGGTAGAAGAAAAGTTGGAAGTGGTGAAAATGGATTCTGCTTTTCTCAGTCGTAGTTTAAATGAAGGATTTTCCGGTGGTGAGAAAAAGCGCAATGAAATTCTTCAAATGGCACTTTTACAACCGGATTTAGCAATTTTGGATGAAACAGATTCTGGTTTAGATATTGACGCGCTCAAAATCGTTGCTAATGGTGTAAATCAGTTGACTACTCCGGAAAACGCGACAATTATGATTACCCATTATCAACGGTTGCTTAATTATATTGTTCCAGATTACGTTCATGTAATGGCAAAAGGACAGATGATTAAATCTGGTGGTAAGGAGTTAGCTTTAGAGTTAGAAGCTGACGGTTATGACTTGATTTTAGAAGCAGCTGGTGTTGAGGTGGGTGTGTAATGAATATACAAGTTTCTCCTAGTTCAATTCCCAACTCTACACAAACAAATTTATCCAATGGACATTTAAATCAAGATGTTTATTTGAATGGATTGTTAGATAAAGTTACCGTGATAAAAAGTGAAGGATGGCTGCAAGAATTAAAAGATAATGCTGCTAATTGGGTGCGTCATTCAACATTACCAACAAAGAAAGATGAAGAATGGCGATTTACCGATTTATCCGCCTTACGTCAATTGGATTTTAATCTAGAAACGAATAATTCTGTATCCCCAGATTTTGCTGATTTTACAGCAATTAGTGATACTCGTTTGGTATTTGTCAACGGTGTATTTGTTAAAGAATTATCAGCGATCGCTAATTTACCAGATGGAGTTGTAGTTAGCAATTTATCTAGTTTACCTAATTTGGATGGTGAATTAGTTAAGGAATATTTAGCACAGTCTGAAGGTGCTTTAGAAGTATTTACGGCTTTGAATACAGCCGGAATTAACGATGTAGCGGTGATTTGGTTATCTCGCAACGCAATAGTAGAAACACCAATACATTTAGTATTTATTACCACTGGAAATCAAATAATTTCTCAACCACGTTGTTTGGTAGTAGCTAAAAGTGGTTCTGAAGTAACCTTTGTAGAAGAGTTTATTAATGGAAGTAAGGGTGAAGAAAAAGATAAACAAGTTTATCTAAATAACGTCGTTACAGAAATTTGGGTAGATGAAAACGCCGGGGTAAATCATACCAGAATTGAAAACGATAGTGTAGAAGCTTTTCATATTGGGAAAACAGCAGTTACTCAAGCTCGTAACAGTCGCTATACCTGTAATGCAATAACTTTAGGTGGAAAGCTATCGCGACATAATTTAGAAATATTACAAACTGGCGAACAAACCGAAACAACTCTTAATGGTTTGACAATAATTTCCGGTAATCAATTGTCAGATACTCATAGCGCACTTGCTCTTAATCATCCTTACAGTAACAGCAAACAGTTACAGAAAAACATCATAGGGGATAAAGCTCATGGGATATTCAACGGTAAAATACTCGTTCCCAAAGCAGCACAATTAACAGACGCATCCCAATTAAATCGTAACTTACTGCTATCTCCTCAAGCACGAGTAGACACCAAACCACAACTGGAAATCACTGCCGATAATGTCAAATGCGCTCACGGAGCTACAGTAAGTCAATTAGAAGATGATGAAATTTTCTATTTACAAAGTCGGGGAATCAATGAAAATAACGCTCGTCACCTATTAATTAACGCTTTTGCAGCGGAAATAATTAACCAAATACCTGTTCCTTCCCTGCGTCAAAATTTAACTCAAACAGCCAATCGATTTTAGATTTTAAATTTTGGATTTTAGATTGAAGAAATAATAGTTGCTACTCGAATATTAATTGTTTGTTCTCTCTCTATTGTTTGCGGTTTTTTGAAATAAATAATCTTTGAGAATGATAGAAGTAATGAAGTAAAATTTATTTTGCAACTAACATTCAATCTTTAATCCAAAACTATAAATCCAAAATTCTTTCATAGTATGACTTACGCTTTGGATTTTAAATTGAAGAAATAATAGAGTTATAACTAACCACTTTGTTGCTACTGTAATATTACTTGTTTTTTCTTTCTCTATTGTTTGCAGTTGTTTTCAATCAGTAATCATTGAGAATGATAGAAGTAAAATTTATTTTGCAACTAACATTCAATCTTTAATCCAAAACTATAAATCCAAAATCCAAAATCCAAAATCCAAAATAGTATGGCTTTCACCCAAGAAAAAACCCTTGCTGATCAAGTTCGTCGAGACTTCCCAATATTACACCAAGAAGTTAACGGTAAACCTTTAATTTACTTAGATAACGCCGCAACATCTCAAAAACCTTTATTCGTACTTGATGCTATTCGTGACTACTACGAAAAGTACAATTCTAACGTACATCGTGGCGCACATCACCTCAGCGCTAAAGCCACCGATGCATACGAAGCAGCACGAGATAAAGTTGCTCAATTCATCAACGCCAAATCTCGCGAAGAAATCGTTTTTACCCGTGGTGCTACTGAAGCGATAAACTTGGTTGCTTACAGTTGGGGAATGAATAACTTACAACCGGAGGATGAAATTATTCTTTCGGTAATGGAACACCATAGCAATATCATACCGTGGCAATTAGTCGCTCAAAAAACTGGTGCAGTATTAAAATACGTCGAATTGACACCAGAAGAAACTTTTGATTTAGAACAGTTTAAAAAACTGCTTTCCCATAAAACAAAATTGGTATCAATTGTTCACGTTTCTAACACCTTGGGTTGTATAAATCCGGTAGCAGAAATTTGTCAATTAGCTCATGCAAACAAGGTAAAAGTATTAATTGATGCTTGTCAAAGTGTACCTCATATGCCCGTTGACGTACAACAAATTGACTGCGATTGGTTAGTAGCTTCCGGACATAAAATGTGCGCTCCTACAGGTATTGGCTTCTTGTATGGAAAATTAGCAACCTTGCAAGCAATGCCGCCATTTATGGGTGGTGGAGAAATGATTGCTGATGTGTTTTTAGACCATTCCACCTACGCAGAATTACCCCATAAATTTGAAGCTGGTACTCCCGCAATTGGTGAAGCAATAGCTTTGGGTGCAGCAGTGGATTATCTTAATAATATAGGTATGGATAAAATCTATGCTTATGAATCAGAATTGACTGGTTATTTATTTGAACAATTAGAACAAATACCACAACTGAGAATTTATGGTCCCAAACCCGATGAAAAAGGTTATGGAAGGGCTGCATTAGCTGCATTTACCGTCTCGGAAGTTCATCCCAACGACTTATCCACCTTATTAGACAATGAAGGTGTAGCGATTCGTTCTGGACACCATTGTACCCAACCACTGCATCGGATTTTAAACGCTCCCGGTACAGCAAGAGCTAGTTTATCTTTTTACAATACTCGTGAAGAAATCGATACTTTTATTACAGCTTTCAAAGAAACTTTGGACTTCTTTAGCAGTATGATTAGTTAAATTGATGGTAAGTAACTGCGAATAACTTGTAAAATTAATACGTCAGTAATATTTGATATTAAGAGGTCAAATATGAAAAACCTTATTTCCTTGGGGTTGTTAACCTTATCCATAGGCTTAATTCCCATGATTTATGCTCAGAAAGTGTTGGGGAAATCGGAATTAATTGTCCAGCAAAATAATCCGGAAAATGTGAACTTATCTCCAGATTTTGGTTATATTCAAACCAGAAATGGACGAATTGCCATTAACACAGATAAAACTTATTCTATCTATAATCAAGATGGTAAAGTTGTGGCAGAAAACATTAGTTTAGAAGAATTACAAGCCAAACATCCGGAATTACACGAAATTATCAAAGACTCAGTAGCTCAAGAAACCTTGATGATGGATGCGGGTATTGGTATCGGTAGATAAATAGCCCCAAAAATATTTTTGCTCGATGATTTGTGTCAATTATCAAAGGTGATTAATCTTGGTAATTGACATTATTTATTTCAATTAAAATCTAAATATATTGCAGGAGCGAATTGCGTGTCATACAGCGACTTTACCTTATCTAAAGTCATAAAAGCCTTTAATTTAACTATTTCTGACACGATTGATATTTTTACATTGATACCTGAAATCGAAACCCCAATATTACTTACAGAAACTTGAGCAGAAAATCTTCCATTAGCATTAGCCAGCAATACAGAAAAATCTCGTTTTTAAATGATTATTTCACCAATTTTAATTGCGGTGAGAAAATTTTAAAAAAATCAAATAAGTTTATTTTCCGGTGTTGATTTTACCGTTGATTCCAGTCAATGTTTGAACGGTAATTGCAATTTTATTATTAGTGATTCACCATAATTATTGATGTTAAATGCTCCTATTGTTACTATTGTCGAAGCTAAAAATGAAAATATTAATGCAAGTTTAGGTCAATGTGTTGCAGAAATGCTTGCAACTAAAATATTTAATGAAAAAGAAGGAAATAATATTCCGATTATTTACGGAACCGTCACTACTGGAACTAACTGGAAATTCTTAAAACTTATTGAAAATATTGTAGAGATTGACCTTAATGAATATTATATTAATAATGTAACTAAAATATTTGGAATCTTGTGTCATATTTCTGAAAAAACAAGTTTTTGAAATAAAAAAATGGTTGTAACTAATACCCTCGCAGAGCAACGAACCGTATTACATAACATTAGCTGGGAAACATTTGAAACCTTGCTAAAAGAAACTGGTGAAGATAGAGCTTCGCAATTTGCTTATGACGGTAGTACCTTAGAAATTATGACTCCGCTTTTTGAACACGAAAATCCCAAATGTAATTTTCATAACCTGATTATTGCATTAGCTGAAGAAATGAATATAGAAATCAAAAGTGCTGGTTCGACAACTTTAAAAAGAAAAATTGTCAGAAAAGGAATCGAACCAGATAACTGTTATTATATTCAAAATGAATTAGCCATTAGAGGAAGAGAAACACTCGATTTAACTAGTTCTCCAGCACCCGATTTAGCAATTGAAATTGATATTAACCCAAGTTGCGTCGATAAATTGGATATTTACTCGGCTTTAGGTGTAAATGAATTGTGGAGATATGACGGTAAAAATTTAAAATTCTATCATTTGCTCGAACATGAATATGTGGAATGTGAATTTAGTATTGCTTTTCCTTTATTGTCGGTAAAAGATATGAGTAAATTTATCGAACAAAGTAAAATCATGGGAGAAATTGCTTTACTCAAGTCATTTAGGGATTGGGTTCAAAAAAATATCGGATAATTCGTAATTTTATATTTTTGATTTTAACTACAAGTTCGGTATTTAATAATTTCGGGTGAGAAGTCGGGTTTCTCTGTTAAATATCTGTTAAATAAGATAATCATTAGACATCTTTGAGCAAAAATGTAGAAACGCCAACCCTTGTGTATCTATATTCTTTACCATCTAAATTATGGTGTTGCTGAAAAGATGTATGAAAATGATTCTACGTGATTTTGAAATTCTTGGGAGACGTGGGATGTCACGTCTCTACATTTAAAATTCCGCCCTTGGATTCAGCAACGCCCAAAAATTAAATTATCCTATGCTTTTCTTGAGAAAGATGTTCGTAGTGGCGTTTTATTGCGATAATTCCCACATATAGCTTGTTAATTCCTACAGATAAATGACACTTAAGCGGATAATTTTATTTTTACTGACACTACTCGCGATTTTGTTTTCCGGCTCCTCTTTAATCGCTAGTTGGAAACAACCTCAATTTCAAAGTAAATTAGAGTTGTATCAAACCAATATTGTATTGCTAGCGACTGAATGGGAACCTTCTGAAAATCAAGAAAATTTACAAACTGCAAAAACCACAATACTAGGTGCAAAACCTCTTGATGCTGCCTTAAAACAATATCAACAAGCACGCACCTCAACCGAAACTAATTTAACAAAAGCTCAAAATCAATTAGCGCAATTACGTGATAAATCCACCCAAAGCCTTGCGACACCACAACCTGAATCATCTGCTCCTCCCGTAACTAATCTTTCCCCATTAGTACAGCAAAAACAATTACAGCAAACTATCAATCAACTGCAAAAATCCCTCGCTGAATTGGATTTACAAATTGGAATTATCCAAGCAAGTCAAGATAACAGCGATACAGCTATTAAAACTTGGCAGCAAGTACAAAAAAATCCCAGCCTCAATCCCCAATTTCGTCAAACCAGTCTGGTATTAATTGCATTGTGGGAAAATTCCCCCCGTGTTTTAGAAGATGCTGAATTATTAATTAAAGATAACTTTCAAGGTTGGTTTCGTTATACTGCCTTAGAAAAAACATATCAAATTCAGCAAGATGATAAATCTTTAAATAATCTTAAAATTATAGAACAACAAGCCGCAGAAAAAGCCTTATTAAAATTAACTGCCATCGCAACTCTTCCCCTATTAGGAGGATTCATCGGTTTAGGGCTGCTGATTTTTAGTTTTGGACAATGGATAATCAAAGGCAAGGCTGCATTATTAGCTAGAAATGCCGAGGAAAAATGGACAACTCCTTGGGATGGTGAAACCATTTTACAGGTTTTTGTTGTCGGCTTTTTCTTAATGGGGCAACTAGTCGTACCATTGGCTTTACAACTTCTTCCCATACCTCATCCCGTCGGTAACGTGCGACTCCAAGCTTTATACGTTTTGCTTAGCTATACACTCGTTGCTAGCGGTTCCCTATTAGTATTGTATTTATCAATCAAACAATATTTACCCCTTGCCGAAGATTGGTTTAGCTTTCGTTTGTGGGATGGGTGGTTACTCTGGGGAATCGGTGGTTATTGTGCAGCAACTCCCATAGTTGTAATCATTTCTTTAGTTAATCAACAACTTTGGCAAGGTCAAGGTGGTAGTAACCCCCTGCTACAAATAGTTTTAGAAAGTCAAGATAATCTGGCATTATTGCTATTTTTCTCGACAGCTGCGATTGCTGCACCGTTATTTGAAGAATTTTTATTTCGCGGATTTTTGCTCCCCTCCCTAACTCGCTACTTACCAGTATGGGGATCAATACTTCTTTCTAGTTTCTTGTTTGCTGCTGCTCACCTGAGTTTATCCGAAATTTTACCACTTACAGCATTGGGAATCGTCCTTGGGGTAGTCTATACGCGCACGCGAAATCTTCTTGCTCCCATGCTTGTCCACAGTCTGTGGAATAGTGGCACTCTACTGAGTTTATTTCTTCTGGGTAATAGTACTAATTGACACTTGGGATATACAGTTGTCAAGATTAAAAAAAACTGCATTAATTATGTGTAATAAATTTGCAATTGATATTCACCATAGGGAATCTAGATGAATTTTTGATTGCGAGCATAAATGCTCAACACAATAGCAATCTAAAAGATTATGTTAGAGATATAACTGAGTATCTAAGTAAGCATATTAGTTTTTATTGATTAATTTCAGTCTTTGTGGAGATGTGGATTATTTTTAATTGGCATATTCTACAATTTATAAATCAATAGAATATCAGAACGAGAAAGCAGGATATATTGAGTTGTTCCTATAGAAATCTACTTGTAGATATAATCAGGTCTCAGGCTAGTTTTAGCGTTTGAAAAAGTCCGGAACGTTTTAGGAAGGACTTGTAAAACTGAATATGGTATTGCTGGATGACAATTATTGTAATCAATTGTCTGCTAGTAATCATCTGTCGCAAAATGGCAGAAAGCAGCAGTATAAAAGCTGCAAAAAAAATATACAAAGACAAATAAGAATAAGAACATCTTCAATACAAGTAAGTCAAAACATAGTTAGAGCTTGCTTGTGGTAAAGCATTATTCACTTATTCCCAACTTGATGACGGTAATCGGTTATAGCTCGATACTGTCAGTAAAAATTAGCGGTTGCAATTTTATATTTTTATTATTAAGGAGAAGCGATATGGCAAAACTCACTCCCTCTCACGCTACCAAGCAACTAATGGCTGGTTATTGCGGAATTATTTTTGGTGGTTTTGGGATTCATAAATTTGTTTTGGGATACGCTCCCGAAGGCTTAATTACCATAATTATTTCCGTAATTGGCGGTTATTTTACCTACGGATTGACTTTTTTAATTATGCAGCTTGTCGGTTTAATTGAAGGAATGATTTATCTGAATAAATCTCACGATGATTTCGTTGGTACCTATTTCATGAACAAACAAGGGTGGTTTTAGGAAAACTGTAAAGTCGTCCTCATAGTTTTATTTGTAATTATTTGTAATCAATATTTCTGATATTTACTTTGTATTAGCTGCAATATTTCTGGAAACTTACAACTAAATTACACATCTAGTCGTGTTCTATTAAATAGCTATAAATTAGATAATTGAAAAATCAAAAATACAGCTATTTTTTCTAATTTGTCCGGGAATTTTCAGAAATCTCATAAGTTATGATGACAAATTAATAATTTCGATGCCTATAGATTTAGATATCCAAATTTTGTCGTTAAAATGAGGATATTATTCCTGACAATTGAAAAATTATCTTTGAGATTATTTCTTCAATATATCTAAATAGACAACATAATATTTCTACCCTGCTCGCTACCGATGTTTAAACGTAAAAATCTCACCTTAGTAATGCTTACTTGCTTGGGTATGGGTTATTTTTTGGCAATGTCTAGTTTGTCAATAAATCCCTTTCTTAAAAGCCAAGCAGCTTTAATTCCCTTCCAAATAAGTGTTGTGATTTACTTCACTTATCTGCGTTGGCATCGTCACAAAGAATTTAGTTAGATAATTGGTAAAATATTTAGTTTTTATTTAGGTTTCACTTAGTTTTCACTAATTTTACAAAAATTCATCCCAAAGACATTCGGTCATAAGTCCGGATTTGGCTTACCCTCGAAGTAGGGGCAATCATAATGTGATGTCCCAAAAGACGGCATCCTTGTTTTCATAGCGAATCCGAACATTTTCCATGCAACTTGCACCGAAAAAAAATCAAGCCCAAACTGCGCTCCACACCAACAATAAAATTACCCTTGATGTCGAGGGTATGAAATGTGCTGGTTGTGTCAGAGCCGTAGAAAAACAATTAACTCAATTCCCAGGAGTCAACAATGCCTCTGTGAACCTCGCGACTGGGGTAGCAGTAGTAGACTCAAAAGAATTGACAATAGATGCCGACGCATTAGCTTCAGAATTGACAGCCGCTGGATTTCCCAGTAAACCCCGCAAATCACCTACACAAACAAATAGCGCTCAAGCTTTAAAAGCAGCTGAAGAGAAAAAGCGCCAAGAAATGCAATCTGCTCGTAGACAGTTGATAATTTCTGTATTGCTGTTGGTACTTTCCGGAATCGGACACTTGAGTAATCTTGGTGGTTTAAAAATTCCAGCGCTACATAATATCTGGTTACACTTTGGATTAGCAACCGTCGCGATATTCATCCCAGGTCGTGCTATTTTAATTGATGGTTGGTTGGGTTTGCGACGCAATGCACCCAACATGAACACTTTAGTAGCATTAGGAACTCTAAGTGCATATATTGCCAGTGTAGTCGCCTTACTATTTCCTCAACTGGGATGGGAATGTTTCTTCGACGAACCCGTAATGATACTAGGGTTTATCCTTTTGGGGCGTACTTTAGAAAAACAAGCTCGAAATCGCGCTTCGGCTGCATTCCAACAATTATTATCACTCAAACCCTCAATTGCTCGATTAATAGCCAAAGACAATCAAACCAGGGAAATCATCGAAATTCCCGCAGAACAAGTCAGAATTGGTGAATGGTTACAAGTGCTTCCAGGAGACAAAATTGCCGTTGATGGTGAAATAGTCGAAGGGAAAACAGCCATTGATGAGTCTATGCTTACCGGAGAATCAGCACCAATCCCCAAACAAGTGGGAGACAAAGTAAGCGCGGCAACTATTAACCAGTCGGGAACCATTATTGTTCAGACAACTCGTACCGGAGACGATACAACCATAGCCCAAATCGTCAGTTTGGTAGAAACAGCACAAATGCGTAAAGCACCCGTACAAAGATTAGCTGATACGGTAGCCGGTTACTTTACCTACGCTGTTTTAAGTACTGCATTACTAACATTTCTATTTTGGTACTTCATCGGTACTAATATTTGGCACGATATCGCTGCATCAGTGCTTACCCCCTCACACTCAACCCACAGTTATATTCATAGCTCAACCCCAATCCATTATTCCCCAATATTAATTAGTTTAAAATTAGCGATCGCCGTAATGGTAGTTGCTTGCCCTTGTGCTTTGGGACTTGCGACACCTACAGCAATTTTAGTCGGAACTGGTATCGGCGCGGAACAAGGTTTATTAATTAAAGGTGGCGATGTTTTAGAAAAGGTTCATCAATTAAAGACCATAGTTTTTGATAAAACTGGTACCTTAACGACTGGAAATCCTACCGTCACCGACTGCATTCCCATCGACGAGCAAAGTACTGCTGATTCCTTAATCAAATTAGCTTCCGCTGTAGAAAGCGGTAGTCAACATCCTTTAGCAAAGGCAATTTTAGACGCAGCAAAAAAACAAGAATTATCCATCCCCCCAGCGACAGATTTTCATACAGAACCGGGATTTGGCGTATCTGCTGTAGTCGAAGGCAACACAGTACTATTAGGTAGTTGGGAATGGCTGAACTTGAACGGGATTGAAATTAACCAAACCATCCAAAAGCAAATTCAAACCTTAGCCAAAACAGGTAAAACAGTCATTGGAGTGGCAACTGGAGGTGAACTTGCTGGATTAATTGCCGTTCAAGATACCTTAAGAGCAGATGCCATTTCCACAGTAGAGCAACTTCGTTCTCAGGGATTGCGAGTCATCTTACTCAGCGGTGATACTCAAGAAGCCGCTTTGGCAACAGGGAAACAATTAGGATTAAAGCCTGATGATATTATCGCAGGCATTCCTCCCGCAAAAAAAGCAACAGTCATTGAATCGCTGCAAAATTCTCATCCTCAATCCCTTGTGGCAATGGTTGGAGATGGAATCAACGATGCACCAGCTTTATCAACGGCTGATGTTGGTATTTCCCTACATTCCGGAACCGATGTAGCAATGGAAACTGCCCAAATCGTGTTAATGCGAGATAAATTGCAAGATGTTGTTAAGGCTATCGCCCTGAGTCGAGCTACCTTCAACAAAATTCGTCAAAATTTATTCTGGGCATTTGCATACAATATATTAGGAATTCCTTTGGCTGCTGGTGTATTATTACCGAGCCTCGGTTTTATTCTTAATCCCGGAGGTGCTGCGGCTTTAATGGCTTTTAGCTCCGTGAGTGTAGTGACTAACTCCCTTTTGTTAAGAAAATTTGCCTGATAATTCCTAAAATCCTCCTTTAGAGATATTCTTTATGAGGAAAAATATCTGTTTGACTCATCTCAGGTTAAACTAGGTCAGTAGTATTGTGTGACGTTTCTCACATTAATCAATGGTTAAATCAGTCAACAGTGAACAGTTAAGCTAAAAGGCATCTAAATCATAATTCAGGCTGACTCGCAACTGATGACTGATACTTGATAACTGAAATTGAAACGTTTTTTCGAGCTGAATCAATCTTCCAGAGTAAAACATAACCGTTCTACTTTTGCAATCAAAATCAAGATTGGAGATAGATAGCAGCTGTTAACCACTAAGTAATGGTTCGATAATGGCAACAAACAAACAATACCGAATCTTGATTGCTGAGAGTTCAACCGATTGTAGCAACGATAAATCTATGGCAGTACAATCGAATGAAACTCATATCTTGATTATAGAAGACGACCAGGGACGTAAAAAGTTTACCTTAGAAAGTCCCCTTTATTCTATTGGTAGAGATCG
This sequence comes from Rivularia sp. T60_A2020_040, assembly GCA_015272215.1. Lineage (GTDB taxonomy): Bacteria > Cyanobacteriota > Cyanobacteriia > Cyanobacteriales > Nostocaceae > Rivularia. The sequence continues at coordinate 102,000 of JACYMD010000004.1, read as the reverse complement.
TGATTGCGATATTCACTTAGTATCGCAATTCGTCTCTCGTCGTCACGCAACTTTAGTGAAATTACCAAGAGAAGATGATAATGAGAAGCGATACTATTACCGGATTGTAGATGGTGATATCAAAGGTAAGACAAGTTCTAACGGTTTGATGATTAACGGACGTAGTAAAGTACCCGCTCACGACCTAAAAAATGAAGATGAAGTGGTATTTGGTCCCCAGGTACGTGCTATCTATTATTTACTTCAACGGGATGCAACTCAAACTGGACAAATGGATGCCAGTGAATATGATATTACCTTAATAAACCCCAGTATGACCGAAGATACTGAGGATTAGGAACTTATACAGAGAATAGATCCCAAAATTTGAGGACGCTGCTGTAATCCGGTTTGGGTTATAGCAACTGTCCAAAATTTTGGCACTTAGCGATGGTAAATCAACACATCCTCAAGTAGCAAAAGTTTCAACTAAATTCCAGTAACGGGAATCTTCAATAACTTGTTTCATATATTCAAACACTTGTCGGCAATGATTTTCAACTTGGAGTGGTAATTCTTCATTTTTAAACACTAAACTCATTTTGGTTTCTGTTTGAGTAGCCGTACTTTTATCGATAAGTACTTCTATCGTCACAAATTTGGAAAAAGGGACGCTACCAGGTATCTCCCGTGCCAGAATATAATCAGATGTATAGTACTGCACATCCAAATTACATTGTTGTAGAAGTTCCACAACTAGGGGTTGGAGATGGTCTATAGGAAGAGAAACAATATATGAACAGGTATAGCGAGCCATACTAGCCCCAAGCCTTATACTTATAACACTCCGTCCATCCTATAATACCTAGCCCTATAAAAGCTAAACAATTACAGATTGATTAAAGAATAAAATACTGATTAAAAGGGCAATATTACGAATATTCCAGTCAGGATAAAGGATGTAGAATTTGTAACAACAAGATTTTTTTATTTTAACCGGCGTAATATTTTTCCCAGCACTGTGGGTTAGAGGTTCTCAAACCGAGTAAAATAATGTTTTGGTGCAGGTAACACAATGAAAGTCGCAATTACTGGAGCAACAGGATTTGTTGGCAGTCGTTTGGTAGAACGATTGCTTGATCAAGATATAAAAGTACTGGTTTTAACTCGCGATACCAATCGCGCTCAAAAACTTTTCCCCTTTAGTGCTTATCCTAATGTCGAAATTGCCGCTTATACACCAAATACATCTGGTTCCTGGCAAAATCAAATCGCTAGTTGTGAAGCTATAGTAAATCTTGCAGGCTCACCTATTAGCGAAGGACGTTGGACGAGCGATCGCAAACAGTCGATTCTTAACAGTCGTAAATTAACTACCCAAAAAATTGTTGAAGCTATAGCCAATAGTACCACTAAGCCAAAAGTATTAATAAATGCTTCTGCTGTTGGTTACTACGGTACTAGTGAAAATGCTACATTTGATGAAAATAGCACCAACGGTAGCGATTTTCTGGCTCAAGTTTGTCAGGATTGGGAAGCAGAAGCTCAGAAAGTTACCGACAGCGGCGTGCGACTGGTAATTTTAAGATTTGGTATTGTACTGGGAATGGGTGGTGCGCTTGGTAAAATGATTACCCCATTTAAACTGTTTGCCGGAGGTCCTATCGGTAGCGGCGAGCAGTGGTTTTCGTGGATTCACATAGATGATATAGTAAATTTAATACTAAAATCTTTAACTGACTCAGAAATGTCTGGTGTATATAATGCCACCGCTCCCCATCCCGTCCGCATGGCAGAATTATCTACAACTATGGGGGAAGTGATGAATCGTCCTTCTTGGCTACCCGTTCCTGCTTTTGCAATCGAAGCTATGTTAGGTGATGGTGCGGTAGTAGTATTGGAAGGTCAAAAAGTTTTACCTCAACGCACTTTGCAAAGCGGTTTTAAATACCAATATCCCGACTTAAAGCCAGCTTTAAAAGAAATTCTCAAATAAGGGAGTAGGGAGTGATTTCGACGACAATCACAGAAGTCGGGTTTTTAAATAAATATCCGTAACATCAGAAAATAGTCATAAAAACCCGACTTCTTACCCCACAGAAAAATTAACGACAATTACAGAAGTCGGGTTTTTACGATAGAAATATCCTTAACATCAGAAAAATTGCTCAGTAGGGAGCGAGACGCTCCCACTACAAAAATATTAATATTTTGGCGATTAGAACGGGAATTGCATTCTTCCACTTCCAAACGAACTATTCCCCACTTCGGATTGCTAACTTGCGAGAAATCCAACTGATTATACCGCTGAGAATTGCACCAGCCATTAAAATACCAATTGCTGGAGTAAACAGGGGTTCCCACAACTTGTACCATAAATCCAAACCCAGAGGTACTCCAGTACTTCTACCGAGTACCGCTACAGCGAACCAAGCAAAGCTAATTAAAACCAGAAAAACATCAGCGACTAAAACAATGTTAAGTAAATTTAATAATTTATCTTTCATATATTTAATTGGAAATAGAGAATAAAAAAACTTTCTTCCACCCAATTTACAATCAGAAGTCGGGTTTTTACAATAATTGTGTTGTATAACAAATATTTCAGATAAAAACCCGACGAATCACGCGGCGACTATTTTTGATGAATAAAAAAGTAGAAAAAATCTGTGGATTAAATACCACAGATCATAGCTTAAGATTGATTTTAATTCGATTGCTCGAATAGCCAGTTTTTCATTTTCGCCAAACTTTTCCAGTCAGGCTTTCTGGTTAAACCGTCTTCAATACTACTTTTGATTTCATCGTAGAATTCCTGGTTAACCAAAATTAGCTGCGAAACCACCTCTACATGGTCTCGTAAACCTTTTTGACCAGTTTCCAGCATAGCTGTAGCCAGATTAACCCTTGCTTGGGGGTCTTGGGGATTTAACTTTACAGCCTTTTGAGCCGCTTTAACAGCAAGTTTTGGTTTATCGCTTAGCATATAAAGCCAAGATAAACAAGTCCACGCAGCACTATTTTGAGGTGCGCGATCGCAAACTTCTTTAAAAACGGGAATCAACTCGGCTGGATCGGTTCCAGCTTTATAACTTTCTAAACCTGTATCAAACAGGGATTCAACTGTTTGAGTCATAGTAAAACAATTATCACTGCTATTGTCCAAAGTCCTTTGTCATTAAATAACTATTTACCAAAAAAGACAAAGGGCTGGGGAAAATAGATTTTAAACACGATTAAACACCAAATGATTTACCACAGCCACAAGTAGCGTTAGCGTTGGGATTAGTAAACTGGAAACCTCCACCGATCAAAGAATCGCTATAATCAAGCATCAAGCCATAAAGATATAATAAACTCTTGCGATCGCAAACGATTTTAAATCCATCGTAATCAAAGATGTCATCGTGGTCTCCAATTTGACTGGGGTCTTCAAAATCCATCGTGTAAGACATTCCAGAACAGCCACCTTGACGAACTCCTACCCGTAAGCAGAGGTCTTTTGCTTGTTTTTCTTGTAATAATTTAACTTGTCTGAGTGCGGTTTGGCTCAGTTGAATTCCTCGCTGTTTAGACTCAGTTGCTTGTGTCATTTTTTGTTTAGACTCCAATAATATGGTTTAACTATCACGGGTGCGGCTAATTATGGGAATTATAGACGGTTCCATGCTTGGTTATTGGTTCCCATTTTGGTTGTTGTATTCATTTTAGCGACATTGATCGAGCGAATGAAACTTTTAATTTTAATTAAAAAAAGTTTAAAACTACCGCAATACATTGATTTTCATGGTTTTAGTTGGGAAATCCAGATTCAGCATAAGTCCATCTAATTGCAGCATAGCGAATATTTTTATCCTAAAATTGAAAAACTCGTAATATTGATCAAAAAGTTATTTACTCCCGTTCTCACTTATAAAGGCAAGGTGTTCAAGGTTTTGAATAGAGGAAAAAGGATAATCAGAAATAAGAATCCAATCGTCCTTCTCCTCAAAAATCAAATTTGTACGGAATGCTAAAAAAAATAAACCTACTCTATGACAAGTTTTAGTCGCTCTACCATCCGTCGTTTGAAGAAAATACCCCAAACTCATTCTGTATGGGAAGGCGATCGCCGTCCATTTTCATCATCCACAAGGGGGGAAGATTCGTCACAACCAAACGAATGCATTATTTGGGTTGACGCTCAAGAGGGAATTGTCCGGGGAATGGACGTTGTAAATTACCAAGCAGGTCCTGAAGCGATTGTTCGTACTTTGATGCGAGCCATAGAAAGTCCCCATAGTCCAGCCAAACCAGCCAGACCTCAGCGAATTGTAGTCCAAGATAGAGAAATTCAATTTTATTTACGAGGAGTATTGCAAGATATAGATATTGTCATCGACCGCTTATCGGAATTACCGTTAATTGATGAACTATTTCGCGGGTTTTCAGAAGTTATTGAGAATCAAATCCCAGATTTACCTCCACAATATGCGGACTTACTCATAAATAAAGCTGTTGCAATTTGGAAATTAGCACCTTGGGAATTTTTAGAAGAACAGCAAATTGTATCGATAGAAATTAATCAGTGGGATATCGGCACTCTCCACGCTTCAGTAATGGGAATGCTAGGTATGGAGTATGGAGTTTTACTTTATCGTTCAGAAGAATCTCTAAAATATTTTCGCGCCACCGTTTTAAAAGAAGATTCTTCACAAGAGTATTTAGAAGAAGCTTTTCTCAAACAAGATTGCTTGTTTCTCACATTTGAACACGCTTCACAAACTGATGAAAGGGAAGATATGTTTATGGATTTAGCTGATTTTCCCTTATCAGAAATTAGTCCCACCTTTGGTAACATTCATCCTTTAGAAGGAGTCCGGTCTATTTTATATGAAGAAGAAGCCAAAGTTGCCTTGGTTGCTTTAGAAGCTTTATATCGTTTTATTCGCGACCAGCGTAGCAGCTTAAGTAATGGTTTGTTTCCGTCGTTGAGCCATCGTTATCGTATATCTTTACCAGAAAATACCGAATTGACTAAATCAATATCAGTTACTGTTGCTACTCAAACACAGTTAACAAATGAATTGGAGGAAATGTCAAATTTCGACGACGATGAGGATGAGGAAACTATAGTACCGAACTCGCCTGGCTTCAGGTCATTACGAGATGATTTAATTCCCCAAAATTCTTTTCTCAGCTTGAGTGTAATTTCGTGGGAAATGTTGGCACATCTACAGAATGCTTCTAAGTATTATCAAGTTGGTAAAGTTATACAAGCTGGTGATGGCTTACCAGTTATTGTAATTCAAACATCCCGTCCCAAGGCAAAAACTGTAATTGAATCTATCGAAAACCATGGTGGATTGAAGGCAATTTGCTTTAATCCTGGTACAGATCCTTTTAGTGATCGACATTATGACCTTGGTTTATTACAAACTCAAAACAAAGACCTGTTTCTTTTCGGTGAATTTGAAGATGATGATCCATCTCATATAGAAGCCAGACGACAGTGGAATCAGCGCTGTAAAAATACTCAAGGATATTGTGGTTTGATTATTGCTAAGGGATTAACCGGAGCTTCTCGCGGCAACCCTCAACTACCAGATATGATGGCTTTATTTGAAGCGCATTATTTATCACCCAAAGAATTAGGTATTGGTACTTTTAAATTAATGCCTCAATTATAACAAAGGCATTTTGTTTAGGTAGGGAATAGGGAATAGGTAATAGGGAAGAGGGAATAGGGAATAGGGAATAGGTGATAGGGAGTATCACATGATTTTTTAGGAAAATATTTATTTATTTATTTATTTATTTATTTATTTATCAGTACAAGATTAATCTGATTTATATATAAAACTAATTGACAGATTATATCATGTCCAGTTAAACACTTGTAATCAAGTTGGTTCGGGAACAGTCAACAATTACCAATTACCAATTACCAAAATTATATTTTGACGATATCCATGGTTTTTATAAAGATTTTACATAATTAATGTAATCAATTCATAAAGCTAAAAACTAGTGAAACCTTTTTTCTTTCAATAAAGATTAAGTAAAGAAAAAATCATTTAAAAAAAATAGATATACAATCTAGTAATCGGTATATTAACTGTTTTATAGAAAATATTTTGATGAAAATTTAATTCATATGTACAAGTATTTAGTGAATAATTCAAACTCAGATAAAAAGCCAGTAAATCGCGGCACTATTGAATCTTTAAGATTGCAATTGACCATTTGTATATACTGTTGCAACACGCTTACACCGCAGCAGTTAAACTTGATTGCTATTCTGTAGCTTTGATGTCCGAACCGCATCTATTCCCAATCAAGGCATATGTGTTCTGTTGAAGTATTTGGTAACAGTAATTGTGATATGTAATTAAAACCTGATCAAGCAAGAAAAAACTGGAAATGGTTATTAGCTTAACAGTAAATCTCTCAACTAAATTTATAGAATTTATTTCTATTCTACTTGATATGAAAATAGTGTTGAGTTTACTTTAAGAACTGCAAATAATCTACCATGCTCCACCGTTACCAAACTAATTCATAAATGATGATATCGATATCTCGCTGCCTTAATGAATGATACGAGGAAACTAAACTTTACTTTCTGTATTAATACTAATCCTTGTTTACTTTTGGCAACTCTGATACGATTGTCGCTCTCATTATTTATTTTTTGATTACCTCAATGATGTCAATATACAGCAGATAACATCACAAAATGACCAATAAGAAATGGGCTGTAAAACGTATTACAGTAAATCTGGCAGCACAAGAAGCGGAAAAGCTGGAAAAATATTGCCAGCAAACTGGTAGACCAGCGACAGATGTGATTCGAGAATTAATTCGAGGATTATCCGTGTTGGAAGAAAACAAAGATGTTGCGGGGTGAAGAAATAACTAAAACCAGAAAATTTCTTGATCCGGCAAATTTACTCTAGGACGATAACTAGTTAATTCTCCTTGCACCCGGACTAGTTTCTAAGTCGAGGGTAGAATAATAGCAAATTCCGATACCAATTCAGTTACAATCTGTAAAGATACTGAATTATTAAAAACGGAATGCGAGTTGCAATCGTAGGTGCGGGACTAGCTGGTTTATCATGCGCTGTTGATTTAGCCGATGCCGGTTGTGAAATCCAGATTTTCGAGTCTCGCCCATTTGTTGGCGGGAAAGTCGGTAGTTGGATTGATCACGATGGTAATCACGTGGAAATGGGATTACACGTATTTTTTGGGTGCTACTATCAGTTATTTGATTTGATGAAAAAGGTGGGTGCATTTGAAAACTTACGTTCAAAAGAACATACCCATCAGTTTATAAATCGAGGAGGACGAACTGGTGCTTTAGATTTTCGCTTCCTGACTGGTGCGCCCTTCAATGGATTGAAAGCTTTCTTTACTACTTCTCAACTATCGTTACAGGATAAGATCCAAAATTCTTTAGCCCTGGGGACAAGTCCAGTTGTGCGAGGTCTAGTTGACTTTGATGGTGCGATGAAAACCATTCGCGATTTAGATAAAATTAGCTTCGCAGACTGGTTTCGTAGTCATGGTGGTAACAACGGCAGCATCGAACGGATGTGGAACCCCATCGCTTACGCTTTGGGCTTCATCGATTGTGAAAATATGTCCGCCCGCTGTATGTTGACAATATTCCAGTTATTTGCAACCAGAACCGAAGCTTCAAAACTACGGATGCTTGAAGGTTCTCCCCAAGAATACCTGCACAAGCCAATTTTGGATTACTTAGAAGCGAGGGGAACCAAAATTTATACTCGTCGTCAGGTACGAGAAATTAAATTTAGCGAAGTTGAAGGTAAAACGCGGGTAGATGGATTAGTAGTTGCAAACGGTGATACACAAGAGGATATAACTGCCGATGCTTATATTGCAGCTTGTGATTTACCTGGAATTACTCGTCTACTACCTTCAGAATGGCGTAAATGGTTGGAATTTGACAATATTTACAAGTTGGATGCGGTACCTGTAGCAACCGTACAATTACGCTTTGATGGTTGGGTGACAGAAATGCAGGATGCCGAGAAACGCTCCTCATTGCAGCAAGCTGCGGGTATAGATAATTTACTGTATACCCCCGATGCCGATTTTTCTTGCTTTGCCGATTTGGCTTTAACCAGCCCTGCTGATTATTACCGCCAAGGTAGCGGTTCTTTAATGCAACTGGTACTGACTCCAGGAGACCCTTTTATCAAGAAAAGTAACGAAGAAATAGCTAAACACGTTTTAGCCCAGGTGCATGAGTTATTCCCTTCCTCACGAGAATTAAACATGACCTGGTATAGTGTCGTTAAGCTTGCTCAGTCACTATATCGGGAAGCACCCGGGATGGATGTTTATCGTCCTTCGCAGAAAACACCCTTGGAAAATTTCTTCCTTGCGGGTAGTTACACTCAGCAAGATTATATCGATAGTATGGAAGGTGCGACAATTTCAGGAAGGCGTGCGGCGAAGGTCGTTTTGGAAAATGTAAAGCAAAAAAAATAGGACAAGAATAAATAATGGCTAACTGGTTGGAGCATACTGTACAAGTAGAGGTAGACGCTCCTATACACGTAGTATGGGGTATGTGGTCGGATTTAGAGCAGATGCCTCGCTGGATGAAGTGGATTGATTCGGTCAAAGTTCTCGAAGACAATCCAGAACTATCCCTGTGGAAATTAGATGCTGGTGGATTTCAATTTACTTGGCGATCGCGTATCCTGAAATTGGTTCCTAATCAAATAATTCAATGGGAATCGGTTGATGGTTTACCCAATCAAGGAGCGGTAAGGTTTTACGACCGTCAAAATACCAGCATTGTCAAACTGACCGTTGGTTATGGAATACCCGGTATCATTGGCAAAATTATGGATAACTTGTTTTTAGGACGAGTCGTAGAATCAACCCTACAAGAAAATTTAGAAAGGTTTAAGGAATACGCTCACAACTATGTTAATTCTCAAGAATATTTGAGTAATAGATTGTAAATTTAAGCTAATTTTTAGTTACTCAAAGGCGATTACCAAGTGGGGTCGCTGAATATATTAATGGTCAATTTTTCTCGTCCTGCTGGTACCGAACTGATGCAAGCACGGATGATATCTCCATCTTTTACCTCTACTGTACAAGCGTGACAAGACCCCATTAAACAACCAGTAGGAATAAATACCCCGGCTCTATCAGCTACATCGAGTAAAGGTTCTCCGATTTCGGCATCAACTTTAACATCGTCTGGTAAAAAGTGTACTTGAATGCTCATGTTTTAATTAGTTGACAGTTGACAGTTGACAGTTGACAGTTGATGTTTGTTGGTTGTTAATTTTTGGTTGATGGTTTTTCTAATAACCACTATCCACTATCCACTATCAACTATCAACTATCCACTGTTTACGATAATAAAACACTTAAGTCTAAATAGCGTTCTACATTTACAGCTAGAGAATCTAAAAGTTTTTCTCTTTGTTCGCGGTAGTTGGGAACACCAGTAGGTAAAGATTTTAAACCCCGTTGCTGACGTAAGCGATTTAACCAAGCGCGTCTCCAAGGACCGTTATCAAACATACCGTGAAGATAAGTACCCCAAACGGATTGACATTTATCAACTAAGCCTAAATTAACATCGTCAAATAAAGCCTCGAAACCTTGAGGATTCGGACTTTGTGTTTCAATCCGGGAACGTCCTTGATGAATTTCAAAGCCGTGAACAGGTAAACCAGCTTGAGGAAAATTAGAGGTAACTTGACGCTGACGGGCAATTTTTTGTCCGGTGATTACGCTTTTAATCGGTAATAATCCCAAACCTCCAAATCTACCAGCTTGTCCTTCTATACCTTCAGGATCGGCGATCATTTGACCTAAAATTTGGAAACCACCGCAAATTCCTAATACCGTACCACCAGCTGCTGCATAATTTTGAATTTGCTCAGCCATTCCAGTTCTTTGTAGTAGCAATAAATCAGGTATTGTAGTTTTCGTACCTGGAAGAATTACGGCATCGGGATGTCCTAACTCATGCTTTGGACTTAAGTATTTTATGCCAACGCTAGGTTCTGATTCTAGGGGGTCAAAATCTGTAAAATTGGCGATTCTTGGTAGCTTAATCACAGTAATATTTAGTTCCCCATTAAATTGGCGGGGTTTTCTTTCGAGTAAATCAAGGGAATCTTCAGCAGGAAATACCTGTTCCAAGTAAGGGATAACTCCCACAACTGGAATACCAGTCCGTTCTTCCAACCATTTAATTCCCGGTTCCAAAATCGAACGCTGTCCCCGGAATTTGTTGATCACAATACCTTTAATTAAAGCGCGTTCTTCTGGCTCCAATAACTCCAAAGTGCCAACAACGTGAGCAAAAGCTCCACCACGCTCGATATCAACTACTAATAGAGTCATTGCATTTAAATGCTTAGCAACCCGCATATTCGTTAAATCGCGGTGTTTGAGGTTGATTTCCGCAGGGCTACCAGCACCTTCACAAACTAATAAATCAAATTCTGTTCCTAAGTGACTTAAGGATTCTTCAATTGCTTTCCATCCGATGTCAAAATACTGCTCGTAGTAGTCTGTAGCGCTGACTTTCCCTACAGCCTTACCCTTGATAATCACCTGAGAAGTCATATCTCCTTGGGGTTTGAGTAAAATTGGGTTCATTTCTACCAAAGGAACTACCCCCGCAGCCCAAGCTTGTACCGCTTGTGCATAACCAATTTCTCCGCCATTGGCTGTAACATAAGCATTATTTGCCATATTTTGACCTTTAAAGGGAGCCACTCGCCAGCCGCGTCGCGATAAAATACGACAAATTGCGGCGCATAAAAGTGATTTCCCTGCGTGGGATGTTGTTCCCACTACCATAATTGCTTTCATAATTAACTATTATCTTTTGTTTATCGGACTTATGGAATAAAAGGATGAAGCCAAGAAATATGAGGTTGATGACCGGGTAATCGATTACACCTAATCTCAACATCAAATCTCTAATCAATTAAAGCGGGTTTGTATTCCGATTTATAAACACTTCATAAATGGAGTAGGGGCTGACCTATTTATTGTTCCCTTCTTAACCTTACTCCTAACTTTTCTTCACCTAAATTACCCAATTAATTTAACTAATTCTGCGAAATTCCCCATTCTACCCACAGAGGTGGGGATCGATAGCAGGCAGTAAATAAAATACAGATATGCCACAATAATTAAAATCCCGTATCGAAGCAGGGCGGCTGCGCGGGTTCTCCCATATGAGGAGATAAACGGTGTAAACCGAGAGACGGTGCATAAGACCAATTTGTATTCGTACAAGGAGGCAACAGCGAGCGAGACGCGAAGCCCCATCCGTCTATACGGTGGGTACTTCACAAAGGTAATCTAAATATACGTGTTGATGCATTTTTTAGGCGATCGCCAAATGTTGGAGTTGTCCAAGCCTCGTATGATGCACTTTCTACCATGTGACGACCTAAAGGAGTCAGACGAAAACTATCTGTAATTCCTTGTCCGTCAACTTCGCGACGCAATAAACCTACTTCAATCAACCATACCAAAGCGTTATCTGCCGCTAATTCCGACAAGGGACGTTTTGTATAGTTGTTTTTTACACCATTTGTCCCAGCAATTTCACCCATGGCGATTCGTCTGGCGAGCATCTGCTGAAATAAGCTTAAATTAAAAGGAGAACATCTGAGGGCTAGGGAAGCTCTTTTTTGGGTTTGCGAATCCACAGCAGGCATTTTAAATATATTGATATTGTTTTTACATACTATATTAATAGTAATATTGATTTAATTTAAACATAAATTTATAATTTACTTGATTTATCTGATTTACGCTCACTTAAAGATGCATTTTTTCTAAGATACAGAGCTATATTTGGGAATAAATACAGCGACACTTCGGTTATAAATTGAAAAATATAAACTGTCGCGATCGCTAAATTTTCAATAAATTAATCAAGTAGCTAATTATTTTTTTTCTACAAGATAAATGTAGTATCTTTCTTCACCAAGAATACTGTCTCTAAATTCCTTAATTTTGATAATTTTTAACTGAGTGTTTGTTACTTCAAGTGGCTCACTCAAGATTAAAACATTTTTTTTCAAATTATCTTTTATTGCAGAATCGACTTTATTAATTAATTCTGATTGTTTTTTTAAATATATTCTTTGTTTATTATTGAAGAAACTACCTAACTGATTATATTCTAGGTAAAATATTTTTTTATCTATATAAGCAGAAATTGGCGATAATATAGTGTCTTTAGTACCGAGAATAAATTCTTCGCTTAATCCTTGTTTTTGAATAAATTCTGCTGCAACCTTACTTCTAGAAAATGGATAAGTTAAATCCATAGTATAAGCATAAAAACCTGAAAACATCTGAACTGTTAAAATAATTGTGATAACTTTATTTTGATATTTTTGACAAAAGTTAGTCAAATTTGTAATCTTTTGCCAAGGTTTAGGAATTTTATATGATGGATGAAAATATCTACTAATCCATATACAAGCTAAGAAAATAAAAAATAAATGACCATGATGTCTTAATGTTCCCTGCCATTTTAGCCACGAAAACAAAAACATTCCCAAAGTTCCTGATATATACAGAAATAGAACTATTGGTTTATCGATAAATATCAATACTGAAAATAATAGTAAAAATAAAGATAAAAAGAAAGCGAGTAATGTCAGTTCAGGAGAAATAGATGTGATATCTTTACTCCAAAAATGGTATTCAAAAAAGTTAGGTATTGGTACGTAACTATACCAAATTGACCTCACAGTATATCCCAAACGTTGTAGCAAGTTTAATATTAATTCAAATTTAGAGACTGTTGCGGTTTCTCCTATATTTTGTTGTATATCGTTGGTTGTATCTTGTATCGCTGCGGGAAGGATTTGTAAAATTGATAATCCGATACCTAAACATAAAATTAATAAACCGATAATTAGATGTTTTATCTGTTTGCGATTTAATTTATTTTGATTGATTCTATGTTTAAAAATAGTATCGATAATTAAAGTAGCACTTAAGCATAAACAAATAATTAAGCCGTATGCATTGGTATTTGCTAGAAGTGCTAAAGTTAAAAATGTAGTGATATAGTTTATATTTCTCCGAGTAAATAAATAACAAAAAATAAAAGTTAATAATATCCCTATATTATAATTCCTACTAATCAAATTATATTCAAATAAAGAAAAATAGCTAAAAGTAAAAAGGGTTTTTTGTACTAGATTAAAAGGTGATTTTTTGACAAATATGTAGACAATCGCAGTAGAAATTAGGATATGAAAAAACTGCATTGCAAAAGGATTATGAGTAATTTTAGTAATCAAAAATAAACATAAATGCCATAGTCCTGGATGTCCTTCGTATTTTAAATTTTCATATAAATCAGTTAAGCTTGAAGCATCTCTGGCAATTAACCACGCTTGAGTTTCATCGCGCCACATTTCATGATTGAGAATGCCGATAAAGCTCAAAATAAAAAAAACGAAAATTAAACAATTAGAATAAGTAACAGATTTTGATAAAAAGCCAATATTTTTACTGAGGCTTTTACGAGCCATTATAATTGGTGATTTTCCCTGATTTAATTTGAATCGAAATTTTAATTTTAATTTTAATTTTAATGAAAAATACTACAAGATATCAAATCAAATTAATTAGTTAACTAATTGCTAGTTTGATAATTTTTTTCCCAGAAAAAGCCTGCGACACCAGCAAGTTGTGAGACAAATAATAATACTGAAAGTAACAATTTTGGTTGGGGTGTTGGTTGTGATAAAGGATAGGTTAATAAATTCCAATAAAATGATATTGGCTCAACTTTAATTTGTGTATCAGCGCGTTTAGCTCGGATTTGATGAAAACAAAAAGCACCGCGTCCATAATGAAAATGCTGTCGCCAGTAACTGGATAATGTTAATTTATGAGCGTGGTAAACTTGGACTTCCGGCGCATAAACCATTTTATTGCCAAATTGTAGCCAGCGATCGCAAAATTCGCGGTCTTCTCCTGCTGCTAAGGGAAAAGTTGTATCAAAACCGCCAAGGGCTTGAAAGCGCTTCGATGGTAAGGCAAAATTATTAGATGCGAAAAAGTTTGAACGTTTGGTACCTAAATTGTAGTAATTATATAAATAATCAATTAGTACTTGACTAGTAGTTGAATAAAGATTATCGGGAAGAGCATTTAAAGTTTTACCACCAATCATGCTATCTGGTTCTGTAGTCAAACGTGCAGCTAATTTATTTAACCAATCCGGAAGGGGTTGACAATCATCGTCGGTAAAAGCGATAAAATCTCCTTGAGCAAGTTTAGCACCAGTATTCCGAGCGCTGGCGGGACCGGCATTTTTTTGTTTGAACAAGGTGATTTTTAAATGATTCTGAAAACGCTCTACTACTGGTTCGAGGGACATTTTACTCCCATCATCAACCACCACAACTTCAAAATATTCGCGGGGATATTCTAATTTAGTCAAAGATTCTAGACAATCAGTTAGTCTTTCGGGACGATTATAAGTCGGGATGACGATTGAAAAAGATGACATATTAATAAACTATTTAATAAGCTATAGGGAGATGCTGTTACTGTTAAGTGAAGCAGTAAATTTCGACGAGTGCAAATTTTGCCTTTGTTGCTGTTTTTGAGCATACTGGGTAGTGAGATAATTATTAACTAGATGTTCTATCCAAGCCAAAATTCTGCACAGCAGTTTGCTATTTAATCCCAAAGTAAGACGACGAACCACAGGCTCAATAATGGTCATATGCCTTCTCCAGCCCAGTTTCTTGTACTTATTTTGGAAATACCCATCTTCGACTACATTCCATTTTTCCTGCATTCGTTGCAAGCTAGCGACAGTCCACCCGTTACTCCAGCGCAGCATATAGTAATGTAAATCTGATAATTTTAAAGGAGGTCCAGGGACATAAGTCACAAGGGAATCTGGCTCAAAATAGACGGTTTCTCCTACTTCTCTAACACTCATGCAGAAATCTAAATGTTCTTTGGTATTAAAGAAAGCTTCATCAAGATAACCAATACGTTCAAAAATCTTGGTGCGAACAAGTACGCAGTGAAATTCGGCTAATTCAGTTTGTTGACGCTGAAGCTGGGAACGAACATCTACGACTCGTTGTCCTTGTCTGTACATTTTCTCCCGTAATCTTCTTCTACCAGTTTGATCAGTCCAAACATGAGATTCACCCCCGGCAAAATGGACGATTTCGTGCAATGGTTCATTTTGACACATTAATGGACCAACTACTGCCGCAGCGGTTTCTTCTGCACATTTGACTAAATGGTTTAACCATCCAGATGACACTACTACATCGTTATCTAAAAAAACAACGTATTCGGTATCTACTTGGGCTAATCCCAGATTGCGAGCATGATTTGGTATCAGATAATAATCGGTACGAATAAGTTGAAATTGCTTTTCTTCAGCTTTTTTTTGGAGATATTGGCAAACTTCCTTGGGTGAGTTGCCATCTACATAAATTAATTTGAAAGGGATTGTTGTGTAATCGTAAACGCTTTCTAAAGACTCCTTAGTATAGCTAAAACGTTCGCGAGGAACAACAACGATTGTCACCTGTGGTTGTAATGAATTTTCCATTTTAGTATCCTTTATATAAGTAATCAATAAATTTTTAAATGTAGCCAGAACTAATCTGTTTTTGACAAGCTTCTGACAAAGCAACATCATTAAGTAGCTGCTGATAAATCTTGACTAACTGGTCATTCAATGTATGCAAGTCATAGTGTTTTTCTACATAATTACGACCTGCTTGCCCCATTTCTGTCCAACTTTCTGGATGCTCAAGCAAATAACCTAATTTTTGGGCTAAAGCATCAGTGTCTCGTTCGGGTACTAGATATCCAGACACTCCGTCTTCAACTAATTCGGGAATACCACCGTGATAGGTACTAATAACAGGTAAACCCATTGCCATTGCTTCTTTTAAAACATTAATTGGTGCATCTTGATTGCCATCGGCAGCAGTAACGCTAGGAGCGATAAATAAATGCGATATATCGAGAATTTCTCTAATTTCTTGTTCGTTTTTCCAACCGACTAAATTAACAATATTACCTACATTTAATTCATCAATCAATTGCTGCAATTCAAACTTTAATTCTCCGTCACCAATAATGTTATATTCAAGATTTGAGTGAGTTTTAGCTAGTTGTGCTACGGCACGAATTGCATATTCAATACCTTTTTTTTCAACTAGACGACCTGTTGTCGCAATGCGTATTTTTCCATCAGCAGAAGGGTAACGAAAAGCAAAAGGGAATTTGTTGCAATCTAGACCGGAACGATGCACAACGATGTTTTTTGGGTTGCAGCCTAATGCAATTACTCGCGGTTTAAAAAAATCACAGTTAGCTAAAAAAAAGTCTCCGCTTTTAAATAATTCACTGTATATATCTCTTCCTTTTGTTTCCACAAAACTGCTGATATCATAACCACGAAAAGTTGTAATTAATTTGGCATCAGGAGAATGCATAATCCGAAAAGCCATTCCTCGAAAACTTAAAGTGCCAAATTGGCAATGAATTATATCGTAAGTTTTAGATAAATTAGGGATTGTACTATACAATAAATACAAATAAATTGCTGATTTACCGTATTTGAAAAAATTTAGCGATCGCAATGTTAAAAAAGGGTTTTGCAAAATATTTTTTAAAAATATAAATAACCCATTAAAGATTCTTGCTAAAAAGTTTTCACTAATTTCAGGTAAATAATAAGTGCGTTTTAATAAAGCATATTTTTCGACATCAGGATGTACTTTATTTAAATCACCTTTGTAATCGGCATAAATATCAACTTCATGTCCTCGCTCAATTAAACCTACTATTTGATTAATAATAAAAGTTTCTGATAAAATTGGAAAATCACTGACAATAAAAGCAACTCTCATAATTTTTTCATCTCATAGCTTCTTAAATTAACCGCGATTTGCCGTTCCTCCTAACTTCAACCGCGTCAATTCCCACGCACTTACGTACCTGACAAAACACATTGTTAGAGAAACGTTAATTTTTTGCTCAAAACTTTGCAAACGCGAATCTTGAAAGGCATTAACTGCAAAATTAACAGGAGGCAATATAGATTCAAAAAGCAGACCTAAAAACATTTTTTGGCGCTGAATAAAGTGGTCGTCAGGTTTAATATATAAGTTATAAACTCCACCTGCTAAACGCACAGTTCGCTTGTATAAATCTGCCCAAGAATAACGAGTCGGGTGAGCAACACAAGTATCCTCCGCATAAATTTGCTGATAGCCAGCTTCGTATACCCGTTTACCCCATTCCATATCGCCGTTAGATTTCAAATTAGCATTAAATAATCCGACGCGATCAAATACTGCTTTGAAAGTGAATACATTTGCAGTCGCACCTGCTTTGCGATTGTTAAGCAATCGTTCTTGAGGAAAAGCAGTGATACTTTCATACAGTTCTACAGGAGTAGGTTGCTGGGGATTTTTAAAAAATAGGTTCACTTTCCCCGCAACTAAACCACAGTTATCCATTGCTAATAAATTTTTCACACCTTTTTCCAGCCAATCCAATGCGGGAATACAATCTGCATCCGTAAAAGCAATCACTTTACCTTTGGCTAGAGAAATACCTCGATTCCTTGCGGCATAAGAACCAGGGGTACTTTCGTAAGTTGCGATCGCACTTGTAAATTGCTTGACGACACCTTTAATATTTTGTCCTTCATCTGAACCATTATCAACAACAATCACTTCATAAAGGCTTTTTGGATAGGTTTGAACATCTATTGCTTCTAAGCAGATTTTTAGCCGCTCGGCATCATTGAAAACTGGAATAATCACGGAAACAAAAGGACTACTGGAATCAACCATCTAAAGTTTGCTCGCTCAATTTTAATTGCTAATTACTACTGTTTTTCTGGATTACTTCCTTCCCGCCCTAAAATTAGCCTTCTCTATGAAATCTCTTTCCTCTGTGTTCTCTCTCTTGAAAAGTTGTTCATGGGGGAGACCACGGCGCTCAATGTGCGATCGCCACGGTTCCGCACCCGCGCCTCCCCAAGACCACACTTTCCGCTGCGTCTCTGCGGTTTTTTTTTCGGTAATCTTTCAGCGGAAAAGGAGTAATTTTAAGCAGGTTGATGTAAATAAAGGTTATTTAAGTTTTTAACTACTTTTATTTATATCAAGCCACATTTATGTCAATTTACTATTTATTTGCAGCTACAACAGTTAAATTATTATCATCTTCCGATGAAGTAACTTGCTTCCATTCTTCTTTAGTAAAGTCTTCGTGATAAGAACGCTCGGTATTCACATCCCACAAATCGTGTTTTTCTCCCAAAAGATTTTTCGCTGCTAACAAAGCTGTCAGCATTGAATGGTCTTGATTATTATAACGATGCATTCCATTTCGACCAGTAGTTTGGAGATTTTCAAAATCTTGCAAATAATTTTGAATTACATCTAAATGCTGGCGATAATCACCATCGTAAACTGGATAAGCTTTCGGTTGACGAATCACAACTCCGTCTTCTACAACCGCACCTTTAGCTAATCCTAATACTTCTAATTCTTGCTTGGCTAATTCAATTAATTCTGCATCGGTTTTTGACCACAAAGGGTCACCAATATTACAAAAATATTCCATACCCAAACAAGTTTTACTAGCATCAGGAACCATTGCAGCACTCCAATTTTTGAAGTTCTGAATCCGCCCTACTTTCACTTCTGAAGCATGAATATAAATCCAATTGTCGGGGAATAAATCTGGTGCATCTATAATCAAGGACACAATCAGAAAATCCCGGTATTTCAAACCGTTTGCAGCTTGTACTACTTCGTCTGGTAGACTTGGATTCATTTTCTGAACTAACAGATTCAAAGGCATACTAGAGATAAAATTCTCTCCCTCAATTTGAATCAGATTATCATCGCGTTGAGCAATCACTTTAGTGATACGATGACCTTCACGCTCCATTCCCAGTACTTTTGTATTCAAATGCACTTCACCGCCAGCCTCTTGTATCTTTTCGGCAAAGCGCTCCCACATCATCCCCGGTCCTAATCTGGGATAATCAAATTCTTTAATTAAAGTTTTAGTATCATTTTTACCGAAGAATGCATTGATAATTGCGGTTTTTACTGATAGACCTTTGATCCGCTGGGCTGCCCATTCAGCTTGAATCTGAGTACAGGGAATACCCCAAACCTTCTCAGTATAAGTTTTGAAAAAAGTTTTATAAAGACGTTCACCAAAACGATTTGTGACCCATTGTTCTAAATTATCTTCTACCGGCAATGGTTGACGCTTTGCTTGCAAGTAAGACCAAATAATCAAGAAGCTTTCGGAAATTCCCAATTTTTGTAGAGTATCAAAAGCACTTAAAGGATATTGAAAAAATTTGCCTTGATAATAGATGCGGGACATCCGTGGAGTTTTGATGAAATCCTGTTCGAGAACTTCATACCACAGGTCTTGTACTTCTTGAACTTTGGTGAAAAAGCGATGACCACCAATATCAAAATGATACCCTTTATACTTCTCTGTGCGAGAGATTCCACCTACTGTGTCTGATTGCTCCAAGACAATAGGTTTAATACCGTGTTTGACTAAATGATAAGCTGCGGTAAGTCCTGCTGGACCGGCTCCGATAACGACAACTGGATGATTATTCATAACTTCAAGTAAGGGTGTATTAGTTTTTTATGAGATGAATCTCATGCAGTGGAGATATCTAATTTTGATAAGAACCACTGATGCCACAAATAGTTAGTTGTACCAACAGCGAAGGCTAAACCACCATAGATGTAATAAAACCAATGCCAAGGAATGACGCGCAATGCAAATCCTAAGCCACGTTTATCATGAAAGAAACGATAAACTGCGAAATTTAGCCACAGCATGATTAGACTCAGTACCGCAGTCACAGCCAAAAATCCAGACCACCACCAGGCTGCAACTAAAGTACCTAAAATTGTATAAATCAAAACTACGCTTAAACGACTAGATACCCCTAAGTTCAAATCATTATCTAATTGACGTTGACGCAAAATCAATTCTGTCCAAGGCAAAGCACGGTAGAAGATTTCTGCTCTTAATAAAGAAACAAAACCCCATCGTTTCAGATGCTTTACCTGTAAATCTTTCACAAGCTTAATTTTATAACCACTCCGTCTAATACGGTAGCCAAGTTCGATATCTTCTATACTAGGTCGTCGATAATTCTCATCAAATCCACCTAAATAAAGAAATATCTCGCGACGAATAGCACCACAAGCACCCCAAAAAGTGAAGGCTTCTTGACTCGCTATTTGATGATTGTAATGGTGAAATAAGTTTTTATACTGCGATAAAAAGTTACTTGCTCCCGGTTCGTCATCGTAGGAACCAATTAAAGCAGCTAAATCTGATTCACTCTCAAAAGCTTTTTTAACTTGGCTAATTGCATCTGGAGAAATGACTACATCAGCATCCACGAAGTAGAGTATATCCCCCGTGGCGACACTGGCACCTAAGTTACGGGCTTTTGCAGGGCCTGCATTTACAGCCATCCTGATTACCTTAGCACCGAATTCTTCCGCTACCAACCAAGAGCCGTCTGTATCTGCATCGGAGACAACTATGACTTCATCTGGATAAATTGTTGATTGTTTCAGACTAGATAAGCATAGACGAAAGCTATCTCCTCCATTATGTACTGGGATAATTACTGAAATACTTACCTGAGTAGGAGTATGCATTGTAAGTTAATTCCTTATCACTCCACAAACAATATCAATTGTGTATTTATTTAGTTAACTTTTGAATATACATGAAAATGCGGATTTTTTAGATGACTTTTTTATAGTCTTTCTTACTTGCTTTAATTATTAGAGAGCAATAAAGGGCTATTCAAAACACATTAAACAAAAATTTGCCTTAACTTTAGAAATATAAAGTTTTGATGAACAAGATAAATATACCCATAAAGAACTATTTGTTCCAAAATATCTTTCGTCAAAGTAAAATAAATTACTTCCTGTTTTAAGTGCAATAAAGAAAATAATTTATTTCTAAATTTCAACGGATGGGAATTTGATTAAGCTTTTTTTATCTAGAATATTTCTTGACTTTAAATACCAAAATACAACCAATAATGGAAGCACATATTTATCCCAAGGATATGCCTTCATCATTAATCCACAGTTTATTAATAAAAGCCAAAACGCCAGATTGAGACGAGTAAAAAAATCTCAAGCAAGTAATTAATGCTAAAAAATAAAATAGAGCCAATCTCAAAAAGTCGTTTGGAACTAATTTTGTGGCGGCTTTAAATAAAATTCCGTGAGCTTCTAAAAGTGGAAAAATGATAAATAATAACAACAAAATAGCAGCTAAAAATATATTAGTGCGTGTCAATATTTTTTTTATTCTCAATTTAGAACGAAACAAAATTAATTCTGGAATTACAAAATATAAACCAACAGAACTGAGAGCAAAATAACAACCGCTAAGGTCTATTGACCATAAGTTTTGTTGTACCTTTGGTACTGTACGTGCTGCCATACCTGCTTCAGGAGCTATACCTTGAAAAAGTAATAACCATCCTACTATTGATAATGAAGCAATTAATGGCATTAACCAACGAAGAGGATTTATTCGGGTTTTAGTTATATTTAAATAATCTGTTTCGCTAATTCCCAATTCTTGTTCACTATTTTCTGAGTATGAATTAGCAACTTGTTTTAAGTCATCTTTTAAACAATATATTCTGATTTTAATGATTAAATAATTAATCAATTCAAAAATAGCGATCGCCAAAGGAAAAGCTAGCATAAATTGACGCGATGCAATTGTTAAAATAAATGCAAAGCTACTCAGTAGATGTTGAGAGCGAAGATAAAACCAAAATCCTAGCAAGACAAAAAACGCAGCAATAATATCAGTATAAAGACGACCACTTAAAATTAAATAATAAGGAAATAATAATAAACCGCATACACTTAAAACTGATTTTTTCGTCACTTTGCCTTTTGGTAAGCCGATAAAACAAGTCATCAAAAAAGAAATGAAAAAATTTAAAAATCTTCCAGCAAAAATTCCACCTTTAAACAGATATTCCAATCCTCCAAACATCATAAATGGCAATGGTGTATTAAGTTCACCGTAATTTCTGAGCAATTCTAAACTGGGAATCAAACTATAGCTAAATCGTAAACTTGTTTCCCAGTAATGTGGTTCGTCAGTCGTTGCGTGATATTGAAGTTTATCTAGAGCAATAAATAGTAATAAGTAAATAACACCTACAGAAATTAAAAAATATATACTAAATAAATATGTCTTTTTGATTTCAGAACTAAAATTATTATTTATTTTCATAGTAATTGACTTAAGTAATTTTTTTACTTACATAAATATAAATAAATCAAATATAAATATGTATTTGTAAACAAGAATAAATATATTTTTATATTTATAGCTAATTGTATAGATTATACGCAACAGCGTATTTATGCAAGATGCGATCAGAAAAAATCACATTACGATATGCAATACCTAAAGTAGAACACAATAGAGTATACCGTCTGAAATACAGGATAGTTAGCTCAGTAATGAAGGGAAAATTAGATAATTATAAAACTTGAGATATTTTTCTTTGATGAATAATGTTTTTATCTAAAGTTCCGATTGATTTTAAATACCAGAAAACGATTAACAGCGGAAGCACATATTTATCCCAAGGATATGCTTTTATCATTAATCCGCTATTCACTAATAGAATCCAAAAAGCAAGATTGGGACGAGTAAAAAATCTCCAACAAGTAATTAATGCTAAAAAATAAAATAGTGTTAATCTTAAAAAGTCGTTTGGAAGTAATTTGGCAAACTTAATTAGAATTCCGTGTGCTTATAAAGGTGGAAAAATTATAAATAACAACAATAAAACGGCAGCTAAAAATATATTTTGGCGTGTCAATAGATTTTTTATTCTCAACTTAGGACGAAACAATATTAATTCTGAAATTACAAAATATAAACCAACACAAGCTAAAAAATACAGACTGCTATTTAGCTCAACTGACCACCAATTCATTTGAACTTCTGGCGTAGAACGTTCTATAATTGCAGCTTGAGGAGCTATGCCTTTGAAAAGCAAAAACCAACCAAAAATAGAACAAGAAGCAATTAGTGGTGCAAGAATAGCAATCAGTTGCGGCTTATATTGTTTTTCTTGATAATTGATAAATTTTATTTTTAAATACTTGAAAAGTTCATAAGCTGTAATTGCGACAGGGAAAACTAACATATATTGCCGCGATGCAATTGCTAATACAAAGCTAACTCCACTAAAAATATGTTGACAACGGATATAGAACACAAATCCTATTAATACAAAAAAGCTGGCAATAATATCCGTATAAAGATGTCCACTTAACCATAAATAGTAAGGAAATGATATTAAGCCACATAAAGCTAAAAATGAATTTCTTCTTGTTTTATTGATAGGTAGTCCAATAATACAAGTCATTAAAAAAGAAAGAAAAAAGTTGAACAGCCGCCCAACGAAAATTCCACCTTTAAATAAAAATTCTAAAAGTCCAAAGATGATAAATGGCAAGGGTGTATTTAATTCTTTGTAATCTTGTAACCAAGTTTGAGGAGGAATTAAGCTACGACTAAATATTAGACTTGTCTGCCAAAAATTGGGTTCATCCCAAATTGGAGAAAATTGTAGCTTGTTTAAATATAAAAATACGATGAAATATAGTATGCAAATAGCAACTAAAAAAAACCTGGCATATTTACTAGTGCGTGTTTCTGTTGATAGCATTAATCTATTTAATATATACAGATAGTGATTGTTTCTAATATTACTTTTGGAAAAATCTCAAGTAAGTTATTTAAATAACATATCTATTTAAATTAAGTAAATTTTAGTACTCATAAGAAAACTCCGCAGATTGTTCGTAATCAGTAGCTTGAATGTTCAGAATTCCCTATTCCCTATTCCCTACTCCCTACTCCCTATTCCCTATTCCTTTGGGATTAAAAATGATTGAGACCAATTAACAATTTATAAATTGGTAGCCATTTAAGATAAAATACTCATTGCAATCGCATTAATTAAATTAAACCTATGCCTTTATCAGTTGGAACCCAAGCACCTAATTTCACTACCAAAGATACCAAGGGTAACACCGTTTCTTTGTCAGATTTTCAAGGAAAGACAGTAATTTTGTACTTCTACCCTAAAGATGATACTTCCGGATGTACCAAACAAGCTTGTAGCTTCCGTGATGCTCGATCGCAATATGAAAGTAAGGATATTGTAGTTTTAGGTGTAAGTGCAGATGATCAAGCTTCTCACCAAGCTTTTACCCAAAAATACAATCTCAATTTTCCCTTACTAGTTGATACCGAAAAAAACTTAATCCATGCTTATGATGTTGATGGTGGTGGTTACGCAAAGCGCGTTACCTACGTGATTGACGGTGAGGGTAAAATCATTAATGTTGACTCTAACGTTAATACAACTACCCACGCTGAAGATTTACTGAAATCTTTGGGTTTGTAATTTCGACGTTAGTCATAAAAATGTAGAGACGTGATATATCACGTCTCTAAAATATCATGTCTCTACATCTGTAATTTATATCTAAATTCAGCTAATTTTAATTCCCAGAAGCGGGTGTTTGCGCTGGTGTATAAACTGGGAATGCAAAGTCAAAATTACTCGGTTGTTGTCCGGTTGTTGATTGCTGAGAACGACGTTGTTGCAGCAAACGCTCTTGCTTTGCACGGAAGGAGTCTGCTTCAGAATTAATTTGCTGCCGATTTTGAGAAGAAAAACCTTGCCAGTCTAAGGTTCCAAAATTTGCCCGGTGAATCAAACTCATTGGATTAAAATTACCATCTTGAGGCCCGTAGATCGAATCTCCATCACCTTGTTTTGTATCAAATGTATTGTTTTGATAGCTAGATGGTATAGAAAGCTCTTGACTGCTTTGAGCCAAACTCGCTTCGGGTACAATTATACAAGCAATGCCAAATCCGGCAACAGTTGCAGCAACTAGTTTGTTAAGCTGTGAAATCGATATTTTCATCAAATTTTCCCCTTTTATGACTCCAATTAATACTTCTATTTTACGCAAGAGTACGACGTAGGCGGGGTTGAATGCTTAATAATGCTACAACCGCAAAGCCTAACAATACTAGTATTGCACCACCAAAAGTCACATCACCCCAAAAAGCGTGCATTACTATACTATTTAATCCCCAACTTTCGTGTTGATAAAGGTAACGGATTGGCTCAATTGCGTAGCTCAGAGGATTGATTGTTGCGATAACCTGCAACCATTGAGGCATAAATGACAAAGGAGCTAAAGCCGTACTGGCAAATAATAAAGGTAAGTTGGTGACAAAAATTACCGCTATTAATTCAATGTGTCCCGGTAGTGCAAAGGCTAAACCCAAGGAAAGAGCCGTTACACCCAAAGCCAGTAGAAAAACGATTAAAGCAATGGTACCCAAACCTACTGCATCGGGGATACCCGCTCCCAAAAATGCCGCAGCCCCTACAATTACCGCTGCTTGCAGCAAAGTTTGACTGATAATAAAGATTGCCGAAGCAAAGACAATTGAAAAACGTGATGCTAAAGGAGCAACCAGTAACCGATTTAAAAAGCCAAATTCTCGGTCAAACATAATCGGTAAACCAGCATTCAGCGCTCCACCAAAAGCTGTGAATACTATTATCCCAGCAGCTAAAAATTCAGCATAATTTGTCGTATTGCCAAAAAGTCCTTTTGGTGCATTTTGGAAAAGTGCGCCAAATAACACCAACCACATTACAGGTTGAATAATACTAGCTACCAAAGTTGAAGGACGACGTTGTAACTGAATAAACAGACGACGAGTCAAAGCCAAAGTTTCTTGAACTAACTCGCCGAAAACACTTTGATTAGCATCACTGTACAGTTGTGGAGATGCTATTTCTTGCAAATTAATATCTGCTGACTTGGAAGTTAAAACTGTGCCACTCATAACGATTTTGGATTTTAGATTTTAGATTTTGGATTGAAACAGTTGACCAATTCACCTATTCCCTATTCCCTATTCCCTATTCCCCATTACCAATTACCTATATTTATTTCATACTTTGTTTCTTTTCTGCTTTCATATCGCGAGTTGCTACCGCAGCAAGTTCGGCATCCATTAAAGTACGTCCGGTTGCTGCTAAGTAAACATCATCTAAACTTGGACGGGATTGAGCAATCCCAAACGTCGGTAAATCGGCATTATTTAAAGTTTGCTGGATAGTCATCAAAGCATCATTTTGCTGTGTAACAACCAAGTTTAACGAGTTACCTTGAGCGCTATTAATGATTACTTCTTTGACAAAAGGTAGGGAAATCAGCAAGCTTTTGGCTTTTTCTGCTTCTTCATCTGAGGTAAACTCGCGAATCCGCAGAGTTACTCTATCTCCCCCTAATCTATCCTTTAATTGAGATGGTGTTCCTGTCGCAATTACCTCACCACGATCAATAATTGCAACTCGATCGGCTAAAACATCAATTTCTTCTAAATAATGGCTGGTAATTAATACTGTTGTTCCTGCTTCTCGTAACTTCCGCAGAAATTCCCATACCACAAAACGACTTTCGATGTCAAGCCCCGATGTGGGTTCATCTAATACGAGTACATCAGGTGCGTGGAGTAATCCAGCTGCTAAATCCAAGCGTTTACGTAAACCACCCGAATAAGTCCCCGTCTTTTTATTAGCGTATTCCTGTAAACCGAGTAAATCTAAAACATTATCAATACGCTGTTTTGTCACCTTTCCAGGAATATGATAAAGCGCTGCTTGGAGTTGCAGCAATTCCCTTCCAGTCAACACCTTGTCTAAAGCAACCTCTTGTGCTACATAACCAAGACGTTTTCTAGCATCTTTGGGATTATCTATCACCGAAATCCCAGACACTTCAATTTTACCCGCATCTGGAGTAGTTAAAGTACACAAAGCACGCAGAGTAGTAGTTTTTCCAGCACCATTCGGACCGAGTAAACCGAAAATTTCCCCTCGTTCTACCTGAAAGGAAATATTTTTAACGGCTTGGGTTGTACCGTAGTGCTTCTTTAAATTTTCGACTAGAACGGCAGCAGCCATTGACATTAACTCTTTTAATATACAAATCGCAACAAATTATATCTTTATTGTAGAAGTGAAGCGACAGTTTGGAGTTAGTTGACAGTGGACAGTTGACAGTTGACAGTTATTAATTTATTTCTCCCCATCCCGAAAGTCTCCTTGTCCCCTTGTCTCCCCATCTTCCCCATCCTCTTCGTCATCTACTTAAAGTAGCAATAAATGTATCAACAGGCTGAGAAAGGTATTTATGTCGATTACCTTGAGCAGGTTGAGGTGTAAAAATTAGCTTAAAAACTACGGAGATTCACCCTAATGGATGAACGCCGTCTGCGGGAATATGTTGCTCTGATTAAGGAACTGTTAAACTGTCCGGATGGAGAGGAATTTGTAATCTTAAAAGCCAATACAGAATTGGTTGATGAAGATTTAATTATGGTGATGGAACAAATAGCCATCAAAGCGGAAGCGCAAGGTGCAACGGGAACTGCTGAGTTCTTACGCAATTTAGCTCAAGAGCTAAAAGTTATGTTAACACAAGCAACGAAGACGTTTAATTCTGAAGATGATGAACGTCCATCGGCTTATTTAAAATTGATTGAAACATTAATGAGTTGCCCTAGTGGCAGCGAAGCGGAAATACTGCGTAAAAATCAAGATTTAGTTGATACGCAATTCGTTTTAACTTTAGCACAAGTGGCAGGAATAATGGCAGAAATCGGTGAGCAAAAAGCCTCGCAGTTTTTGCAAGGAATTGCTACACCTTTAGCTGAGGGAATGAAAGGTTCTTTACCTGCTCTCAAACCTGCTCAAAATTATTTGGATTTTCTGGGAGAAGTATTACGAACTACTTCTAACAGTAATGGTAATGCAAAAGTGGTGTATCCTCTATTGGCTGCGAATTTAGATAAACTAAATACGCATTTTGCTCAAGTTATGAAAGACTGGGTAAAAGAGACTGTAGAGAAAGTACAACCATCAATAGCCCATAACGTCGTCGTCGATATTGTAAATTTTAGTGTATTAATTCAACAGTTTTCTTTAGGTAATAAAGCGGAAAACGTAGAAATTGCGATTATTGGTTATCAAGTTGCGTTAGCTTATTTTAATCGCGAGAAGTACCCCGATGAATGGGCTGGAACTCAAAACAATCTGGGAAATGCTCTTGTTGAACGCATTAATGGCGACAATGCAGATAATTTGGACGAAGGCATTAAATGTTATGAGCGTGCATTAGAAGTCTACCAGCGCGATGTATTTCCCGAAGATTGGGCAATGACTCAAAATAACTTGGGTACGGCTTATAAAGGCAGGGAAAATGGGGATAAAGCAGAAAACCTGGAAATCGCTATTCAATACTATTTCGCCGCATTAGACGTATATCAACGTTCCGTATTTCCCTATCAATGGGCGGCAATTCAGTATAACTTGGGTAATGTCTATTGCGATCGCGTTGCTGGTGAGAAAGCAGAGAACATGGAAATTGCCATATTATCCTACAATGCAGCTTTAGAGGTGTATCAACCGAATTTAGTTCCCCAACAATGGGCTATGACTCAATATAATTTGGGTAATACTTATAAACAGCGCATTCGTGGGGATAAAAACGAAAATTTGCGAAAAGCTGACGAATGTTATCTGGCTGCGATGAATGTTTATAAGCGATATCGCGATCCTCAAGAATAAGTGATTCTGTTTCTTACACACACATTCGATAAACCCGGCTTTTGATTTCTAAAAGTCGGGTTTTTAACAGTTAATAGTTGTTAGTTATTAGTTGTTAGTTAATAGTTGTTAGTTGACAGCTGATAGTACAATACAGTTAAGTTAAGGATATAAATTAATTATCGTAAACAAAACAGATCAACTTTTTTGGAGGGGGTTTGGGGGACGCAACCGTCCCCCAATCGGGGGTTTGGGGGAGAATCCCCCAACTCTTGGTTCTCAATAAATTGATTGACGGACAACCCTAACTGAACTGTATTAGTTAATAGTAGATTTTTTACTTTTTACGGACTCGCAGCAGTACTAGTTTGATCAAAGCCGCTCGAAAATCAAATTTTGATATTCTTGCTCAGTAACAATATCAAAAGTGCTTTCAACTCGATCTAAAAATACTAATCCGCTCATATGATCGTATTCATGCTGAAAAATCCGCGCAACAAAATCCGTCAATTCTTGTTTTTCTAATTTACCGTATCTATCAGTATATTCAACTTCAATAGTCTTGTATCTCGGAACTAAACCTCTAATTCCGGGAACACTCAAACAACCTTCCCAATCTTTGATAATCTCATCAGAATAATTAACAATTCGAGGATTAATCATTGCTGTCGGCTCCATCAAAGGAGCATGAGGATATCTCAAATTAGGGCGAGAAGCAACGATAAAGATACGATAACCGACGGCAACTTGTGGTGCTGCAATCCCAACACCATTAGCCTCACTCACTGTTATCAATAAATCATCAATTAATTTTTGAATAGTTTTATCTTCAATATTGTTAACAAATTCGGCTTTTTGCCGCAAAATCGGATTACCTAATTGAATAATAGAAAGTTTTTCAGACATTATATAAAAGTTAAGAGTTAGTACCACCGGAGTTAGGAGTTGCGAGGGTGTATGGTGCGAGATAAGGTAGGAAGCATATTAATAGATTATTGTTCACTGTATGTCACTACGTGCCACACTGCTTTACACTGTCAACTGTCAACTGTCAACTGTCAACTGTCAACTGTCCCCTAACCACGCTGTCCATTTGTAGGTAAAGGAGCAGGTCTAACTGCTAAATTTATAGTTCTACCGTTGCGTTGTACTTCTATATTTAAAGCTTGACCAATTTTACTATTTTCAACTATTCTTTGCACATCTTCATTATTATTTACAGCTTGCTTATTAATGCTAACGATAACATCTCCGGCTTTTAGTCCGCCTTGAGATGCAGGAGAACCGCGCATAATCCGCATTAATAAAACACCTTTATCTGCTGAAATACTCGGACTTCCTAATTCGCTGTTGAGTTTTTCTTTGATTTCCGGTGTCAGCGTCACCATCTGAATTCCTAAATAGGGATGGTCTACTCGACCTTTAGCAATTAATTCTTGAGAAATTCTTTTAACTGTATTTACCGGAATCGCAAATCCTAAACCTTGAGCGCCTCTAATTATAGCAGTGTTCATCCCTATTACCTGTCCGCTAGCATTTAATAAAGGGCCGCCGGAATTACCGGGGTTAATTGCAGCATCAGTTTGAATATAATCAACTCGCTTATCGGCAGCAGCACCAATATCACGGCTAGAACGTCCTGTCGCGCTGATAATTCCGGAAGTTACTGTGTAGTTTAAACCTAAAGGATTACCAATAGCAATTACCGCTTCTCCTGGTTGTAGTGTTTCTGAGTCTCCCAAACCAACAGTAGGTAAATTATCTGCATCAATTTTAATTACAGCAACATCTGTTACCGGGTCTTCACCTAATACTTGTCCGTCAAATTTGCGACCATCTTTCAATTCAACGGTTACTCGATCAGCTCCGTCTACTACGTGAGCATTAGTTAAAATTTCACCGTTGGAGTTGATAATAAATCCAGAACCATTACCTCTTTGTTCTCTTTCTCTGGGTTGTATCGGTGAGCCATTACCAAAAAATCTCCGCAAAAACGGATCGTCAAATTCATCTGAGAGACCGGGACTTACTGTCCTAGAAGTATCAATCCGCACTACAGCCGGACCAACTTCCTGTACCACCGAAACCACAAAGTTAGGGTCTCTTGACTCTTTGAAGATTGCGGGAGGAGCAATTTTAGGTACATTATTATTATTTTGATTATTTTGATTATTTGGATTGTTTTGATTGCCAGCCTGTGCCTGAGTATCTGGAGTTTTCCGACCTATAATATTACCAAGATTAGAACAACCATTAAGAAAAATAGTGCTAATCGTAACAATAAAAGTTAAGATAAAGTTTTTTACCCAAAACTGCTGTGTCTGATTTTTAGTATAAATTTTACTTGATTGAGATGGATGATCTTTTCTATTCATGTGATTTTACTTCTCCGTGTGAGTGGGTGAATAATCGGATATTGCCTACTGGATAAATATAAGACGGGACTACAAATTAAAATTTAGTTTTGGGTTTAGATTGCCTGAAAATCATGTTTTTGGCAAGGCTACTTATTTAATATTTTGTTGTTTTTAACGATTACCTCACAATCGGTGGTTGAAATGTCTGAAAAAATCGAAAATTTATGGTCTCAAGTCTTGGAACGCTTGCAGCTAGAACTTTCGCGTCCCACCTTTGAAACTTGGATTAAAACCGCCATCGCCGAAAAGTTGGAAAATAACTGTTTGATAATTCGTACTCCCAATCCTTTTGCTCGCAATTGGTTACAAAAGTATTACATAAAAACGATTGCTTCAGTAGTTCAGGATATTCTCGGTCATCCGGTAGATATTTATTTTACAGTTACGAGCGGTGATTCAGCTTCCGAAATCAACGAATTACCTCTATCTACAAATATTCCGGCAAATATCGGTAAAAATGAGCAGAAACCATCTATCTTAAATCTAAAATATGTATTTTCCCGTTTTGTAGTTGGTGCAAACAATCGTTTAGCTCATGCTGCATCTTTAGCGGTTGCAGAATCTCCCGGTAAGGAATTTAATCCTTTGTTTTTATATGGTGGTGTGGGATTGGGTAAAACTCATCTAATGCAGGCTATCGGTAATTATCGCTTGGAAATTTTCCCTTCAGCTAAGATATTCTACGTTTCTACTGAACAGTTTACTAATGATGTGATCAGCGCTATTCGTAATGACAGCAGACAAAGCCTCCGAGAACGTTACAGGGCTACTGATGTACTTTTAGTTGATGATATACAGTTTATTGAAGGTAAAGAATCAACTCAAGAAGAATTTTTTCATACTTTTAATACTTTATATGAAGCAGGTAAACAAGTTGTTATTGCTTCTGATCGTCCTCCGAATCAAATCCCTCGTCTGCAAGAAAGATTATCTTCCCGCTTCTCGATGGGATTAATCGCTGATATTCAAGCACCAGATTTAGAAACTAGAATGGCTATTTTACAAAAAAAAGCCGAAGATGAAAATTTACGTTTACCCAGAGATGTTATAGAATATATTGCTTCCAATTACATAAATAATATTCGAGAATTGGAAGGTGCATTAATTCGAGCCATGGCTTATGTTTCGATTTGGGGTTTACCTATGACTGTGGAAAATATTAGCTCGGTTTTAGAGCCACAAACTGAGAAAGTAGAAGCAACTCCCGTAGCAATTTTAAGTATAGTCGCCGATACCTTTAATATTTCTATTGAAGACCTTAAAAGTAATTCGCGACGCAGAGAAATTAGTTGGGCGCGACAAATCGGAATGTATTTAATGCGTCAATATACAGATTTAAGTTTACCTCGAATCGGCGAAGAATTTGGCGGTAAAGACCATACCACGGTGATGTACAGTTGTGACAAAATTACTCAATTAAAAGAAACTGACCACAATTTAGTACAAACCTTACGTCAACTTGGCGATCGCATTAATATAAATGGCTCTAGTACCTCACGGCGTAAATAAAGTACCGATTTTTTCAACTCAGATTCATGATCGCAATTAGATTTTCAGATTGATATCTGATCTTGCGCTAATCTGTACTAGGTGAAAATAGAAAATCAAAAATCAAAAATGTTTTCTTTCTTGGATATAAGTTCTCTATTCGGTTAGTTCTTTATTTAATAGTTAACATAAGTATAAAAATAAATTAAAAGCAAATATATTTGTGGAAAACTAGCAGCAAAACTGTGGAAAAATCATTTAAGTATATATACTCTGTGGAAAAAAAGTGAGTTTTTCCACAGCTTTTTCCACAATTAGCTTTTAGTAAAAGTGTCTTTGAGGAAGACTGTGGTGAGTTTTCCACAACTTTAAAAAATATAACGGTCAATATTGCCTTAATGTTTATTTAACGACGAATGTACGATTTCGGAATTTGTACTGAGATTTTCACTAAATAATCTGGATAAATATATAGTGTGGTAAAAAATACTGCATAAGCAAATTATTTTAAGCATAAAGTATCGATTTTCACATGGCTCGATTTAAGAAAAATTAGAGTTTTATCAACTCGAAAACTCTTTTTCTGAGTTTACTTCGTCGCTTTCTCGACTAATAGCTGCTTCCTCGATAGATAAATCTTCAGAAATAAACTCGATTAATTTGGCATCAATGCTAGCCAATTTTATAAAGGGAATGTTGAAAACCCTGTGGCTTTAGTCCAGGGATGAAAACTACATAAAGACTTTTAAGCCTCAGTCATTTGTGGTACAATTTTATTCACAGGAACGGTAATTAACCTGTATAAAAACCCAACTGCCTAGCGGCAATCTGTACCTTGACAATTGAATCTATGCGGTTCTACTGCATTGTTCTAGTTTCCTCCTAGCAGTGGGTAAAAGATTTATAGGAGCTAGACGAATCAGAATTTTTGAAACAAATCGTTTCAAGTTAAACAGAACTTGCAGTAATGCAACTACCGAGGGACACTCGGAAAGTTAACGCTTGGGGAGAGTCCCACCTCTGAGCTAGGTAACGCAAGGAATCTAGTTTAAGTGGTCTCATTGAACCAAGAATCCTCGTGCGTTCACGCCAGGGAGTGTCAAGTTTAATGGTATAAGCCATATGCAGCATCCGTAAAATACACCATGAAACTAGTTTGCAACCAAAGCGATTTAAATACTCACCTTTCCTTAACTTCTCGTGCTGTTCCTTCACGTCCGACTCATCCTATACTTGCTAATGTACTACTACAAGCAGATGTTGCTAGTGGTCAAGTAAGTTTGACAGCTTTCGATCTAAGTTTGGGAATTCGTACCACATTCAAAGCCGAGGTTTTAGAATCCGGAACAATTACTCTTCCAGCCAAGCTACTTAATGATATAGTTTCTCGTTTACCAGCGGGAGAAATCACGCTCTACATCGACGAATCATCGGATACAGAAAATCATTCGGGAGAAGGTTTAACCGTCACTCTTAAGCCACAAAGCGGACGATATCAAGTACGAGCAATGAGTGCAGAGGAGTTTCCCGAATTACCTGTAACTGAAAATGATCAAGCAATTCATTTGACTGTGAGTGCCTTAATTGAAGGTTTAGAGGGTTCGCTATTTGCGACAAGTGCAGATGAAAGCAAACAAGTGCTTACAGGAGTACATTTGACGGTTAAAAAAGACAGTTTGGAATTTGCAGCCACTGACGGGCATCGTTTAGCGGTAGTAGAAACTAGCAACGACAATTTAGATGCTGATGATGAACAGTTAGATTCTTTAGAGGTAACATTACCAAATAAAGCTTTACGAGAATTAGAAAGAATGCTAGCTCATAGTTCAAAAGAAGATGAACCAGTAGCAATGTATTTTGATCAAGGACAAGTAATTTTTGAATGGCAAAATCAGCGTTTAACCAGCAGAACTTTAGAAGGGCAATATCCAGCATATCGTCAACTTATACCCAATCAATTTGAACGAGAATTAACTTTAGATAGAAAACAACTTATTAGTGGATTAGAAAGAATTGCGGTATTTGCAGACCAAAAAAATAATATTGCTAAAGTTAGCATTGATAGTGAATCCCAAGAAATTACCTTATCAGTAGAAACTCAAGAAATTGGTAGTGGAATGGAATCTATGCCGGCACAGATATTAGGAGAAGATATTGATATTGCTTTTAATATTAAATATTTAATGGAAGGTTTAAAAGCACTACCTTCGGCAGAAATTCAAATGCAATTAAACAACAATTTAGCTCCTGTTATTTTTTCTCCTATTGGAGGAGTTAAGATGATTTATTTAGCAATGCCAGTACAATTAAGAAGTTAGTACCACCGGAATTGTAGAGACGTAGCAATGCTACGTCTGTTATTGAGTTAGGAGTTGAAAACTAAATACCCCCCAAATAAAATCACGGATTAAAAAGGATTACACCGATTACACGGATTTTAATTAACTATTCCCAATTCCCTATTCCCTATTCCCAATTCCCTAATTTACTTTGCTTAATTGGAATTTTAATTAAAAATTCTGTGCCTTTACCGGGTACAGAATTGCATTTGAAAACACCACGATGTTTATCAACTATTATCTGATAACTAATTGATAATCCTAAACCAGTTCCTTTTCCTACTGGTTTAGTTGTAAAAAATGGGTCAAACATTCGTTTAATAACTTCTTCAGTCATACCTAAGCCGTTATCGGCGATACGAATTACGATTTGATTTTCATCTTTACTCATCTGAGTACAAATCCTAATTTTAGGAATTACAGATTGATTATTATCAGTTTCTTCTTCCCAAAAACTTTTATTAACCCCTTCTTCTAATGCATCAATTGCATTACTAAAAAGATTCATAAATACTTGATTTAATTGTCCGGGATAACATTCAAGTTTAGGTAAATTGCCGTATTCTTTAATGACTTGGATACCAGAGAAATCTGATTGTGTTTTTAAACGGTATTGCAAAATTAATAATGTACTATCAATTCCTTCGTGAATATCAACAACTTTTAAATCGGCTTCGTCGAGTCGGGAAAAATTACGTAAAGATAAAACAATTTCACGAATTCGTGATGCTCCTATTTTGATCGAAGATAGCATCTTTGGTAAATCGTCGATCAGAAATTCTAAATCAATTTCTTCGGCTCGCTCGTTAATTTCAGAATTAGTTTGATCACAGGTTTGTTGATAAAGTTCTAAAATACCAAGTAAATCTTCTATGTATTGATGAATATAATCAATATTTCCGTAAATGAAGTTAACAGGATTATTAATTTCGTGGGCGATGCCTGCAACTAATTGTCCTAAAGAGGACATTTTTTCACTTTGAATTAATTGGGTTTGGGTTTTTTTTAAATTGCTCAGTGTTGTTGTTATTTGTTTAGTTTGTAATCTACTTTGAGCGAGTAATTCTGCTTGTTGAAGCGCTACTCCAAATTGTGCCGCAGTTTGACATAAAAATTTTATTTCCGATGCTTCCCAGTGACGAGGTGCAGAGTTTTGATAAGCTGCAAGTAAACCCCAAAGTTTTTCTCTCCTAAAAATCGGTGCAACAGCATATGCTTTTGCTTGAATTTGCGCTAAAAATTCTAAATGACAATCAGCATAACCAGTTTGATAAATATCATCTATTACAATACTTTCATTGAACCGACATCTTCCACCTTGGGTTTCTTGTAAATAAGTATCTTTCCAAAACTTATTAGTATCTGAATCTAGCAGTTTTACCCAGCCTTCACCGACATACTCGGCAATAAATTCACCGCTCCAATCCTCATTAAAACGGTATACTGCGACTCTATCTGCTTGTAACCATTGACATACTTGTTGAGTTGTAGTTTGAAAAATAACGTCTAAATCTAAAGATTCGCGAATTTTGGTAACTACTTCAAATAAGATTTGTTGTTGTTCAGTTGCTTGTTGTAATGCGTATGTACGCTGTTTGACTTGGTTTTCTAAGTTGTTATTAAAAGCTTGTAGTTGTTGATATAATTCGTATTGATGAATTGCAACGGCAAACTTTTCACCCAATTTTTCTGCTAATTCGATTTCTTCTTTAGTCCATTGACGAGCTTGTGATGTTTTAAATTCTCGCCATACTTCAAATGATTTTCGTGGATAAATTTGTCTATTATCGGCATCAATTTGTCCAGCCCAAAGAGTTTCTGTATTTATTTCTTCACGAAAAATAGTTAAATAACCGAGCAATTGTTGATGATAAATCAGCGGAATCATCAAAATACTGCGAATTTTATTCGGTTGAAAAGCAACTTGCAGATTTCGCAACCCAGATATTTGATCAATATCGGAAATTCCCCAAACATCATAGTTCCCAGATTTATAGTATTCCTTCCAAATGCTATACTGTTCCATCAAGGAATATTTTGCTAATTCTGGCATTACTGGTTGAAGACCGTCAGTGTAAACTTTTATTAATTCACTTATTAATTCACTACCACTTTCTAAGCATTCCGTGAAATTTTTATCAACTTGATTTCTGATACAAAGTCTACCCCCGCAACCCTCAAAAGCCGCAACAGCTTGCTCTAAAGCTGGCTGTAAGGGGATATCTTTCAATGAATGCAACAAAGTGACTATACTACTAATAATCGCTTCTCGTCGGGCTTGTTGGCGGGCTTGAGTGAGAAGAATATTTTGAGCAATGGCTATGGATAATTGATCTACAACCATTTGCATTATTTTTAATTCTTGTTCGCAAATCGAGCGGGATTCTGAATGGTGAGATACTAATAACCCCCAAAGTTGCTCTTGGTGAAAAATCGGTGTGACTACGGAAGATTTTACCCCCATTGCCGTTAAATATTCAATATGACATGGGTCTACAGTGCGGTATGATATATCTTCTGAAATAATTTCTCCAGTTTCGGTTTCATATACTGGACTTTTACCAATTTCTCCAGTTTCAACATTAACAACCGAACGTACTCGCGATTTAATAAACATTTCCCTAGCATGAGGGGGAATATCATCTGCTGGAAAATTTAACCCCAATAAAGAAGGTAATTTATGATTAATTGATTCCGCAAATACTTGACCGCTACCATCTGTATGAAAACTATAAATCATTACCCGGTCAGTAGCAAGAAAAAGCCTCACTTCCGAGACTATTTTTGCAAGGGTTTCTTTTAATTCTAATGAATGACGAATGCAGTTTGTAATCCGGTACAGTAAATCTTCTTGTTCGATATTTATCGATAAGTGTTTGTGCTGGGATAAAGTCATTTTTATGGGAGGTAACAGCTAATTTATTTTTATTAAATCTAAAAATATTGTGAAATATTTCCCACGATAATGTCTTCAGTAAGAACACTTACCAAAAATTAATTAAAATTTAATTTTTAAATTTATAATTGTTAATAATTTCAGGTTTAAAAATTATTTATTGAAAAATTAATCCTGTTATCTTCAAATATGTAGGTGGGACGATGCCCACCTGAAAAAAAATGATAATTAAGCCTTAACAACTTCCGCAAAACGGATTTTTAAATAATCTTCTTCCATTTTTGCTCCGACTGGTTGCAGTGCTGCTAAAGCTTGTGGTAAAACCAGATTGCGACGATGATTACCAATAGTAATATTTAATTCATCGCCACTTTTGCTCAGATTTACCTTGTCTTTGGGAATGCCGGGTAGATATAATTCCAAACTATATTGATTTTGGTCTTGAACAACTCGAATTGTATTTTCTTTGTAATAAACCTGAGTCGGATCTTCATCTTGATAAAGTGTTTCTTTGAGTCTTTCTAAAGCTGCTAAACCACACATTTCTTCAGAAAAAAGTGGAACTTCCTTGACGGGTAAAGGATGAAAATTTTCATGAAGTTGTTGACGATATTGTTCTTGATTTTCTTTCCATCTTTGAAAAAATGGATCTTGTACTGATTGGGGAATAATCCGATTTGCTATTACTAAATCCGTCGCAACATTGTACAAACTTAAATAAGCATGAGCGCGGAGAGATTCTTTAATTACCATCTTTTCGGGGTTAGTAACCAGACGCACCGAAGTTTGAGTATTATCAGTTAATACTTTTTCTAGGGCTTCGATTTGCTGATAAAATTCATAAGGTGCATCCATCACCTCTTTATCGGGTAAGGAAAACCCCGCAATCGGTCTAAAAATCGGCTCCACCAATGGACGTAGTGCTACCGAAATATTTTGAAAAGGCTTATAAAAACGCCGCATATACCAACCACCAACTTCCGGTAAACTCAATAACCGCAAAGCTGTACCTGTAGGTGCAGAATCAATAATTAAAACATCATATTCACCATCATCATAATGACGTTTCATTCTCACCAAGCCGAAAATCTCATCCATCCCCGGTAAAATCGCTAATTCCTCAGCTTGGATTCCTTCCAACCCCCTAGCTTGTAAAACTTGAGTAATATAGCGCTTCACAGCACCCCAGTTCCCCTCAAGTTCTAAAAGTGCATCTAATTCCGCACCCCACAAATTTGCACGAACTTGTTGCGCTTCGTGTCCAAGTTCCAAATCAAAACTATCTGCTAAAGAATGGGCTGGATCTGTACTTAAAACCAGCGTGCGATAACCTAATTCCGCACAACGTAGTCCTGTAGCCGCAGCAACCGAAGTTTTGCCCACACCACCTTTCCCTGTCATTAAAATTACGCGCATGAATGATAATTTCTTTCCTGAGAAGTTTTTACATTTATTTACATTATGACTTCTTTAAAGAAAAGAAATGCTGTTTCACCACATCCAATCGCGAACATTTCCAATAATCAATGTGAGAAATTATCAATCCATCAGAATTTACAGTCAACGTACTCCATCCAGGGATAGAAATTCGTGGTTTCCAAGGTAGAGGTGTATTCCAATTTAGAGTCCACTCGGTTTTGATAGTATCTCCTTCCTTGCGGATATCATGCAAATCCATCTGAGGTTTGAGGAAGAAAGTTTCAATAAACTTAATCATTAATTTATAACGTTCAACCCCATTAAATTCATTCATCGCATCTTTGAAGTAAACATCTTCCGCGTAAATGCTATAAGTTTGATTCACCGGAAAACGTTGATAATCTGCTTTCAATATTTCGACAATATCCATTTGAGAGTTGATGGTGGTTAGTTGATAGTTTATGAGCTTAGAAGAGTTTAATTTGTATATTTAAATTTGATTAAAGTCTTGTAATACGGGGCTAGTAGTCCTTTTCATTAGTTTGTTTTGATTGATTGATTTTGTTTGTCTACCGACGTAATGTAGAGACGTTATATATAACGTCTCTACAAGATTTCTGGTAAAATCCGACTACTAGTAACGTTATATTAATTAAGCCATCATAACTAATGACATGGACTAAAAATCCCGCTAGAAAAATACAAATTAAATGCGCGACAACTAATTGACTGCTTACTCTTCATTCCACAACTTTTCTAATTGTCGCTTCCAAGCAGCTAAAACTCGTTCTCGTGATTCGGAACTTTGATCCATTTCACCCATTAAACCTTCAGCATAAAAACGCTCAAGATTTTGCATCGTCTCATCTATTGATTTTCCTTGCTGTTTAGATACTTGAACAATTTCCTTAATCTTGGTTTCAGTTAACCGATTAAAAGCGTCATCAAAACCGACTTCATACAGAGAAATTAATCTTGCGATCGCATCACGAAAATCTTCTACAACCAAACTAGCACAACTGTGCTGAAATACTCCCCAAAGCACATCTTGCTGCAAAGCATAGCGTACTTGTTGAGTATCATCAAAATTAGCTTCAAAAAATTGCTGTAAAAACGGTTGTGCTTGCTGTGCTGGCATAATTGGTAACAAAACTCGCAACCAACTTTGATCTTCGCTCAGCAGTAACAGCAGCCGAAAAGTAGCAGTTTCAACTTGCCAAGAACCAGGTGCGAGAATATTTACCGCAGATGTACCAAATAACTCTGCGAGTGTATCGGCGATTTCATCGTGTGTCATATTAGCTGTTATAGGTATTACTCTAGCCTACCGCTAATTGCGATCGCGTAGCTCAAGCGAATATATCAGGTAATTGGGAATAGGTAATTGGGAATAGGTAATTGCTAATTGCTAATTGGTAATAGGTAACTGTCAACTGTCAACTGTCCACTGTCAACTTTTATAAATTAAAAATACCGAACCAATTGCGCCAAAATTTTCTACATAGGTTTTATTATTATAAAATAATCCGGGAGATTCTCCACCATCAAATAATATTCCTTCTTCTATTTTACCTAAACAATTATTTCGAGCAATTCCTTCTAAAACATCATCAAACATATCTGGTAAAAGTTCTCGATTAACTTTAGTTATTTCAATATCGGAATTAGCTCTGGCATCATTAACTAATAAAATTACATAACCTCGATTGGTAACGGCTGCCATGGAACGATTTATTGCTCTTTGACAAGCAAATTCTCCTAATGCTTCACAAATATCCTTAAACTTACCTCCAGTATAAAATCTGCCGTTACCTCCGACTAAGTTGTAATTCAAAATATCCCGATTTCTTCTACCTACTCCAATAGTCGCTTGACGCTGAGAAGGTTCTCCTCCAGATACTCCGAAAGAAGAACGTTTATCTTTAAAATCTCCCGAATATTCGATTCCCCGTGAAATATTCAAACCCTGGGGTTTATCATCTGTATCGATATAATCGGCATTAATTGCAGCAATAGGTTTTTTACCATTTAATGAAGCGTTTTCATCACCAATTATTTCGCGAAATAATTTGGGAACGTATTCTTTACGCAATTTACCGCTTTCATTTTTCGCATAAATATTGTGAGCTAAACCTACATTTACTTTGAAATCTAATTCTGGGGATTTCGGATTAAAAACGATTACATGATTAATTCCTTTATCGGATTTTTCACCTAAATTATTAGTTTTAAAAAAATCTATACTAAAATTTTTATTTTCTCCAATGCAATTAATGAAAGTGTCTTTTGATAGTTTGGATTTATTTTCTGACGATATATTTTCTTGTTTTAGATTTATTGATGGTTTTTGAGCTAAATCTTGCGATTTTTGATTATTTGCTTGATAAGAACGAAAAAATAAAACACCGGCAACTATCAATATTATTCCAATAAAATTCCTATTGAACATATCTATAGGATTCCTATATTTACTATTTATGAGTATATTCTCTTCTTTTATTCTTGATTTTTGTGCATCCTCCGGCACAAGTTTCGTTTTTTTACCTGAGTTGTAATTATAGAAGTCGGGTTTTTACAATATATCGGTAATACGCTTATAACAGTAATAAAAACCCGACTTCTTACCTCACCCAGTAATCACAGAAGTCGGGTTTTTACAATATTCTATCTGTACCATCAGAAAATAATCATAAAAACCCGACTTCTTACTCCACGAAAAAAACTCCCTACATAAATTATATAGGGAGATTAATTAGATTAATTCGAGTTCATTTTATGGACAAGATCAAATTAGGAAAACCATTCTAAAACAGCTTCATCCTTAGTATTAGTATTACGTGATGGAGTTTCACGGGTAAACTTCATCTGAATTGAACGGGTTTGCTCACCATCAACCGCAACCGCTTTAATTGGATAATCAATCAAACCATCTTGGAAGGACATTTGAAAGCGGAATGTACCATCAGGATTGAGTTTGATTTCGCGATCGCCAATTGTAACTTTAGCATCTGGTTCGGTAGCACCGTACACAATCAACTCAGCATCAGCAATTAACCAGAATTTGCGGGGACGTACTGGGGGCGCAGATGCACCCATACCAACACCAGACATATTCACACCCGATGCTGTGGGAAGCGCCCACATACCTACACCAGATGGGAAAATATAGGAACTAATAGCTTGTTCCGGAGCCATGGAACCAGGAAGGTGCTGCTGGGAACCGAACATCGAACCAGCTACCCGCATTGCTTCTGCGGATTCAGCCATGCCGAATATTTGTTCGTAAATCGCGTTACCGTTAGCATCGACACTACCATTTGCACCAGCAGAAACAGGCATTTTCTTCGCAGGTGGTACTAGTTCATACTTCGTCTTACCGCGTAAATCTTCTTCAAAATCCACCGTGATAAACACATCTTCGATCCAGTCAGAAGGATATACTGGGGGAACGTGTACTCTTGCACTACGAGCCAGTACCAACCAACGACCATCACCACAACGATAACCGATATCGATTACATAATCGCGATCGCTAACCGGAATCGGTAAATACCATTCCCTTGCTAATTCATCACAAGGATACTCTTGCAAACTATGAGCGCTTTGATGATCCAAGTTAATGTCACTGACATCGCAAATTCTCAGCGCCAGCTGTTGTCCACCTTGCCTACGTAAATCTTCTTTATGCTCATTAGAAATATCCCAATAAGCATAAGCCCATTGTGGATCGCGAGGCATTAATACAATCCGACTCTCACCATAACCAGACGGTAAGTCAGCAAGTCCCTCGTCAACCAAAGCCAGAGTACCACCAGTTCTATCTTCCTGTCCCAACTCGAATTTTGCTGCTTCCACTGTTTCCTGCGCCTCCAATGAACGTTCTGCCTGTCTGGATATTTTTTTACTCTCTGCTTCTCGAACTGCTGCAAGTAGTTGCGATTTCCGCATTCGACTATAGCGAGATACGCTATATTCACTAGCAACTTTACGCAGTTGCCGTAGTGTCATTTCCTCTAATGGTGGGCGTTCTTTTGCCATGAATCAAGACCTCCTAAAGTTGATTGTGAGAAATTTCTTTTATTAAGGAGAGGTCGGTCTAATTACATCTACCCCAAATCTTTTTTATCAACTTGTTACGTTTATACCAAACTTTTAATGTAGAAATGCCTTTTACTTCTACATCAAAAATTCTTAGATCAGAATAGGGTTCAAACTTAAACAATGAAAGATAATAGTAAATCATCATTTTTAACCCTTCCTTAGCAATTCTTCTGCTCTCACAACTTTCACCACAAAGTAAAAGTTTTTCTAATGCTACATATAAGCATTTATTAGCGCAGAATAATTACTTGCTACTAAATATTAACTACAATTACCCGGTTGGGATCAAGGGGGTAAAGAATACTTTTTTATCCTAAGTACGAATTTATAGGCTATTTCGGGATCTTTATGTCACAATATCTTGACATTATGATCTCAACTGACTCTACCAAGGCATTCAAGACAGTAGTAATGTCATACTTCCATGACAAATAAGTATTGTTGCTCAGTTGAGAATGAACGAGGATAATCACAGAAGTCGGGTTTTTAAGATAAATCTGGGTTGTAACAGACAATCATCGTAAAAACTCGACTTCTAACCCCACGAGAACGAACTCACGTGAACAATTACCAATTACCAATTACCAATTACCAATTACCTATTTGTGACTTTTCCTTTTCCACTTATTCTTTACTAAACGAATTTCATCAAAGCTATAACTATCACCTAAATACTCTTTAATCGGCGTTAAAGCGATATCTCCCAAAATATCCAGCACTTGGAGAATTTTTTTCTGTTTGTCAACAGGAACAATCAAATTTATATCTACGGGTTGATTTTTTGCAATCAAATCGGAAAGATGGCGAATAATTGTAGTAGAACGAAGGTCACGTTGTTGAGCAATTTCTTGGATGCTCAATCCTTGTTTGTGTAATTCAAAAGTCTGTAATTCAGTTTCAGAAATTTCTTCATTTGTAGATGAAGACGAAGATTTTTGTTTTTGCGGACTTTTATCTTGTAAATAACCTTGAATTACCTGAATAAATTTATCTCCATATTGAGTTAGCTTGTGAGTACCAACTCCCGCAAGTTGACTGAATTCCTGTTTATTTTTGGGTTTTACCTGAGTCATCAATCTTAAAGTAGAATCACCAAAAATCATGTAAGGTGGAACTGATTGAGCATCAGCGAGTTGTTTACGAAGTTCGCGCAGTTTGTGAAATAAAATATCTGCTTCTTGTGCTTTATCACTTCGTACTTGAAGAGTTGCTTTTTCTTTGGGAGGAACAACAATTGAAACCGAACGTTGCTTTTTCATCACCTCCAAACTAAAAGAATTGAGTTTCAATACTGCATAACCATCGTCCGTTTGTTCAAGCAAACCTT
This sequence comes from Rivularia sp. T60_A2020_040, assembly GCA_015272215.1. Lineage (GTDB taxonomy): Bacteria > Cyanobacteriota > Cyanobacteriia > Cyanobacteriales > Nostocaceae > Rivularia. The sequence goes on along the minus strand of JACYMD010000004.1, from coordinate 57,227 downwards.
GATGTAATAAAGAACGTCCTAACATCCGCCATTCATCCAAAGTTTTATCTTTACCAATGCCGTAAGTAGAAAGTTTATCGTGTCCTTTGTCAAGAATTTTCTGAGTTTTACTACCTCGTAAAACATCTATAATGTGTTTCATGCCAAATCTTTGCTTGCAGCGTGCGACGCAAGACAAAAATTTCATTGCTTCAATCGTCCAATCTTCTAATGGTTTAGGATTGCAACAGTTATCGCAATTACCACAATTACCCGCAAATCTCTCACCGAAATAACTTAATTGAATAGTGCGACGGCAGTCTGTACCTTCAGCGTAATCTATCATCTGACGTAATTGCTGCTTAGCAATCATTTGTTCTTGTTCGTCAGGTTTTTGCTCAATCAACCATTCAATAGTTTTGACATCGCTGTAACTCAAAAACAGCAAACACCGAGACGATTCACTGTCTCTACCAGCTCTTCCCGACTCTTGATAATAGCTTTCTAAATTCCGTGAAATATCATAGTGGACTACCAAACGTACATCCGGCTTGTTAATCCCCATACCAAAGGCAATAGTTGCTACCATTATCCTGGCATCATCCCGAATAAACTTGGTTTGATTTTCGCTACGTTCGGTATCACTCAAACCGGCATGATAAGGTAAAGCAGAAATATTATCGTGTTGTAATTTAAAAGCTAATTCTTCAACCTTTTTGCGTGTCAAGCAGTAAATAATTACTGAACCTTCAGTTTCTCGGATTAGTTCTAATAGTTCCACATAAGCAGTCTTCTTTTTCGGACGAACTTCGTAATAAAGATTTTGACGATTAAAAGAAGCTACATGAACACTGGGTTGATTTAATCCTAATTGCTTGATAATATCAGCACGGACTCTTTCTGTAGCCGTAGCTGTCAAGCCCCACATTGGTATATTCGGATAACGTTGTCGTAGGGATATCATTTGACGATACTCAGGACGAAAATCATGTCCCCATTCTGAAACACAATGGGCTTCATCGATGGCAAAAGCAGAAATACCAATTTGATGATGAACTAAATCGAGTAAAGGTAAAAATCTTTCGCTGAGTAAACGTTCTGGTGCAACATAAAGTAACTTCACTTTACCGCTCATAATCGCTTGTTCGCGAATTCTTGCTTGATGGGAACTAACAGTACTATTGAGAAAAGTTGCCGGAATTCCGTTTTTTCGCAATCCATCGACTTGATCTTGCATTAATGCGATTAACGGAGATACTACCACCGTTAATCCTGTTTTCATCAATGCAGGCAGTTGAAAACACAGAGATTTCCCCCCACCCGTCGGCATAATCACCAATAAATCGCGGTTTTCTAATGCCTCAATAATAATCTCTCGCTGCGGAGAACGAAAACTATCATAACCGAAGTGATGTTTAAGGGCGTTTTCTAGATGGGGATACTCAGACATACGGTCAAGGGATTTTGGATTTTAGATACATTCGCTTCGCTCAGTACAAGCTTTGGATTTTGGATTTATTCCACTGATAAATCTGAGGATTTGTACTATCAACGAGTAGTTGGTCAATTCTTACTTTTCACGCTTTATCATTCATTTTATCCGCATGAGTAATTTTCTTGAATTTTTCTAGATTAATAATTGCAATTGAGGTTGAAAAGATTTTTAGCTACAAAATTTGACTTTCTGGAAATTAATACATTGAAAGTATTATTTTATATTGTAGATATACGTTTTAATACGGTACTTTTTTCATAGTATAAGCGTGTTAAATGTGATTATATCAGGAAAAACGTTTACATCACTGATTGTTGTCGATTAATCAATTGAAAAAGTAATACAAGTAAGCGGTTGAAAAAACTATGTTTAGCGATAGGCTCCGCTCATGCCAAAGACATATCGCAAATACTTCATGTGACCACAAGAAGTGAAACCCTCTAACCAATCAAAACTGATTTTAATATCACCGAGGATATATGACACAATCACAATCACAACAGCAACCGCCAGCTTCTAATTCTACCGCACAACGTGGCGCGCCCCCAATGCCACCACCACCGCCACCAGCATCATCAACATTCAGTACTCAACGTCAATCGACTCAAACTATAGGAATGCCTAACGGTAGCCGTGGTTTAGTTAATCCTACTGCTCATCGTCCAGGAACACCACCACCGACTTCAAATACAGCCGCTAAAAACAGTTTGCAGCCCACTTTTGAGCAGTTAATTAAAGAAGCTCACGAAAAAGGGTTTTCCGATATCCATTTGGGAGTAGGTGAAGTACCACGCTTCCGCAACCGAGGAGAAATAGACACAACCAATTATCCCCAAACAGATAAAGAAACTTTTATGAGTTGGTTGCACGATATCCTTACAGAAGAAGAAATTAAACGTTTTCAAGAAACTTTAGATTTTGATGGAGCCACTCAGTTCGATTTTGCCAGAGTCCGAATCAATATATTTGATTCTCTCAGAGGTTATGCCATGGTACTACGATTAATCCCAGTCAAAATATTGACAATGGAACAGTTGAAACTACCTCCTATTTTTAGGGATATTTGTCATTACCATAAAGGTTTGATTTTAGTTACAGGTCCGACTGGTTCTGGTAAATCGACTACAATGGCAGCAATGATTGACTACATCAATCGGGAGATGGCAAAACATATTATTACCATCGAAGATCCAGTTGAATTCGTCCATCAAAGTCGAAAATCCCTGATTAAGCAGCGGGAAGTGGGAATGCATACCCGCAAATTTGACAACGCTTTGAAAGCTGCTTTACGGGAAGATCCAGATTTAATTCTGGTAGGGGAAATGCGGGATAAAGAAACGGTGAATACCGCCCTCAAAGCTGCTCAAACTGGTCACTTGGTAATGGGAACTCTCCACACCAACAGCGCTGTCAAGACCATTGAAAGGATTCTTAACCTTTTCCCCGGTGAAGAACAAGATCCAATGCGAGTCGCAATTTCCGAATCTTTAGTCGCAGTAATTTCTCAAGGTTTGTGTCGCACGACAGATGGCAAACGTGCAGCTTTTCACGATATTCTAATTAATACCGAAGCGGTCAAAGACTGGATTAAAGACTCAAAATACGATGAAATGACTGAATTGATGAAACAAGCCAGTTTCGACGGCATGATTACCATGAATCAGTCTTTATTTAATCTGTATCAAGAGGGTCAAATTACAGAAGAAATTGCATTAGAAATGTCACCAACTCCTAACGAGATGGCGCAGATGCTTCGAGGTAGGGTATAAGTCTAAGGAATGGGTAATGGGTAATGGGTAATAGGGCATTGAATAATAAATAAAGACTTAATACTTAATATTTATAATTTCTAACTCCTAACTCCGGTACAGACGTAGCAATACGCCCCGTCTGTACAACTCCTAACTCTTTCAATCCAAAATCTAAAATCTAAAATCTAAAATTCCGTAAGCCATTGAATCCAAACAAATCACTTTTACCAGAGTTGTTCAAAGGAATCGCATTATTTACACCTGGAGGTGATTTGATTTACTGCATTGACTCCAGTAAGAAAGGTAGATGGCATTCCCATTTATGTAGCGCTTTACAGTCGATTCTAGATTTACCAGAACCGCCTCATTTTTTGGTACCATTATATACAGCCACTATTGACCACTGGTTAGATCCACGCTCTGGAAAAGTCAAAACCTTTGCAGAAGCTTATCCGGCAGTAATCCGCCATCAAGCTTTGTTAAATGCTATCTTTAATACTGGGAATTTAGTCTGGCAAAAAACTCCTTGGCACGAAGGATTATGCGATAGCATGACATTAGCAACTTATCGTTCGACCTTTGAAGTGCTATGGGAAAATCATGATTTAATTGTACGTTTAGAAATATCCGAAAAATCAACTGTTGATTCTCAAACCTTATCAGTTGTACAACAAATGTCATCTCAAACGCAACCTTATATTCTCCGTTTATTTGTTGCAGGGCATACTCCTAATACAGAAAATACACTGCAAAGTCTCCATGAATTGTTAGAAAAATATTTGGGAAGCCCTTATACTTTGAAAGTAATTGATGTATTAACTCATCCCGAACAAGCAGAAATTCATCAAGTTAGTGCAACTCCTACTTTGGTTAAACTTTTACCCAAACCAACACGACGAATTGTTGGAGATATGAACAGCACAGAGCGAATTTTACAAATGCTAGGTATTTTGAATAAATCTAATTACTCTAATTGAATTTCTGTTGGTAATTCAAATAAACCATTTTGATTAGGTTTAAATTCGATAGTTTTAAATACCGCATCATTATTTAAAGCACCGTAAATATGAGGAAATGTTTCGTTTCCGCCAACTTGATCATAACTAATTTTCGATTCTACTCGATCGGAATCAATAAAAAGCAGCAGTAAATCTGTTTGGTTTTTAAAAAATAAATTTGCCACTTTTACAATTTGTGATGGTTTTGAACAATGGATAAAACCTTCTGCTTCCAGTGAATCAGTTTGGTAAATTCCGATTAATTTAGCTTTTTCCCAATCTTGACGTGGTGTAATATGAAGAATAAGTTTCATTTCATCTCTAGGTTAATTCCAGTTATTTGAGCAACCAAATCTGAAGCTTTACTCATTAACGAAGTATCAATCTTACTTTGATAATCTTCTAAATTTACAGCTTCTCCTATAATCACTTCTAAATCTGCATTACCTTTTCTTGCACCTAAACCGTTAATCGCACATTCGATTTGTCTAACACCATCATTTAAAGAACGGTGTAATTAAACTTCTTGGTAAATAATCTCTTGGAACTTAATTTCATCTTTTTGAGGATCTGCATGAATAACTTTAACTAATATTTCTTCGCCTAAATCTACAGCGCGTTTAAAGAACATGGGTAATTGTAAACCTAAATCTTCTAACAAAATCAGTGCTAAATTACTATCTTCTTTCAACCACATTAAAACTGTTGTATCCCAAGCTTTATCGATATGACGACGCAAGTATTCTAATGCCCAATATCTGTTAGTTTGTCGCTCCACCATTACAACTTCCTGAGTAATACTTCTAACATTCATCATTACTTCTTTGAGTTGATCTGCGCTAAAAGGCGGAACATCACCTCTAAGGTGAGCCTTGATTTGAAAGTGGGTAAGTAAGTCGCTGTAACGACGAATCGGAGAAGTCGCTTGGGTATAAGTTTCTAACCCCAAACCAGCATGACGCAATGGACTAATACTCATTTCACTCTTAGGCATACGACTACGCATAGCACAAGCACGCACAAAACCTGGTGGTAATAATAGCAATTCCTCGGACGGTGGTAATTCCGGCTGCGGTTGACCGCGAAATGGTAAAGGAATATTATGAGTTTTACCGTAACGAGCTGCAACTTCACCTGCAAGAATCATCATTTCGGCTACTAGTTGTCTCGAAGGTGAATCATCTAATAATTCGATATTAACTTCATCATCTTTAACCTTAATCATAGCCTCCGGCATACTTATGCTGATGGCTCCTTGTTTGTATCGCCAAGTTTTGCGTATCTTTGCCCATTTCCCCAGGGCTGCAATTTCAGGTTCTTGGGGTATCCCAGATTCTAAAATATCGTTGACATCTTCATAAGTTAGACGATAAGTTGTTTTGATTAAACTCGCATGAATGCTATAATCTTCTACTCCACCAGTTTCGTCTAAAATAATTCCGAAGCTCAAAGCACAACAGATTTCTCCCTGTATCAAACTCATCGGTCCAGTTGCCAAGATTTCCGGGAACATCGGAACCATCCCCGTAGGCAAATAAACCGTGCTACCACGCTTCCTCGCATCCAAATCCAACTCATCTTCCGGTACCAGCCATCGTGTCGGATCTGCAATATGTACCCACAGCTTTTCTCGATTGTCCGGAAGTATTTCCCAACTTAAACCATCATCTATTTCTCTAGTCGTTTCATCATCAATCGTATAGACCTTAAGATGAGTTAAATCCAAACGGTTTTGGTCTGGATCTGGGGGAGGACTATTCAAGCGTTGATGCGCCACATCTATTACCTTACTAGGGAATTGAACCAAAATTGAGGAACGACGAAGAAAATAGTTTTCATGGGGACTCCACCAACCCAAATCAACGAGCAATTGAAACGCTCCTTGAGGTGTTGCAGTGCGTTCGAGCATCGTCATCGTTTCTAATACTTGTGCGGGTGGAGGATAAGCACGAGCCAAGGAATCGTAATTTACTTTATCTCGGATTACGTCGGCTAGTAACGCTGCATATTTTTCCAAGGCTTCAATTCTATGGCGATCATACTTTTGCCATTCTACTGTTTCACCTCGAAGCGCTTGCTGTACTCGTGCTAAAAATTCTTGCTGTCCCTTGGCTTTTAGTGCTTCTACTTCTAACTGGTGCTTACGTTCTGCAATCGCCGTCGCGCTTCGCGGTTCGTAACTATCACCTTTTTGCTTGAAATAAATCTTATCATCCGATAACAAGCAATGAGCCGCATAAACTTGAGCTGGTTCTGTTTGAGAAAACAGCAAATTCGCCATTTCTTTAGGAGTTACGCAGGTAGCATCCTCTACCAGTAATTCCCAAGCCACCTCTAAACTTGAAGGATCTAAATACGACTCTACCTGTTGCAGAAAATCCGGTATCTCTGAAAGCTTGTAGGTTTGTCCGACAACTTCATAGGTAAATTGTCTCGGCGCAAGACTGCTGGATTGTCCAAGTTGATCTACCACAATCCAACGGCTTTTTCCATCTGGACGATCTACAATACCCAAACGGCGATCGCCTTGATTCCTAAATTCTACCAGCGTCCCCTTTTCCACAAGCTTTGTTATTCATTCAAAATTTCACTTTCCAGATTTTGGATTATCCAATATCAAATCCCAAAATCAAATCATTTTCAATACAAAAATTGATTTTAGATTTTGGAATCCATTGCAATTACATGGATAATCTAAAATCTAAAATCTCGGACATTTGCTTCAACCAATTTTATCGCAACACGATGTCCTCGAAATACTGAATTTAAGCTTCGGCATCCACAAAAGGTAATAAAGCCAGAATTCGGGCGCGTTTGATTGATGCAGTCAAATCTCGCTGTTGCTGAGTGGTCAATCCAGTAATCCGACGTGGAAGTATTTTACCGCGTTCGGTCACAAATTTACGCAATAAATCAACGTCTTTATAATCTATTGGTTCTCCCGGTTTGATCGGAGACAGACGACGACGATAATAAGCCATTTTTACTTAATTTCCTTGTGAACTGTATGTGTGTTGCAATGGGTACAGAACTTTTTCAGTTCTAAACGATTAGTTGTATTGCGACGATTTTTTGTACTCGTGTAACGAGAAACACCAGGCGAACGCTTGTTGGCGTTTGTACGACATTCTGTACACTCTAATGTCACTATTATACGGACACCTTTATTTTTAGCCATAATAATTCAGACCAACAATGTAAGTCAGCAGATAATAACACAAATACCTATTCTCTCACATTACGTCTGATAATTTCAACTATCTATCTATTGTTCATGTTCAGCAAATATTCTTAACGCAATGAAATCATCATAGTCCTACCATAGGGGTCATGGAAATTCTGTTGCACGACACGATGGCGATCGCGTTTTAATCCAATCAATCAGATTCTTCCATTACTCTTGGACTTAACAACAGCATAGCAGTGACTATTGACTAAAAATACCCATTTTTCTATTTCTACGTTAATTTATTAATTTAAAGTAATTTATAAACTATAGCTCCTGAATCAGGACGATTAGTAATTTCTATCAAATTATCTTTACACATCTTTTCAAGGGTATGCTTAACTTGTGCTGTTTCTTTACCAGTCGCAATAACGCAATCTGATAGAGACACTATCCCCCCATTATTCTTTGCTGTTTGCAAAATTATTATGGTATCTGATACCTTTGTGCTTTGGGTATTTTTATGTAGATGATTTCTCGGATTGTCAATATTTCTAGTAACTGGTGGATTAGCGCCATGATAAAAATTTTGATAACCATATAATGCTTGATATTTGAGATTTTCTTCATCCACCATTGTTGGTAAAGTAAACAAATCGATAATTTGTCCTATGCCGAAAAATCCAAAAGTCAATAAGTAAATAATGCCGCTAATATACCTTTTACAATACAAACGTTGAGCGCCGCATAAACTAAAAACACATAGCAGCCAAAAAACGTATGCTAAAGCTTTACTTTTCATATTCATCATATTAAGAAGTTTTATATGTTATTTTTACTTAATTTATGTAAGTATCTGCTTGAGTGTTTACCCTTAACTTTAGTTGTATCAGTAAGTTGTACAGCACAAACATTCATGTTTAATAACTCTTTAATAACTCTTCAATCATGCTTAATTTAAATAAAATAAATTATTGATTGATTGATTAATTAATTAATTCAAAAAAAATATTAGCTGTGTTTTATTAAAGAGTTACAAATTGAAAAAAATATGGCTCTTCAGTACTTCAGTACAAGGGATGCTAAATTTCAGGGATAAATCACTCGAACCTTTGCTGTATTAGGATTCCAAACAATGCACGTTAGTATTATTTATTAATGCCTTTCTTCTTCCCCTACTGCCTACTGCCTTCTGCCTTCTGCCTTTTTACGACTATTTAGATAGCCTCCCCTTGTGCAGAAGAGCCAAAAATATTAGTTAATCAAAATAGGAGTTAATTGCAATGCTGTCAGTAAAAGAAGCAGAAAAGATTATATTTAATTTAGCTAAACCCTTAAATAATCAACAAGATATCGAAACCGTCGATTTATTTACAGCTAATAGCCGTATTCTCGCTTCACCTGTTACCAGTAAACTCGACTTTCCTCACTGGGATAACTCAGCAATGGATGGTTACGCGGTAATTTATCAAGATGTAAAACAAGCTAGTGAGGAAAAGCCAGCGGTTTTAAAACTTGTTGAGGATATTCCCGCAGGCTATCAACCCCAATCTAACATTCAATCGGGACAAGCTGCGCGGATTTTCACTGGTGCTGTAATGCCCAAAGGTGCAGATACTGTAGTAATGCAAGAAAACACCCGTCGTGAAGCAAATCAAGTCTTCATTCTTGCAGCACCAAAACCCCAAGAATTTGTGAGGCATCGTGCTGCTTATTACCAAGCTGGAACCGAATTATTACCAGCAGGAATTCAAATAAATGCTCCGGAAATAGCTATTTTAGCTGCATCACAATGTACAAAGTTAAATGTTTATCGTCGTCCTATTGTAGCTATTTTGTCTACGGGTAACGAATTAGTAACACCCGATGAAAAATTGCAAGTTGGACAAATTGTAGATTCTAATCAGTATGCTTTAGCCGCTTTGGTAAAACAATCTGGAGGTGAACCTTTGATGTTAGGAATTATTAAAGATGAACCCGAAGCGCTTAAACAAGCTATTTCCCAAGCTATTAGTAAAGCGGATTTAGTGCTTTCTTCCGGTGGTGTTTCGGTGGGAGATTATGATTATGTTGAGCAAGTTTTAACATCTTTAGGAGGAGAAATTAATGTACGTGCTGTAGCAATGAAGCCAGGTAAACCTTTAACTGTTGCTACATTTTCCGTATCTAATAATCCAATATATTTCGGTTTACCAGGAAATCCTGTTTCGGCTTTGGTAAGTTATTTACGTTTTGTACAACCAGTAATTAAGAAACTTTCTGGAATTGTGGAAGGTTGGAAACCTACATTTATAAAAGCTCAAACTCGTCAAAATTTAAGTTCTAATGGTAATCGGGAAACTTATGTTTGGGGAAGGTTAAGTTTAGTTGATGGGGTTTACCAATTTAGTGTTGCAGGTGGGAATAAAAGTTCTGGTAATTTGATTGATTTAGCTCAAACCAATGCTTTCGCTGTGTTAGAAGTGGGAAAATCATCGGTTAACGTTGGGGAAGAGGTATGGGTTTTACAAGTTTGATTTTTTTCTAAAAACCCGACTTTTAGGATTTTTCCTAAGGTAAGAAGTCGGGTTTTTTAGTATAAATACCTGTAATACCCTTGTAAATCTCATCAAAACCTGACTTCTTGAGCAAGCTTGAAATTCTCAAGAAAATCGAAATTTTTGTTACGATACCCTAACTTTAGGGAAAAACCGTTACAATAGATACAGAAATGTGAGTCGTCCATCTTTACATAGCAGCTAACAATAAGTAGACAGTTAACTCGCTTATAAAGACGGAAGTAGGAAAAATAGCCCTATGAAAGCGCCTCGTTTTGTTCAGCGTTTGAGATATAAAGAGGCAAGGAGGAGATTATGCAGCTTACTTATCGTGGAATTAAATATGAATATGTTCCTGTAGCAGTTGAAGTAACTACTCAGGGAGTTTGTGGAAAATATCGGGGTGTAGAGTGGAATTGTCATCACTCACGAATCACCCCTGTAAATCGCAATGCAGTTGAATTAAATTATCGCGGTGCTGCTTATTATTCTGGGAATCCAGAAGAAGTTGAGAAATTAAAGCAGCGTAAAAAATTAAATTCTATTTTTGCTAAAAGTAATAACCTATTCATTAGAAGTAATAGAAAGAATAATCAGTTAGATAGTATTCATTCAGCAAATTTATGCCGCGATTTACAACGTCGTTTGGAAGTTGCGAAGCGTATGGGCGATCAAAACTTGATTCGGATGTTAGAAGATGAAGCCAATCAGTTATCAGTTACCAATTGTCAACTATCATTTAATGATTATTAACATTTAATGATTGTTAACTGTTAACTGATTTCGATTTAGCCAAATACCTCTAAGCCCAGCAGTTTTAGCTCCTTCGTAGTCTTCTTGTAAGCTATCACCGATATGCCATGCAGCTTCGGGTGAACAATTGTGTTTGGAAAGCGCCATCGCAAATATTTTGGGGTTAGGTTTAGCTGCACCTGCTTGGGTGGAAATGGTGATAGAACGAAAGTAGTCTCTGAGTTGTAAAGATTGTAAAACAGAATAAATTCGGGAATCGAAGTTGGATAATATGCCTAATTCGATTCCTTTTTTTTGCCAGTTATTTAAAGCTTTTTGGACATCGGGATAAACAAACCAAGGTTCACCCGTGCCAAAATGGATATAGACTTCACTAAAGAAAGCCGAAAAGTCATCGAATTTTTGCAAAACACCAGCTTGTTCAAAGGTGGTACGAGTAATCCGCTCCCACCATACAAACTCGCGTTGTGGAATATCTTGTTCTTGTGCGTCAGGAAAAACTGGAGGTGGTGAAGCTTTAAAACTTTGAAAAAAGGTTTGATTCAAAGTCACTGGGGAGGTTTCAACGCCAAATTCTCTAGCAATTTGACTGTAAACTTCGCCAACACTACCTTTAATACCGAAGAGTGTTCCTACAGCATCTACAAAAATGACTTTCGGTTGTTTCATTCACCTTTAACCATTTTAGATTTTGGATTTTGGATTTTAGATTAAATTAGTGAACAGTGTTAGCTTTACTCGTGACGCGGTAGCGTCATACAGTAAACACGCGCGTATGGTGTTCTATTTAAACTTTCCCAAATATAAACGTGACTGATAACTGATAACTGTTAAAAGAGTCGGAGTTAATGGATAGTGGATAGTTGTTAAATAATTTTCCCAATGCCCCATTACCCATTACCCACTACCCATTACCAATTTATGAGAGTGTTTCTATAATAGGACGAGTTAGCCAATTAAAACCAACTTTTAGTTTATGTTCTAGAGTTGGGAGACGATAAAGGTAGGCAAGACGACGAGCAATATATCCAAATGTTCCTTCCATTTTGATTCCCAAACCTGTAAGAGTAGCGTTGTCTACTCCCAGGGACATAAATTCCCCTAAATGTTGATAACGGAAGGGAAGTAAAGGGCGATTGGTAAGACTTGCCCAAATATTCCAGCCGACATAATCAGCTTGTTGAAAAGCTGCTTGTGCAGTTATCGGAACTTGTTTTCCTTCTGCGTCAAATGTTTCTGCTAAGTCTCCTAAAGCAAAAATATCGGGATTATCTACTACCTGTAAAGTTGGTGTGGTGGTAATTTTCCCGCGCTGGTTATGTTTAACGGGAAGATTTTTAACTAAGGGAGTTACTCTTGTTCCTACAGTCCAAATTACTAAATCTACAGGAATCGAATCTACAACACCTTTGTATTCTAAAGAAATATCATCGTTCGTGATAGATTCTACTTTCGTTTCCAAATCAATCCACACACCCCGCTCATCTAAGGCTTTCTTTGCAGCTTCGCGGTTAAATTCTGGAGAATTGCGGAGAATTTCATTAGCCATTTCAACTAATCGGAAACGTCCTCTTTCCCCAAGTCTATCAGCTAATTTACAAGCTAATTCCACACCACTATAACCGCCACCAACAATTGCCACGCGAATCTTTTCTTTGTCAGATTCTTCGAGTATGCGTAATTTTTCTTCTAAAGCATAAGCATCACTCAAACTACGGAAAGCATGAGCATATATATTAGCTCCAGGTACCATATCTAAAGGTGTTTCCCCACCCATAGCTAATACCAAACGGTCATAAGAAATTTCCGCACCATCTTCTAAATATACTAGTTTTTGGTCAGCATCAACACCAGATACCGTTGCTTGATCAAACCGGATACCTGTATTTTGCAAAAGTTCTTCATAGGGAGGAGCTATTTCCCAACTTTGCATTTCTCCGGTAAGTAATTCGTACAAAAGAGGGGAAAATAAAAAGCGATCGTTTTGATCAATTAGGACAATTTCCGGTTTCTGGGATTCTCCCCAATCCAATTGAACTAGGCGTAAAGCGGTGTAAAGTCCACCAAAGCCACCACCAAGGATACAAATTCTTGTTTTTTCGGTCATCAGTTTAGTCGATCACTCAGCTAATGGGAGTACTATTAGTGTAATTATTTGTGCCTATGTTGTGCCAATTCCTCTTGGCAGCGTTTGTGTTTAGGCAGTATTAACAATCGCCAAGCTGCTCCCCAACAAGGAGATAGTGTAGTGTAAGCGAAGCTATCGCTCTAATCAAAAGTCAACATTAATACAAGTACTATCTATATAATATGCGCTTTTTCTCCATAAAAATACTTTTTTTCAATATTCTTAGTTTTTATAAATACTTTTATAGTTTAAGTATATTTCCACAAAAATTTTTCAAATAAATCGAAAAAAAATTTTGATTATTTAGGGTTTTTCTGATATTATATTTTTTTATAGAGTATTTATTTTATAATCGAATATTGCTGCTTGAAAAAAAATTACTACCATCCCATTATAAAAATATTGTTTCATCTATCCTTAATTATCTCACACCCCGGACATTTTTCTCGATTCAACGAATAAATTGACAAAATTTTGGCTGTTGAATAGTTGAATGGTGAAAATGTAGTCGAGCAAGACTGTTAAAGCAGATTAATTTAACTACCGTAGTGCTCCCGGTCAGCTACTCCCTTCCCGACTTTATGATTACCGTTCGCGCAGCGTCTCCCCCAGGGAGAAATAAAAAACTCTTCTAGACGCAGAGGACACAGCGGAAAGTGCGGTCTTGGTCCGGCGCGGGTGCGGAACCGTGGCGATCGCACCGCACTCGCGCCGTGGTCTCCCCCATGAGCAACTTTTCAAGAGAGAGAAAAGACTTAAAAAGAGATGAACCGCACTAACCCGGGTGAAAGGTAATCATAGAGCGGTTCGGGGGAGTAATTCTTCAATACAGAATCGCCAAGCTGCTCCCCAACAAGGAGATAGTGTAGTGTAAGCGAAGCTATCGCTCTAATCAAAAGTCAACATTAATACAAGTACTATCTATATAATATGCGCTTTTTCTCCATAAAAATACTTTTTTTCAATATTCTTAGTTTTTATAAATACTTTTATAGTTTAAGTATATTTCCACAAAAATTTTTCAAATAAATCGAAAAAAAATTTTGATTATTTAGGGTTTTTCTGATATTATATTTTTTTATAGAGTATTTATTTTATAATCGAATATTGCTGCTTGAAAAAAAATTACTACCATCCCATTATAAAAATATTGTTTCATCTATCCTTAATTATCTCACACCCCGGACATTTTTCTCGATTCAACGAATAAATTGACAAAATTTTTTTGAAATCGCTTAAACTTCGACTAGCAAAGAGTTTGGGGGAATCGATGTCTTTGGAGGGGAAAAGGTGAAAGTTAAAAAATCACAAGTGGTTGTAAATGAACTAACATCTTAGAACCGATACCGGGAACTCGTTTCAAATCTTCCAAAGAATCAAAACGTTTTTCTTCACGCGCTCTAACAATCCGCTGTGCTAACTTCTTCCCCACGCCAGGAAGCGTAACTAATTCTTCCACCGTCGCCGTATTGACATTAATTTGAATAATTTCCTTAAATGTTGATGGTGCTTTGATATCTGGACATTCTTTTTCTTGCTGTTTAACCTTTTTCTCTACTCTTTGAGGAATATCAAATTCAGCATTAGTATAAAGTCGGTCAAATTCTCTTATATAATGAGCAGCGACTTGGGGATTTTCGATTACTAAAACAGTTTCATCGTTACCTGTATTTGCAGCTTCCGTCCAATTATGAGAACCTGTAATAACTGTCTTTTGATCGATAACAGCGTATTTATGATGTAATAAATCACCTTTCGTTAACAAAGGAACACCAACAGTTTGAATCGGATTTTGCCAAGGTTGGTTATTCAGTTCATATTTACATTTATCGCTCAAAGCAACACCCATCATATCTAAACTTTCGCTATAGAAACGATAAGCAAAATCAGGTTCTAATAAAGTTCTAATTTTGACGTTTTGTTTGTGGCGTGTTTCTAGAATATTGCTCAAACGCTGTGCTGAAAAGACAAATAAGACTGCATCGATAGAATTTACTGCTGAATTTAAGGTTTTACCAATTAATCCATTACTACTTTCAATCCAAGGTTGTGTTGGAGAAGTAGGAGAAAATGTGACTGTAATTTTGCTGTTTCCTAAAGTTACTTGCTGAAAATCTCGTTGAGGTTTTTGCAAACCGAATTTACTATCAAATTTTTCTGCAACTCCATCACCCCACATGATGTTAAACTCTTTTGTAAAAATATCAGCGAGTTCTACACTATCGATTTTTAATAGATTATTAGCATTACCCAAACTATTATAATTACTGTAATCGCCGTGAATATCTGATAATGTAAAATTTGCGGAAGTGACAATTACAAAACGATTATCTATAACGATAAATTTATGATGCATCAAACTGCTACCTTTAGAACCATCAGCAGTATCATCAATTAAAGGTATTTTGGTATGATGTAATATTTTTAAAGCATCTCGCTGATTAATTTCCTGTTGTGATAATTTACCGTCTTCATCGGTATCGACAAATTTATGCCATTCTTGATATCGCTGTTGTTCTCTTTGTATTAACTTTGCTAATTCCTGGGGCGTAAAATCACTCCAAGAACGACTATAGTTATTTTCCAGAATTACTCTAACTTTGATTCCTGCTTGTTGTTTGTTAACTAATGCTTGAGCAAGTAAAGGTAAACGTAATTCTTGTACAGCGACATCTATTGTAGAATTTGCTTGAGAAATAGCATCAATAATTATTTGTTCTAAATTATCTCCTGCACGTACTTTTTGACGGTAAGGCTCTTGATACTCTGAACTTTGAGAATGATTAAAATAAACTTGTATTAATGAATCTTGAGGCAGAGGTTTTAAAGTTTGATGATCAGATTTTGGTTGTTGACAAGCAGTGAGAGCAAATACTAGTAAAAATAAAGAATATAGACGCTTATGGATAAATAAAATTTGCACAGGATTGTAAAGAAAGATAGATACTAAGCCGACACATTTATCTTTCCCAAGATTGAGGAGATAATTTCTAACTATAATAAGAAGATTGATTTCACGAAGCAATCCGCAACTTGTGCTATCAAGGAATGATGGATGAGTATCAGCAGCACTCAAGCGCAACTACAAACCTTAAAAAATCTTTACAGGGAATAGTCCTATATTTAGCTTAAAAAGAAGATATCTACAAGAAATTGTCTTGTAAAACTATATAAGCTGAAAAAAACAGCTTTTTCCAATGTCATAACCGAATTTTTATGCAAATTTATTTAGATTACAGTGCTACAACCCCAACTCGTCTCGAAGCCATTGAGATGATGCAAATGGTGTTGACTCAAGGATGGGGAAATCCTTCTAGTTTACATGAGTGGGGACAACGAGCGGCGACTATTTTAGAACAAGCGAGAATGCAGGTTGCTAGTTTAATTAATGCTCCCTATGAATCGATTGTTTTTACTTCCGGGGGTACCGAAGCCAATAATTTAGCGATTATGGGAGTTGCTCGCTCATATGCGAAACCCCAACATCTAATTATTTCTAACGTTGAACATTCTGCGGTTTCAGAGCCTGCGAAGTTACTCGAAAGTTGGGGTTGGGAAGTTACTCGTTTGAGTGTTGATGCTAAAGGTAGAGTCAATCCAATCGAATTAAAAGCTGCTTTACAAGATAATACTGTTTTAATTTCGATTATTTACGGACAAAGTGAAGTTGGTACCGTACAACCAATTGAGGAACTAGGTAAAATTGCTCGCAGTGCTGGAGTGTTATTTCATACAGATGCAGTGCAAGCAGCGGGAAGATTACCGATAAATTTGCAGGATTTATCTGTAGATTTACTTAGTCTATCTAGTCATAAAATATATGGTCCTCAAGGTACTGGAGCATTGTACATTCGTCCAGGAATCGAGTTAGTACCATTACTAAGTGGTGGGGGACAAGAAATGCGATCGCGCTCTGGCACGCAAGCGGTACCAATTATAGCTGGATTTGGGATAGCAGCAGAATTAGCAGCCCAAGAATTACCATTAGAAACACCCCGGTTAATCGAATTGCGCGATCGCCTTTTTTCGCAGTTAGCTGATGTTAGAGGTTTAATCCCTACAGGTGATTTAATGCAGCGTTTACCCCACCATGCGAGTTTTTGCTTGGAATACGCCGATGGAGAAAAACTCAGCGGTAAAACCATTGTGCGTCAACTGAATTTAGCAGGAATCGGTATCAGTGCCGGTTCAGCCTGTCATAGTGGTAAACTAAGTCCTAGCCCTGTATTAACTGCAATGGGCTATTCTAGAGGTGCAGCAATGGGAGGTATTCGTATTACCCTCGGACGTTACACCACAATCAAAGACGTTGACTGGGTAGCAATGGTATTAAAGCAAGTCATGAGTCGTCTGGAAAGTCCCATTTTGGTCTAAGGTTAAAGGTTATAGGTTATAGGTCAAAGGTTAAAGGCAACAACCATTAACTAACCACCAACAACCAACAACTAACCACCAACAACCAACAACTATCAACTGTCAACTAATTTTTAAAATGCAACTTCCCAAAACTTTAGAAGAAGCAATTGTTCAAGCACGTGTTGCAACTCAAGCTGCTCTTGCAGATGGTTATACTCGTCTACAAGTTGAGTTACTGTTTCCGGAATTAAAAGCATTACCAGCAGCAGAACAATTTTTACCGGCTTTTGCAGAATATGGTGATAAATTAAAGATTTTATTTGCCGATGCTGGTAGTGCAGCTCTAGCTCGTCGTGATTGGAATGAGGTACCTTTTCAACTTTTAGATATTGGTACTGGTAGAATGGCTTCATTACAATCAAAAGTTCAACCAGAAGATGAAATTTTCTTGTTTGTTCAACCTACCTCGGTGGAAGTACCGCAGTTAGAAAAAATATGCGAATATATCGGCGAAAATCGTCCTTTTGTCATATTTGCTCCTCGTTTGGAAGATGCGAGTATTGTCGGTATTGGCTATACAGCACGACAAACTCGCCAACGTTTTATTAATACGATTGAATCTTGTTATTATCTACGTCCAATATTTGAAGAAGCTGCGGTATTTCGTTGTTATCCTGGATTATGGTCAGTTTGGGTAGAAAAAGACGGTGATTATCAAAAAGTTGCTGAATTACCCAAAAAACCGAATGGTGATGAATTGGATGCAATTATATCCAACGGACAACCACAAGGTGAAGGTGAAACTGTAGCAGCCAAAAGTCAGAATATATTTAAAGGTTTACAACGTTTTGTGAGAGCATTGAGAAGTTAAATTAAATTTAAATATATCAAAATTTAATTCGCACTATAGAAGATGGAATTTATTTCATCTTTTTTTTAATACGTAATTTTGTTGCGATGGAGATGATTTGTGATTTTAGGGTAAACTCTGTGTACGTTCAAGTTGATAGATGCTAAGCCCATGACATATCCAATCCGCATTCAGATTGTAGATAAAAACCAATGCTCTAATATGGAATAATATGATTACGGGGAGAAGCGAGCTATATGACTTCTATTACTGCAAAGTGGACGGTTGAAGATTATCACCAGATGATTGCTGCTGGGATTTTGCTCGAACGTAAAGTTGAATTATTAAAAGGAGAAATTGTCCAAATGTCACCAGAAGGTGAACCTCATGCTTATTGTAGTGATGAAGCGGGGGAGTATTTAAGTGAATTATTGGGTAAGCGTGCTAAAATTCGTCAAGCTAAACCAGTCACTTTACCCAACGATTCCGAACCGGAACCTGATTTAGCCATTGTTCAACGTTTAGGAAGAGATTACAGAGAACATCACCCCTATGTAGAAAATATTTTCTGGATAATTGAGTATTCTAATTCTAGTTTAGAAAAAGATTTGGAAAAGAAAAGCAAAATTTATGCTGAAGCAGGAATTAAAGAATATTGGGTTGTTAATCTGAAAAAATTGCATTTAGTGGTGTTTAGAAACCCTTTAGATGGAGACTACGCCACTAAATTTACCCTTACTACCGGAACAATTCAACCCCTTGCATTTGATGATGTTTCTGTTGCAGTTGAGCAGATTATTAATAAATAATTCTCTCTATTCAATGTCAACTTTAATTAGTTTGTAAAGGAGCATCTAAGACTTTATTAATTCTCTGACGTGTTTCTAATAAATGCGCTTTGGTATATTCATCTTTGGAATTAACTTCTTCTAATTTTTCACCTAATTGACGTAGTTTGTACCATGCTAAAGTACGTGCATCATCAGGAACACTAACTTTTCGCAACACCATATTAGTCAAAATATCTAAATATTTTCGCTGTAAACCCCGACGTAAACTGGAAATTTCCAAGTCTTTTTCTTTAGATTTGAATACTTCCGTCCAAATACTATCTTGAAGCGTATTAAATAACTCCGGTAAACTCAGAGATTCCCCATTATTACTTTTTAACTCAATATCTTTGAGACGAGAAAGCCGATCGCTAGAAAGTAAATCAGATAAAACCATGTTCTGCATAAATAATACCAGGTCGTGGATGGGATAATCCAAACGACCAACTTGAGGATTACTTCCCCAATGTCTCCAGCGAGATGGTGCTAATTTATTCAATAATTCTGGAGAAAAGTTGAAAGCATCTTCGGCGAAAATATAATTCTCTAAAACTTCTAAAGCTTGCCGTTGTTTTTCCAGGGATACGGCTTCAAATGGTAGTCGATTTTGGTCTTTACTAGCGTAAACTCGGTAGAATGACTGACCACCGATGTATTTTGAAGTATAGTAAATTTGTTGAAAATAGTTACTTAATACTGCACCAAATCGGTCGCGGACATCGCTGTAACTTTCTCCCTCCAAAGGATAGCGCTTATTTATTCTCTCCCACATTTGGCGAGCATTATCCATCTGCCACTTAGAATAAAGCAACACATTAGAACTATTATCCCATGCATCGGCAGTCGGATCTAAATCGTAAACATCTTCGTCTGTGGCATAACTATACTCTGGTTTATCAGATTCTGCGGCGATTTTTTGTAAAAATGGCTTTTCAGCAGTGCTAGATGTAGCTTTAAATTCAGCATAACCATATTTAATTGCCCATGCATCATAAGGACCAATAATACTAGGAAAATAATCACCCTGCTTAACACCTTCAGGAGCAATATTAGGAGGAATATAGTCCATGACTGAAGAAACTTGACCCCTAATACTAGTAATACTCCTATCGTTCATTTCTTTGGGAGATAACATTGTACTACCCCGGAAGTTGTGTCTCAAACCCAAAGTATGACCAACTTCGTGAGCAACAATTAGGCGTAAATATTGATGAATATAATCTTTAGTTTGCTGACTCGTTGGTGGTAAGTCTCTGAGCAGCGAAAGTGCTAATTTCCCATAACCAAATTGGTTTGTAGCTTCTATTCCGTAACAAAGGTCGTATTTACCCGCTAATTTGGATAAACTTTCTACAAATCCTTCTATTTCCCCAAGTTCTTCAGAATCGCTATCTTCTACATTCAAACTATTTTTACATAACAGACGATTCTGCATCATTGCTGATAAAGAAGTCCGATTTTGAGATTGACTTGGTTGAACAATTTGCTGATAATCTTTCTTAAGAGAAGTAACTAAACTAGCATCGATTAATATATCCGCATCTAAAATTTCTCCAGTCAAAGGATTAACTCTGGATGGTCCCATGGCAAAATATCCATCTACGGTATTAATCCAACGAATGGTATTATAACGGATGTCTGAGGGGTCCCAAGTAGCACTGTCTGGCATTTGCTTGACTTCTATGGCATTTTTAAACCCAGCCGTTTCAAAGGCTCGATTCCACATTAAAACCCCTTCTTTAATTGCTTCCCGATATTCATAGGGTGTAGCATTATCTATCCAATAAACAATCGGTTTCTTTGGTTCGGAAATACTTGCATTGGGATACTTTTTTACTAAATTCCAGCGATTTACATAACGTACAAAAGAATCTCTGGGGTCTTTACTCGATAAATCTTGGTAAGCTGTAATAAAATAACCCACCCTTTCGTCGGCTAAACGGGGACGATAATTATTATCCGGTAGTTGAGAAAGACTGTAATGCAGCTTTAAGGTAAAACCACGTTTATCAGCCAAAGTTCTAAATTTGGGGTTTTTTGTTTTACTACTACCACCGGAAAAGTTCAAAATTGACTGAATTTCCATATTTTCTGGAAAAACTTTGGCACTACCAAAATAAGATTCCTCTTGGGTTCCCGGTACTCCTAAACTCGCAGATAATCCGGCTAAATCCGCAAGTAGTAAATCCCCTAAATCGATTAATATACTTTTACGTTGGGGATGAATACTTTGAATTTTAACTCGATAAAGTACAGAATCGCTAAAAGACCTTGCTAAAGAACGTGATTGAGGATCTCCTTCCTGAGTACGGAAGTTCACATTACGAACTACAAAGTTTAAATTATTATTTACCCGTTCAAAGTAAAATAGAAAATCCTGTAAAGGCATCCCGCTGTAAATTCCGGCTTCACCAATACCCGATTCTAAAGTTGCTGTTGCTAAATAATTTTTATTCAACTGGGTTGGCTGAACTTCTAAATATATTTTATTTTTTTCTTTATCTCTATAAATAGTAAACAAACCTTTGGAAATATCAGTATCTTTAATTACAGTATCAAAATTTTTAAAACTATCTTTTGCGGCTGGTTTAGCAGTTGTAGATGGCTTAGTTTGCTGTTTATTCTGTTGTTTATCCAATTCTAAATAAGGCTGTTGCACTGCCTTTTTAGTGTCATTAACTACCCAAGTAAATGATTTTGGCTCAACTTCTTTTTGCTCACCAACTACCCATACTTTCCCTAATGGTAGTTTTTCTGGATACTTTTGATTAATTTTGTTTAGCTTAGAAGCATTATTCAATTTTTGATGATTCAAAATATTGCCTTGTGCAAATCGCGATGGCGTTGTGGTTTCTTCTGCGGTTGCCACCAGCGATTTAATTCCAAAACTCGCTATTGCTAAATATAAACCCTGTAACAGAATTATATTTATATAATTATAAATGGTGTTTTTTTTCATCTGAATCATCTCCAAGTTATCATACCCAATTGATTTACAATTCTCAAATCCCTTAACTTATGGGAGCCTTTCTCTGCTAATTTGATCCTCATAACTTCAAAAATCGCTGCTAAACATCGGCGAAAATAACACTACCATTCAAAATGGCTAAAAAGACGATAATTTTTGGACTAAATGTCTAATATCAAGCAGAAAACTTTTTAAGTCAGGTTAATATGACATTTTTGACATTTTTGTCCCTTTTTGCTGTAGTATTCTTCCTAACAATTGCAACAGTTGCAAGTAATACCTATCATCGTCAAAACTTAGCAGAAAATATACTGGGAAAATAGGATAACAATCAAATATCGGCAATTGTGCTTTTTAAACACCAAAAAAGATTTAAATCGAGATTTTAGTCAAAATAGGAGGACTTACCCATTGTTCCACAGCAATAACCGTCATTATACCCAACAATAACTTATTTAATAGTAGTAAATAATACTATGCACTTGTGACTAAAAAGCCTAGTGAGACAAAGAAAATATTCATTTAAGCTTGTTTAACAATATTCATAATATAGTGTAAAAACATACAAATGGTGCAGATAGAATTTCTGAAACAGCTTTTGAGAACTTGTGTGAGAAAATCGTGGTTAGAAGAGTTGCGGCATCGAGCATCGGGAGAAACCACAAAAATTTTGATTGCAGTGAATAGCGAGCGCCAACAACAAGAAAAAGTTGAAGTTGCGAAAAAAGATTTCGCTGAATTAACTTTTGAGGAGAAACTGCAAAGAAGTTTAACGACTTGGGGGCAAAAAAGCAGTGTAAATTTAAATCAGCGACAGTTTTGGGAAGAAATTTATGCAATGTTGAGTAACATGACATTAAAACCAGAAATTGTCGCAGCAGTAATTCTCAGGTTTGTTGATAGTGAAAATACAAACCCGGTAATTTTGTTTAAAAGATTAGAAGATTTTTATTGTCGTTGGTGTGATGGTGAATTTATTGATGCTGCACCCTCTGATAACTTACCTCAAAAGCAAATGTTGCAATTACAAGCACAAAATGTGATGATTGGGCTGCGACAAGTAGATATAAATACTGGACTAAATGTGATGATTTTGCTTTTGGAAATACATAAAAGATTGCGATCGCAAAATCATCATCTGCAAACAGAAATTAGTTTTTACCCCTCAGCAAAGCCAGATAATAGCAACTTTTTTACATCTAAGTTGTTGCGAATAATTAATTACAGCGATTCGATGGAAATTGGTAATTTTAGTAACGTAGTAGGTGCATTTCTCGATGATGCTCAACTGAATGGTGTTTACTTAGGAGATGCCAATCTTACAGGAGTGAATTTTAGCAGTGCGAATCTGATGGGAGCTTATTTAGGTAATGCTAATTTGACTGGTTTACAAGCAACAAAAGTCAATCTAAGTAATGCTGATCTTAGTGATGCTAATTTAAGCGGTGCAAATCTCAGAGAAGGGAATTTAATTGGTAGCGATTTGACTCACTGTAACTTCAGTGGTGCGGATTTGAGCGGTGCGGATTTGAGTGGTGCGGATTTGAGTAACGGTAATTTGAGCGGTGCGAATTTGAGTGGTGCAAATTTGAGTAACGCCAACTTAACCAGTGCAAATCTTCGAGATGCGATACTAAGCGGCGCTAACCTCAAAAATGCGATATTTTTCGGCGCAAATTTGAGCGACAGCAACTTGATTGGCGCAGAAATCAGTTATGCTGATTTGTGTCGTGCCGACCTGAGTGGTGCTAACTTGAGGAATTCTACTCTTAAAGGTACAAATCTGAGCGATTGTATTTTATTTAGTACCAACCTTAAAGAAGCTATTTTAATTGCAGCAGACCTTAGTTATGCCAAACTCAACGGTGCAAACCTTGAAGGTGCAAATTTACAGCAAGCGATTATTTTAGGTGCAGACCTGAGCGATGTCAATTTAAGTCAAGGAATTCTTCGGGAAGCCGATTTGAGTGGAGTAACTCTTAACCAAGCAAATTTAAACGGTGCTGACTTGAGTGCAGCGAATTTGCAAGACGTGAAGTGGAGTGAAAATTTAGCATGGGAAAATGCTCACGGTTTGGACAAAGCTGTAAATGTCCCCGAAGCTTTAAAAGAAAAATCTCAGCAGTTGACAGTTGACAGTTGACAGTGGACAGTTATCAGTTAAGTCGGTAGGTACAAATTAATATTACTGTGTAACAAAATGTCAACCCCTCTCAAGGACTTATTTCTACTTTCTACTCCCTACTTCCTTGTCCAGGCAAGATAAATTTTTCTACTCACCCACTTATCATAAGTTAATTATTGTTTACATTTCTCCATAATTTTTCTGTAAACCGTTAAAGTTCATTGCAAAATAAATATCTTCGAGCAAATAAAATACTAAGTTCTGATATGCTCTAAAGGCATCGCGATTCAAGAGGAGAATATTGTGGCAACAAAATCAAATACCCGCAGGGAAAATAATCCAGTAAATGAAGAGTTTAGCGAATATGTGGCTCATTTACAGTTCCATATGGTATGCCAAGCTCGTAACCTGGTTCCAAGCCTGAAACAAACATCAAAAGACAGCCGGGGTGAATTACTTCATCAAACCCAAGTTGATTTTGAAAAGCTGGTTTCTCGCCAATCTCGGCAAGCAATTTAAACTTATACAAACTTATACAAAACTTAACTAAACTAAAATACAATAAAAGCAGTTCAGTAGGGAGAACATTTACGTGTTATTCTCTCTAGGGACTGCTTTTAATCGTAAAATTTATCAAAATCATTCTTTTGACGCAACGGCTAATAGCTCAAAGCCGTTAATATAATTGCAGCACTTCCCTCCTACTCAGATTATTTATATTTAATTAAGGCTTAATAGCGGACAAAGATGAAAATGAGATCATTACTTTCTCAGAATATTAATATAGTTGTTCGACCAGTTCAATATCGGGACTTGGATGATATCGAGCGTCTCTCCCAAGAGTCATTCGCAGCCCAAAACCCGAATGAAGAACACTTTGCGACTCAACAGTCGGAAAAACTGCGTCGTAATTTCGGATTGCTAAAGTTTCTTAGTTGGTTTCCGAATCCTTTACAACATCGTCTTTGCGCTTATGTAGCAGAACAAGGACGTACTATGTTAGGGATTATCCAAGTATCACCATTTAATAAAACACGCAGTACTTGGCGCGTAGACCGAGTAATGTTAGAGAAAACTCTTAATAAGCAAACCATTGGTTCTCAATTGTTGCGCTACTGCTTTGAGTCGATATTAGAAGCTCGTACCTGGATTTTGGAAGCAAATATCAATGATAAAGAAGCTCTAGCTCTTTATCGTCAAAACGGATTTCAGCGTTTGGCTGAAATGACATATTGGCAAATTGAACCAGAATTATTAGCGTTGTTGGCACAAGCGGAACCAGATTTACCAAATTTGCTGCCTGTGAGCAATGCAGATGCTCAGTTATTGTATCAACTTGATACTGCATCAATGCCACCTTTGGTGCGTCAAGTATTTGATCGTCAAACCCATGATTTTAAAACTGGCTTATTCGGTGCTTTAGCTGATGCACTCAAACAGTGGTTAACAAAATCAGAAGTAGTTAGCGGTTACGTATTTGAACCCCAAAGAAAGGCAGCGATTGGCTATTTTCAACTGAAAATTGATCGTAAAGGACGAACATTCCACATTGCCACCTTAACCGTTCATCCAGCATATACTTGGCTGTATCCAGAGTTACTATCTCAAATGGCTCGCATTACCCAAGATTTTCCTGCGGCTTCGCTGAAAGTGGCTTCAGCAGATTATCAGCCGGAAGGGGAAGAATATCTAGAGCAAATCGGAGCAAGTCGCATAGAACACACATTAATCATGTCTCGCTCCGTATGGCACAAAGTACGGGAATCGAAATTCGTTTCCTTAGAAGGCATTCAGCTACCGGAAATGCTGCAAGGATTGCAACCAGCACGCAAACCCATACCAGGGGGAATGTTGTGGAAGCAAGAAAAAATCCAGGAAATTTTAGATAGAGCTTCATTAAAAAAATCTATCCCAGATGGCATTGCTCTACCTTACAAAAAAGCTCACGTAGAAGGATGTTCCCCAACGCCTTCAACTGATACTCAGGAGGAGTAGTAATGTGGTGGAGTCAGAGGCAAGAGAAGCCCCAAACAGCACAAAAGCAACTTCTTATGTATCCGCTTTAGGATTAGATGTTGGTCATAAACGCATCGGGATAGCAGGTTGCGATCGCACTGGTTTGATTGCGAGTGGAATTACTACATTACACCGTAGTTCTTTCCAGCAAGATGTGGAGCAAATCAAGCAAATAATCCAAGAAAGAGGTGTGGAGATTTTGGTAGTTGGGCTACCCTATTCTATGGACGGTTCCCTGGGGTTTCAAGCACGTCATGTGCAGAAATTTACCAAAAGATTAACAACAATTTTGCAATTACCAGTAGAATACGTAGACGAGCGTTTAACCTCGTATCAAGCGGAACAAATGATCATTGCCCAAAAAATTTCTCCTTCTCGTAATAAAGGATTAATTGATCGATTTGCCGCAGCCTTAATTCTGCAACAATGGTTGGATATCAGAAGACAGCAACAAAAATCCCATAGAGAAAAAACCCCTTAAAATAAACGGTTAATTTTGATAGCTTTTGTCATGATATTCTGAGAATAAGAGTCAGCATTTTTCTATCGTCAGCCATTTGTCGTTAAGAATTCTTGCTGAATGATAGAGTAATCTATTTTCAAGCTGATATTAATTTTTGTGCTTTTACTCGGCTATGTATCCATCTCCATTTCCTGAAGACAACGAGCGTTCCAATCAAAGTTCCATCTCCTTGACTGATGAAGCTGGAAGGTCACTTGAATGTTATATTGAGCATTCACTTGAAGTAGATGAGCAAGAGTACTTTTTATTGCTTCCTGTTGACTCACCTGTAGAAATTTTTGCTTGGGAAACCGACGGTGAGACAGAAGAAGCCGTTCTTGTAGAAGATGATGCTACAATCGAAAGAATTTTTAGTACTGCCCAAGCTGTTTTATCGGAGCAAAATTTAGTGTTAAAAAACACAGCCTATGCTTTAACGGCTTCGGGTGAATTGCCTCCTATTGAAGAGTCA
The DNA here is from genome assembly GCA_015272215.1 of Rivularia sp. T60_A2020_040. Taxonomy (GTDB): domain Bacteria; phylum Cyanobacteriota; class Cyanobacteriia; order Cyanobacteriales; family Nostocaceae; genus Rivularia. The sequence continues at coordinate 30,301 of JACYMD010000004.1, read as the reverse complement.
GATATTTTTACTTTAGAAATTGAAGACGAAGGAACAGATTTAGAACCAGAACAGTTACAGTTACTCGCAAGTTTTTATTACGAAGAACAAGAATACGCAATTTATACACCATTAGATCCGTTGCTATTTTTTGCTCGTATAACTTCAGAAGGAAAACCGCAGTTGCTCTCACCAGAAGAGTTTCGCGAATTTCAACCATTCTTAGAAGAGCATCTTTTTAATGAGGTTGATTAGGAATTATACAATTTTTTGTTGTTAATTGAATCAATGTAGAGACGGGGCGTATTGCTACGTCTTTTTAATGCATAAAATTTGAGTAAAGATATTTTGATTTATCCTTTATTCAGTAATGTTGGGTTATGAAAGAAAAAAATATTTTTTTGTCCTTTTCTGCTGAAAGATTATCGTTCGCGCAGCGTCTCCCCCAGGGAGAAAAAAAACCGCAGAGACGCAGAGAACACAGAGGAAAGAGATAAGGAGAGAAAGCTAATTTTAAGGCGGGAAGGGAGTTATTTATTTTTTTTTTAATGAACTCATAACTCCGGTGGTACTAACTCATAACTCCTAACTCATAATTCCTAACTCTTAACTCCTAACTCTGAAAAGCATTGGGCAATCCTTTGAGCGGCACCGGGTTTACCCATACGTTGCTCGCCATTTTTGGCAATTGCATACAATCGATCGGGATTGGCAAATAAGCTTTTAAATTCTAAGGCTATATCAGCGGGTTTTTCGACTAAAATTACCGAGCAACCTAAAAGACGACTTTGAGCTTCAGCGAAAGCTGGGGTAAATTGGGGTCCTTCTCCTGGTATAATGATTGCTGGTTTGCCTAAACCGACAAATTGTTCTGTTGCTGTTCCAGCCATTGCGATCGCAATGTCTCCTAAATGCAAGCAGTCATTATAGTTGGTTTGGGTAAAAGTTATGTACGCATTTTTTTGTTTGAATGTCAATGCTTGATTGTCAGGAATCTGAATTGGAGATTGTTGATTTGGTATGACATTCCAGCCTTGATTTTTAATAGTTTCAGCTAAAATATTGCAGTCTAAACCGGGAGCAATAGCTGCTAAGAATACAATGTTACCGTTGGTATGTCCGACAAAATCTGGTTCGCGGAACATTGCGATTAATGCCGAAACTGCAATTGTAATTTTTTCCCAATTAGCGTAGGCTTCGGGAGTGCGAGAACCCGGTAAAAGGGTAATTACTAAAGGACGTTCTATTTCTTGTCTATGAGTATCGGTACTATAAAATTTTTGTAATGGAAAGCTGGGATTTAGCCCATCCATCATGGGATTTCCTAAATCAAAAGCGGGGATTTTCCACTGTTTTAATATTTGTGTTGTTAAAGAATCTCTAGGAAATACAGCTTTGCAGCGTCTGCGACTCATTAACCAGCGTTCCCAAGGTAAGTAAACTGAACCACTCCAACCTTCCCAACGTGCAGCTTGAGTATCACGTTTCAACCAGCCAGTTTCATCTCGGAGATAATATTCCGATTTTGCTGTACCGACAAAAGCATATTCACAACCACTCAACCAAGCAAATAATAGCGGTACGATATCCCCTACTGCCAAAATTTTTACTTGATAGCCGGATTTTTTCTGAGTTTTTACCCAACGACGTACAGTTTTAAATTGATTGAGAGTTAATTGGAGTAAACCACTCCGTATATCCCCTGCTAACTGCCGTCCGTCCATGTAAATAAAACCACCACTAGGCATAGAACGTACTGAACCAATCATCGGAATATTTAACTTTTGGTAAGCACGCCCAACACCTACTAAAGGTAAAGCGAAGATTTCCGGGAATAAGGCTTGCTGTTGCAATTCGTGCAAAATCCGAATCGCGATTGTGTCTTCCCCATGTCCGTTACTTAATACCAGTAACCGTAAATTAGTAGTATTGGTTTGTGTTTTTTGAGTAAAGGGAAGGGGTGATAATTCACTCATGAGAAACAAATATTTTTAATTAACTGTCTCAAAAAGCAAGAGGGATATATAAAGTTATAAATAAACCGAAAAAGCCGGAAGTTAGTAGTATCCCCGAAGACGAAGCTGATAATCAAAACTCATTATCAAAATACAAGCTAACTTTCAGTGATTCAGGCTAAATATTATGCGAGTTTCTTCTGCGGCAATTTTTACTTTAGTTAGTTTAGCGGCTAGCAATATTCACCAGCAGGCAACTGCAAATGATTTTACTGCCATTCCTGACAATCAACAAGGGGAAAATCTTCTAATTCCGGTGGTTGAAGATACTCCTGCATCAATAGAGGTTATTTCTCAACCAGAAACTTTAATTACTCAACAATTCTCCCAATCAGTTAACAGTAAACAGTTATCAGTTCAAAATCAACAAAAACAAACACAAATAGTCATTAAAAATGGAAGCAATCTCCCAATTTCCCAATCTCCCCCCCTTCCTGCTTCCCAGATGCCGGTAAAAACCGGAAATGATTTCGTAGTTGCTGCTACTGATGTGCGGATAGTAGGGGTTACTTCGGAGTTACAGTCGGTTATTCAAGGTGTAATTAAAACACAACCGGGTGGGGAAACTAGTCAAAATCAACTAGAACAAGATGTCACGGCTATTTTAGATACTGGTTTATTTGCTGGTGCGACTGTTAACAGTCGCAGTAATGAGCAAGGTTTGAGTGTGGTATTCCAGGTAAAACCTCTAATCGTAAATTCGTTGCAATTAACTGGAGCGAAAGCGCTTTCTTATGAAGTTGCTCAAACAATTTTTCAATCACAAATTGGTAAACCGATTAGTCCGAAGGAGATGGAAACAGCGGTAGAAAATATTAATAAATGGTATACCGAAAACAGTTATAGTTTGGCAAGGGTAATTGCTATCAAACCTAATCGTCAAGGGGTATTGGATGTAAATGTAGCCGAAGGTACAATTCAAAATATTCAATTCCGCTTTATTAATGATGATAATCAAACGGTTGATAAAAAAGGTAAACCAATACAGGGACGTACTCAAGGGGAATTTTTAAACAAGCAAATACAACTTCAACCCGGACAAGTATTTCAAGAAAGTAAGATTAGACAAGATATACAGCGGTTGTATGCTACAGGGTTATTTGAAACAGTTAATTTGCAACTCGAAGGTGATGCAAATAACCTTGATGTAGTTTACTATATTAAAGAAACTGGAGCGCGTTCTGTAAATGTCGGTGGTAATTATAGTGCTGACCAAGGAATTGTCGGTACATTAAATTATAGCGATCGCAATATTGGCGGTATCAACGAGAATTTAAATGTTAATCTCCAGCTTTCTCGACGTGATATCAACTTTGATGGTAGATTTACTAGTCCTTATCGAGAAAATGACCCTGACGGTCTAGGTTACAGTATAAATGCTTTTCGTAAACGTCAAATTTCTGATACTTTTGATAGCGATATTAAATTAGCCAACGGTGATAAAGTCCGAGAAGGAAAAATTGGTGGTAGTGTCAGTCTTCAACGTCCAATTGACGGATGGAATACTAGTTTAGGGTTTAACTACACTCGCGTTAGTATCAGCGATAGAGAAGGCAAAATTACCGCAAATGACGCTCAAAATAATCCTTTGACAAAAAGCGGTACTGGTATTGATGATTTAGCAACTGTATCTCTAAACGCGACTAAAGATATGCGCGATAATCCTTTTAATCCTACCCAAGGTTCTGTTCTAAAATTAAGTACAGAACAATCCCTTCCTTTCGGACAAGGGGAAATTTCAATGAACCGTTTGCGGGCTGATTATACACAATATGTACCAGTAAAATTATTTGAATCTTCTCAAAGTCAAGTATTTGCCTTTAATGTCCAAGCAGGTACAATAATAGGAGATTTACCTCCTTACGAAACCTTTAATTTAGGTGGTTCCAATTCCGTTCGCGGTTATGATGCTGGTGATGTTGGTAGTGGTCGTTCTTATGTATTAGCTTCGGCAGAATATCGCTTTCCCATCCCCGTTTTAGATGCTCTGGGAGGAGTATTGTTCGCGGATTTTGCCACAGATTTAGGTTCTGGGGATACAGTAATCGGTAATCCTGCGGGAGTTAGAGGTAAACCAGGTGAGGGTTTTGGTTATGGTGCTGGTTTACGCTTAAATTCACCTTTAGGATTAATTCGTGCTGACTATGGTCTTAATGACCAAGGAGAAAGTAAAGTTCATTTTGGTATTGGTCATAGATTTTAACATAGGTTAAAGGTTAAAGTGAGAAGTCGGGTTTTTTTCTTAAATATCGTTGATACAACAGAGTCATCCGAAAAACCCGACTTCTAAGACTTCTGATTGTCGCCCAAAAAATTAGACAGAATAACTTCAGCATGGTATAGTACCCATCTAAACTCAAATTTTTTGATATTATTTTTTTTATTTTGATTTTTTCTTTAAAAATTAAGTATTGAAAAAAATAGTTGTTAATAATTAAAAATTTATTTTTTTGTTATTGATGATTTATACTTACCCCAAGCGATATATAAAAGATTAGTATGCAATTAGAAAAAGCAATAAATTAAAATTAACTAGATTAGCGTATTATTTGTTACTATTTGAGAACTTTAGTTTTCTAAACATCCAGGTAACAAGCTAGTCTTGGTTTAAAATTATAAATTAGATTACGGCTTTCGCCAATTGTTAAATCCCAAAATAAAATCACTATGCTAACTGGTAAAACCTTACAGGGTGGTAAATATACTATCAACCAGGAAATTGGAAGGGGTGGTTTTGGTGTCACTTACAAAGCAACTCATCATTTCTTGCATCAGGAGGTGGTGATTAAAACCCTTAACCATAAACTTCAAAAGCATCCAGATTTTGCGAAATTTGAATCTCAATTTCAGGATGAAGCCAGAAGATTAGCTAGTTGTGTTCATCCCAACATTGTGCGGGTGAGCGACTTCTTCGTGGAAGCGAATTTACCTTATATGGTAATGGAGTATATTCCTGGTGATACCTTGAGTGAAGCATTTGTGATGCCGGGAATACCTTTAAAAGAAGAAATTGCGATTCATTATATCCGTCAAATTGGTGCCGCTTTGGGGGTAGTGCATCAAAAGGGTTTATTGCATAGAGATATTAAGCCAGATAATATTATTCTGCGCCAAAATACTAATGAAGTTATTTTAATTGATTTTGGTATTGCACGGGAATTTAACACCGGGGTCAGACAAACTCATACAGGAATGGTATCCGAAGGTTATTCCCCAATTGAACAATATCTTACCAGCGCACCGCGATCGCCAGCAACCGATATATACGGTTTGGCATCTACTCTCTATGCATTACTGACAGCACAAGTGCCGATGCCGGTATTATTGCGGGATAGGGAAAAAATGCCTGCTCCTCGCGAATTACAGCCCCATTTGAGTGCTGCGGTAAATCAAGCGATAATGCGGGGTATGGCTGTGGAAGCGCGTTTTCGTCCGCAAACAGTAGAGTCATGGTTAGACTTGCTACCAGAGAAAGGAAGAACGATTATTCAAGCAGTACCGACTCACGCTGTACCAACTATTGATTTATCAACCCAAAATTACGAACCTGTTTTAAGTAGCCCAGTAGCTGCCATCGATCCAAATTTAGCAGCGACATCAGCAGAAGTAACTACCGATATTCAAAAGCCTTGGTTTAAAAAACTACCTTCACCCAGAGTTTTGATTGGTACGGGTGTAGCAATTTTTGGCGTAACATTAGGTTTTGGTTTAACAAAGATTGCTTCGACAACAGAAAGACAACAACAAGCTGTACCAATCCTCGAACAATCGGTAGAAGCAGCAGCGGAAATACCTAGTATAGAATTATCGCCTTCTCCTTCTCCTTCTCCTTCTCCTTCTCCTTCTCCTCAAGAAACGGAAGCCGTAAAAGCAGGAACCTCTTCAAACACCAATAACACTCCTCAAACAAGAGTGAGGAGAACTAAAACCACCAAAGAATCGACAACTTATACTCCCAAACGAAGTAAGCGTAGAAATACTGCTTCAACTTCAAAGAATAACTCCCAATCATCTTCCTCTTTGCAGAATACCGAAAAATCAGCCGATTCTAATCAAGCCACATCGCCATCGTCGAAACCCAGTTCGAGGAATAACAGTAATTCTTCAGGTACATCAGTAAGAAATACTACAACTCCACCCAAAGCAGCTTCGAGTTCATCTCAGAAACCAGTTCCTTCACAGTCTTTAGTAGAAAGACTTAGAGAAGTAAGAGATTCTCGTAATAGTGGTTCATCTCCTAAAAATAGCGTCAAATTAAAACCGGAGAAACAACCTATTCAACCTGTAATAGTACCGGCAGTACCAGCAAAACAATCAAGCTCTAATCCTCCAGTTCCATCCGTAATAGTACCGACTCAACAGGTTGAAAATAATTCACAAAATAGTAATTAAGGAAACAGGCAATAGGCAAATGTCCTAACAATTTTAGCTACTGCTATATCTGGTTTTATTGCAGCTGAGATGAAAAAACCCGACTTCTTATATATTATTCCCTGTTCCCTGCTATTGTAGAGTAGTTGTAGATTTAGAAATAGCCAACTTTTCTTCTATTTGCTGTATTGCAGCTAGCCAAACTTGATAACCTTCTAAACTTAAATGTAAACCATCGGTAGTTAAATCTTCTCGTAAATCTCCTTGAAAATCAGCAAACCATTTATGAAGGTTAATATAATTCACACCTTCTTGTTTAGCAATGTTTGCTAATTGTGTATTGATAGTGCGAATGCGAGTATTAGGAATTGTTGGTAAACGAGTTGGTAATATTGATTGAATAATAATATAACTATTGGGATGAGTACGTTTTAAACTGCGAATCATTTGACGATGATTATTTAAAATCACAGTATCTGAAGTACCTTTTCTTAAATCGTTGATACCAGCCATGATATAAATTATTTCTGGCTTTGTAGAAGAAAATGCAGATATTCTTCTTAATACTCCCGTGGAAGTATCACCCGATATACCTTGATTTAACCACAACTTTTTAGTTGAAAGTTGATTTATTGGCAACCAAAGACTCAAAGAATCACCTAAGATAATACTCAAGCGATTGTTACCTTGTCCTTTAGCGATTGCAACTGCTTCTAAAGCCAATAAACTTTTCCAATCTTGATATGTTAACTTGGATTTTCTTTTAGTAATTAACAGTGACTGTAACTGCTGACTAGGCAACCTTGTATAAATATAACCTGCTTTGAGAGCAGCTAACCTTTGATGATAAAGTTGAGTTCCAGAGATTAATCTTTTTTCTACAATTTGAGGAGAATTAAAAGAGGATTCTGTTGGTGGTGAAACTCTTTGAGATATAAATTCCGATAAAGACATTTCTGAGTCGGAGATTGTATTCTCTACTTTTGTTGCTTGCTTTTCCAGGTTTAATAAAAGCTGATAATGTTGTGGTTTGACTGTTGCTAACTTTGGTAAAATCGATGTTGGTATTGTCAATCCGATTAACAAGCTTGTTGCCAGTAGATACAAGTCTCTCATCTAGTTTGTACTTTACTCCATACTTAGTCAAATGACTGCTGTATTCTTGTGGAATTCGCTGATGTCAAATGATTATTTTTCTTATATTTAAATACATTTTATAGTCTTGTAAAGCTACTTTTAGTAGCATTAATTAAATTCTCTACAAAGAATTATCGGTATATTCGGAGACTTGATGAAGTTTTTATAATTACACCTTGCTTTGAGAGTTTTGCTTCAACATATACTCATAAAAAAAGCGCCAACTTTGTAAGAGAGCGCACTCATTTTAACTGTGAAGTAATACTTATCTAAATTTACTTAGGGCTTGCTATCTTCAAATTTATACTGACTTTCCACAAGATAATCTTCGTTAATTTCAAAGGATATCCAGCGACGTTGTAAACTTTCTCCAACAAAACCCGTGGTGTTTGAACCCGCGAAGGGATCTAAAACAATATCGTTTTCATCTGTAAGAAATTTGATCAAGAATTCTGGAAACCCACGGGGGAAACGCGCTGGATACAGTTTGATTCCTGCTTCCTTACAACGTCGCATATAAGTAATAATTAAACTCTTAGTCATTTTGAAAAAAATTTTACCACCCAAATTCCACACAAAAATCCCCCACCATCAGGTGAGGGATTTTATGTTTTTAACAAGTTACTTACTGTTTGACATACTCACCGTCCGGTCATGAGCGGTGATTCTTGACACTTCGTTGGGATGCGCTAATAAAATTAGTCTTATCTTCCCTCCATGTCCGTTTAAAGTCTCCCAATGCCCTATGGCGACATATTAATTTTATCACAAATCCGTCCTATAAGGACGGGGCTTGTATTCCATTGTTTCCGGTCAAAGTTTATCCTATCCGCCTACCCTACTCGCCGTTGAGGCTATTAGGAATGCGCCATAGGTGAGGATGTAACCCACGGTAAAGTGAGCTAAACCAATCAAACGACCTTGAACGATGGACATTGCAACGGGCTTGTCTTTCCAACGAACTAGGTTCGCTAGAGGTGTACGCTCGTGAGCCCATACAAGTGTTTCAATCAATTCTTGCCAGTAACCCCTCCAGGAGATGAGGAACATGAAGCCAGTTGCCCAAACAAGGTGTCCGAAGAGGAACATCCAAGCCCAGACGGACAGGTTATTCATACCGTAGGGGTTGTAACCGTTAATCAGCGATGCTGAATAGTTCCACAAATAATCTCTGAGCCATCCCATGAGATATGTGGAGTTTTCATTGAACGCAGCTACGTTTCCTTGCCATATACCTAGATGTTTCCAGTGCCAGTAGAATGTTACCCATCCCACTGTATTCAATGCCCAGAATAATGCTAGGTAGAAGGAGTCCCAACCGGAGATATCACAAGTACCGCCACGTCCGGGACCGTCACAAGGGAATGCATAACCAAAGTCTTTTTTGTCGGGCATCAATTTGGAACCACGGGCATCCAAAGCACCTTTAACCAAGATTAAAACGGTGGTGTGAATTGCCAATGCAAAGGCATGGTGTACCAAAAAGTCTCCAGGACCGATGGTTAAGAATAACGAGTTGGTAGTATTGTTTATTGCATCTAACCATCCAGGCAACCAAACGTTACCGTAGTTGGGGAAAGCTGTATAGGCAATACTATCAGGGTTGGACAGCAATGTGTCCATGCCGTACAAGACTTTACCGTGAGCAGCTTGAATGAATTGAGCAAATACTGGTTCAATCAAAATCTGCTTTTCAGGTGTACCAAAAGCCACAACTACGTCGTTGTGTACGTACAAGCTCAAGGTGTGGAAACCTAAGAAAAGGGATACCCAGCTTAAGTGGGAAATAATCGCTTCTTTATGCTTCAACACACGGTCTAGTACGTTGCCTTTATTCTGTTCTGGGTCGTAGTCACGCACCCAGAAGATCGCGGCGTGGGCAAAGGCACCAGTCATTAAAAATACTGCAATGTACTGGTGGTGAGTATACAGCGCTGCCTGTGTCGTGTAGTCCCTAGCAATAAATGCGTAGGGGGGCAGTGCGTACATATGCTGCGCTACCAAGGAAGTAATTGTTCCCAATGCTGCCAATGCCAAGGAAAGTTGGAAGTGCAGCGAGTTGTTGATGGTGTCGTACAACCCTTGGTGGGGTAAGTTGAATTGTCCTTCAGTTTTGGTGCCAAAGAAGTTCTTGGCGTTGAGCATTTCTTTGATGCTGTGACCAATTCCGAAGTTTGTCCGGTACATATGACCGGCAATAATAAAGATTACCGCGATCGCCAAGTGGTGATGAGCCATATCGGTCAACCACAAGGATTCTGTTTGGGGATGAAATCCACCTAAGAAGGTGAGAATCGCCGTACCTGAACCTTGAGATGTACCAAATATATGGTTAGCAGTATCGGGGTTAGCTGCGTAAACACCCCAATTTCCGGTGAAGAAGGGTTGTAATCCTGCTGGGTGGGGAAGGGTGCTGAGGAAGTTATCCCAACCTACGTGTTGTCCACGAGATTCAGGAATAGCTACGTGTACCAAGTGACCAGTCCAAGCCAAGGAGCTAACACCGAATAAACCTGCCAAGTGGTGGTTTAAACGAGGTTCTGCACTCTTGAACCAAGAAAGACTAGGGCGGAACTTGGGTTGTAAATGCAACCAACCAGCAAACAGGAATACCGCAGCTAACAACAGGAGAAACACCGAACCAGAATAAAGGTCGTTGTTTGTCCGCATCCCAATGGTGTACCACCAATGGTAAACACCAGAGTAAGCAATGTTAACCGGATAATCTACGCCACCTTGAGTAAATGCATCGATCGCTGGTTTACCAAAGTGGGGGTCCCAAATCGCGTGAGCGATAGGGCTGATATGAAGAGGATCTTTAATCCACTGTTCAAAGTTACCTTGCCAAGCGACATGGAATAAAAGGCTAGATGCCCATAAGAAAATGATTGCCAAATGACCAAAGTGAGTAGCAAAAATCTTTTGGTAAAGATTCTCCTCGGTCATTCCATCGTGGCTTTCAAAGTCATTTCCCATCGCGATCGCATACCAAATCCGACGTGTAGTCGGGTCTTGTGCGAGGTCTTGGCTAAATTTTGGAAATTTTGTTGCCATAGGTTTTATAAATCCTCTGACATGAGAGCCATTAATAAATCAAACTGATTTTAGATTTTAGATTTTGGATTTTGGATTGAATCTAAAACCTGAAATCCAAAATCTAAAATTGTATTGCTTGTTAGCCTAACGAAATAATTCTGGCATGGAAGAATGCCCAGGTAGTAACGATACCACCTAATAAATAGTGAGCTACTCCTACAGCACGACCTTGAATAATACTCAAAGCGCGAGGCTGTATTGCTGGTGCTACTTTCAATTTGTTGTGTGCCCAAACAATCGACTCAATTAGTTCTTGCCAGTAGCCGCGACCGCTGAACAGGAACATTAAGCTGAATGCCCATACAAAGTGAGCGCCTAAGAATAGTAGACCATAGGCAGAAAGCGCACTACCGTAAGAATTGATTACCTGTGAAGCTTGCGCCCACAAGAAGTCGCGTAACCAACCGTTGATAGTAATTGCACTTTGAGCGAAGTTACCACCAGTCAGGTGCGATACGTTGCCTGCTGCGTCTACGGTTCCCCATACATCTGACTGCATCTTCCAACTAAAGTGGAAAATTACAATCGATAGGGAGTTGTACATCCAGAATAATCCGAGGAATACGTGATCCCAACCGGATACCTGACAAGTACCACCACGTCCGGGACCGTCGCAAGGAAACCGGAAGCCTAAGTTTGCTTTATCTGGAATTAAGCGAGAACTGCGAGCAAACAGTACGCCTTTCAACAGAATCAAAACGGTAACGTGAATTGTAAAGGCGTGGATGTGGTGAACCATAAAATCAGCGGTACCCAAAGCAATGGGCATCATCGCGATTTTTCCGCCTACAGCTAGAATACCGCCACCGAAAGCATAGCTAACAGGTTCTAATGCATTCGGTGCAGTGCCACCAGGTGCCAAGGTGTGTATGTTTTGTACCCACTGAGCAAATACTGGTTGCAATTGAATCGCCGTATCCGAGAACATATCTTGGGGGCGACCCAAAGCACGCATTGTGTCGTTATGAATATACAGTCCAAAGCTGTGGAAGCCGAGGAATATACATACCCAGTTTAAGTGGGAGATAATCGCATCTCGGTGACGAATCATCCGATCCACAATATTATCTCGGTTTACTACTGGGTCATAATCACGCACCATGAAAATGGCTGCGTGGGCTGCACCACCGACGATACAGAAGCCGCCAATCCACATATGATGGGTGAAGATACACAACTGAGTTGCATAGTCAGTTGCTAAATATGGATAAGGAGGCATCGCGTACATATGGTGCGCCACGATGATGGTCAATGAACCCAGCGCTGCTAGGTTTACTGCCAATTGGGCGTGCCAAGATGTGGTCAAGTTTTCATAAATACCCTTGTGACCTTCACCAGTGAAGGGTCCTTTATGATTTTCCAAAATTGTTTTAATGCTGTGACCGATACCCCAGTTGGTACGGTACATATGACCGGCGACAATAAATACTACCGCGATCGCCAAATGGTGATGGGCAATATCTGACATCCACAAACCGCCAGTCACGGGGTTTAAACCGCCTTTGAAGGTCAAAATATCTGCATATTGACCCCAGTTCAAGGTGAAGAAAGGCGCTAATCCGTTGGCAAAACCGGGATAAAGCTCGGTCAACAGGTCTTTGTTCAGAATGAACTCATGAGGCAGGGGTACGTCTTTAAGGGCTACTCCCGCATCTAACAACTTGTTAGTTGGTCCAGACACGTGGATTATATGACCAGCCCAGCCCAAGGAACCACAACCCAACAACACTGATAAGTGGTGGTTGAGCATCGACTCCACGTTTTGGAACCATTCCAATTTGGGAGCGCGTTTGTGATAGTGGAACCAACCGGCAAATAGCATTAATCCTGCCATTACCAAGCCACCAATGGCTGTGCAGTATAGCTGGAATGAGTTGGTAATACCCCAACCACGCCATACCTGGAATAAACCAGAAGTGATTTGAATTCCGTGGAATCCACCACCTACATCACCATTTAAAATTTGTTGACCAACTATAGGCCAAACAACTTGAGCGCTTGGCTTGATATTTAACGGGTCCATTAACCAAGCTTCGTAGTTGGAAAAACGAGCGCCGTGGAATATCATCCCGCTCAGCCAGATAAACACTACGGCTAGATGTCCGAAGTGGGCTGCGAATATCTTGCGGGATACATCTTCTAAATCACTTGTATGCGAATCAAAATCATGGGCGAGTGCGTGCAGGTTCCAAATCCATGTGGTGGTTTTTGGACCTTTAGCAAGGGTTCTATCAAAATGACCGGGTTTGCCCCATCGTTCAAACGAGGTTGGGACCGGATCTTTATCAACGATGACTCTTGCTTTCTTTTCCTCTCGCTCCGGAGGACTTATTGTCATTCGACCTCCTCTCTAAAAAAAAGGACTGAGGATTTTTCCACTAGTTGTCTTTACAAATAAATGTGACGCTAATAATCGCGTTTACACTTGTATGCTTTTTTCAGCAGCAAAGACTCTATGTGAATATTGCTTTCTCGTTGAATTATAAGGTCATTTATCCCACATTGTGAGCGTCTGATTAACAATAATTAAAACTTCTCTAATTTTTTACTCGATCGCACTTTCAGGCTTTAGGCTTTGTTCAAAAGTCAATAGTTTATATGTTTTTTTTACAAATAGTAACATTTGATAGATTTCTTGCTGTGCATACCATACAAGCGGGTAGCATCGCTATGATGTTTACATTGCTTTATCTTATGGTCACAATATTTGAAATAGCCATTAAGTATCGGTACTATAAACAGCATCAATAAAATTTTTAGCTAAAGATTAATGCTTCTCAACGAGATATAGATACTAATCAAACTTTAATCAAACTTTCAAATTAATATGTAAAATATTGTAAATATATATTTTGATATAGATATTTTATGTATTGGATTATCAAATATAAAGTATGAGAATAAAAATGTGCAATCTGCAATGTGCATTTGTAATTGATTGCGGATTGGTGAATTTCAGATTTAACTGAATAATAGTTTTATGTCTATGATTAATGTCCTAGGCATGATTGTAAGTATTTTTTATAGTATTGATATAAATATAGAAGCAACAGTAATCTGCCAGGTAGAAAAAATGAATTCATTGCTTACTAAGGCTTTAACAAAGCTGATTCGGAACAGGTACGCACTGTTTAAGACCTTGATCATATCGATGTTGGTATTAAGTTTAACTGCTTGCGGAGGTAAAGCGGTTAGTCAAGATGTATCAATTAAATTATCTGAACCAATAGAGCAAAAGAACGCTCAACTTTCCCGAAAATTTTCTGAAGTTGCTCCTCCCGAAGTTATTCAAGAATTACGCCAAACTTTAGAAGTATATCAGCCCCAGGTAAAAATACTTAATCCTCAACCAGAACAAGTATTACAAGAAGATAAATTACAAGTTAAGTTACAAGTTAAAGATTTACCAATATTTAAAAACGCAAAATATGGACTTGGTTCACATTTAAAGGTAATTTTAGATAATCAACCAGAATTAGAAGTTTATGATTTAAGTCAACCGTTGGAGTTAGTAGACTTATCACCGGGTACTCATACACTGCGTGTATTTGCTTCTCGTCCTTGGCATGAAAGCTTTAAAAACGAAGGTGCCTATGCTCAAACTAAATTTCATGTATTCACTAAAAGCGATGATAACAATCCAGATAGCAACCTGCCAATATTAACTTACAATCATCCCCAAGGTAGTTATGGCGCAGAGCCGATTTTACTTGATTTTTACCTGACTAACGCTCCTTTACATCTTTTAGCTCAAGATAATCCAGACAGCGCGATCGCAGATTGGCGAATTCGCTGCACAATTAATGGTGAAAGTTTTATTATTGATAGGTGGCAATCGTTATATCTTAAAGGTTTTAATACAGGTAAAAACTGGGTAAAACTAGAATTTCTCGATAATCAAGGTAATCCAGTAAAAAACGTTTTTAATAGTACAGTTAGAGTTATTAATTACGAATCTAAAGGTAAAGATACTCTTGCAAAAATTGTTCGGGGAGAACTTGCATCTGAAGATTTACGTGGAATTGTAGACGCAGATTATGCAGTTGAAATACCCGTTGAGAATCAATTAGAAAAATCAGAAGAATCAGAAGAATCAGAAGGTGGATTTTTCAAGCGATTTAAGCGTGGTGAAACAGAAAAAATACCAAATCCAGAAGCGATTGAAACACCACAACCGGAAACTAATTTAGAAGAGATAATTCCAGAAGTAATTGAAACACCACAACCGGAAACTAGTTTAGAAGAGACAATTCCAGAAGTAATTGAAACACCACAACCGGAAATTAATTTAGAAGAGAAATTAGAACAACCAAGAGGATTTTTTGAGAGATTTAAGCGCGGAAAAGAAGATAAAACAACGATTCCAGAAATAATGGAAACACCGCAACCGGAAACTAACTTAGAAGAAACGATTCCAGAAGTAATTGAAACTCCAACACCAGAAATTACACCAGAATTTCCAACAAAAGAAATACCAACAAAGACGAGATTTGATAAATATTTGAATCGTGATAGAGAACCAAAAATAGAACCGACTCCCGAATTACCACCGACATTACCTGAAATTATTCAACCGTTGAAAAACGAACCACAAATAGAAGTAACTCCAGAAACAAAACAGTCTACAACTAAAAAACTAAAAGAATATTTCAAGCTTCCTCGACGTACAATTCCTGAAGTTTCTCCCGAAGTTGAAATACCTGAAAATGTACCTGTAACGGAGCAACCGAGTAGAGAATTAATTGAAGAATAAATATTCTTTCGTATAGCTGAGGTTTGTAATTGCGTTATCTTGATTGAAGCGCAATTACGAATAAACAATCAGAGAATTTTCAATAGAAACTAAAAATATTTAAATTTTTTGGATATCAATAGATTATTGTTTATTGATACTAAATACAAAAAATAAACAATAGTTACGCAACCCAGACGAAACAAGGCACAAACGCTTGGGATATTTTTATGTGCCTTGTTGACACTACTCGAAAGTTGGGACTCAGCTTTTTTGAATACATTCGCAACCGTATTTCTCAATTTGAAAATATTCCATCTTTAGGGACAATTATTCGCAATAAATTTGCTTCTAATCCTTTTGGTTGATCATGGATGCCTCAATAACCCCTACGCCGAAATTTCGAGGGGATACCTTCACACTTTATTCAAGATATTGCAAAATATTAATAAAGGTAAATGTCATTACATATAGTTTATAGACAATTTGGTATGACTAAATAATAGAATCAGGATATACAATGAATGACCATTCACCGACTTATAACTTGATAAATCATAAAAGCGAGCAATATCCCAATAAGAATGATAATGCAAATTATTTAAGTATAAGTTTAAGTATAAAAAATTAGTATGGAAAAACAGTTCGAGCGATTAGAACGTAACGAAGTTATATCGATTATAAATTCTAAAGATTTTGAAAATCTCGAAATATCTACGACTTTTAAAGTTTTAGAATTGCTAGAAGTTATACAGAAATATATTAGTTTTCAGATGCCAGAAGCATCTTTTTTTGATCAAGGTATTGATTGTGAAATTTTGAAGTTAGGTGCTAGAGGTTGGAAAAAGGGAAAAATCCGAATTTGTGTAGAATTTTGTCCCGAAGAACCAGAATATCCTTTAGAAGACCTTGCAGAATTATTAGAATGATCAAAGGTTAAAAAAGGTCAAAGGTGTAATAACTCATAACTCATAACTCATAACTCCTAACTCCTAACTCCTAACTCCTAACCCCATTCTTCTTCATCGTAGTACCTTTCAATTTCTCGACTTCTATCTCTGGGTGGACGACGACGGGGACGATTGCGAGGTCTTTCTTCTCTATCATCGCGGATAAGACGACTTACTTCTTTGAAGTAATCTTGACGTAAGAAAGGATAATCGCTTACCCATAAGTTGCGACTGGGAATATATATATCGGTTATTTCTTCGATTGTGCTTAAATCGCCATAGTTGGACATGACCAACATTTCTGCTACCTGTCCGCGATTAATCATTTTGTGAGAAACTTTTAATGGTGCTTGGAATAAAGCAGTAAATCCGGTTTCGTCTCCGACTTCTAAGTTAAGTCGTTTTTCGCGATTTTCGACAATTACTAAATCACCTCGGTTGTTGACTGTTTCTTGCTTACCAAGCAATTCTTCTGTAATCCACCAGTCCAAGACTCTACCGCGAAAAAAACCACCGTACTTGTAACGACGACATTTTATATTTCGTAAACTAGCCCATAAAACTGGACCCCATAACCAATAAAAAGCCCCTATCAGTCCCAAGAAAAATAGAATTGGACCTGTAGCAAGCCGAAAAATAACTTTTACAAGTAAAACAATTGCTGCAATAACTACGGATATTAATAGTCGTTGCAAGAAATTGGAAAATTTCCCCCAATAGTATTTATACTGAGAACCAGTTGCGATTAGGGGAACTAATTGTTCAAACTTCTCGCGTGTCAATGGGACAAGCATTTAGATTTTAGATTTTAGATTTTAGATTTTAGATTTTGGATTATTCGGTCACTGCGTTGCTCTTCAAGAGTTATAACAAGTGTCCGATTTTGAGATTAAATAATCTTCTCTAATCCATATACTAACGACTTTAACTGAAGAACTTTGCGAATTGCTAGTAATACTCCTGGCATATAGCAAGTTCTATCGCTGGTATCATGTCGTAAGGTATAAATTTCACCTGGTGAGCCAAAAATTACTTCTTGATGAGCAATTAAACCAGGTAAACGAATACTATGAATTCTGATTCCTTCATCAGCTTGACTTCCCCGCGCTCCTGGTATTTTCTCTGTTTCATTTACTGTAGCTTGGTTATAGGTTTTACCTAATTCTCCGAGCATTTGAGCGGTTTTGATTGCGGTGCCGCTGGGTGCATCAGCTTTTTGATTGTGATGTAGTTCGATAATTTCAACATGGTCAAAATACTGCGATGCTGCAATTGCTGCTTGTTGGAGTAGTACCATTCCAATGGAAAAATTAGGAATAATCAAACATCCAGTAGAAGCTTTATCGGCAAAATTTGCCAAATCTTGAATTTGCTCCGGGCTTAATCCAGTAGTGCCAACCACAGGACGCACACCATAGGCGATCGCGCTACGAATGTTATCATATACTGAATCTGGATGGGTAAAATCAACGACAACCCCAGGTTCTCTTTCTTGAGCAGCAAATGCCAGCATCGGTTCCATTTGGTTAGTAATAGGAACTTCCAGAGGTTCGCTCAAACCAGCCAACTCTCCTGCATCCTTATTCTGGTGTTCGGGACTGGTATCAATCGCACCCACTAAATTCATATCAGGTGCTTGTGCAACAGCTTTGATTACCTCCCTACCCATTTTCCCCGCAGCACCATTAACAACAACTGGTATAAGTCCTTGATTAGCCATGTTTTACTTTTTACTTTTAAATCTACAAAGGAATTGTAGACCCTGTAGGGGTAGTGAGGAAACCACCAGGACAGTTGACAGTTGACAGTTGACAGTGGACAGTTGACAGTTAACAGTTGTTATTTATTTCTCCCAATCTCCCCATCCCGAAAGTCTCCCCATCCCTTTCCCCAATTGGTAGGGAACTTGACTAATATAAAGGCAGTCGATGGCTTAAACTTACTATAAATTTCAACTTGTCTTTTATTATCGTTGACTGTGCAATTATTCGGTAAACTATTTTGACTTCCAATTGTGCTGTTAGCAAATAAAAAAAATAAAAATTTTCAGGGTGAAGCAATTCCGAAGGTTAAGGATTATAACTGAATTTCTACTTTGTCTTTGCTTGCGAATAAACGGCTATTTTCGCGTTATCTGGTAGATAGGAGTAGTATTGTATAAAATTTACTGAGCAGCTACCAATGAATGTGAAAAAATTAAAGTCTTAAAGCTTCCCTAGTTACAACAATTGTCAGATAAATGAACAAAAAATTTTTTCTTACGTTACTTTCCAGCCCTATTTTGTTTTCGTCTATAGTGTCAATGGCGGTTTTTACTCAGCCAGCTAGCGCTAATCAAACAGTTAATCCTACTCCGAGTCAGTTTTCTTGCGGAAGAAAAGCGACTGTAGCTGTAGCAAATCCCAGTTTGGCTTGTACTCGCTTAAATAGACAAAATGATTTAAATTCTGATGAATTACCTGCATTAGAATTTACTGAAGAAGAAAGCGATGCTTCTGTTGCTTTGTTCGGTTGCGATTGTCCGTCTTGCTTAAATGCTTTACGTCAAATACGCGGTTTACCTCCTTTAGTTTAACGTGAATTTTTAGGTCTAGAAGTCGGGTTTTTAGCAGGTTTGTAAGAGTGTTACAGCTATTTATCCTAAAAACCTCAAGCAAGAAGTCGGGTTTTTAGCAGGTTTTTACAAATATTTATCCTAAAAAACCCGACTTCTCTACTCTACAAACAACTGAGAATTGATAATTGCTCTAATTGCTCTCAAATAATCTACACTCGAAGAGATGAGCTTTATAATTCGTCTGTAAAATGTCCTCTTCTTTAGATTCTTTACCACCCGCTCTTGCGAAAATTGTCCAACGCTTCAAACGTGCTTCTGATCCCAAGCGACGTTATGAACAGTTAATTTGGTATGGTCAAAAACTTCCTGAGTTTCCAGAATCGGGCAAAATAGCTGAAAATAAAGTTCCTGGCTGCGTTTCTCAGGTTTTCGTTATTGCTTCCTTAAATGATGACAAAGTAACTTTTCAAGCTGATTCCGATTCTCAATTAACTAAAGGCTTAGTAGCACTTTTAATTGAAGGTTTAAATGGATTAACTCCGACACAAATTGTTCAACTAACCCCAGATTTTATTCAAGAAACTGGTTTAAATGTCAGTTTAACCCCTTCCCGTGCTAATGGTTTCTATAATATTTTTAAAACTATGCAGAAAAAGGCATTAGAATCTCAACAATCTGCATCAAACTAAACCACAGCCACCTGTAAAATAGATTTACCAATTTTCAACCTCTAACCTTTAACCTCTAACTTTTGACCTCTAACCTTTGACCTGATCAGGGATTTACTTGTATGAAAACAGACATTTCATCTACTTCTTATCCCGTGCGGATTGGGGGAGTAGTAGAACAATTTTTATGGAATAGGGAAGACCAAGATTTTCCTATAGTTTATGAGTCTTTGGGTCAAGGTTCTCCAGTATTACTGCTTCCTGCATTTAGCACCGTTTCTACACGTGCGGAAATGAGCGGACTTGCTAAACGACTTTCTGCTAAATATAAGGCGATAGCGCTGGATTTTCCGGGCTTTGGAGATTCTGGACGACCGAGAGCCGATTATAGTCCTGCTTTATACAGAGACTTTTTGGAAGATTTTGTCTTGACTAGTTTTGACAGAAAGCCTGTTGCTGTAATAGCTGCTGGTCATAGTGCGCCTTATGTTTTATGGTTAGCAGATAAATATCCTACCGTATTTTCCCGGATAGTGTTAGTAGCACCAACTTGGCAAGGTCCGTTTGCAGTGATGGGAATGAATGGAATAGTACGGAATTTATTCAAGGAAACGGTTAGATTACCAATTATTGGTCAAGTCCTTTATCAACTTAACACCTTACCGTCATTTTTAAAATTCATGTATCGTCGTCACGTTTACGTGGATGCAGGAAAATTAACTCCGGAGTTTATCCAGAATAAATGGGAAAGTACCCAGCAACCGGGAGGAAGATTTGCTCCTGCGGCTTTTGTAACTGGTAATCTTGACTTGACAAAAAATAGAAACGATTTACTAGGATTAATTAGGGGGATGTCAATACCGATTATGGTGGTAATTGGCGAGTCTTCACCAAAATCATCGCGACGAGAAATGGAAGCCATCGCAGCTTTACCCAGAGTCGAGAGCGTGCTACTTCCCGGCTCTTTGGGAATGCATGAGGAATACCCCGATGCCATTGCTCAGGTGATTTTACCTTTTTTGACAACTACTGTGAGTCGGTAGATTCTTACTTACCCTGAGAAGATAAGGCTGTGATACGTTATCAAGGGACTCTACCGATATCTACCAATATTTGAATTTATTCAATAATCAAACCGGATTATTATGGTTTTTTGGGAAATTATTACTGATATAACCTAGTAATAATTGACTATTTATTAAAATGTTGAAAATTAAGGCGTGATTTTAGTTATATGATTATAAATTGTTATACATAATCAAAAGCAGCACCAAAATTTTTTTTGTATATTATTTGTGTTAAACATTGGAGAAATATATATGATGAATACAGAAACAGACTTAGTACCAGTAACCGTTTTAACTGGATATTTAGGAGCAGGAAAAACAACTTTACTAAATCGGATTTTGACTCACGAACATGGTAAGAAAGTTGCAGTTATAGTCAATGAATTTGGGGAAGTGGGTATTGATAATCAGTTGGTGATTGATACTGATGAAGAAATTTTTGAGATGAATAATGGCTGTATTTGCTGTACTGTTCGCGGTGATTTGATGCGGATTATCGGTAATTTAATGAAGCGTCGTCACAAATTTGACCATTTAGTCATTGAAACTACGGGTTTAGCTGACCCCGCACCAGTAATTCAAACATTCTTTGTTGATGAAGATATGCGGGAACAATTGTTACTCGATGCTGTGGTAACTGTAGTTGATGCTAAGCATATTTGGCAACATTGGGATGCAGAAGAAGCTCAAGAACAAATCGCTTTCGCTGATGTAATTTTGATTAATAAAACAGATTTGGTAACGAACGAGCAATTAGAAGAATTGGAAAATAGAATTCGGGGAATGAACGCAATCGCAAAAGTGTATCGTACCCAAGATGCAAAGTTGGAAATGGATGCATTACTCGGTGTAAAAGCTTTTGATTTAAATCGTGCTTTGGAAATCGATCCAGATTTTTTGGGTGAAGATGCTCACCAACACGATGAAAGCGTTTATTCGGTTGCATTAGTAGAGGAAGGTGAACTTGATGGTGATAAATTGGATAAGTGGTTAGGTAATTTATTACAAACTCAAGGTCCCGATATCTTCCGCACTAAAGGAATTTTAAATATTGCTGGAGAAGAAAATCGTTTTGTTTTTCAAGGAGTGCATATGTTATTAGATGGTAGAGCAGATCGTCCTTGGAAGGAAAACGAAACCCGTAAAAATGAACTTGTATTTATCGGACGCAATCTTGATGAAGCCAAGTTAAGAGAAGAATTTAAAGCTTGTGTTGTGTGAATTGGGAATTGGGAATTGGTAATGAGTAATTGGGAATTGGTAATGGGTAATGGGTAATTGGGTGTCAACTGTCAACTAACTCCGGTAGTAAGCTATCGCGCATTTAATTTATATTTTTCTAGCGGGCAGGATGCCCGCACTGCAAGACTTGAATAAAATTTGAATCTACAAACAAATTAAACGCTTTTTAGCTGATTAACTTTTCAATCCAAAATCTAAAATCTAAAATCCAAAATTCCATGCCCCAATCTACCGTCAACTCTGAGCAATTTAAATTGCTATCATCACAAACTCTTTCAGATTACGTTACCGCTGTTGCTTGGTCAACCCAAGGGGATGTTTTAGCTGCAACTTCTGCTGCTGGAGAAGTGGTATTTTGGCAAAATGACGATTTGGTTACTTTGCAATCTGGGAATGGTGAATCTGTAGATTGCCTTGCTTTTTCCCACGATGGTAAATTTGTTGCAGTTGGTGGACAAAATGGACAAGTCAAAATCTGGAAAGAGAGTGAATTAATCGCGACTTTAGAAAATGCACCTGCTTGGGTTGATAAATTGGCTTGGAGTCCGAAATCCAATCATTTGGCTTTTGTTTTGGGACGTAAAATCCAAATTTGGGATGCTGATACCCGCAATTTTGTTGTAACTTTAGATTTTGATAACTCTTCCCCATTGGCTATTGATTGGCGAAATGATGGCGATTATATTGCGATCGCGGGACATCTCGGTGTAAAAGTTTGGAATACTCATAATTGGGACGAACAACCATATATTTTAGATATTCCTTCTACAAGTTTAACCATGGCTTGGTCTGGAGATGGAAAATATCTGGCTTCTGGTAATATCGATAAAACCATTGCAGTGGTTGAAACTCAACAGTTAATCTCTGAAGATGAACCTAGTCCGTGGATTATGCAGGGTTTTCCGGGTAAAATTCGTGACATGGCATGGTCACAGATTAATTCTGAAAACGGTGCGCCTTTACTTGCCTGTTGTAGCGTTGATGGTATTGTATTGTGGGAAAAACAATCTGGTGAAGACTCGGACTGGGAAGCAACAATTTTAACTAATCATGCTGATATTATTCAAGCTATTGATTTCGCTCCCGACAGTTTTTTACTCGCTTCTGCTGGTAGCGATGGTTGGTTATGTTTATGGGAAAATTCTCAAGTTTTACAAGTAATTACAGGTGTTAGAGACGGTTTTACTTGTGTTGCTTGGCACCCTCAAGAAAGTAAAATCGCCGCAGGGGGAGAAAATGGTGAGTTATTAATTTGGGGGAATAGGGAATAGGGAATAGGGAATAGGGAATAGGGAATAGGGAATAGGGAATAGGGAGAAATAAATATCAACTGTCAACTGTCAACTGTCAACTGTCAACGGGAACAGAGATTTGTGCAATAAGTCGATAAATAGTAGCTGTCATCTCAGCAAATATCAAGATATCATGGGTCTAAACCGAAAATATAATCTATATAATCAATAAATTATGATTATCGCGAAACTTGTTTTATTTGCTTCACCTTTAGTAATTGCTTCTATGTTGTTTTTAGCAAATCCCGCAGCAGCATCTCCAATTAATTCTGCATCTACTAAAACGCATATTAATACTGTATCAGCAAAATCAACTCATCAGTTAATTACCTTAAATCAAACTGATAATTCTAATCCTATTCTCGATCAACTTGGTTGTCAGTGCGCTTATTGCACTAAAGCTAAATTACAGTTAGAAGGTAAATTATCAATTTCTAGTATTTTATAGCAGCTATAGAAATACCCCACCCGCCTAACGGCATCCTCCCCTTGTCAAGGGGAGGGTTGGTGATATTTGGGGTTTTTATGATATTTGTACTGACTTAGAGATATTTAAACCAAAAACCCGACTTCTTAATGGCTGGATACTAAAATAATTTCAACTTTGTTAACTGATTACTGATTATTGTTTATAGAAACTATTATATAAACATAAATAGATAAGACCTCTAGTCGTACATAAATAAATATAATGAAAACACTTTTTGTAACTAATTGCAACTGATTAAAATAAATTTTTTCACCTCAAATAATTAAAAAAACTTGTGCAATATTACTTTTAATTAAGGTAGAGAGAAATACCTTGTCGATAATGATTATGATTGTTTGCGGCAATCATTTATTAACCATTTGACTCAAGAGAGAAAAGCAAAATGACACCACAAGCTACTGCAAATCCTATTGAGCAAGATTTTGTTGTTAATTCTCAAAAATCATTATCTGTTGTAATTGAAGGAGAACAAGCGACATCTGTAGATAAACTTCCCAAATCTTGGCAAGATATTTATGCGGGTAAGTCGAATACTAAGCTTTCTAACCCCGAAGAATATGTGAAGATGGCGCAATTATTTCTTCACAAAATGTCTAACGGTGATGTAGATTTATTTAATGAATCTGACGATTTACACCATCTAAAGCCTGCTTTTTGTCAAATATTCGGTACTTTAGGTTGGGAAGCTCTTGAATTCTACGGTAAGGATTTTGATGTAGAGCGATATCCTAACTTTGATTTGATTGAAAAACAACTTTCTCCAGAAGAAGAAGATTATCACGAACGCAAACAAATTGTGGAAATTGGTAAAGCTTTATTTGCAGAATTCGGTTATGATTTACCAGCTTCTTTTTATCACGTACATTTAGCTCCCGTTTACAGAGAAGAGGTTTCGGAAGTACGCCCGTTAAGATTTTCTGAGGAAGACAAACTAAATGCTCGTGCTTGGGATGCTTCTTTACACGGACAAAAGGTATTTCCGATTCAATTAATGGTACAAAGTATCTCTTCCAAACATGGTTTTTTCCAAGAACATGGTTGTGGTTGTAACCATGCTATGGCAAGAGTTGGTGCTACTGATACCTCTTTTGATTATCAAATTCGTCCAGAAATGCGAACAACCTGGATTCGTGATTTCATATGGACTGTATGGTATGAGTACGCTTTCTTTAAATTTGTGCCGGTAACTCGTTTTTTAATTAATTAAAGTGTTTTCGGCTTCTAATTGAATTTATTATCGGTCGGTTAAGATATCGTTATGGTTTTAACCGACTTTGATTATTTTTGATTTAACTTTAGTTTAAAGAATCATCAAAGATTTAGGACTGAAACTCTGACTACGAAGCAAGAATTTGTTGTCTATTTTGTCTAAAAATAATAATTTGATTTTATCTTGCTAAATTCCATACATGAATATAGCGGTTTTCACTTGGGTGCAATACAAATTTTACCTCACCCCGCCCTCCGGGCACCCCTCTCCGTATATTAGGAGAGGGGAAGGGGGTGAGGTTTTAGTGTATTGGACTCAACTGAAATTTGCTATATTTTAAGATGTTATGATTTGTTGAGAATACTTTTTAAGATTATAGGACTTGTAGCATGAGTAATCCATCACCCCCAAGTTATCCCAGTCGCTCAAAAATGTTACAAAGTTTATTTTCGGAAGCTTATAAAACAGCGAAACAGGGATTATGTGGAGATAGAATTCTGGCTCAAAAGAGTAATGTAGAAAGAAGATTGGAAATTTGTTCTAATTGTGAAAAGTACAATGCAGAAGCTACACGTTGTACTGTATGTGGATGTTTTATGTTGGTAAAGGCAAATATTGAAACTTCTGAATGTCCGGATGGTAAGTGGTAGTCTTGTATTCTGGAAGATAATTTTTATGGTTGTCAAATCTCTGGTTTGTTATCCTAATTCTTTGTTAAAGGAAATATCAACTAAGATTAAAGTTTTTAACTCGGATTTTCAAGCTTTAGTAGACAATTTAATTGATACGATGTTTGCAGAAGATTCGATGGGATTAGCAGCACCTCAAATTGGAGAATTGAAACGGGTGTTTGTTTTAAATCCAAAGCGTATTGCAGGGAATAAAAGTAGAAATTATCAACAAGAAGATATATTATGTATTGTTAATCCTGAAATTGAAAATCAAGACTATTTGATTGATTCAAGTGAAGGATGTTTAAGCTTTCCGGGACGAAGAGAAACCGTAAAACGTTTTAATCAGATTAGAATCAAGGCTTTAAATCGAGAAAATCAAGTTTTTTACCTTGATGCTCAAGGAATGTTATCGATTCTTATTCAACATGAAATTGACCATTTGAATGGTATTCTTTTTATTGATAGAAAGATGGATAATTGGTAATTGGTAATTGTTGACTGTTAACTTATAACTCCTAACCTTTAACCTTTAACCTTTAACCTTTAACCTGAAATAGTTTTTTATCTTACGAGTTGAGCGTTGGAGTTGAAAAACTGACGAGAAAGAGTTTTAGTCAGTAATATTGTTGTTAATAGGTTGCTAAATGCGACCATGAACATCAGTAAAATTTGGTAGGATGCGGCTTCTGATGCGGCTTGAAAAGGAATTTTGTCGTAATCTACACCGCTAATTATTAATCCACTCATAAATCCCGGTATTGTTACCATGCCAATTATCATCATTTGGTTAATGGTGGGAATAAATCCGGCACGAATAGAATCTTTTTGATACTGCTTAATTGCTTGTTGTGGAGTCGCACCCAAACTGAGGTGAGTCTCTATTTCTGCATGATTTGCATTTATTGTACTAACTAATCTTTCCCCGGAAATTGCCGCCGCATTCATCGCATTCCCTAACACAACTCCAGCTAGAGGAATTACGTACTGTGGCTGATACCATCTATCCGGTTGAATGATCAAAAAATTCGTATAAATCAACGTAAATCCAGTACTTAAGAACATTGAACCCCACACCAAAGGTAAGACTCGCGGTATTTTGTTTGTAATGCGATTTTTGGCAACAATCGCCGCAAGAGTCAACATTACTGCTAAAATCGCCAAAACTGCCAAAATGTTATTTAAAGCAAGAATGAAATCTAAAATATATCCCAATACTACTAACTGTAGAATCGTTCTACCAGTAGCAACCGCTAAATTTAACTCCAGTCCGATTTTCTCCCAAATAGACAAACCAATGGCTATCACCATTAATCCTACAGCGATCGCCAAGTCTAAAAAATCTAGTTGTATTAATTCTGACATCATAATAAATTATCGAAACTATGATTTATCTTCTTTTTACAATGACTTATTTGTTGAACGAAATTTTGAACAGAGCAAATTAAATTCAGAGTATTCTAAGTATATTTATTATCGGATGAACACAACTAGCTGATGTATCAATCAATATAGAAAGTTCAACATGATAGACAACAGTAGAACCCAGATGTTATATTGCCGAGAATTAAGTAAAAATATCGTTTTTTGCGTATTAAGGAAGACAGTATAAAACAATAAATAGGATTAAAAATTTAACAAGTCCCGAAGGCATTATCATCTATTTTCATATAAAAAAGCTCATGGTACAAAGCGTAAATTCGATTCCTGCTTTTGATAATCAACAGCAATATTCTATTATTGCTTCAGAAGTAAGTGAAGCCGTCTTGGAGGTTTTATCTTCGGGACGTTATATTGGAGGTCCTTTAGTTGAGAATTTAGAGCAAGAGCTTGCCGTTTATACAAATGTCAGTGATTGTGTAGCTTGTAATTCAGGTACGGATGCTCTTTACTTGGCTTTAAGGGCTTACAATATTGGTGCTGGAGATGAAGTAATTACCACACCTTTTACTTTTGTTGCTACCTGTGAAGTTATTAGTGCTGTGGGTGCTAAGCCGGTATTTGTGGATATCAATCCAGATACTTACAATTTAGATTTGCAGCAAGTAGCTTGCTCAATTACATCTAATACCAAGGCAATTATTCCGGTTCATTTGTTTGGACAACCTGTTGACATGACAGAGTTAATGCAATTAGCATCTTCTAAGAATTTGTTGGTGATAGAAGATTGCGCTCAGTCTACAGGAGCAATGTGGAATCATCAAAAAGTAGGAAGTATCGGACAGGTAGGTTGCTTCAGTTTTTATCCTACTAAGAATTTAGGTGGTTGTGGTGATGGTGGTGCGATTACCACTAATGATACAGAAATTGCGACAAAGTTACGAGTATTAAAAGACCACGGTCAAAAAAGTAAATACCAATATGAAGAAATTGGTGTCAATAGTAGATTAGATTCTATTCAAGCAGCTATTTTACTAATTAAGTTACGTTATTTAGATATTTGGAATCAGCAAAGGCAAAAAATAGCGTCTCGTTACCACGAATTTCTCACACACGTTCCCGACATTATTATCCCACAAGAATTAACTTCTGGAACCGGAGTATGGAATCAATATACTATTCGTGTTCAGAATGGTAAAAGAGATTTATTACGCAATCAATTGCAAGAAAAAGGCGTAAACACAGCGATTTACTATCCCTATCCCTTGCATTTGCAGCCAGTTTATCAAACTTTGGGCTATCAACCGGGACAGTTACCGATAGTAGAACAAATTTGCAACGAAGTTCTATCTTTACCAATGTTTCCAGAACTTTCAGAAGAACAGCAAGAACGGGTAATTTATAGTATTAAAGAAGTGATGAAATAAAACCACCGGAGTTAGTTTTGTAGAGACGGGGCGTATTGCTACGTCTGTACGGGAGTTAGTACCACCGGAGTTAGGAGTTATATGAATCTAAAGAAGTCGGGTTTTTGAGATAAATATCTCTAACAAGCTGAGAAATCTCAGAAAAACCCGACTTCTAAACCTAACGATTAACTTCGACTTTCGCTTGACTTCCAATTGCTTCAACTAAACCACGTACAGCAGCAATCATGGCAATTTCGCTGTTCAGTTGGTTGATAGCAGAACCTACTCCCACACCAGCAGCACCGGCTGCAATTGCTAAAGGAGCGGTAACACTGGAAATACCAGAAGCACAAAGTACAGGTACTGATACAACCCTAGAAATTTCGTAAGCTGCTGCTAAAGTGGGAGCAGCTTTTTCAATTAATCCTAAAGTACCTGCATTTTGGGGTTTGCTGCTGGTACCCCCTTCTGTTTGGATAATATCTGCACCAGATGCAACTAATTCCTCTGCTAAGTGTACTTGTTGGTCTAATGTGAGAATATGAGGAACTGTTACTGAAAGAGTAATTTTGGGAAATAAAGCACGGGTTTGTTTTGTTAAAGCTAAAACTTCTTCAGCTTCAAATCTGATTCCTTGAGCGTAGAAAGAATCAAAGTTACCAATTTCGATTAAATCAGCACCAGCTGCAACTGCTTTGAGAAATTTTTCTGGTTCTACTGCCGATACACAAATCGGTAAATCAGTCAACTGTTTCGCCATTCTTACTAAATCGGCATCAGCAGCAATATCGAGAAAAGTTGCACCACCGTGATGTGCTGCTTTTACAGTTGCAGCAACACGCTTAGAATCGAAATTATTCAAGCCGCTAATTACTTTGAGTACACGGCGACTGTTAAATGCACGTTCTAGTGTAGAATTCATTGTCATAGTTACTTTTGTGATGCTGGGGCAAATAAAGATTATTTTACCGTTAATATATTACTTTCCAATTACCAATTACCAATTACCCATTACCAATTACCAATTACCTATTACCAATTACCAATAGACTCGTATCATAAATATATATATAAAAGTAGCCAAAAAATTACGGCATAATATGGGCAGCATTTGGGAACTAGATTACTACTCGCGTCCGATTTTGGATGAAAATAACAAGAAAATTTGGGAAGTATTGATTTGCGAAACTCCTTTGGATATCCGCACCAAAACTGATTCCTTGTTTCGTTACGCTAAATACTGTCCCAGCACAACGGTAAATTCCGTATGGTTACAAACTGCGTTGCAAGAAGCAATAGATAAAGCAGGAGAAGCACCAGGGAAAATCCGTTTTTTCCGGCGACAAATGAATAATATGATTACTAAAGCTTGTGAAGACATCGGAATTCCCGCGAAACCCAGTCGTCAGACATTAGCGCTCAACCAATGGTTACAAGAGCGCATGGAATTCGTTTATCCCCAAGAACCGGGTTTTCAAGGAGGTACTAATCCCTCAGTGCTATTAGAAGCTCCTTTACCTCAACGTTTACCTGATGCTTTAGAAGGAGAACAATTAGGATTTGTTACCTTGAGTGCTGGTGATTTTGCGGATATGCCAGAGTGGGATATTGATTTTGGTGGAGCTTTCCCCTTAGAATTAGCACAAATTTCCCCTGAAACCAAGATTCCCGGAGTTTTGGTTTACTCTAATAGAGCATTACCAATAGCTGGTTGGATGTCCGGTTTGGAATTGGCTTGGTTGAAGTTTGATAATACCAAGCAAGGAAGATTAATTTTAGAAACTGGTGCTACTGAAAGTTGGATTTTGGCCAATATCAAAAATCCGCAAATGCTCACACAAGCACAGGACTTTGAACAAGCCAAGCAAGAAGCCAACGGAGTTCATTTTATTGGAGTACAGTCAGATCCAAGTTCGGAATCTTTTGCCGGATTTTGGCTGTTACAGCAGATTTAGCGCGGACAGTTGACAGTGGACAGTTGACAGTTGACAGTTGACAGTTGACAGTGGACAGTTGACAGTTGACAGTTGACAGT
>JACYMD010000074.1 GCA_015272215.1 Rivularia sp. T60_A2020_040 | reverse complement strand
GACAGTTGACAGTTGACAGTTGACAGTGGACAGTTGACAGTTGACAGTTGACAGTCCTAACTCCTAACTCCTAACTCCTAACTCCTCACTCCTCACTCCTAACTCCTAACTCCTAACTCCTAACTCCCAATCCAAAATCCCAAATCCAAAATCTAAAATCCTTTGACCTTTGACCCGTTAAGAATTATATTGCCTATTGTCTAACAACTAATAACTAGCAACTAATAACTAATGACTAATGACTTGACCGAAGAGTTGTTGGAAGTCGCGATGAAGTCTGGTGCCACTGCTGCTGAGGTTTATCAATCGCGCTCGCTATCTAAGCCGGTGTTTTTTGAAGCAAACCGTCTCAAGCAACTTGAGAGCAATCAAAGTACGGGTACTGCATTACGATTATGGTATGAAGGTCGTCCGGGATTAACGGTGGCAAATGGTCCTGTGGAAGCCAAGACGATGGTTGAACGTGCGATTGCTTTAAGTAAGTTAAATCAGCCCGAAAAGGTGGAGTTAACTAGCAATTCTCAAGTCGTTTATCCGGATTTGGGTGAAAATGTTCCAGCAGAAACTTTGGTGGAGTGGGGTAAGCAAACTATTGCTTTAATTCGTGATGTCTATCCGGATGTGATTTGTAATGGTGATTGGGAATGCGATGTCGAAACTACTCGATTGATGAATACTCAAGGTTTGGATGCTCACTATACAGATACTACCCTCAGTTGCTATATTTCCGCAGAATGGGTACGAGGTGATGATTTTTTAAGTGTTGCTGATGGACAAACTGAACGAGGAAAACTCAACCCTGAAACGGTAGCGCAACAAATTTTACAACGGTTGAATTGGGCGCAATCAAATGTAGCTGCACCAAACAATCGTACCCCGGTTTTATTTACCTCTAAGGCTGCTGATATGCTTTGGAGTACTCTACAATCTGCACTCAACGGTAAACTGGTGTTAGAAGGTGCTTCTCCTTGGGCTGAACGTATTGGTAAACCAGTGGTTTCATCTTCACTTACCATTTATCAAGAACCCGATGCTGGCCCTTACAGTTGTCCTTTTGATGATGAAGGTACCCCCACTAAAAGTTTAATTTTTATTCAAGACGGTATATTGCAAAATTTTTATTGCGATCGCGTTACCGGAAATCAGTTAGGAATTGCAACTACAGGTAACGGATTTCGCCCTAGTTTAAGTAGTTACCCGACTCCGGGATTATTTAATTTTTTGATTAAACCGGGAAATGGCAGTTTACTAGAATTGATTGAAGAAATGGACAACGGTTTGATTGTTGATCAGATACTCGGTGATAGTGGTGGCATTTCTGGGGATTTTTCGATTAACATCGATTTGGGTTATCTTGTGGAAAATGGTCAAGTCACCGGACGCATTAAAGATACGATGGTATCCGGCAATATTTATACGGCTTTAAAACAGTTAGTTAAACTTGGTGGTGATGCTGACTGGAATGGCTCTTGTTATACTTCATCTTTGATAGTTGATGGATTATCTAGCACTGGAAAAAATAATTCGTAATCTGTTTGTTTTATACTCATTAAGCTACGCAACTATTAATATATTTTGGTAACAGGTCAAGTTATAAATTATTAATTATTAATCAAGTAGTTATTGAGTAACTATTTTTATTTACAATTACAATATCTTTACTGAGATTATTACTTTTCATCAATGAATTTTTTGCTTGAGCTTCATTTATTAATGTATAGCAGAAGTACTGTTCGCGGATTCAAATATAGCAAATTTCAACTGAGTCCAATACACTAAAACCTCACCCCCTTCCCCTCTCCTTGCTAAGGAGAGGGGTTAAGAGGGCGGGGTGAGGTAAAATTTGTATTGCACCCAAGTGAAAACCGCGATAATTTCACGAATTTCACAGATTTAATTACCAATTACCCATTACCAATTCCCCATTACTAATTAATTATGCCGCAATATCGCAATCTATTTGTTAATAAGTACTTTCGCGATTTTTGGCAGCCAAGAAGAGGTTTAGCAATTGCAGAAGCTTGTATTATTGGAGTTGTTGCGGCTTTATCCGCAGTATTTCTTAGATTTAGTTCGGGATGGTTGGGAACCTTTCGAGTTAGTACTTCCTACGCAATACCAGCGTTTTTAGCTTTACCGTTAATTGGTGTTAGCTTCGGTTTTTTGACTGGGTTTTTAGTCGAGAGATTTGCACCAGAAGCAAGTGGTAGCGGTGTTCCTCAAGTAAAAGCTTCTTTAGCTAATATTCCGATCAGATTAAGTTGGCGAGTAGCAGCTGTCAAGTTGATTAGTGCTATTCTTACATTAGGCTCAGGCATGACTTTAGGAAGACAAGGACCGACAGTTCATGTAGGTGCAGCTTTAGCAGCGGGAATGAGTCGTGTATTTCCTACTTCTCCTGATCATCGCAGACAAATGATAGCTGCCGGTGCGGGTGCGGGATTAGCTGCGGCTTTCAATGCTCCAATTACGGGGATATTGTTTGTTGTCGAAGAATTACTCCAGGATTTATCGGGATTGACTTTAGGAACTGCGATTATCGCTTCATTTATTGGTGGCGTAGTTTCGCGGTTATTAGGTGGTAGAAGTTTACAACTCAATCTGGAATTAATCGATTCCAAAAGTAGTTTTATCATTACAGAACTTCCTTTTTACCTGTTTTTAGGAATTTCAGCCGGTTTACTGGCTGCATTATTCCGAAAAGGTTTACTTTTAAGTCTTAGTTATTATCGGAAATTACCTGTAGGTTTACCCTTAAGAATAGCTTTAGCTGGCTTGATTTCTGGTATTGCGATCGCGATGTTACCGGAATTATTTCGCAATAATACTGGATTACGAGAATTTATTATCGCTGGTCAGCCAAGTGTTTATAAAGTAATGTTAGTATTTGTGGCGGAATTTATTCTAACATTAGTCGCATTTGGTTCGGGAGCGCCGGGAGGGTTATTCGCTCCCAGTCTAATTTTAGGTTCTTGCTTGGGATATTTGGTTGGTGTTGCTGAATTTAACATTTTGGGTTTGAGTTCCCCTAATACCTACGCTTTAGTGGGAATGGGAGCATTTTTTAGCGCGGTTTCCAAAGTGCCAATTACCGCAATTATGATTATTTTTGAGATAACTACAGATTTTAATTTAGTATTACCATTAATGATTGGTTCTGTAACATCTTATTTAGTTGCGGATAAATTAACCCCAGGCTCCCTATATACCAAGCTTTTACAATTAAATGGCATTGATATTGATACAGAAGTGCCTATTAATGCCAGATTAATTCAATTAACTGCACAAGAAGTGATGCAGCGTCAGGTGGAAACTCTGCAAGAAGAAATGACTGTAGATGAAGCAATACAGGCTTTTTCTAATTCTACCCAACGCGGTTTTCCTATCCTAGAAAACGGTAAATTAGTCGGAATTGTCACTCAAAGCGATTTAATGAAAATACGGGAAGGAAAGTTATCTAGAGATGCACCTGTAAGAGAAATCATGACATCGCATCCGGTAACAATAACGCCCAAACATACCTTAAGTAATGTATTATATCTACTAGACCGACATCAAATTAGTCGTTTACCAGTTTTAGAAGGACGAAGACTCGTAGGAATAATTAGTCGGGGAGATATAATTCGAGCCGAAGCAAACTATCTCAATTGTAAAGTCACTCCCAACCAACCGAAAATTAAACCTTCCTACGTCGTTTATCAAACTCAGTCACCGAGTATTGGGCGAGGGAGATTATTAGTTTTAATCGCAAATCCCGAAACCGCAGATACATTATTAGATATAGCAGCCCAAATTGCTCAATATAACTCCTACGAAGTTGAATGTTTGCAAGTAATTATCATTTCTCCTCATAATAATCCAGCAGAAACTCCCGTTCAAACTGCACAAAGTCGCAAGTTATTATTATCTGCGGAAATAGTTGGTAAAAAATGGAAAATTTCCGTACATACTCAAATTAGAGTTGCTCATAACGTCGCAAACGCAACTTTAGAAACTATTAGAGATAGAAATATAAATACAGTTTTGATGGGCTGGAAAGGTGGTACTTCTACCCCTGGTCGGATTTTTGGTAACGTTGTAGATACGATAATTCGTCAAGCCAGTTGCGAGGTAATATTAGTCAAATTAGCAAAAAATCTAAATGCAAAATTAGAGAATATTTCTTTCAAATCAAATACTTTTAAACGTTGTTTAGTACCAATGGCTGGTGGTCCAAATTCAAAAATAGCCCTGAAATTATTGCCTGCTTTAGTTGCTTCCAATCAGAAATTAAAAGTGCTGCTCACACAAGTTTTTCCTTTATCTACGATTGAATTGGATACCAAAATTTTGCATGATGCTAGACACCAGCTTGTTGATACGTATAAATTATCTAATGAAGTAAAGGCTATTCCTATCAAAGCAGATTCAATCGCCCAGGGAATAATTAACTTAGCCAAAACTGATCAGTCCGATCTAATCCTTCTAGGTGCTTCCCGCGAAGGAATGTTACAGCAAGCCATCAAAGGTAATATTCCTGAAGCAATTGTATATGGCGTTGATTGTACCGTGATTTTAGTTCGGGGAATGAACAGTGAACAATTCTGAGCAAAAGGTATTTTACGTAAATCTTGCCACCGGGGAGTATCCCCGTGGCAAAGTTTACGAGTAATCGGGAAGTAGACTTCAACTAAAAAGTAAAAGTTGTCCGCAACAAACCTACTGTTGTTGTATCGTTACGACTATCTCCTTCTGGATTAAATAACACAAATGCACCAGGGGTAACGCTGATATTATCGTTGACCTGAAATTTGTAATAAGCTTCCAAATGGTAGGGAGTAGTGCGATCGACACCCACAGCAGCTAAATTCGCATCACCACTGGCTTCTACACGGTATAAAGGTTGACCGAAAAGTATCCCGGCGGTATTGCC
This sequence comes from Rivularia sp. T60_A2020_040, assembly GCA_015272215.1. Lineage (GTDB taxonomy): Bacteria > Cyanobacteriota > Cyanobacteriia > Cyanobacteriales > Nostocaceae > Rivularia. Next base: position 119,563 of record JACYMD010000074.1, on the reverse strand, counting down.
TTTTTTGATGATATCCCGGAAGTGTAAGCCTACCATCCAACTAGTGAAGGTAGTGTTCGCGTCCACCCGACTGGAAGAATCATCAACGAAAATTGCCGCACCGTAACCCGATAAGGCTATATTCGGAGAAAAACGCCAATTGAGCGTACCACCAACGGAGTTGAGTTTCACTGGAATTCCCAAATTTCCATTTGCTAAACCTAAAGCATTGGTATCATTACTAATCAATCCCGTACCCAAAATATTGATTTCGTGGTAGCTATTGGCATAGTTCAAACCAATATCGATGGATTTACTAGGTTTAAATGTCAATTGGGCTGCTGCAACGGTACTACCACCAAACAACCCTGAACCTAAAGGTGTACCAGAAACTCCGGGAAGAATATCGGGTGCAGTACTGGGAATATTGGCATTGACGCTACCGTAGAGAGCCCGAAAATCAAAGCTTTTGGATGGAGTAAAGATAAAACCTGCTGCTGATGCTAAGCCTGTTCCGGAAGTACCCCCAGAAACCCGCAGTACCGGATTTAAGCCAGCAAAACGAGAAATTGCCTCAGTTCCTTCTCCGGCAAAGGGAGTAATCGCTGGGAAAGCATCCGAAACTTCCGCAGCAGTTCCAGCAAATACAGTTAATTTATCGGCTACAGGGAAGATGTATAGAAGCTTGTATAGTTCCACATCGTTAGCACCCCTAGAAGATAAATCTTTGGGACTAAAACCAGGAAATTGCGGTTCAATACCTGTGCGAGCGCTACTTGCGGCTAAGTTTACGGATGGTGCTGTTAATCCCAGTTCCTGCTGTAGGCTGCCGCTACCATCCACACCACCCAGGAAATTCTGGGCTTGCAAACCAGTAATTAATAAGTCTTTGCCAGTAAAGCTGGTATTCAGATTCAATCGTACCCGATTCGTCAGGATAATATTAGGGTCATTTGTACCTGGAGCGCCACCAGTTGCACCAATGGCAGCAAAAATTACCTCTCCTTGGAGTTTGGTGGTTGTGGAAAATTGCGAAGCTTCTAATTCGGCAGCGCGAGCTTCTAGGGTGTCTACACGTCCCCGCAAGGTTGCTAATTCTGCACTGAACTCTTGTTGCAAACGCTGTAAAGTAGCTAAATCTTCTTTATTTACAATATTTGCTGTGGCTGTGGCAATCAGTTCGTTAACTCTATCCAAACAAGCATTCAATCCCGCCGCAAATTCATACCTAGTCATTGCCCGATTACCGCGATAGCTGCCATTGGGATATCCCGCAATACAACCATATCTTTCTACAAGGGATTGCAACGCTTGAAAAGCCCAATCTGTCGGTTGTACGTCGGATAGTTGAGAAACCGATGTTACTTGCTCGGCAGATGTTGAATTTTGTTGGATTTGAGGAATCTCAGCAGTTAGATTCGGGTTTTGCTCTAGTTGGTTTAGTTTGCCGGATGCAAAATTTCCCTGGAATAATATTTCTTTTTCTAGTAAATTTTCAGTGCTATTTATTGCTTGGCTGTTGCTGATTTTTTCTCCAGCGAATGCTTTCATCGGCAAGAATATGGCAATTAAGCACAACAGATTTGTCCCACCAGCGGAAACTAGTAGATTTAGTTTCATTTAAACTAAACTCCTCACAATTATGATTTGAAAATTAAATTATCAATATTGATTCAATAGTTTGCTAATTGCAAAAATTCCATTGAATCTGAATATTTGTATTTGTCTCACTTGACTTGATAACAAGTTTGTGACCACCCTATCTGACCTAACCGATTTAATCAGATTTAATTAAATCCCATATGGCGCATAAGTTCTAGTAAATACTATTTCCAGCTATCTTTGTCAAAAACAATTATTTGTAGTTCTTATGGTAGTGATTTATTTAACTCACTTTTTCTGTTGTGCGATCGCAATAAATTGAAAAATTCAATAGAAGGGAAATTGGTAGGCAGCGATTTAACAGCAAGCCCTACTTAGTCTTTATAGACTTGCAGTCGTAAAGCACGTGGTCAAGACACGCTTCGGGTAAACCAAGAATCTCCATCATCAATTCATGGGGGTTTCAATCACCGATTTAATTATCGCGCTGACCTACTTAACTGAGAATTATATGAAATCAAAATTCTGTAGTAAATAAGTCCACTAAGTTGCTATTACAAGCTTCCGGGGGCGATTTCGTGGTTTTTACAAGGACTTTTATTGCATGATCAGTAAAAATTATGCCTAGAAGAATGTAAAATAAATTAGAATAAGGTTACAAAATGTAAAGAAGTATCATATTTTTTCTAACCTTTTGAAACAATTTGCTTAATTTCAGTGTTGAAATTTATATAAAAAACCCATGCATAATAATTCTTGGCGACGATTTTTTACTTTTTTGACAGTATTATTTTTAGCTGGCTCGATTTGGACGACACATACGAGTGCTGCTTATGCTTACGATAATCCGGAATTGCTACCGGCGGAAGTCACACCAGTTGTAGACTTAGGGAAATCTCTGAATGTTGTTCAAGAACAGAATTTGGTTGAAGAACTTAACGACTTTGAAACAGAAACTGGTTGGCAATTGCGAGTACTCACTCAATATGACAGAACACCGGGTAGAGCGGTAATTAAATTTTGGGGTTTAAACGATAGAAGTATTTTACTTGTTGCCGATTCTCGCGGTGGGAATATTCTCAGTTTCGCGGTTGGTGATGATGTGTACGAATTACTGCCACGGACTTTTTGGATAGAATTACAAACCCGTTTTGGTAACTTATATTTTGTCAGAGAAAAAGGTGAAGACCAAGCAATTATTCAAGCTTTGCAAACTGTAGAAAATTGTTTGCGTAAAGGTGGTTGTAACGTTGTTCCGGGATTACCACGGGAGCAGTGGATTCTCACATTTATTACTTCGGTTATCGGTGGAATTATCTGTGGATTTGCGGCTCAACCAAGAACCGAAGGACAACCTATTGCTTGGCAATGGGCATTAATATTCTCTCCTTTATGGGGAATTTTGTTTATTGCCTTCGGAATCGGACCTGTTGTTACCCGTACCTCTGAGTGGCTGCCTCTAGTTCGCAATATCTCCGGCTTTCTCATTGGAGCTTTAGTTGCTTACTTATCCCCTTTTATGAATCGCTCTTCTGCTTCGGAAACTTAAATAAGTTAGGAGTTAGTACCACCGGAGTTAGGAATTAGTTGACAGTTGACAGTTGACAGTGGACAGTGGACAGTGGACAGTTGACTGTTGCCTGTTACCTTTGACCTTTGATCTTTGACCTTAAACCATGGAATGGCACATAACGGACGCTCAAAGTTTAGCAATTATTGATCGAGAAATGGGTGGTGCTTTTGCTCTGATGCACTCAAATCATGATATTTTAAGCCCATCATCCCCAAAGGAGTATCGACATTTTTTACTAGCTGAGTACGAAATTATCAAAAGAGTAATTTACGCGACAGGTGATTTTGAGTACAAATCCTTAATCGAATTTTCCGAGCGTTCCTTACAAGCAGCAGCAGCAGCATTAGCGTCGCGCAGCAGTATTATAGTAGATACAACAACAGTACAAGCTGGGATTGCCAAAGAAGCACAAAATAATTTTGCGAATCCAGTTTATTGTGCAACATCCGTTCAAACCCCTCCTCAGAAAGAAAAAACTCTTGCAGCTTGGGGAATTGAAACTTTAGCTAACCGCTATCCAGAAGGAATATTTGTAGTAGGTCAATTACCAACAGCTTTAATAAGCTTAGTTGATTTAATTGCAGCAGAGAAAATTCGACCTGTTTTAATTATTGCTACACCACCGAAATTTATCGATATAGATGAGAAAAAGCAAATTTTAAGAGAATTATCTATACCTTATATCACAATCAAAAATCACAAAGGTGGTGCAACAGTAGCAGCAGCAATTTTAGATGCATTGATAGATTTAGCTTGGGAAGCTTATGGTTAAAAATTGCAAATGTCCAATACACTAAAACCTCACCCCTTCCCCTCTCCTAATATACGGAGAGGGGTGCCCGGAGGGCGGGGTGAGGTAAAATTTGTATTTCACCCAAGTGAAAACCGCTATATAAAACTAAATATAAAACTAGATATAATGCTAATCTAATTTTACGAGCGCTAAGTAATTGACATCAATGGTTCAAACATCAGAAAATTCGCCGACATCGGACTTATCTAAAGAACAAAGAGCGCCATACAGTGTAGATTATCAAATCAAACTACTATCGCAATTGCTATCCCGTAGGTTTAATGAATACCTCGAACCCTTGAAATTAACTCCTTTTCATTGGATAGTGTTGTGCTGTTTATGGGAAGAAGATGGTTTACCGACTTCTAGTACTGTATCCACTACATGATATATTTAACAATAGAGTAGTAAACTACAATTGCTATTCAGTTGTTTGAGTAATAAGTGAGTATTAAGCATGAATTCAGGTAAAACACCAACTGGCAAGGCTTTACAAGGGACAATAGGCTTTACGACCAACAAACAGAATAAAGTAATCATCAATATGCCACGCCCTTGGTTCCCTAAAGTTAAAAACCAGATAAAAGTGCCACTAGGCATAGAATTTAGTAAAGATAACCAAGGTCTAATTCAGCGTGCTATTGATAGACTGCAAATAGCTTTAGAAGACGGTAAGCTACATAATCCTGACGGTAGTTTTAACAAGTATGAATATCAGGAAGTGTTAAGCCACTTAAAAATATTTCCTATTTTGCGGGGAGTAATGAAGGTTATTGAAGGCGGCAAGGGACAACCTCCAATAAAACCAGAACTTAGTTTACTTGAAATATGGGATAAATACTGTGAGTACCGCAAGTCAAGTTTAGCTATCTCTACTTATGAAGTGCATTACAAGGTAAGATACGTCCGCTTTATCAATAGTGCCTTAAACGCGGTAGGGGATAACCCGTTAGAGATACGCAATTGGTTAGTAGCTAATAGAAATTTAAAGGACGTAAAAAACATTATTTCTTTGCTTGAGAAAGCCTACAACTTCGCTATTCAGCACAATCTATATTTTTCAGTTAACCCTTACCTTGGTTTAACTGATGATATAGAATCAAATAATAAAAATAAAGAAATAAAACAAGATGAATATAAAAGTAATGATGATGATTATTTGAATAAATCAAAAGCATTTACTTGGAATGAAGTAGAGATAATTCTTGACTTCCTTAAAAACGATAAAGGTAGATTTAAACGTTGGTACCATTTTACAGCTTTTAGATTTTTGACTGGATGTAGATTAGGTGAAGTAAGCGGTTTATTTTGGGGTGATATTAAGTGGGATAAGGAATGTATTGTTTTTAATAGGGCATATGTTTCTGAGATTAAAAAGTTTAAATCAACTAAAAACAATACAACTCGGATATTCCCTATGCTTAAAAACGGTAGGTTATGGAATCTACTAAAAGAACTTAAGCAGGGTGAACCTAATGAGTGTGTGTTTGCTGGTAAAAATAATAAAGCTTTTAGTCCTAATTTAATTAATAAGTATTGGAACTATTGCAATACTAAAAGGAAAACTAATCCTTTAGGCTATGACGGATTCATAACTATTTTAGTTAAACAAGGGAAACTTAAAAAGTATTTACCACCGTACAATACCCGGCATACGTTTATCACTCACTGCATTTATGACTTGAATATTCCAAGTGACGTAGTTAATACTTGGTGTGAACATAGTGATGAAGTTAGCCGCAAACACTATCGCGATACTTCCGAGTATATAAAGCAATTTAATCCTGATATGCAGTTTGTTGCTGATAAACCCAATAACGAGATAAACGAATTAAAGGAGTTAATCAAAATGCAACAAGCACAGATTGACTTACTGCTTAAAAAACAACAAGATTAATACAGACTGATTTACAGGATATAAAACTTAAAGGTATGCCGATCGGCATACCTTTTTTATGTCTTGTTAGTGCATATAGTAAAAATCATCCAATAAATTATCCAATAATTTATTGGATAATTTTTAGTAAGTACAAAAAAGGGTGGGTTAAAGGTGTTAGTAAAAATCATTGGATAATTTATCCAATGATTTATTGGATAATTTTTACTAACACCCTGTAACCCCTATTCTGCCGTTAAACTAACTCGTCATCATCAATATCTGTTTCTGTGTGATATTGGATTGATGTTAATTTAGCTTTCACTCTTTCTATATCATCTACAACTTGTATTTTCTCGTTTGGCATGACGTTAGAAGATGTAACTATTGTCAGTAACTGATCAACTATAGAAGCGACTGCTTTAACTACTTGTAAAACTGAAAGTAATTGCATTTATTTACCTTTGAACATAGGACAGTCTTTATTTAATATTTTATCTAATTGTTTCTCCTGCCTGTTGTTAGAATTTTGCATTTGTCTAATATTTTTTGAATTTTTAAATGTTTGGACAGAATTAATTATTTGCAAAACAATTAATATATCTTCTAATATGATCATTAATGTATCTAAGGACATAATTTTACTCGTTTGGTACAAAATCAACTACTTTAGACTGAACAGTAATTTTAGGTTGATCATTATCGTCAAAGGTCACTTCTATTGTTTTTTCTGCTCCAAATAGTGGGTCTCTACTTTCCCGTTGTTTAGCAAAATACTCGTCCATTCTACCCGTAACTACAAAACCAGCTTCTACGCAACTTTCGCCCAGGGATTCTAAAAAGCTAGATGCAAAGTTTCTTAAAAATTCATTATCAATGGATGCAATTTTTTCTTCTACTTTTTCAGCAATAACAAAAGGTTTATTGCGTTTTGCTACGGCTTTTTCTATATCTTCAATTTTGGCTCCATTAAATAAAAGTTTTCTTCTAAATTCTACCTCGGTACCCCTAATTAAATTTCTAATGTTTTTAAATAAATTAGTTAAAGCTACGGCACCCAAATAATTAGCTGAGCTTTTTAAAATGCCACTAAAATCGCCTATTAATTGTTCGTATGCTTCTGCCCCAACTTCTTCTAAAATTATTGAAGCTAACGGCTGATTAAAAGTAGCAATTAACGCACCCGGTAAAGCACCGCACAATAAATAACCCATTGAGTTCCCCGCAAAATTTCCAAAATTACTACCTAGTGAATTAAACTTACTTACTAAATTTTTATCCAATTCTTGATCAGTTATGTTCCAGTTAAAGTTCCACGCAAACTGAAATGCTTGAATAACACCTCGCCATATAGCATTTAATGTTATTGATATTCCAGAAAATAAACTCCCAAGGGCATTACTAAGGAACCCCCCTAAAAATCTATTAAGGCTAGACCAAATACTATTTACTTGATCTGTGGATGCACTACCAGATTTTTTAATAGCAGTTCCCGAAAATACTCTTTTACCAGTTCCGTTCCCTACTAGTTTTCTAACCGCTCGTGACTTTAATGCACTAGTCAGTATCTTCAGTGCTGCCATTTTTACTTATTGCATCCTTAATTTTATTATCTTTCTCAATCATAGATTTAAGCTGACTTGCAATATCTTTATTAGGATCAATTTTTTGCCAGTGAACTGCTCTAATAATTGCGGCTGCGTGCAATAACTCTTGCATCATTGCAGGGAAAGTTCTTTTATCGGTCATTTCGGCAACAGATACTTGTATTTCTTTCTCTTTAACCATTAATTCAAAAGTATCTGTACCCGGAGTAAAACTCATAGGTATTTTTTCATTTTTATAACCAACTTGATATCCAAGAAAATCAACAATAGTATCTATTAACTCATGATTTTTGTAAGCTGTTTGTTTTGTTTGACCAGCTTCTATCATTGCGCGAGTAGTTAGGTTAACTCCCAAGTCACTGTTATACATGATTGTGGTTAACATCATTACCATTTCAGATAATGTCTCAGCAATATTAGGCAGTCTTAATTCATATTTTTGATTACCTTCTGTTACGGCATCTATGTCATCAACATCTATCTCAAGTTGAAATTGCCCCATAACCTCATCAAAGCGTTCAAAATACCAACCTAATAATTGAACTAAATTAGGTTTATTAACTTGCCCTGCATCAGTTTCAGTCGTTTTAATTAAAGTAGCTGGTAAATTAGCTGGTAAATCATCTACCCCAATAGCTTCTTTATTCTGTTTAACTATTTGGTAAATTCGTTTTAACAATTCTGAGTTATCAGGACAACACTTCATACGTCTTGGTGGTGGTGGTGATTTTTTGTTGGTAGATTCATTAGTATAAATAGAATGCTCTACTTTTACCTCTCTATTCCATATATTAAGGTCAATATTTAAAAAGTATCCATGATACAAAAAACCTAAATTATCTGTTTTTGAATCAACGTATTGAGAAACAACAACTTCTTCAGGTGTTTGGGTAAAACCATTAATATAATTCTCGTCACTTGCAACTAAAACATATTGAATTCCATCTATTTTTCCCCTATTAGCTTCTATTCGGAAGCTATACCCTCTTATTTCAGCACTTTTTTTATATTGAGAATAATTATATGTTATAAAACCACCATCAAAGTTAGAATATTTGTCAAACCAATATAAAGTGGATTCATCTATGTATGTACCATTAAAACTATTAATTTCTTCATAATTGTTACCATAACTATTTGAGTAAGCTCGATTCATGTCAGTTGCATACGTATTAGCAACTTTGATTCTTGCATAGACTTCTTTTTTTTTACCTCTAACCATTTCAAATTCATTCTCTGGAAAATCAACTTCTAAAACAACGCTGTTTATAATTTGATAAAAATATCCCGCTGCATCTGTGTTGTGAGCAATACCGTATCTATCGTATTCGTATCTGTATGGATAATGAACAACATACAAAACTTTTCCATTAGTGCCATACAAATCCAACAGATCAGATTCATCTACGTATTCTTTTCTTTCAATGGGATTTTTATCCTTAAGTCTACATTTCTGTTTTCTTTTGTAATACCTGTAATTAACTGAATAAAGTATTGAAATTCCCGCTTCAAATTCAATATAAATATTGCATTCATCAACACCCGCAATAACCTTAATGTCTCCTAACACAGTATTAATAATATTAATTTTTTTTTCAAATTCTTCAAATTGCTTAATTTTAGGTAGCTTGTCTAAAAGTTTTTCAATTGGATCTAATAATTTTGATGGCGCTTCAGACAGCGGCTCAGCATATCTAAATCTTCTAAATCTATTTTGGGTTAACTTATCTTTTATTTTTTTTGTTTTTACCATATACCGCGCACGTGCAAATAATTATTAGGTTTGTTAGTTAAACGGTTATACTTGTCTACCATTATTTCTTTATCTATTTTTCCATAAATTTTGTAGGGCATAGAAAAGTCATCAATGTCATTTATCTCTACATATATTTTTCTGATGGAATGATGAATGATTGTGTCCATGTGTTTAATTAACTAAATTGTGCGTTATTGCATGTTAGTAAAAATTATCCAATAAATTATTGGATAATTTATTGGATAATTTTTAGTAACACTATTATGCTATGCCAAAAATAGAAACTGAACTTGTTTGGTTAGCGTCCATGTATGCCCAAACTTCACCTGTAAATCCAACTACTGACTCCCATACGCCATTAGGTTCTACTTTTGCGACATAATTATCTAATCCAGTTGATGATGAAAAGCCTAAATAAATAGGTAATCCACTTGTGTTGGAAACAATTACTAGCCTTTGCTTAGCCTCTCCAGTATTTCCAAACTTTGCTGCACTTGCTGCGCCCGTCCCACGGGTTAATTTAACAAAAGATTTTAAAACTAATGGTTCTACTGAACTTGATGAAGGATTAAATAAACCCATTTAACTACACTCTACTATTAATACACTTGAATTATAGTCCGAGTAAACACTTACTTCTCCAAAATAAGCTACATTATTGACATTAAAATCGTAATGTCCATTAGGTAAAATTTTAATACTACTTATAGACGCTTGATTAGACAGTGAAACATAAATTTCATTATTGCTATTGTTTTGAATTAAGCAATATTTTCTGTTGCTATTGCTTATTGCAACTACGTTAGAATTTGCAGCTATGTTTACTGTTTTATCTATAACACTAGTTATTGGCTGCACAGAATCATCAATTACTATTTCTTCGACATAATTACCATAAATAGTTATTAAATCAGTATCTTCTAATAGTCCATATCCTACGTCCTCAATTTTTACAGCGAGTTGAGTATCTTGCCCTAACTCAAAAGCCAAGTTATCAGTCAATAAATCCAATAAGTTATTAATTCTGTAAGGATATCCCATAGGATTAAGTAAAGATGTTTCCCCTATAGGCATCCAATTGTTTTCATTGCCTATTAACAAATTTAATTGTTTACGCGGGGATTTCCATTCAATATCTAAAACTTTATTTAATTTGTCGCTTTGAGAATCATCAAAATTAAAATTAGGTAATTCAGCCTCAGCAATACTTTTTATTGCGGAATAGCATTTTAAGTTTTTTAAATATTTATTTTGAGATAAAATTTTATGCCTTAGATTAATGTCAATTTCGACTTCAGATAACATAAATGGAATAATATTATCTCCAGTGTTAACGTCTAATTGTAAATTTATTGATTTTACTAAGTTGATAGAATGCATAATTAGTTGTGTTAGTTGGTCAATATAGTATACAAAAAAATAAAGCAGTAAAGAAAAAAATCTTTACTGCTTTACTGGACAACCAACCGAAACAATTATAGCTTACAACAATTGTTCTTTTGCTGCTACTTTAACGGTGCCATCGGATTGTCGCACAACTTCTAACTGAAACTGCAAAGTACCGCTTAATGTATTATTGGTGTAGTTATAAGTTGCAGTTAAAGCGTTAATGTTGCTAGGGTTAATAACTGGGTCACTACTTAATATTTTAAATAGATTTATCATTTCAAAAATATTTTGAATTAAGTGTTCTCCTTTGATTTCACTTCCTTCGCCGGCAATAAATGGAATGTCTCCCAAATAATTGACAGCAGTATGCATTATTGCGCCTTCATTAGTAATTAAGGGCTGAACCTCAAAACTAAAAGAGACGTTTGCTGTATTTGTATTAAAGTTTGTGGTAATAGTAGTTCTGTTTACTAGTTTCTCTTGTTCTTGAGCTTCTAAGTAAAAAAACGCTTCCAATAATCTGGGAGCTAATTTAGTAGATTTAAGAGTAGAACCCGTTCCGTTAGTAATATTTGCCATGAAAAAAATCTAGTTACATTACATCAATATGTTAACAACAAAAAACCAATTAAATTGTGCAAAAAACTTTCTATGAATTTACGAATACCCTATGGGTATACTTAAACATTGCTACTTGCGAGTTGATTTTTAAATCAATTAAAATAAATAAAACTACGTTTAATTTTATTTACTATGCCACGCAATTATCGCAAACGAGACTTAGTATCTGTCGTAATTAAAATGGGACAAACAACCATTAATTATGGGTTTAACACAGGATTGATTGAAGGTCAGAGAGCAAATTTTGGGCAAGTTGCTGTAGCTAATTCACTTCCGACTGGATTTGTATTTGGAGCTAATGCCCCTAAACCAGCAAGAGCATCAAAGCGTACCACAACAGGATACAACAGTTCGTATGCAGCAGATGACAAAATTAAAACTCTTAGGGAAGCTGGCTGGAGAACTACCAGAAAAAAAACTCGCGGTATTACAAGTGGTGGATTATCTCGCACTGTTTATGTAACTATTGGTGGGATAAATTACGCATGGAATTTACCAAGTAGTGCCAGCGAGCCTACTAGTTTAGAGCAAGTAGGTATTAAAAATGCCAAAGTAACCGACTTAGACTTAATATTTGGCGCAGAATTTCCTAAACCCCCAAGATATGCTATTGCATTCGGAGAAGGTGACGCAGGCGGTACTTATTCTACTTACATTGATCCAGAGAAAGAGACTGAAGCTGTTGGTGCTGGCTGGAATAAAGTTAAACCCGCTAGATATTATCCATTATAAAAAAAATTATGATTATATTACCCGGTACTACTTTATTTAAAGAAACTGTAGCCGAGCTACAAACACTGCAAATAGTATTTAATAGCGATGCAGAATATAACTTTATTGCCTTACCGGGTAATAATGGTTTACTTGAAGCAGTTACACCTCAAAGAACAATTGAATATTTAGAAGATGGTGAATACGATCAAAGGTTACAAGAGATAGGTAATGACTTATTCTGATGAATTTGGAAATTGGAAAGAGCTAGGAGTTGTAAACGTTAGACCTGTTAAAAGTGTAATAGTTGTACCGCCTACAAGTAAAAAAATTTTAAGGTTTACTGCAAATATTAACTGGCAAGAATGGGATAAAAATTTTTATGGACGCAGTTATGTTTTATATTCTTTTAGGTACGGAATGCAGAAAATAAACATAACTAAAAATTTTAGATATTATCCTGATAAATTTCCACAAATATTTGAGCTTAATTTAATATATCAAAATAATTTAATTCCCACTGAAATGTGGATAACTGGCATTCAGTATAGGTATAGAAGCACCTATAATTTATATAATCCTTTGCCCTTCTCATTAAAAATTGAAGAGTTTATAAATGTCTGAAAAAATAAAAGTTACAACTAGATCAGTTTTTGAGAATAGTGTTATTTCAGAAATATTAGGAATAAGAGAATTAATTAAAAACAGGGATGTTGGAGACATTGTGGCATCTCCATTACCAGAGTATGCAAGAGCAAACCCATTTGAATTAAAAATTACTATATATTTATTTCCGGTTAAAGAACCACCATTTTATAAAGTTGGTTACGTGCGTCCTTACATAAATATTCCAGAGATTAAAAGGAATAATTTAAATTGGACAACTATTAAAAAAATAGCTGGTGGCAGTAATGGCTATATGTGGGGTCGTTTTAGATGCACGGTGAATTTAGACAATAATCGACAGCTTGCGGTGTATGGTGCCACCGATAAAGAAGCTGAAGAAAGAGTAAATCAAATTTTAGAAATAATTACCCCTAAAGAACTAACACGTTCTATATCTGAAGAAAAAAAACGAGGACAGCGCAAGGATGGTAAACCTTTATTTAAAGAGAGTACTAGAATCTATCCCGGATACTTTACAGTTGTTTCTAGCAAAAAAGTATCTGATGAATTTGAGCGAGAAAAGTTAACCAATAATGAAAAGCTTAAGCCTACGATTAGTGGAAAATTTAAAAGACACAAGACAGAAAAAATACCGTTATGGGTTAAAAATGAACCTAAAAACGCTAACGAAATAATTCAAGAATCTTTACGTAATAGGGGTTAACACGCAAATAACCTAACGTTATATTTTTTTTACTTACCCCTTGACAAGTAAAAAAAAACACATACAGTTATTTTCGTGTTCACTAACACAACCAACTACAAACGACTAAAATGACACAAGAACAAACAATTGCCTGTTACTTGCGTGAGTTATCTTCGTTATTATTAGCTACCGCTACTGACATAGAAAACTACGGACATATTTCCCATGACGCAGTTAAAATCAGAGCATTATTAGCCATAAGCGAACAGATTAGAACTGCACATTTACATTTAGCTAATTGCAGATATCAACAAGCGCAAAGAGTAATTGAGCGTGTCCGATTGGAACTCAAACATTTTGATAAGAGAGTTTCAGTAGGTTAATACCTTAGTAAAAATCATTGGATAAATTATCCAATGATTTATTGGATGATTTTTACTAAGACTATTATGCTATCCCTATTGCCTGTTAGTAAAAATTATTGGATAAATTATCCAATAATTTATTGGATAATTTTTAGTAACACTATTATGAAAGTACATTGGTCACAACTTCTATACAATAAATTTCGTTTTGGCTTGCATCCTAGAATGTTTGATGAAGGCGGATACGAGAAGAAAATTGTATGCAGTATTGAAGGAGAGAGAAGAACAAAACAACCGTACATAGTAGTTTTTGACAAGGAATACGGACTTGAATACATAAGGAGAACTTTAATCAGTCCATTACAACCCTATCACCTAGAAACAATTTTAGACTTGGTTAAAGATGCCCAAAAAAAAGCCGATTGACAATATACCAATATGGTATGACAGAGAATGCGCTATAAGCTATACAGAAAAAAAAGAAGTACCAAAAAACTTAATCAATACAGATAGGATTGAATATTGGGATAGCTTATTAGAATTTAAAACTTATAATGCATTGCTATCAATATTCGATAAATCTGAAATATTAAGGCAACAAAACTTAATTTTATTCCCCGCCTGTGATTATTTTAAAGCATGGACTTGGAATATAGATTTTATCATCAACAAACAAAATCCTATTTACATTGAAGTGAAAGGTAAATGGATTATTGATAGTCCAAAATTAAATAGCTTTTGGCATACGTTAAAAGTTTGTCAAACACAAAAACCAGACATTTTTGACCGATTATTGCTAATTGGTAAAGATGAACAATGGAAAATACCTGCTACTAACATCATTGTGTATCCACTAAAGGAGTTGAGATATGTCTTACAAGGTATTTAAGCAAGATGTTTTATCTTTAGATTTAACATCTAAAAAATGTAGATCAGCCCTAGAAGCTCATTGCAGTTTAGCTAAGCTAGCAAAAAAAGAAAATGACCTGTACAGTTTCGTAATAAAAGGCAATAACCCTCACGCGCTTTTTGTCCACGGGTGTAACTTTTATCATAATGTAATACCAAACTCTTTTGTTAAAACCATGTTTCCTAATGGTTGTGAAGTAGTTTTTTCTTACAATGATGAAATGAACGTAATTGGAAATATAGATGCATTTAATATGTCAGATAGCTCAGTAATTGGAGAAGCATTAATATGTGGGGAAAGGTTGTCTTACGGATTTAAGGGATTAAGGTATTTTGAACTGATTGAATTTTTGTTAAACATAAATGTTGAAAAAGACTGCCCAAGCGTAATAATTCAGTGTATTTTACCCATAAAAGATATTTTTGAGGATTAAATAAATGTCTAGATTGACCCTTCAAACCAAAGCAGAATTAAGAAGTATTAAAAAAAGTTGTAATTCATTGCAACTAAAAAACAGTTGGTTTTGTGTTTTATATCATGCAAAGACAGGAATAGAATTTATCTCCGATAATTCTAATACAAAACAATTTTTGCATGAAATTTTTAAGGATGTTGGATACGAGTGTCATGAAATTAGAACTACTGGAATCAACATTATTACTGTTAAGCCTGAAAGCAAAAAAATAACTCCAGTAGCGTATTTAAAAACCATTCCAATTTATGCGCCTTTTGCAATTGCAGGGCTTGCGCCTGACAAAAATTTATCAAATTTTGATGAGTTACCAATAACCACTGTTATTTCTGCAATTGATGAATTATTGTTTGCGCCTGAAGCAATTAAAAATATTTCAATTGCACTTTAATTTAACCAAAATATATGGGAGTTTTTATCCCATATACAAACACTAAAATAGGACGAAAAAAAATGACTGCTTATTATAACGACGCAAAAGATGGGGTAACTTACTCAAACGTGAATCCTAAATGGGAGGAAGCTAACATAACGTTTCATTTTGATGAAGCGTTAATTAAAAAAGATGATACGTTTTATTACCTTTTTATGTACGTCACTAAAGCTAGTGGCGTTAATAAATACGGTGCTGATAAAAATTGGACAATGCCTGAAGAAGTTACGTTGTTAAAAATTGCTCATTCTGAATACAAAAAAAAGGACTATAAAACCAAGGAGACAAGTACGGTTAATCCAAGTGAATGCGAAAAAATGTATAGTTCATTATTTGAAAACTTGGACTTAAATCAAATTTACTCAGGTACTGCCTGGTTTACCAATTCCCCACAAATAGAACAAATTAATACAGGTGTTTCAAGTAAAGGTAAACCATTAGATGAAGATGTTAGACAATCTCTCTTAGAAACATATTGGAGTGTAGAAATAGTAGATAACCCTGAGAAATTAGCAAAGGTCACATTAGAAATACCTAAGTCATATTCAGGATATAGTGGTGGTAAAAGTTCACAATTAGAAAGTGAGAAAATTAAAGATAGGCTAAAATTTGTAGCTACTCAGTTGCAAGAAGTATTTCCCGATAAAGAAATAGCTACTATACACGATATTTCATCATTGTTAAATGATTCTAAGACGGCAGGCGCAACAGCAACAATACTAGATTTATGCAAAGATTTTATAAGGTAATTTATGTCTGACGTTTATATTAATCCTAAAGACATTTACGCTTTACATATTGATTCGTGGACAGACTATTGGAATAACAAATTAAATTTGTTTGATAATGTCCATGGAATACTTCAAGATAGTATATGGCTACCCAATAAAGAACTTTTAACAACTTTAGCAGCTACATACATACTTATCCCTACAAAAATGTCATTCGTTGTTCCCATATTATTTTGTTGGGGTGATAAAGGTAGCGGTAAAAGTTCTTTATCTCTATTTGCTAACTCAATTAGGGGATTCAATCAATTATTCTCTCCTTCAGATACCTTCGCATCGTTACGCAATGCACTTGATAGTATGCGGTGGATTGATAGCTATTCTAAAGAAATGGAGAAAGAAGGGGCAATTCTAGCCTGGGATAATATCAATGAAGAAACATTAAAAAGGGAACCAAAAATTTATCAATTACTACTTTATGGTTATAACCGCAGGACTGATAGAGTAAGTATTGCAAATAGTGACGGAACGAATAAAGAATACAATGTTTTTTGTCCTAAAATAATCTCTTCTGTTGAGCCGTTGCATCTTAAACATGAGTTCAATGAACTACATAGAAGACTGTTAATTATTCCTCATAAGCCCTTTGAAAAGTTTACTCGGCAAGAAGCATTACCCTATCAAGACTTAGACATAAACACAGATAAGTTGGATCTAGATTCTATTTCCTGGGAAGGAATACATGAAAACTTTTATAAATTTTGGAATGACTTAGGCAATTGCACTACTTACGCTACTTGGCGTAACCAGTTAACCAAAAAAACCAAAAAAAGCTTCAAAATTCCCAAAATTATTACTTCAAGTAGATGGACAATTTGTATAGATTTATTATGTACGGGGTTAACCCTAGGTGTATGGGATTCCCCTCAACACGCTGTCAACTTTATTGCTGAATATTGGGATTATATGGATACCAAATATTTACACATTGGTAGCGCTACGGAAGGGCATTTGAAGGATTTTATTGATGAGGAGGTAGGTTTACAGATAAAACAGAATAAAGTTTTAGAAGATAAAAACCTAGATCCGATTGAAGTTGTTATTCAAGCAAGCAAGCTCAAAGAAAGATTAATTTTTTTACAACAAACAGGCGCATTAGAGTTTACCCCGCGTACTAAGGATATTAATAATCTGATGTGGGAACTAGGCTGGAAACTAACTACTAAAGGATGGACACAACGGTAATGAGTAAAAAATTTTTAGTTTATATTGGGCATGATGAAATAAAGCCTATTCCTGTTAGTAAGTCTATCAACATGAATGCCATTAAGCGAATATTAAACGGAGGTAATATTGATGTGTCGGTATACCTGTTTAAGAATAAGTTTAGGCACTTTGAAAACTTAATAGTCGGGCTTTCAGATAGTTATACGCAAGATGCAGCCATTACCGTACAATTTTCTGACTTAACTTATGTATGCGGAAGTTGCGTTTTATGTAATTGGAATACAACTTTAGGGGAAGGTAAATGGTTAACGGGGTTAAGTTATGACTCTATTTATTGGACTACCGAACAACTGCGTTATTACGATAAGCAAGGGAATTATAAGGGGACTGATTATATATGGGAACGAATAATAGGGGAACTATCAATGTTGAGTTAACCGCTTACACAGCACAAATGCTGTTAAATCTAATCTGTTGGATACTAAGCTTAGAGCTATTTGTAAAAGACAACAAAATTAATCAAGGTATCCGTGAGTTAGGGCAGTCCCTAGAACAAAAAATTAAAGATAACAGTGAGATAATTGATTGATATTCTTCATGTTCATTAAGGTAGGGCGCTAGAACCCTACCTTTTTTGTACTTACTAAAAATTATCCAATAAATTATTGGATAATTTATTGGATAATTTTTACTAACACCTTTAACTTACCCTTTTTTGCGTTCACTAGAGTAAAAACCCATGAATAGATTATTCAAAGTAGTAGATAATTTTGTAGATTTAAACAACCGTAGCTTTTATATTGGTAGTCAAAAATGGTATCAATGGCTAGAAACAATTAAAAGCTTTAACTATGAACCCCCGCAATTAACCGGGTATACCTACGTTAGGCACAATATCACCGTTCGCAAACGCAGTAATGGTAAATTTTACGCTATTCGCACGGTTAACTGTCGCCAACGAGTTAGATACTTGGGCAGTCCAAGTGACCTAGACTATGAAAGATTACAAAATGCAGTAGATGAGTTATCAATTGATGATTATCTCTATTACAGATTAAAATCTAATAAATCTCGTATAAAAATATGAGTATTAGCTGAGTAACAAACGAAGTATCATTTACTACCTTTTTTCTGTAGTTTCTGATACTTTTTAATTCATTTGAGTAATATTTGAGTATTTAATATAGAATAAAGGCTGAAAGTGTTGGTTTTAGGTTAGTAAAGCTCCAACTAGTATTGCTGAGAAACTTAAGCAAGTAGGAGGTACTTTAACTGGGGTGATCGATCGCATGGAGGAAAGAGGATTGGTGCGTCGCGAACGAAATATGCAGGATAGAAGAGTTTGGCGGATATGGCTTACTGATGCAGGTAAACAACTCGAAACCGTTTTACCACCGATTGTTGAGGAAATTCGTCAACAAGCAATGCAGGGTTTTTCTGAGAGCGATCGCGATCTCTTTTCACAGTTATTAAATCGAGCAGTTGATAATTTATCTTAAGTAGGGTTTGCTGTAAAAGTCTTTTCGTGCTGATAGGCAAGAGGCAAAAGGCAACAGGTAAGAGGGTTTAAGATTGATTTATATTTCTTTACATAGTATTATTTCTTTGTGCCAGCTTACTTAGTTCTTACTCCCTTCTGTTAAAAGATTACCGAAACAAAAAACCTTACTAGACGCAGAGAACACAAAGGAAAGAGATAAAGAGAAATAGGTAATTTTCTAGCGGGATAGGAGTAGTTAAAAATAATCCTCTGTTTAATTTTTTAAACTGGATAAAATGTCTTTTGTAGTATTAATTTGCTGTTGAGTAAAAGCTGCTTTTTGGAGATGATTTAAAAAAGGAATTTGATTATATCTACCATCTAAGTTAATAGCTTGACGATACACTTGTTGAGCCAGATTTTTATCTTCGTTATCCCAATAAGAAATTGCAGCAGCTACTATTGGATGAGGATTATTTGCTTCTAAGATAGCAGCACGGTTAGCAGTTGTAATCGCTAAGGGATAAATTTCGAGTCGATGTAATGCCAAACTTAAATTATAAAAAGCAATTTCATTATCTGGTTTAAGAAATGCAGCCCAACTATGAACTAATACTGCTGTTGGTAAGTTGCCATCAACTAGATAAACTATTCCTAAAGCATTGTAAGCAGGAACAAAAGATGGTTTTTGATAAATAGCTTGCCACAAAGTTTGTGCGGCTGTTCGTTGTCTACCAGCTAAATGTAAAGTCCAACCTAAATTAACTCTTCCCGAAACATTTTCTGGTTCTAATTCAACAGATTTATCCATTGCTGCTATCGCTTCATTGTATCTTCCTTGTTGCCGGAATTGCAGTCCTTGTAATCGATATTCACCCGCAGATTTCGTAGCTAAAACTGATTGATTTAATGTTAAGCAAATAAGAACAGGAAAAATAAGTTTTTTGACGAGAGCAATCATAAAAGCGAAGAGTAATTAACTTACCTGCTAATTGATTAAGCTATATAGCTTTATTTGTCGAGTACACTAGGATACTTTTCAGGTTAGAGGTTAAAGGTTAGAGGATGTTTTAAAAGTATCCGGCGCTTTTTTACCGCTACTACTAGAATTGAAAGAATATTCCTACTCTTGCTCACTTTCAACAAACTTCGATGCAAACTTAATTTTCTTAGCTTTATACCAAAAATCATTAATCTCATTCCAAAAAGTTCCTCGATTCGATTTATTAATGGGAAAATCGGTAATCATACTCGCCATTGGACTCAAATTTTCACCATTTGCAGAAACAATATATCCAGTTTTTTCGTTTTCATCAATGCCAATAATATAAGTAGGTGCAGGATACAACGACAAACCATTTATAGATTCTTGAGAAACTTTCACTTTCAAACGTTTATCTTTTTTTGTATAACCTGTTTTTGTACTTTTCAACTGTACAAAACAAAAAGGGAGAAAACTTTTTTGTCCAATTAATTCTACAATACAATCAACATGAGGTAATTCATCATCTAAAAATCGGATATTAAAAATAGCACCATCATCCGAATGAGCTTCCGTCATTAAACCCACAAAAATATCTTGAACCGATTTTTCTAACGTGTTTGTCATATTTCAATATCTCCTCAATCCGTGTATTTCATCGTACAACAAATAATATCCCTTACACTCTCACCAAAATTAATTAATTAATTAATTAAATAAATATAGTCAAAACCTCCGCGTTACTCTGCGGAAACCTCTGCGCGACTCTGCGTTAAAAAAGAAAAATCCCAAAAAAGAATTAAAAGCGGACAAGATGTCCGCACTACAACAAATCAATCCAAAATCTCTTAACTAAGTGTGCCTGTAGGACATAATCTCAAATCCCAAAAAAGAATTAAAAGCGGACAAGATGTCCGCACTACAACAAATCAATCCAAAATCTAAAATCTAAAATCTAAAATCCTATGCTCCTTCCCGCAACTTATCCAACACACTTGTATCTTCCAATGTGGAAGTATCACCCGATACCTCTTGTCCCGCAGCTAAATTACGTAATAATCGGCGCATAATTTTACCGGAACGGGTTTTGGGTAACGCATCAGTAAAACGGATTTCACCGGGACGAGCAATTGCACCGATTTCTGTAACTACGTGTTTTTTAAGTTCTTGATTCAATTCCTCACTACTTTGATGTTCTCCTTCCAAAGTCACAAATGCGACTATCTCTTCGCCTTTCAAATCATCTGGTTTCCCTACCACAGCCGCCTCTGCTACTGCCGGATGGGACACAAGGGCTGATTCAATTTCCATTGTACCGAGACGATGACCAGAAACATTCAAAACATCGTCAATCCGTCCCATTACCCAAAAGTAACCGTCTTCATCCTTTCTTGCACCATCACCAGCAAAGTAGAGATATTTGCCATCTTTGGGGGCAATATGTTCCCAATAGGTGCGGCGGAAGCGGTCGGGGTCGCCGTATACTGTTCTCATCATACCGGGCCAGGGATAACGGATTACCAAATATCCACCTTCGTTTTCTGTGACGGCGTTGCCTTCTAAGTCTACAATATCTGCAAGGATACCAGGGAAAGGACGAGTAGCCGAACCAGGTTTGGTAGAAATTGCTCCGGGTAAAGGTGTAATCATTACTCCCCCGGTTTCCGTTTGCCACCAAGTATCGACAATGGGACAGCGTTCACCACCGATTACTTGGTGATACCACATCCAAGCTTCGGGGTTGATTGGTTCCCCGACGGTTCCCAATAACCGCAGGGATGATAAATTCCTGGCTTTGGGGTGTTCGTCACCCATTTTAATAAAGGCGCGAATTGCTGTAGGTGCAGTATAAAAAACCGTCACGCCATACTTCTCAACTACATCCCAGAAGCAACCTGGATTTGATTTACGGGGCGCACCTTCATACATTACGGTAGTTGCACCATTGGAAAGCGGACCATAAACTATGTAACTATGACCCGTAATCCAACCGACATCAGCAGTACACCAATATACATCAGTTTCTTGTAAATCAAATATCCATTTGGTGGTCATGTGGCTGTAAAGGTTATAACCACCAGTGGTGTGAACAACGCCTTTCGGTTTACCCGTACTACCAGATGTGTATAAAATAAACAGCATATCTTCGCTGTCCATCGGTTCTGCGGGACAATCTGCGGAAACTTCTTTCTGCAAATCGTGCCACCAATAATCGCGTCCCGATTCCATGGTAATGTCTTGTTTAGTACGCTGCACCACCAAAACCTTTTTTACTGAAGGTGCGGCATCGTTTTCTAAAGCTTTGTCAACTTGGGGTTTAAGGGGAACGATAGCATCTTTGCGGAAACCACCATCGGCAGTAATTACAACTGTGGCTTTCCCGTCATTCAACCTATCCCGTAAAGCTTCCGCACTAAAACCACCGAATACAACGCTATGAGCTGCACCGATTCTCGCACAAGCCAACATGGCGATAGCGGCTTCAGGAATCATCGGCATATAAATGCCTACAACATCACCTTTTTTTACACCAAGTTGTTTCAGTGTATTGGCAAATTGACAAACTTCACGGTGTAACTGTGCGTAAGTGATGGTACGGGAATCTCCGGGTTCACCTTCCCAAATAATTGCGGCTTTGTTCTTACGAGCAGTGGTGAGATGTCTGTCAAGACAGTTGTAAGAAATATTAATTTTACCGTTAACAAACCATTTAGCAAAAGGTGGTTGCCAATCTAAAATCGTATCCCACTTTTGAAACCAGTGTAACTCATGTTCAGCAAGTTCTGCCCAGAATGCTTCGGGGTTTGATTTTGCTTTGTCGTAAAGACGCTGATAATCTTCTAAGCTTTTGATATGAGCATTTTGGGAGAATTCCGCACTAGGAGAAAATAAGCGCTTTTCTTGGAGAATTGATTCTATATTTGTTTCAGCCATAATTTGTAGTCAAAGTTATTGTTACTCTTTATTGTTAACTGATATTTGTTGCTGGAATATTGAAATTTTCCTGAAACATCTGTGGCGCATCATAGCAAGTGATTACGAAAATACAAAGTTAACTGACACACATTGATAACTTTATCGTTGAATGACGTTCATCGTCTGTTGAAATTGTAAAAGTTTATGAGTCATATCTTTTTGAACGCAAAGGAGCGCAAAGTAAAACGCAAAGTAACGCAGAGTGTAAGATTATTTATCCTCTCCTAAACCGGCAAACTCACAGTAAAAACACTCCCTTCATTCAACTTAGAACGTACCGAAACTTTACCGCCCATACCTTCAACTAATGTTTTGACAATCGATAAACCCAAACCAGTTCCACCAGCACGGTTACGAGCTTCATCTACACGATAAAAACGCTCAAATATTCGCGATTGATGTTGTAATGGTATCCCACAACCCATGTCAAAAACTTGAATAAGTCCTTCATTTTCCTGTTGAGATATTTTTACAGTTATTAAGGTATCTGCTTCGGAATATTTAACAGCATTATCAATCAAATTCAGTAATATTTGTCTGAGACGATTATAGTCTGCTTTGACTTCAATTAAGTATGCTGGAGCTTCAATTTTAATATCTCTATCGCTGTATTTATCTGCCATTTCTACAACTTCACTCACGATATCATTTAAAATGCAGCTTTGTATATTAAAATGTAAATTGCCGTGGTCTGCTCTGGCTAATTCTAATAAATCTTGTAATAAACTAATAGTATTTTCTGCTTCCGATGCAGCAGTTTCTAATGCTTCTTTTTGAATTTCGGTTAGATTTTGTTGTCGTCGCAATACGCTTTGTAAATAACCATGTACAATTGTTAATGGTGTGCGTAATTCGTGAGATACATTACTAACAAATTGTCGCTCTTTTTCCCAAGATTCGGAAAGTCGAGAAAGCATCATATTACAAGTTTCAGCTAACTGCTTAACTTCTGTGGGTGCGTTATCAAAATCTAGTTGTGCATTTGCTAAATCCTCAGCAGAAATAACCTCGGTCATTTGACTTAACTGACGCAAAGATTTTAGAGAATGGTGAATATAAAATGCAATTGCACCAGCCATGATAACTATTACTAAAATGCTGGTTGCAGCAACACTTTTTATCATTGTGATAAACATGGTTTGGTCGCGGGTAATATCCTGTGCTACGGAAATTGTACCGATGACTTTTCCTTGTATAGTCAAAGAATTGCTGCACAAAACAAAATAGCGATTATTTAGTTGAATAACTTGAGGTTTAATTGGAATATTTTTTAAATCAAATAAACTATTTTCTTGAGACTTAGAAGATTTAATTAAACTATTAGATTTTGCTAAGATTTTGTTATCTAAATTCTCTATCCATAGTAATGTATTATTAGTTTTTAAATTATCTATTCTTTGAGAAATTGCTTGTTCTTGTGGAACCATTTCACTCAATATTTGTAAGTCACGCGGTATTTCTGTAGCAATTTCTTCGATATTTTTTTTATGGCTATCAATTAAGATTTGCTGCATTTTCCAACCAGTCCAAGAAGCAACACTTCCTAAGCCCAAAATAGAAAATACAGCAACACCTGCTGTTAAACGTAATCTTAATGAATTAAAGTCAATTTTTGCAAAAATTTTATTCATTTATATATATACTTAATTAGGTAATTAAT
Organism: Rivularia sp. T60_A2020_040; assembly: GCA_015272215.1. Lineage (GTDB taxonomy): Bacteria > Cyanobacteriota > Cyanobacteriia > Cyanobacteriales > Nostocaceae > Rivularia. Next base: position 95,111 of record JACYMD010000074.1, on the reverse strand, counting down.
AGTAGTGATGTTTAGGAAAAAATTAAATATTATATTGATCTAAGCTGTCGCGCATTTAATTTATATTTTTATAGCGGGCAGGCTTGCCCTCGAAGAAAGTGAAGGGATGCCCGCACTACAGATGATTTTTTCAAAAATTTTACAATGATTTATTATGTATCAGTCATGATTCTTAACTGTTAACTGATAACTGTTAAGAACAAGTTTTATTTACAAAATCACACTTGTAAACAAACGGTTCTTGCCAACTCAAGGGAATTTCTAATAAATCTCTAGTTCCTGTCAAACCTTGACCGATAAATAGTAACAAAGCAAAAGTATTTAAAACAGTGTGGATAGTCCGCCAACGGTTAGATTTATCCCGATAAATTTCTGGTACAATTGCTAAGGAAAAAATTATCAACAAAGCTGCCGTAATTCCATAATAATAATGCGACCAATACCATTCATTTGTACGTCGAAAAACACCGTCTTGACAACCTATTATAACTAATCCTATACCTGTTAAAGTTGCAAAAATTGCTCGCCATTGTTTCTTTTGTGCTTTGTACAAAAATACTAAAGAAGCGATAGTCGCAACGAACATTAACACGATAAAAATAACTTGAAAAGGTGTTTTATTCCACAATTGATTTTTGATGATATTTTTACTAATTGGATGCGCTAAACCGATTAAAGTAAGTCCGACAACTGAAGCAGTTAACCAGTCTCCCAAACGCTTATGTTCTGCACCAACAACGGGAGGAATTTTACTTTTACCTTTATCCTTAGTTTGTAAACGACGCTGACGTGTTGACCATGCAAAGTTTACTACATTACCGATAAGGGGGAATACAAAAATAATTGCGATCGCAGGATGTATGAGAGTGAAAAAATCTACTAGTTCCATCTTTATTGTCCAAGCTTTGTATTATTAACTATCGAAAATAAGCGATTAAAAAATCATTTATGCTTTGAAAACGGCAAGCTACAGATTTGAAATTTGCTAAATCTACATTTTGGGGAATTTCATACTTTTGAGTACCGCTGGTACTTTTTAACGGAGCTATAGTTATATAATCTGCTTCTTTAAGTCCGGTAATTGGCAATTTATCATCTTTGTGGAGAATCACAAATAAATCTGGTCCGCTATCGGATTTAAACTTGTCATCAAATTGAATATATTTATTGCCGTTTTCAGTAATAATACTGACTGTTCCTTTAGTAGGGTGTTCTGCATCTTGAAAGGTTCCGGAAGCTTGTACTGAACCAGTAGCAGGAGTTTCGGCAACTGTTTCGACTTGAGGCAGAGTTTCCGATTGCGATTCTACATTGTACAACCTACACTTAGGAAAGCAATGATACCTAAAACTGCGACATATTTAAATTTCATTGCGGTGTCCTCAAATTTGTGTATAAGTACAATTTAAGGCTTTGTTTTAATAGATAAATTAATAGAAGCTGAGAAATTGTTGAAAATTAGGCTAAAATTTGGATTTTATTTTTAATGTTGTTTTAATTCAGGAATATAGGAATAAACTTATATTAAACTTGAGATTTAATTTTGAGGCAACTACCAATGATTATTACACAGTCTGAAAAAAGAAAGTATCGACGTAAATTTCAAAGGATATTTAAATTTAGAATTACAACTTTATTTTTATTCAGCATTGTGATTATATCAGCAATTATCGTTATAGCTTGGTTTGCAGGAGAAGATAAAATCAACGCAATTTTTGCTGAAATTAACGTTTTCCAACAGAATCCACCCATATGGTTAGAAGTACCGATGGTAACGGGAAAATATTTATTAGCCCCGACTGTAGCGTTATTATTAACTGTTTTGATAATAATGAAAATTTCTCCCCAACCCCGTATTTGGTCGCGAAGATTAGTAGTTGGAATATTATTAATATTAACTGGTAGATATGTTTTATGGCGGTCTTTATCAACCCTAAACCTTAATAATCCTTTAAATGGTGCATTTAGTTTGGGTTTATTTGGTTTAGAAATGTTGGTATTATTCAGTGCAACAATTCAGTTATTTTTAATGTTAAATGTAAAAGAACATCGTCATGATGCAGATAGAAAATCTATCGCTGTAATTGAAAAAAGTTTTCATCCTAGTGTCGATATTTTGATTCCGACTTACAACGAACCAACTTTTATATTACGAAGGACAATTATTGGTTGTCAAGCTTTAGAATACGATAATAAAACTATTTATTTATTAGATGATACTCGTCGTCCGGAAATGCAAGCGTTAGCGGAAGAATTAGGATGTGAGTATATTACCAGAGCAGATAATCGTCATGCAAAAGCAGGTAACTTAAATCATGCATTTCCTCAAATAAATGGAGAATTAATAGTTGTTTTTGATGCCGATTTTATTCCGACAAAAAACTTTATTACACGTACAATAGGCTTTTTTCAAGATGAACAAGTAGCCTTAGTACAAACACCACAAAGCTTTTATAATGCAGACCCCATCGCTCATAATTTAGGTTTAGAAAATGTCGTCACTCCAGAAGAAGAAGTATTTTACAGACAAATTCAACCGATAAAAGATAGTGCTGGAAGTGTAGTTTGTGCAGGAACTTCTTTTGTTTTGAGACGCAGCGCTTTAGAAAAAACTGGTGGTTTTGTCACCGAATCTCTCAGCGAAGATTACTTTACCGGAATTAATTTATCAGCCAAAGGTTACAAACTTATTTATTTAGATGAAAAACTCAGCGCGGGTTTAGCTGCGGAAAATATCGGCGCACACGCAACACAACGTATCCGTTGGGCGCAAGGTACTTTACAAGCATTTTTTATTAAATCAAATCCTCTGACAATTCGCGGATTAAAACCATTACAAAGACTAGCTCATTTAGAAGGATTACTCAACTGGTTTGGGAGTATTTCCCGCGTTGGATTTCTATTAATGCCTTTAGCATATTCATTTTTAGGGATTATTCCAGTACAAGCAACTGTAGCAGAAGCGCTTTATTTTCTCTTACCTTTTTACCTGACTCAACTAACAGTATTTTCCTGGCTAAATTCCCATTCTCGCTCTGCAATTCTCTCAGAAATTTATAGTATAGCCTTAGCTTTTCCTCTGGCATTAACTGTAATTAAAGTAATGCTGAATCCCTTCTCCAAAGGATTTAAAGTTACACCCAAAGGAAATGCAAATAATAAATTTTATTTTAACTTGAATTTAGCTTTACCATTAATGATTTTATTCATTGGTAATGCGATTAGTTTATGGCACAATTTAGGGATGTGTTTAGCATTATTATGGCAGCAAACAACAACTCCTGAAATAGTACAACATTTCCAAGGTTTAGATTTAGGATGGATATGGAGTATTTATAATTTATTATTAATTGGAATTGCTTTATTAATATTACTAGATGCACCCAAAGCCGATGTTTACGAATGGTTCGATTTACGAAGAATAGTACGTTTAAACATTGGTAAACAAACCCTTTGGGGAGTAACTACAATGATTTCCGAAGTCGGTGCAGAAATCGCATTAACCCAACAAATACCCATAGAATTAATTCCTACTCAATCAATAAATCTAGAAATAGCCGAAGAAAACTTACAACTTAATGCAGAAATTATTACTACTAGCATCAAAGACGAATTTCCCACCATTCGAGTTAAATTTCCCTTAGTCACCTTACCTCAACATCGTCGTTTAGTAGAAATGTTATTCTGTCGTCCCGGACAATGGAAGCGTAGATGTACTCCCAACGAATTGCAATCATTTATACTACTGTTCAAAATTTTACTCAAACCGCGAATCTTATTTGATCGCAAAGTCGATGTCAGCGCGATCGCAGTTTCTAAAGTTTGATTTGGTATCCTAGTACTCTACCACATTAATTATGATGGCTTGTAGAGATGCGAATCCTTGCGTCTCTACATGGGTTCGTAGTTGCGATTTATCGCTGTAAACCAAGGGCGCGCATCCTAACTACAAACATTAGACATCTCCGAAAAAGATGTAGAGACGTAGCAATGCTACGTCTCTACAGGGGTTCTGGGTAACGCATAATTAATTTTCGGAGATGTTTATTTAAAATTGATCACATAGAAAGACGTTACAGTGTAACGTCTCTGCATTATTACTTTGTTTTACAATATCCGTATTTTTATGCTTTTTCTCAATTATTGTCAACCGAATTATGGTAAATAGCCATAATGAATTTCATCAAAAATCTCAGCAAATACACCTATAATTTACTAAAAATCTGAATATGTCTAAGCAAACAATAGGATTAGAAAATCACTTATATCAATATTTACTCTCCGTATCTATACGGGAGCCGGAAGTGTTAACAAAATTACGTGAAGAAACTGCAACTCATCCCCGAAACGTGATGCAAATTTCACCGGAACAAGGTCAATTTATGGCTTTATTAATGCAGTTAATTGGTGCAAATAAAACTTTAGACATAGGTGTATTTACGGGTTACAGTTCCTTAGTAGTTGCCTTAGCATTACCACCATCTGGTAAGATAGTTGCTTGTGATGTGAGTGAAGAGTACACATCTATTGCCCGTCGTTACTGGGAACAAGCAGGAGTAGCTGATAAAATCGATCTACGTATAGCTCCAGCTATTGAAACTTTGGATAAATTATTAGCAGCAGGTGAAGCGGATACCTTTGATTTTGCCTTCATCGATGCAGATAAAAGCAGTTACAACGACTATTATGAACGAGCATTAAAATTAATACGTCCCGGTGGATTAATTGCCATTGATAACGTATTATGGTCTGGACAAGTAGCCGATTTACAGGTACAAGATAATAGAACCAAGAAAATTCGTGCTTTAAACGAAAAAATCCACAAAGACGAACGAGTTACCATCAGCATGATACCCATTGGAGATGGTTTGACATTAGCACGAAAAAAAGGTTAAAGGTCAAAAGTCAAAAATTACCATCAACTGTCAACTGTCAACTGTCAACTGAAACGCTGACGCTTCTTTTCCTGCATTTTGGCTTTTTTCTCTTCGGTGAGAGAATCAAAACAGTGGGGACAGGAAATTCCTTCTTCGTATTTTGATGAAGCTTTATCAATATCAGAAATTGGATGTCCGCAACTCAGACACATATCGTAGGAACCGAGTTCCAATCCATGACGCACGGCAATACGTTCGTCAAAAACGAAACATTCACCTGTCCACAAACTTTGTTCTTTTGGTACTTCTTCTAAATATTTGAGAATGCCACCTTTAAGATGATAAACTTCTTTAAATCCTTGAGAAATTAAATAAGAAGTCGCTTTTTCACAGCGAATACCGCCGGTACAAAACATAGCAATCTTCTTATTTTTATCAGGATTTAAATTATTATCAACATATTCAGGAAACTCCCGAAATGATTCAGTCTGCGGATTTTCTGCCCGTTTAAATGTACCGATACTTACTTCATAATCGTTGCGGGTATCAATTACGGTTACTTGAGGATCGGAAATAATTTGATTCCAATCTTGGGGATTAACATAAGTTCCTACTTGTTCGCTGGGATTAATTTCTGGTACACCCAAAGTCACAATTTCATTTTTTAATTTTACTTTCAATCTTTGAAATGGTGGAGATTCAGCAGTAGATTGTTTATATTCTAAATCGCTAAAACGGGAATCGGAACGTAAAAAATCCATCACCGCATCAATCCCTTGAAGAGAACCTGCAATTGTTCCATTAATACCTTCTTGAGCTAATAAAATAGTTCCCTTTATTCCTTGTGCTTCACAAACAGATAATAAAGGTTGTTGTTTTTCAACATAATCTGGTAACTGAACAAATTTGTATAATGTGGCAACTATTACAGACATTTTGAATTTTAGATTTTAGATTTTAGATTTTAGATTTAATTATTCGTATATCTTAAATAAAACGGCTTTCGCAAATCAGTACTATCAGTTATAATAATTCTCGTAATTATTTAATTACAAGATAAATGTAAATGGGGAGTTGGTAGAGCGCCTGCTTTGCAAGCAGTACGTGAGGAGTTCGAGTGTCCTTATCTCCACTTTTATTTAACCCTTATCGCTAGTAACTGGTACTTTTTTTTCTGCTTTATTCGCAACTTCTAAACTTAAAGACTCACCACTGCGTCTAGCTTCCCAAGAGCCAGAATACCATCGATTAATTTTCCATTTTCCTTGGATATAATCTTCATCTTCCGAAATTGTTCCCACATATTCTACAGCATCGGGAGAACTGGTAAAATAACGTTTAATAAAACTAATACGACGACCTACAACTTCACCGCTTAATTTCGCTTCCCCTAAATAGCCATCATCCAAAACCCTACCAGCCAAACTATTACCGCTTTGCACAAGTACAACTTCAAAGCGAGTCGGATTACCTTGTTGCCAATAAGTTCCCAGCCAAGTACCGTTTACATCAGCCATAAAAAGTTAGTTGACAGTTGACAGTTGACCTTTAACCTTTAACCTTGTGAAATACTACCGAAAGATTGTTCGCTGGCATTTGATAAGTTTTTTGTAAAGTGAGATGATGATTGCTGGCTGCTTCCACTACATCTTCTAAATTACGTACTCCCCATTCCGGGTTTTGTTCTTGTAAATACTCATCAAAATCAGCATTGGAAAGTGCGGTGTGTTTTCCAGCTTGTTTGTAGGGTCCGTATAAGTAGAGTATACCTCCGGGTGGAAGAATACGACCAGCAGCAGCCATTAATCCCAAACAAGCAGACCAAGGTGAAATGTGAATCATGTTGATATTCGCGATCGCAATAATATCAGATATTTCCGAGAATATTTCCTTTTCTACTTTCCAAATCGGCTGACTTGCATCAATATCGAGGGGTTGATAGAGATTGTCGCTGTTGTGATGTTTAATCCATGCTGATATACTTTCACGAGCAGAACTATTTGCATCAGAAGGAATCCACTTTCGAGGTTTTAATTTAGGAGCGAAGTATACAGCGTGTTCTCCTGTACCGCTGGCAATTTCTAAAATCGTGCCAGTGGGTGGTAAAACTTCTAAAAGTACTTGTAGAATCGGTTCGCGGTTGCGCTGGGTTGCTGGAGCGTATTTTTTGCCGTCCACTATATTTTCTCCACCAAAAACGCTTGCTTAATTTTAGCTTAGTTTATGATTTGTAATTCATAAATTACTTGATCTCTACAATTCGGCTTTAAACGCTTGGTATTTCCCAAAGGTGGGCAGGATGTCCACACTACTTATTCAATTTATTTTTACACGAATACTTAGCTGTTTTTCTACAATTTTTTTAATCTAACCTCTCAATCCTTGAAATTATTGTCCCCTATATGTTTTGGCTTAATCATAAAACTATTCTACTATCAAAATTTTTATTGTCTAATGAAATTTATTTACCCCTGACGGGAATACTAAGTGCATTCATATAAAGGCAGTAACGAGAAAAGCAGTATGCTGGCTACCAACATTAATATTCCCGGATATCAAATTAGCGAACAACTTTACGACGGTTGCAAAACCCTAGTTTATCGTGCAATTCGAGAATTTGATTCATTACCAGTAGTCATTAAACTGCTGAAAAATGCTTATCCCAGTTTCAACGAACTCGTTCAATTTCGGAATCAGTATACAATTACCAAAAACCTCAACTTTCCCGGAATTATTCAAACTTACAACTTGGAAACATATCAAAACGGTTATGCACTGATAATGGAAGATATGGGAGGAATTTCTCTCAAAGATTATTTCACAAATGTAGAAACGTTATATAGTGAGACGTTATATAGTGAGACGTTATATATAACGTCTCTACAGGAATTTTTGCAAATTGCTATATCCCTATGTGATATTTTACAGATACTCTATCAACAAAGAATCATTCATAAAGATATTAAACCAGCCAATATATTAATAAATCCCCAAACTAAACAAGTTAAATTAATCGACTTTAGTATTGCATCATTACTACCAAGAGAAACCCAAGAAATTAAAAATCCTAATGTTTTAGAAGGAACCCTTGCTTACATTTCTCCAGAACAAACTGGACGTATGAATCGGGGAATTGACTACCGGAGTGATTTCTATTCTTTAGGAGTAACTTTTTACGAATTACTCACAGGTAAATTACCATTTATCTCTGATGATCCGATGGAATTAATCCATTGTCATATTGCCAAAATACCTGTTTCAGTAAATGAGAAAAAATCCACTGTCAACTGTGAAGAAATACCAGAAGTTTTGGATAATATTATCCAGAAACTCATGTCAAAAAATGCTGAAGATAGATATCAAAGTGCATTGGGATTAAAGCATGATTTAGAAATATGTTTAAAGCAACTAAAAGAAACAGGTAAAATTAGATATTTTGAAATTGCTCAACGAGATATTTGTGACAGATTTATTATTCCCGAAAAATTATATGGTAGAGAACAAGAAGTAGAAACTTTACTGGCAGCATTTGAACGAGTTTGCCAAGGGAACACCGAATTAATGCTTGTTGCGGGTGTTTCTGGTATTGGAAAAACTGCCGTAGTTAATGAAGTTCAAAAACCGATAGTTAAACAACGGGGTTATTTTATTAAAGGCAAATTTGACCAATTTAATCGCAATATTCCTTTATCAGCTTTTGTGCAAGCCTTGCGAGATTTAATTGGGCAATTATTAACAGAAAGTGATGCTCAATTGTCAAGTTGGAAAAATAAAATTTTGCACGCTGTAGGGGAAAATGGACAGGTTATTATTGATGTCATTCCGGAATTAGAAAGCATTATCGGAGTTCAATCACCTGCACCGGAATTATCAGGAACTGCTGCTCAAAACCGATTTAATTTATTATTGCAAAAGTTTATTCAAGTTTTTACTCAACCAGAGCATCCTTTGGTGATGTTTTTGGATGATTTACAATGGGCGGATTTAGCTTCTTTAAATCTGATTAAATTGCTGATAGCCGAGAAGCAAACAGGATATTTACTCATAATTGGTGCTTACAGAAATAATGAAATTTTCGTCGCTCATCCGTTAATATTGACTTTGGATAGTATCAGCAAAAATACAAAAAAAATGCATACTATTCACCTGAAGCATTTAGATATAACTAGTCTTAATCAGTTAATTGGTGATACACTTAAATGTTCCGCGAAAATAGCTGAACCTTTAACACAATTAGTCGCTCAAAAAACTCATGGAAATCCTTTTTTTACTACCCAGTTTCTCAAAGCGCTCCATCAAAATCAATTAATTAACTTTGATTATCAAGTTGGATATTGGCAATGCGAGATTGTCCGAATTAGAGAAGCTGCACTCACCGATAATGTCATAGAATTTATGACGATGCAGTTACAAAAATTGCCATATCAAACACAAGAAATACTTAAGTTAGCTGCTTGTATTGGTAATCAATTTGATTTAAATATATTAGAAATTATTGCCGAACAATCTATAATCGAAATAACCACAGCATTATGGTCAGCCTTACAAGAAGGACTGATTTTGGCACAAAGTCAAATTTACAAGTTTTATGTTGGAGAAACAGTAGATAATCACATTCAAACTAATAGTCAAGTAATTAATTATAAATTTTTGCATGATCGTGTTCAACAAGCAGCTTATTTCTTGATTCCCGAAGAACAAAAAGCCGCAACACATCTGAAAATTGCTCAGTTATTACTTGAGCATACTCCTGAAGCACAACTGGAAGAAAAAATCTTCGATTTGGTTAATCAATTCAAATTAGGTATTGATTTAATTACACAACCTCAAGAACAAAAAAAATTAGCTGAACAGTTTTAAATTTACTTGGACGTAATGAGAATCCAGAAATTTTAGTTGGTGATGTCTACAATGAGGATTTAATGTTACCCCAACATCAGCAAGTGAACGATCGCCCTGCTGTGTATCATCTGAAAATAAATAAACTGATGCTCTGTTACTTGTTGGAAAACTACGAACAAGCTATTGCAGAAGCCGCTATTGCGGAAGAATATTTAGATGGTGTTCCTGGTTTATTTGTTAGTGTTTTATTACCTTTATACGATTCTTTAGCTCAATTAGCAATTTCCTCAACAGAAACTGGGTTTTTTCAGGAAAGTCGAATTCTGCAACACAAAGAAAAACTTCAACAATTCGCTACCTTAGCTCCAAGTAACCACTTACATAAATTTAACTTAGTCGAAGCGGAATATTGTCGGGTATTGGGTGAATATTCTCAAGCAATAGAACTATATGAACGGGCTATTACTGGTGCTAAAGAAAACAATTATCTGCAAGAACAAGCCTTAGCAAACGAACTTGCTGCAAAATTTTACCTCAATTGGGGTAAAGAGAAAATCGCCACAAGCTATATGCAAGAAGCTTATTACTGTTATACCAAATGGGGTGCAAAAGCTAAAATAGCCCACCTTGAACAACATTATCCCCAACTATTAGCAGCAATTTTTCCAGCCCCTAATGTTGAGATTACCGATGATCAAACCATCACTTCAACCCTGATGAAAACTTTAAGTGCCAGTAATAGCAGCCAAAATTTTTGGTTAGATATGCCAACATTAATGAAAGCTGCACAAGCAATATCAGGAGAAATTGAGTTAGACAAACTGTTAGCAACTTTAATGCAGATTGCGATCGTCAATGCTGGCGCTCAAAAGGGATATTTAATTTTACAGCAAAATAAACAATGGTTGGTAGTTAGTAAAGCTGATTCTCAACAAACTCAAAGATTAGATATTCCCCTTGAAAAATATCAGGAAATTCCCCAAAGTGTAATTTATTCGGTATTGCGATCGCAAGAGGTGGCTGTTTTTGATCATTTAAGTAATTCCATCAAATTTGCCGGCGATAGCTATATTATTAATCACCAGCCCAAATCCGTGTTGTGTACTCCGATTAGCCAGCAAGGAAAACTCATTGGCATTTTGTACTTAGAAAATAATCTGATCACAGGAGCATTTACACGCGATCGTCTGCAAGTCATTCAACTACTCACTGCTCAAGCTGCCATTTCTCTGGAAAATGCCCAATTATATCACCAATTAGAGCAAAAAGTATCAGAACGCACCGAAGAAGTAACACAAAAAGCAACTCAACTAGAATCAACCTTAGAAAAACTTTACGCGACTCAAGCCCAATTAATTCAAGCCGAAAAAATGTCCAGTTTGGGACAATTAGTTGCTGGGATTGCCCATGAAATTAATAATCCGATTAATTTTATTTATGGCAACCTGATACCAGCAAGTGAATATGTGACATCTTTAATTGAATTAAATAATTTATATCAGAAAAACTACCCGCAACCGATACCAGAAATTGCAGAAAAAATTGCCGATGTGGAACTAGATTTTATGGTGGGTGATTTACAAAAACTGATGAAATCTATGCAAATAGGAGCAGAGCGTATCCGCCAAATAGTTTTATCATTGCGTAATTTTTCCCGTTTAGATGAAGCTGAAGTTAAATCAGTAGATATTCATGAAGGTATTGATAGTACACTATTAATTTTACAGCATCGCTTGCAAAATAGTCGTAACAATAAAGAGATTTCAATTGTTAAACAATACAGCCAACTACCTTTAGTTACTTGTTATCCATCAGCTTTAAATCAGGTATTTATGAATATTCTTACTAATGCCATTGATGCTTTCAAAGAATTAGATGTAAATCACCAACCAACTATTACAATTCGTACTCAAATTCAACAAAAAAAATATGTTTCGATCCACATTATCGACAACGGTATGGGGATGAATGAAACAGTACAAAATAAAATGTTTGAACCATTTTTTACTACAAAACCTGTAGGTAGTGGTACAGGTTTAGGATTGTCAATTAGCTATTCGATTGTGGTAGAACAACATGGAGGTAACTTAAACTGTATTTCTGCACTAGGTAAAGGTACTGAATTTGTGATTGAGATTCCTCTGTAAACTTTTTACTTTATTGGTAACTTGATTCGCCTATCTGGGAATACTAAGTGCATTCATATAAAGGCAGTAAGGATAAAAACAGCATGGTAAGTATAAGCATTAATATTCCCGGATATCAAATTAGCGAACAACTTTACAATGGTTGCAAAACCCTGGTTTATCGTGCAATTAGAGAAGTTGATTCATTACCAGTAGTCATCAAGCTGTTAAAAAATCCCTATCCCAGTTTCAACGAACTCGTTCAATTTCGGAATCAGTATACAATCACCAAAAACCTCAATTTCCCCGGAATCATCCAAACCTACAATCTCGAAACTTACCAAAACAGTTATGCATTGATAATGGAAGATATGGGGGGAATATCTCTCAAAGATTATTTCAAAAATGTAGAGACGTTATATAGTGAGACGTTATATATAACGTCTCTACAGGAATTTTTGCAAATTGCTATATCCCTATGTGATATTTTACAGATACTCTATCAACAAAGAATCATTCATAAAGATATTAAACCAGCCAATATATTAATAAATCCCCAAACCAAAGAAGTTAAAATAATCGACTTTAGTATCGCTTCATTACTACCAAGAGAAACCCAAGAAATTAAAAATCCTAATATCTTAGAAGGAACCCTTGCTTACATTTCTCCCGAACAAACTGGAAGAATGAATCGGGGAATTGATTATCGTAGTGATTTCTATTCTTTAGGAGTAACCTTTTACGAATTACTCACAGGTAAATTACCATTTAAATCTGATGATCCAATGGAATTGGTGCATTGTCATATTGCTAAAACACCTCTTTCAATTAACAAGGAACTTCCTCAAGTTTTGGATAATATTATCCATAAACTAATGGCAAAAAATGCCGAAGATAGATATCAAAGTGCATTGGGATTAAAGCACGATTTAGAACAATGTTTATTCCAACTTATAGAAACAGGAAAAATCGAATCATTCCCCATCTGTGAAAGGGATATTTGTGATAGATTTATTATTCCCGAAAAATTATACGGTAGAGAACAAGAAGTAGAAAGTTTACTCGCAGCATTTGAACGAGTATCTCAAGGGAACACCGAATTAATGCTTGTTGCAGGTTTTTCTGGTATTGGGAAAACTGCCGTAGTCAACGAAGTTCAAAAACCCATCGTTAAACAACGGGGTTATTTTATTAAAGGTAAATTTGACCAGTTTAATCGCAATATTCCTTTATCAGCTTTTGTGCAGGCTTTGCGGGATTTAATGGGACAATTATTAACAGAAAGTAATGTTCAATTATCGAATTGGAAAAATAAAATTTTACAAGCTTTAGGGGAAAATGGACAGGTTTTAATTGAAGTTATACCAGAGTTAGAATACATTATCGGGGAACAACCCACAGCAACCCAACTATCAGGAACTGCTGCTCAAAATCGATTTAATTTATTATTGCAAAAGTTTATTCAAATATTCACTAATAAAGAACATCCATTAGTCATATTTTTGGATGATTTACAGTGGGCTGATTCTACTTCCTTAAAGTTGATTAAATTACTAATGAGGGATAAAAATTATTTATTAATGCTGGGTGCTTATCGTGATAATGAAGTTTCTCCCATGCACCCTTTTATAATCATGGTTGAAGAATTGAAGCAGTTACAAGCAATTATTAATACAATCACTCTCAAACCGCTTTCCTTTGAGAATACAAATTGTTTGGTTGCTGATAGCTTGTGTTGTTCATTTGAGCTTGCACATCCTTTAACAGAGTTAGTTATTCGCAAAACTCAAGGAAATCCCTTTTTTACTACCCAGTTTCTCAAAGCTTTACACGAAGATAAACTGATTCGGTTTAATCCTAATCTTCAAGGTGGTTGGGAATGCGATATTGCTCAAATTAATGCTTTATGTTTAACTTCCGATGTAGTTGAGTTTATGGCGACTCAGTTGCAAAAATTACCATTAGCAACACAACAGGTACTTAAATTAGCTGCCTGTATTGGTAATCAATTTGATTTAGACACCTTAGCAATTATTTCCCAACAATCAGCGGTAGATACAGCCGATGCACTGTGGAAAGCTTTACAATCTGGACTAATTTTGCCTCAAAGTGAAGTATACAAATTTTATTTGGGTAATGAGCAAAAAGATAATCATCAGAAGAATAATCAAAATGTCGTTTATCGATTCCTTCACGATCGCGTTCAACAAGCAGCCTACGGATTAATTCCTCAGAATCAGAAGCAGATAACTCATCTCAAAATTGGACGGTTAATGCGACAATCGGTTGTAGATCGAGATAATCATACTACCGTATCACAAACTAACGAGCAAATTTTTGATATTGTCGGTCAATTCAACCTTGCAGTCTCATTAATTACAGACACCCAAGAAAAAATTGCCATCGCGCAACTAAATCTTGCTGCTGCACAAAAAGCAAAAGCCGCAACAGCTTACAAAGGTGTGCTGAGCTATGCAAGCACCGGAATTCAACTCATGGGGGAAAAAGCTTGGGAAGATGATTATCAGTTAACTCTGGGTTTATACGAAGCGGCTGCCGAAGGTAGTTACTTATTAGGAGAGTATACAGATTTATCACAGTGGATTCAACCTGTTTTACAACAAGCTAAATCCCTAGAAGACAAAATCAAAGTTTACGAACTCCAAATATTTTCTCTCCAAGCACAAAATTGCCTTCCACAAGCAATTGATACTGCATTAGATGTACTCAAACAACTTGGTATTTCTCTACCTTATCACCCAAATCAACTTCAAGTTTTACTCACATTAGCAGAAACAAAATTAAAATTAGTCGGTAAAAAAACGTCCGACTTGATTGATTTACCCAAGATGAATCAACCAAAGCCCAAAGCAGCAATGCAAATTTTATCAAGTGCTTTATCTACAACTTATATATCTCGTCCTGATTTATTGCCTTTGACAGTTTTGGAACAAGTAAAACTATCATTAAAATATGGTAATACAAATTTATCAGCTTTTGCTTATTCTTGGTATGGATTAATTTTAGCTGGAGTTTTACAAGATATTGAAGCTGGTTATCAATTTGCTCAATTAGCACTGGAATTATTAGATAAATTTCATGCTAAAGAAATTCGTTGTCGAACTTTATTCATGGTTTATTGTTTTGTATATCATTGGCATGAACCTTTAGCTGATACTATTTCTCCGTTACGAACTGGTTATATTAATGGTTTAGAAACTGGAGATTTAGAATATGCATCTTGGTGTTTACTAATACTTTCTTGTCATAAGCTCTTCGTTGGAGATGAACTATTACAATTGAATCAAGACATTGATGTCTATAAAAAATCTACACTGGAATTCAAGCAAAGTAATCCATTTCTTTATACTAGTATTTGGCATCAAGTAGTTTTGAATTTACTCGGAGATGCTGTCGAGCCATCCCGTTTAGAAGGAGAAAGTTACAAAGCTTCTGAAAATATAGCTCAACAACAGCAGTCAAAAGATGGTACTGGCTTATCAATGGCAATGACTGCTCAGGTTTTTCTCAGCTATTTATTTGCAGATTACACATCTGCTTATACAACTACTCAAGCATCTACTCCCTATTTAGAAGCAGGTACAGGTTTAGCTTCTTTAGGAGTATTTCACTTTTATGAAAGTTTAGTTTATTTAGCAGTTTACCCAACTGTTGATATCCCAGAAAAACGAATCATTCAACAGAAACTAGCTAAAAGTAAACAAAAAATTGACAAATGGTCAAAACATTCTCCGACTATATATTGCCATAAATATCTTTTGATTACAGCAGAACAAAAACGTGTTCAAAGTAAGTATCAAGATGCAGCAACATTGTATGACAAAGCCATATCCGGAGCCAAAGAAAACGGTTATATCCAAGAAGAAGCCTTAGCTAACGAACTCACTGCCAAATTTTACTTGGAATTGGGTAAAGAAAAAGTTGCCCAAGCTTATATGCAAGAAGCATACTATTGCTATGCCAAATGGGGAGCAAAAGCCAAAACCGATGATTTAGAAACACGTTATCCCCAACTACTCAAACCCATCTTAGAACAACGACAACTTACCCTCAATCCCTGGGAAACAATTGCCAACATTCCCTTTTCTCGCACATCTTCATCTGCTCATACTTCTACCGCTAGCAGCACCAATATTTCTGAATTGCTCGATTTTTCCTCGCTACTCAAAGCTGCACAAATAATTTCTAGCAGCATCGAATTAGAACCACTGATTACCAATCTCACCAAAATTATTTTAGAAAATTCCGGTGCGAAAAAATCCGTATTAATTCTTCCCCAGCAAAATATCTGGGAAGTACGAGCAATTACTCTTATTAATTCTCAAACCCAAATACAAACCATTCTTAACCCACAATTATTAGAAATCTGTCAAGATATTCCCATAAAAATTATCAATTATGTCAAAAATACTCAACAAACAATTGTCGTAGATAATTGCCAAACCGATATACCTGGAATGATTGGTGAATATATGCTCACTCATCAACCCAAAAGTGTATTATGCACCCCAATTATTAATCAAGGACATTTAATCGGGATTTTATATTTAGAAAATCAAATTACCAGTGGAGTATTTACTCAAGAAAGATTACAAATAATTAAATTACTATCCTCCCAAGCCGCTATCTCCTTAGAAAATGCCAGACTTTATCAGCAAGCACAACAAGCTCAATTACAAATAGTTCAAAGCGAAAAAATGTCAGCATTAGGTAATTTAGTCGCCGGAGTAGCTCATGAAATGAATAATCCTTTAGGATTTATTTCCGCAACTCTTAAACAAGCTAAACCCACTTTTACTGATATTACCGAACACCTTAATTTATATCAAGAAACTTTTCCTAATGCCAGTACAGAAATTCTCGATCATGCTGAAGAAATTGACCTTGATTACAGCCTAGAAGACTTACCAAAAATGCTTGATGCAATGGTAATGGCTTGTGAAAGGTTAAAAAATATTAGTACCAGCTTAAGAACTTTTTCTCGTGCTGATAGAGATTATAAAGTACTATTTAACCTCCATGAAGGCATCGATAGTACAATTTTAATCCTTAAACATCGTCTCAAAGCAAATGAGCAACGTCCAGCAATTGAAATAGTTACAGAATACGGTAATTTACCACAAATTGAATGTTTTCCTGGTCAATTAAATCAGGTATTTATGAATATTCTCGCGAATGCTATTGATGCTTTAGATGAGTCGAATAATGGACTTACTTTTGAGGAGATTAAAGCCAATCCTAACAAAATTACGGTAAAAACATCAATTGAAAATTATCAAGTCAAAATCTCAATTGCTGATAACGGGAAAGGGATGAGCGAAGAAGTAAAACATAAAATATTTGACCATTTATTTACTACTAAAGGAGTCGGAAAAGGTACAGGATTAGGATTAGCTATAGCTAAACAAATTGTTGAAGAAACTCATGGTGGAAAGTTAACTTGCAATTCAATTTTGGGAGAAGGGACAGAATTTATCCTCACCTTAAATAGTAAGCAGTAATTTCAAAAACCTTGTAGAGATGCGATATATCCCGTCTCTACATCTTGAATTCACACGACGATTCAGCAACGGCGTTTTTTTGCATCAATTGTCCTACAGTTTGTCGATATACAGCAAACCCACAAACTAAATAATCAAAATTGAATTTCATCAATGGACGATACTGGACTCGAACCAGTGACGTCCTGCTTGTAAGGCAGGCGCTCTACCAACTGAGCTAATCGTCCGTTTTGGCTCACAAGAAAATACTATAGCAAACTTTTTCGTATAAAGCTAGTGTTTTGCGAAAAATATTTTTTTGTGGATGATTTATCTTGATTCGGATTCACGGGTAAGGGCTAAATATATCTTGTATCATGTCAGTTTATTGGTTATGATTCGGGCGTTGGAGAAATTCCAACCTTCTAATTACTGACCACTGATTAAAAAGGATTACACTGATTTCACAGATTTAATTACCAATTGCTGACCACTGATTAAAAAGGATTACACTGATTTCACAGATTTAATTACCAATTGCTGACCACTGATTAAAAAGGATTACACTGATTTCACAGATTTAATTACCAATTGCTGACCACTGATTAAAAAGGATTACACTGATTTCACAGATTTAATTACCAATTCCCAATTACCCATTCCCCAATTTTAAATTATGCCTTCCGGTCAAACTCACGATCGCATTACAATTTGGGCTTTACCATTTATTGCGATCGCAACTTTTTGGCAGACTCGCAGCAGCGGTATAACTTTGATTGTTGCTGCTGGGTTTATGTTTGGGGGATTAATGTTTGGTCCTGACTTGGATATTTACTCAATTCAGTTTCAACGCTGGGGTTATTTGCGTTTTATCTGGCTTCCCTACCAAAAAAGTCTCCGTCATCGTTCTTTTTTATCTCACGGTCCGTTAATCGGTACAACTTTGCGGGTAATTTATTTATGCGGGTTAGTTTCAATCGCAGGAATATTAATTTTACTTATTGCCGAAAAATTATTGAATATGAGTTTGAACTGGCAGGAAGTAGCTGAAAATATCTTAGAAATCATCAACCTTCACTCAACCCAATTCTTAGCGTTGTTTATCGGTTTAGAACTCGGTGCAATGAGCCATTCTATCAGTGACTGGTCAAATTCCGCTTACAAGCGTTTTAAAAGAAAAGGAATTACTAGTTTATTACCCCAAAAGAAAGCCAAAAAACGCAAATCCCCCATTCGTTCGACTAAATCCAAACCTAGGAAGACTTTGGAAGGGGACAAGGAGAATAAGCTATGAGTTAGTTGACAGTGGACAGTTGACCTTTAACCTTTTACCTTATGAATACTTTATCAGCTTTACAAGAATTAATTGATGTGGTGGCAAAATTGCGATCGCCGTCGGGTGGTTGTCCTTGGGATTTGGAACAAACTCCCGAAACTCTTACTCCTTATGTAATTGAGGAAGCTTATGAGGTGGTTGATGCGATTAAAAACGGCGATAAAAATCATGTTGCTGAAGAATTGGGGGATTTACTTCTACAGGTGGTGTTACAAGCGCAAATTTATGGCGAATATGGTGATTTTACGCTTAAGGATGTCGCAGCAGGTATTACTCAAAAATTAATTCGTCGTCATCCTCATGTTTTTGGTGATGTGTCGGTGCAAAATGTGGATGAGGTGAAGCAAAATTGGGAAGAAATCAAAGCTACTGAAAAAGGCGAAAACACGGCTGATAGTCACAAAATTAGCAATAAACTCAGTGGTTATACTCGTAAGCTACCACCGTTAATGGCAACGATGAAAATTTCTCAAAAGGCTGCTGAAGTTGGCTTTGAGTGGGAAAATATTGATGGTGTCTGGGAAAAATTTGAGGAAGAATTAGCCGAATTTAAACAAGCTTTGATGGAAGAAACTCCAGAAAGACAACAAGAAGAATTAGGCGATTTACTATTTACTATTGTTCAGTTAGGAAGATGGAATAATTTAGACCCCAGTGATGCTTTACAAGGCACAAATAAACGATTTATTCAGCGATTGCGTCATATGGAAGATTTTGCTCAGCGTCCGCTTTCGGAATATAGTTTGTTAGAGTTGGAAGCACTTTGGCAGCAAGCGAAAAAACAGTTGAAATAGTCTATTTGTGGGTAAGGGTGGGTGTTGAAAATGTCAGCGTAAATCTTACGACTGAAAAAAATTGAATATAGGGTTTTTATTGTAACGATATCTAAAATTGAGGAAGATGTAAGTACGAATTAAATCATAGGATGAATTATGACTGCTTTAACTTTACAAATACCTCCCGAACTCAAGTTTACAGATGAGGAATTTGAACAAATTGTCGCTTTTAATCAAGAATTACGTTTAGAATTAACAGAGCAAGGGGAACTAATTATTATGTCACCAACAGGAGGAGAAACCGGAAATCGTAATTTTGATTTAATTGGTCAAATATGGTTTTGGAACCGTAAAAATAATTTAGGAAAAGCTTTTGATTCTTCTACAGGTTTTAAACTTCCTAACGGTGCTACTCGTTCCCCCGATGCTTCTTGGATAACAATGGAAAGATGGGATTCCCTTACACCACAACAAAGAAAGAAATTTTTACCTTTGTGTCCTGATTTTGCTGTGGAATTGGTATCTGAAAGTGATGATGTGGAAGATGCTAGAAAAAAGATGCACGAATATATTGCGAATGGTTTAAGGTTAGGTTGGTTAATTAACCCGAAAGATAAACAAGTTGAAATTTATCGTTCTGAGAAGGAAGTAGAAATTTTGCAATCTCCTAAAAGTTTATCTGGAGAAAATATTTTGACTGATTTTACTTTAGATTTACAAAACATTCTTGCATAAATTAAACTTTTCTCTGCCTACCTTTTTATTATTGTACCGCTAAGAAGCAGGAAACTTCTGACCTACTTCTTAGTGATAGCATCGTTAAAAAAAAGCTCCCTTGCTCCTAACTCCTATACGTTCATTTGCTGCTTTTGATAAAGGGAATAATATAACCCTTTTTGCCGCAATAATTCGTCATGGGTTCCTCTTTCGGCAATAATTCCTTTTTCCATGACTAATATCATGTCGGCGCGTTTTAATGGTGCGAAACGGTGTGCGATTAAAAATACTGTTTTCCCTTGGGACATACTTTGTAAATTTTGCAACACCTGTTGTTCAGTTTCGCTATCGAGAGCGCTGGTTGCTTCATCCAAAATTAAGATTGGTGCTTGCTGCAGGAATAATCTGGCTAAGGCAATGCGCTGTCTTTGCCCCCCGGATAATGCGGTACCTCTTTCACCGACGTTGCTTTCATAGCCTTGGGGTAGTTCGCTGATGAAGTCGTGAGCAACTGCCATTCTTGCGGCTTGTACTACTTGTTCGGCGGTGATTTCAGGGTTTCCTAAAGTTATATTTTCTAGGATGCTGCCGTTGAACAAAAAGTCTTCTTGCAAAACTACACCTATTTGTTGACGCAACGAAGCTAAATCAACGCTTTTCACGTCAAAACCATCAATTAGAATACGTCCGGATTCGATTTGATATAGTCTTTGTAGCAATTTGGAAAGGGTACTTTTACCGGAACCACTGCGTCCAACTATACCGACAAATTGTCCGGGTTCTACGTGGCAGGAAATCCCTTTGAGAATCGGTTCGGTATTAGCTTTGTAACGGAAGAATACTTGATCAAAGGTAACTTCTCCTTCGAGGGGTGGTAATACTAATCCAGTTCCTGGTTCTGCCTCCGGATTAACGTTGAGAATGTCGCCGATTCTATCTACAGATAACAATACTTGCTGTAAATTTTGCCACAATTGAACTAATCTTAATAAAGGTCCGGTAACTCTTCCCGAAAGCATTTGAAAAGCTACCAATTGCCCGACAGTAAAGTCGTTTTCAATAACTAATTTGGCTCCAAACCACAAAATCAACAGGCTGGATAGTTTAGTCAGAAAGTCGCCGATGTTACTACTAATATTAGATGTGGTAGAAGCCTTGAAACCAGTACGGATAAACCGAGCAAATAAGCCTTCCCATCTATCCCTTGTTGCTGGTTCGGCTGCATGGGCTTTGACGGAATGAATTCCTGTAACTGTTTCTACCAAGAACGATTGACTATCAGCGCTACGGTTAAAAGTTTCGTTGAGCCATCTGCGGAGAATTGGGGTTGCTGTTAGGGTAAGAAGGGCAAATAAAGGTAATACAGCTAAGGCAACAAAAGTTAGTGTAGCGCTATAGTAAAACATCAGTACGAGATAAACTACAGCAAAAATGCTATCGAGAACCACAGTTAATGCTGTACCCGTAAGAAACTGGCGGATTTGTTCTAATTCCTGCACCCGTGCCACCGTATCGCCTACCCGTCGCGATTCAAAATAAGATAAAGGTAGACGCATTAAATGGCGAAATAACTGCGCTGATAAACTTAAATCCAAACGACGCGCCGTATGGGTGAAAATAAATAAGCGGAGAATTCCCAGCACCGACTCAAATACTGCTACTAATAACAGCGCAATCGCCATTACATCGAGAGTAGCTATACTCTCTTGCACCATGACTTTATCGATGATGACTTGGGTAATTAGCGGTGTGGTTAATCCCAGTAGTTGTAAAGTAAAAGATGCTAAAAGTACTTCTGTAAGCAAACCTTTATATTGCCAAACTGCCGGTAAAAACCAACTCAGGTTAAACTTTTCTTGCTTTTGAACGATTTCGACTTGCCATAAATAGCCATCCCAAAACTGTTCGAGTTCACTGCGTGTTACTGTTTCACAAGCATAGTCAGGGTTTTGCGGGTTAGCGATAATTAAATTATTGCCTTTGCGTGCATAAGCTACCACCCAATTAGGTTGCTCCGAGTCACCCCACAAAAGTAAAGCTGGAAAAGCAAGTTTTCCTAAATCATCCCAACTTACTCGTAACCTCCGCAACAGCAAACCCAGCTTCTCACCAGCTTCAACAACATTTTTGGGACGTTGCGATCGCAATTGACGCTGTACCCATTCCAATTTCACCGAAATTTCCAGAAACTGCGCCACCATTGTCAAACAAGCCGCAGCACTATTCGAGCTATAAACGAACGGATAACCCGATGTGATGGGAAGAGTAGGCAGAGCATGGGGGGATGGGATGATGGGGGGATGGGGAGAATTTTTTTCTAGATTATTCTCATCTTGTCCCCTTGTCTCCTTGTCTCCTTGTCCCCTTGTCTCTCCTCCATGCCAAAACTCTTCAATTTGCGGTGTGGATAATTCTGCCCATAATCCTGTATCGGTACGCAGCAATAAAACTTTTTTACTCGCTGCGACAGCTTTACATTCTGTGGGATAATTATTTAAATCACCGAACCAATCTCCTGCTTCTAAAGTGGCTAACGGTTTACCAACACCTTCTTGACGCAGGCGGACTTTGCCAGAAACGATCAGAAATTGATAACCATCTGCATCTTGGTTCCAAATTTTCTCTCCTAAACGAAAATCAAGAATATCCGAGCCATTTTGCAACAGAGTTTTTTGTTCGGCACTCAACCAGCTTAGAGGTGGTTGATGCCAAGCTGGCGAATCTAAAACTGTTGCTTGATGAACTTGATCATCTGAAAGCTTTATTTTACTTGTAGTTTGACTGTCAGCTTTTGAATTTTCTCTGCTAGCCATTTCTCGAACAGTTCATTTTGTAGTGCTTGCTTGAGTTGAGTATCTTCTAATGATGCTGGTAAAAGTTGTTCTAAACGAAACAATCCATAGCGTTCTTCTAGTTGTATTGGTCCTAAAATATCTCCAGGAGTAGCTACATCTACGGCAGCTCGCAGTTTATCCGGCATTGTTCCGCGACTAACTGGTCCCATCATCCCGTTAACAATCTTATCGTCAGCTAAGGAATATTCCCTTGCTAATTGCTCAAAACTAGTTCCTTCTTCAATTTGGGTGTGCAACTCCTCAGCTAACTCCCGATTATCAACAATAATTCGAGAAAGTACTACTCTATCTAAAAAAATCTTCCTTTCAATAAAATATTCCCCTAACTTTGGATCTGCGATCGCGCTTTTCAGCTTTTCTAACTTAAACCCAAAAGCCACTGTGGCGTGAAATGTATCATAATCGGTACCGCTATTATTTAACCAATCTTGAAACTTTTGCGAGTCGCTAAGTTCATTTTTGAGTCGAAAATCAATAATTGCTTGTTCGGTTAAAGCTGGAGACAGTTCGATCTCAGTTCTAGCTTTAATTTCTTGCTCAATCACATCTTGGCGCAGAATATCCCTAATAAACTGCCCTAATTTTCCACTAACTTGTAAATGTTTTACTGCCTGCTGTACTGAAATTAATCGGTCATCAACAGTCAAAAACGATGAAGATTCCATAAAATACTTACTTAGAAATTACCTTAAAAAATATACAGCAATAAAATTGAAACAAATCCTATTCTACTGACACTTAATAAGGACAATGCTATTGTAATGCCAAGTTGTCTCGCAGTAATCCTGCAACATATCTTGATAAATATTATGTATAAATACTTATAGATTTGTGAATTTTAAACAACTTGTATTTGAAAACACATTATATTCTAAATAATATTTGCTCGCATCCAGGCAAATAGCATCGCAGTAGCAGCTCCTATCAAAGTGTTGAGAACATTAACTAATTCATTAGTCAGCCACTGCCATCGGGATTGCAATGTTGCTCCAATTACGCTTTCTAAATTAGTGGCAATAAATGCTGCTAACACGCACCATACAATACCCCACACATCAATTAAGCTCAGACTCCACCCCAACAGTGCCAATACCACCGAAGCGAAGATTCCCGCAACGGTTCCTTCAAGGCTGATAGCACCTTCAGTTCCTCGCGATACTGGTTGTAAAGTCGTAATCAAAAAAGTCCGTTTACCATAGGCTTTACCAACTTCACTCGCACAGGTATCGGAAAGTTTGGTGCAGAAACTCGCAACATAACCCAACAGCAGCAAAGAACGTAAAACAGCTTGATTGCTTGCCAAAACATCAATAATTCCTATGCCCACAGCGCATAAAGCCGCAGTCAAAGCCGAACCCCAAACATTTTCCGCACCTCTTGCACCGGAACGCTTTTCGGCAATCCCGGCGGCTTCTTTTTCAGCCATCCCAATGCGGGTGACAGCCGAACCCACTATAAAATAAACACAAACTACCACATAACCAGACCAACCAAGGGTTCCCCAAATCAACACACCCAGTAACCAAGCATTAAATATTCCAGCGGTAGTCAGCAGTTTTTTCGGTAGTAGCCAAACTATACCTAAGAGTACGGTATTGAGTCCAACTGCTACGAGCCAACTGTTCGGAAAATTGGATAAAGACAGCATTAGTTATTTTTCACCAATGTTTTCGTCACATCACAAGTATTGCAATTAACCGTCCATAAGCCAATATGCACTCCCATAAATATTTAATATCAGTAATTACAGCAAAATTTTGACTAACTTTTAGATTAATCAGCATAAATTTTATCTTTTGCGAAAATTATTGATATTATTGATTGTCTATCGCCATCTTAATTACCCGATCACTCAACGAAGCATCTCTCTTACTCCCATATCATTTTTTAAAAGTAATATATTTTTCTATTTGAGTAAATTATTTATGGTTGCTTATTCCCAATAATTTTTATTTCAATTCGTACAGCAAATAACTGCATGCTCTTACAATAGGTTTCCGATTATACTGATTACTTGAATGACAACTCTTTGATGGAGGGAGCATAAAATGACAAAGTAATATCCCGAATAATCAGGACAACCCCTAAGCGAGCCTTGGAATTGCAGATGATTTTTATTCGCTTGTAGCTTTTATTTACGGCAAGATCAACCTTGCTTGTTTTACCTACTTTCGATTTTTTAAGGATAACTAAAAATAAGTAACAAATAGCTTTAAACTAGAAAAACCATTTACCACAAAATCACCCGATAATTTTTCTTATCAGCAGGAAAATTTGCATATTTTCTCCAAACAAACAATTTTTCAAATTAAAATAAAATGGAAAATTTTGATGAAGATTAAGTAAATTTATTGTAGTATTAAGGTTAAAGTAAGCACATAGTCTCTATTTTGACATTAAAAAGGACTATTTATAGATATTGAGTTAAAAAATACCGTTTTTTCGGATTTCAAAAATATGTCAGAAAATGCACCGAGAGGATATGTCGATTCAGCAACGCAGTTCAGTATTAATACTAGTACTCAAATCTTTACGGATACAGTTAGCAGTCTTGAAGCAAATGATTTATACAGTTTCAATCTCAAAGGACGTAGTAGTTTTGACTTGACTCTTGACGGTTTAAGTGCAGATGCAGACGTAAAGTTGATTCAAGATGGAAATGGCAATGGAAAATTCGATAAAGACGAAATAATCACCTATTCCAATAATGCAGGTAAATTAGCCGAATCGATTCGCACTGATTTGGGTAAAGGTACTTACTATATTGAAATTTATCCTTACGGTAATATAGAAACTAATTATCGTTTGAGTGTTTCAGGAGTACCGTTTGACAGTGCGGGAAATACGATTAATGATGCTCGCGAAGTTGCTATAGATTCTCAGACTAAAAGTATTAGCGATTGGGTAGGTAAATTAGACCGCAAGGATTATTACAAATTTAATCTTGATAATACCAGTGACTTGAACATAGTTTTGGATGATTTGAGTGCTGATGCTGATTTACGCTTGCTGTCGAGTCAAGGAAATATTCTTGCTAGCTCGGTGAATCTAGGCTCCTTGAATGAGATAATTACGAAAACTTTAGCAGCTGGAAGTTACTATCTAGAAGTTAATTCCTACAACAATAGCGAGACTTACTATAATCTCAATTTTTCTGCATCTCCAGTCGAAATAATTCCCACGTCTGCCAATAACACAACAGTAGATACGGAAACAACAAGTGTATCATCTCCGATTCCTACTTCTGCTATCCCTCAAACTACCAATACCTTCCTAGGAACTTTAAGGGCTGATACTTTTACATATCAACCAGGTTACAGTCGCACAGTGTTTTCGGGTAACGGCAACGTTGACTATGGTAGTGGAGCACGGGATTTACTGGATTTATCCGATTTTATTTCATCTTCGGTTGTCTTGAATTATGCGAATACTCCCGATGGTGGTGTAGTTTATAATTCGGGCAACGGTAATCGAATATTTGATGCTCTAACTTTTGGTGATGGTAGGGAAATTTTATTTGAAGGTATTGAAACAATAAAATTTGCCGATACTACCATGGATTTATCAGTAACTCCTAATGATCCTTTGTTTAACCAACAGTGGAATCTGCACGGCATGGGGGTTCATAATGCATGGCGCTTTACAACTGGTTCCAATAATGTCATAATTGGCATCCAAGATACGGGGTTGGGAACTGATAGCAGTGGAAATATTCATCCAGATTTACGCGGTACTAATTTTATCGGTAAAAACTATTTAGATGAATGGAGTAAATCCAGTAATTTCTCTCACGGAACTTTAGTACAAGGAACTATTGCTGCTGCAAGTAATAACGGAATTGGAGCGGCTGGGATTAACTGGAATTCAGAGGTAATCAACATCGATGTTGTTGGTGATGATGCTCCTGATTACAACTTAGCTACTGCAACCCAAGCAATGATAGAGCAATCCCAAGCTCAAGGTAAGCGTTTGGTGGTTAATATCAGTTTGGCTGGTGGTTATTCCCCTGAATTTGAACAACTAATTGCAGACAACCAAAATACAGCTTTGTTTGTCATTGCTTCAGGTAATGGCAATAATAAGAGTATTTCTAGTCCGGCAGATTTAGCGAAAAAATACGATAATGTTGTAGCTGTGGGTTCTTCTTGGGGTACTACAGATTATTTCGGGAATGCAAAAACACCGGGTGAACGAATTTCCTATGATAATTGGTGGGGTTCTAATTATGGTAATGGTTTAACCGTTACTGCTCCATCTGAGTTTATTAGTACCAGTGCAAATCGTGATGCTTCGGGTAACTTTGATTTTGGTTACAACGAAAACTTTAATGGAACTTCGGCTTCTACAGCTAATGTTTCCGGTGTTGCTTCGTTATTATGGAGTGTTAATCCCAATCTGAGCGCGACACAGATTAAGGCAATTATCTCTGAAACAGCTTACGATTTGGGTAGTCAAGGTTATGACACTGTTTATGGTAACGGATTTATTAACGCCGATGCAGGAGTCAGAAGGGCTTTAGCCATTGCACGGGGTTTTGCTTAATTTAATCGAACAGATATGATTTTCATCATTGCATTCAGCGGCAGCAAGATTTAGTTTTAGTCGTTGCTGAATAAAAATATCGGTGATGATTTCACATTGTGGGAGTGGGAGACGTAGCACTGCTACGTCTCTACAAGGATTAAATTAATTAAATTAAATAAATAAATTAATTAAATAAAGAAATAATCCATTTTTTCCGGATTAATTGATTTTTCCTTGAATATAGTAAATTTTTTAATTTGATACTTATTCTTCAATTAATTATTTAAAATATCATGTCTTATATTTGTCTGTAACTACTTAAGTACTATGTTTTACTATTCAACTTAAATAATCAAAAATATTCTATTATTTACTTTGCAAAGTATTATTTTTTACAGGATGTATATTCGAGTTCAAACTCCTATTTAGTTATAAAGCTTATCCATAAAGACTTTTAGCGATATACTTACTCAGGCTTTAAAAATTAGACTACTTTTAAATAACTTTATAAAATATCGCATCAATACTGAATTTATGGGAATTAACTTTGTTATTTCTCCGTTGTATCTAAGTGAGATATGCCATTTTTTTATATTTAATTAATAGGTAATTTTTCCCTAGCTGTTTTAGGAATGTAAGTAGCACTATAGAAGTTCCTCTCAAAAAGATAGGAAAGTTTACAAACTACTATGAAATCTTTACCTTGCATACAAATAAGCAAGGTGCTGTTGACAAACTTTATTTACATCACAAAAAGCAGCCGTATATTATGCAAATAGATAATGGGGGAAACTTTCTCGCTTCTTCGACTCCTTTAGATACTAATCAAAAGTGGCAAGTTATCAAAGATCAAGTTGGCTTGGATAATACTGATGATTACTATAGCTTTAAATTAAGCAATCGCAGTAGTTTTAACCTTGTATTGAGTAATTTATCTGATAATGCAGATGTTCGACTGTTAAATGATAATGGTTCAGAAATTGCCAAATCATCGGCTAAAGGTACTGTAACTGAAAGAATCAATCAGATTTTAGATTCAGGTAGTTATCATATTCATGTTCATCAAGTTGGTAATGCTAGTACTTCCTACAATTTGAGAGTCAGAAGCAACCATATACCACAAGCATTTCAATTTAATACAGAAGCGATTGCAGGTGGAGTACGTCTTACAGATACTAAGGTTTTTGATGCTGATGGTGTAAATGATATACGAACAGTAGATTTTTGGCTGAAAAAACAGGGTGAAAGCTGGAAAAAATTTGGTAGTGTATCTGAATTTAGTCAGAATACCGATGGTTCAATTGGCTTTAATTACGATATCAGCAATCTTGAACAAGGGAAATACCATATATGGAGTAGAGCTACCGATAAATTCGGTGCTAGAAGCAACGCTTGGAAAGAATCTTTTAACGTTGAAAATATTGTCAATTTAGCTCCTGAAAATCTAGGCTTTGCAATCGAGCAAATTAGTGGAGGAATCAAGCTGACTGACACCAAAGTATTTGATGCTAATGGTATAAATGACTTGCAAAGAATTGATTTTCAACTGAAGAAAGAGGGGGGTGAATGGACTGATATTAAAGACGCTCTCAAGTTTTATCAGAATCAGGATACTTCTATCGGTTTTAACTATAGTATTAGCGATTTAAAACAAGGTAATTACGAACTCAAAGCCACAGCCTATGATAAAGCCGGTGCTGCTGGAGATACTTTAACAACTTACTTTAAAGTTGCGAATATTGCGCCTTCTAACTTCGAGTTTGACATTGAAACAATTGAGGGTGGTGTGCGCGTTATCAACGGTAAAGTATTTGATGCTAACGGTATAGATGATTTGAGCCGAGTTGATTTTTGGTTACAAAAACAGGGTGGAAATTGGCAAAATATCGCTGATGCGGTGGAATTTCGCAGTAATGGAGATGGCTCTTTCGGCTTTGATTACAGTATTGATTCCCTTGAAGCGGGTAACTATGTATTATGGGCAAGAACCCGCGATAAGATAGATAATTATAGTAATATCTGGCAAAAGTCTTTCCAAGTTGTAGATAAAGTTGCCCAACTAGATTGGTTTGATCAGAATATTCAAGATACAAACATTCGTGAATTAAGTAGATCATTATTTTCAGACAATATTATAGACCGTAATGAGGCGATCGCGATTCTCCGAAATGCAAAAGATGACGGTGTGGTTGATTCAACGGAATTAAATGATTTACGTACCATAATTAATCATGCTTCTTACTTGGGAATGTCAGACTATGTAAGAGTTTTATCAAATAAAGTTGTTAACGGTGATATTGCAAATAAATCGGGTAATTTACAGGCTGGAAGTAGCGATGTTCAATTGGAAAGGCTGATTAACAAATGGTTTTTAGGAAGTGAACGTCCGATAACGACTCATACTTATCGATACACAGAAGGTTCTTTATTTCAAAATGGTATCAGTCATGATGATATCAAGCAAGGTTATATCAATGACTGTTTCTTTTTGGCTGGTTTAGGTGCAACTATCGTACAATCTCCAGAAATAATCCAAAATATGTTTATTGATAATGGAGATGGTACTTTTACCGTTCGTTTTTATAATCAAGGAGTTGCCGATTATGTCACGGTAGACAGATATTTACCAACCAATAATATCGGTAATTTAGTGTATGCCAATGCCGGTGATTATCACGGAAATAGTAATAATGAATTATGGGTTGCATTAGCAGAAAAAGCTTATGCTCAACTGAATGAATCTGGATGGATTAATCAAGATAATACCAATTCATATAATGGTATTGGTAATGCTGGATATTTGAGTGATGCATTCGCGCATATTACCGGAGAAAAATCTGCTTTGGGTAGAAGACTCAATTTTAATACGGTTATTGATGCTTTTAGTTCCGGTGAAGTTGTCGGATTTGGTTCAAAATCTAGTGGAATAGAATCAAATATTGTCACTTCCCATGCTTACGCTTTAGTTGATTATAATACCGCAACTCAAAAGTTTACTTTATTAAATCCTTGGAGTACTGATAATACGGCTTTAAAATCTCGAACTTTAGAACTAAGTTGGAATGAAATTAGTAACAACTTTAGTTATTGGGATTCTACTATTAAAAATGTAGTTTCTACGTAAATTATCAACATAAGTCGGGTTTTTAGATAAATATCGTTACTCATCGAAAATCTTTATAAGAGGATGTTTGAAAAATATTCGGCGGTTTAAACCGCAACTACACAAACAAAGTCCATTTGCATCGACTAGTTAATTTAAGCCGGTTTGTGTAGCTTATAGTCGCCAGGTAAAGTATTAAATTAGACTTTTCAAAAATCCTTTAAAACCCGACTTCTTGAAGACACTTGATAGATAGAAGTCGGGTTTTTAGGTTTTTGTAAATAAAAACCCGGTTTTTTGAAATAAAAGGTTTCAAATACACATTTTGATAATTAATAAATGTTTGATTGAAGAATTAATCTATTACTAAAATTCGATTTATCTTCATAAAAATATTAAAAACAATATTATTGTCAAATTACTAGCAATTTAAAATTAAATTTCATAGTAATTATGGTTAATCCGAATATTATTGCAACTTAAAACTTGAATCATTTTCAGAATTTTCACTATTAGTCATCAAAATAAAGATTAATTTATTTAAGGTATAACTTTATGCAACTTAATTTGAATGATAGTAATTTATTTACTGAAAAAACACAAAATAACACAGCATTTCTCACAACAGATGAATTAAATTTACAGGTTGAACAAAATAATCTGAACCTTCTGAGTCGTAGCAGTTTTGAATCTTCTAGAAATGATTCAATTGTTAAAAGCTCTGAAGAATCTGTAATACCACATATAAATACTTCCCCAGAAAATGTTTATACTTCCAGCAGTCAAGGATACAACTCAGAAAATGGTTATGGTTTAGCAAATGCAGCAGCAGCAGTAGCTAAAATAGTTGGAGAAGACACATTTGCAAATGTTCCTGAGCTAGGAGGTAAAAATTGGGGAGCTGATGCTGTAAAAGCACCTTCTGTATGGGAAAAAGGATATACAGGGCAAGGTGTCGTAGTTGCGGTGTTAGATACAGGTGTCGATAGCAATCACGATGATTTAAAACAGAATATTTGGATAAATCAGGGTGAAATTCCCAACAACGGCAAAGATGATGATGGTAACGGTTATATCGATGATGTTTATGGTTGGAACTTTGATGGAAATAATAATAACACCATAGATGTAGATGGACATGGTACCCACGTTTCTGGTACTATTGCGGGGACAAAAAATGATTTTGGTGTAACTGGTATTGCTTACGATGCTCAAATAATGCCAGTAAAAGTTTTAGATGATTTTGGTTCTGGTTCTACTACTGCGGTGGCTAATGGTATTTATTATGCTGCCGATAATGGAGCCGATGTCATTAACCTTTCATTAGGTGGTTCTTTTCCTAGCTTTGGGATAGAAAGAGCCATACAGTATGCTCACAGTAAAGGAGTAATCGTAGTCATGGCAGCGGGAAACAGTAGCGGTGAAACACCACTTTATCCGGCTCGTTATGCAGACAAATATGGAATTGCTGTAGGAGCTATAGATCAAGATAAAAATATGGCTCGATTTTCTAACCGTGCAGGAACCGATGCTTTAACATATCTTACCGCTCCAGGAGTCGATATTTACTCTACACTTCCAAATAACAGGTATGATTCCTATAGTGGTACTTCTATGGCAACTCCGCACATTGCAGGAGTAGTAGCTTTAATGTTAAGTGCTAATCCTAATTTGAATAGTAATTTGATACGTCAAACTCTCGAAGAAACAGCTAGTAATAATATTCAAACTATCAGTTTGAAATTCGATTCTACTGAGTTAATTCAAGGTAGTAGTTTTGAATCTAATTTTGATGCTGGATATACAAACAAAAGTTTTAGTACAAGCTTTGATTTTGGCAATACTGAAACTTTTAATTTATCTCCCAATCCAAATATTAACAAGTCTGTAAATTTCTACTTTGAATCACAGTTGATTAATTATCAACAAAATAGTTTAGGAAATAAAAATAACCCAATCTTCAACAAAGATTTTGAAAGTATGCTCGAAGAACCTGATATTTTATTTTAGGGAGTAGTGTAGAGCTAGAAATTGGGTGTTGTGAAAGTTACCCGACTTCTGTACTGTGAATAATATCAAGTCTGGATGATTACTCTTTTTCCGCTGAAAGATTACTGAAAAAAAAACCTTACTAGGCGCAGAGAACACAGAGATAAAGAGATAAAGAGATAAAGCTAATTTTAGGGCGGGAAGGTATTGGTTATTATTCCCTATTCCCTATTCCCCCCAACCCTTTACTATCATTAAAAAAATCAAGCGCATCCTCATTAAGGAATAATTTAAACTTCATACCAACAGAGTGACAAAGAAAACAAGCTTTTATTTTGGTAATCAGTTACGCTAAATAATAACTATTAGATTATCAAAAAACTTTCTCCAAAAACACCGTACATGAATTTACGCTTAGTTGAGGTTTATTTACCACAAGAAAAAGGTAAACTATTTGAAGAATTAATCGCAGAATATTCTTCTTTAGGAGTTTGGCAAAAAAAACTAGAAAATAATCAATTGGAGTTTAAAATATTGCTTTCTTCAGGGGAAGTAGAACCGCTAATTGATTGTTTGGTTGGACAGTTCAAGGATATAAAAGACTTTCGATTACTCCTACTACCAGTAGAAGCTTCCTTACCTCGACTCGAATCATCAGAAAATTCGGTTGGTTTACCAGATGCACCAACTCGCATTAATCGTGAAGAAATTTATACTAATGTAGCTTCAAGTATTCATTTTTCATGGACACAGATTTCATTATTATTATTATCTTCTAGTATTGCTGCTGTGGGTTTGGTACGCGGTAGTGAAGCAGTAATCATTGGTGCAATGGTACTAGCACCATTACTTAAACCTAATATGGCATTAGCAGTAGCTACTATTTTAGGAGATTTTACTTTAGCTGTACGAACTATCAGAGTTGGTGTAATTGGAATTGTCATCCCCATAGTATTTTCAATTTTAATCGGTTTACTGTCTCCTATTAGTCCAGATTTACCAGAAATAGCTATCCGAACCAAATTAACTTTAGCTGATATTGTCGTTGCTCTTGCTTCCGGTGCTGCTGCTGCGATTTCCTTAACCGCTGGTGAAATCAGTTCTATCGTCGGAGTCATGGTGTCAGTTGCCTTATTACCACCTTTGGTAACTTGGGGAATGTTGATGGGCTCCGGAGAATGGCAACCCGCAATCGGAGCAATGTTATTATTAATTGCCAATATTGCCAGTTTAAACTTAGCCGCCATCGCCACTTTATTACTTCAAGATTTACGCCCCACGGGTTGGTGGCAAAACATCAAGGCTAAAAAGTTCATCAAAATAGCAACTGGAGCTTGGATAATGCTTTTAGCTGGTTTAATCGCGGTAATTTTTGTTTTGAAATATAAAGGTAGTTAAGGACTTTTGAGTTAGTTTTGTAGAGACGTAGCAATGCTACGTCTGTACGGGAGTTAGGAGTTAGTAGTTAAGATTCAAAAAGTAACTGTCAACTGTCAACTGTCAACTGTCAACTGTCAACTATCAACTATCTCACAGAAAATGCTTCGCTAAACCGTCGCGTCACAGGCTCAACCAAGAATGTCAAAATCGATTTTTTACGAGTTACAATATCAGCATTTGCAACCATTCCAGGAGTAAATATTACTTCTTTGTCACGCAATACAACTGATTTTTGATTCAGCTTAATTGTTGTGGGAAATATCAATCCTAATTTTTCATCTACTATTGCATTAGGACTAACACGTACTACCTCACCAGGAATGGTACCAAATTCTTGAAAAGGAAAAGTTGCCATTTTGACTTTTGCTTTCATTCCTTGACGAATAAAACCAATGTCGCGGTTGAGAACTTTAACTTCTAATAATAATTCTTCTCCTTGAGGTAAAATTGAAAGTAACTGTTCCCCTGCTTGTACAGGGCCTTTACTTGCTTTGACATCGTAAACTATCCCCTTTACTGGAGACTTGATAGTTTCTAATTGTTGCTGTTTTTTCGCTTGCTCTAATTGACCGACAATGTTGCTCAATTCTTCTTTACGTTGGTTAATTTGAGTCAAAATTTCACTTTGACGCTCCGAAGCTAAACGTTGTGCTTGACTACTAGCTGCTTCAAATGCTGCTTGTGCTTGACTAATTTCTTGCTGTTGAGCAGCTATATCTTTCTCTAATGATGTAACTCTGTCTTGGACTTCAGTTATTTTATTATCAGCATTGACTATTTGGTCTTCAGCTCTGGTTATTTCAGCATTAGCACGATTAACTCTATCTTGTGCATCTAAATAATCTAGTCGGGGTATCGCACCTTCAGTAGTTAATCCGCGTAAACTTTTCTCTCTTGTATTTGCTAATGCTACACCACTTCCAACTTGCTTACGAAGTTCTTGAGCATTTTTCAGATTTGTTTTAGCATTAATTAGATTGGTTTTAGCGTTAGCAAAATTTTCTTGCAAACGAGTAAAACGTACCTTTGCTTGTTCTACAAGGGCTGCTTGACGATTTGCTTCCGCTTCCGCACTAGCTTGACGTGCTTGATAATCTTGCAAGCGAGACAGTAACAATTCATCTTGCAACTGATTACCTGCGGTTTTAACACCAGTACGCTCCGCATCCAAACGGCGTAAATCTTCCCGAATCAACTTAGCATTTTCCCTTAAACGAGCAACACCCGCTTGCTGCAAATCTGGGTCACGTTGAATTAAAACTTCACCTCTTTCTACTTTATCACCTTCCTTAACATTCACTTCGACAATTGAGCCATTACCCAAAGATGTTACAGGTCTAACCTGTGTCGAAGCAATGATTTGTCCCGACGCACTCGCGACTTCTTCTACTTTCGAGAAATAAGCCCAGGTAATTGAACCAAAAATAATCGCGCTAATGGTTCCTGCTAATAATCTAGTATAAAGCGGTGGTAGTTCCTGTACAGCTTTACCCAACTCATAAGATAATTGTTCATCTGGTTGAGCAAATTCTTGTTTGGTTCTACGTGCTTGAGATGGATTTGCAGCTAAAGAATACTTCATAAAAGGTTAAAGGTTAAAGGTTAGTTGTTAGTGGTTAGTTGTTAGTTGTTAGTGGTTAGTTGTTAGTTGTTAGTGGTTAGTGGTTAGTTGTTAGTTGTTAGTGGTTAGTGTAAAAATGCAACTATCAACTATCAACCATCAACCATCAACTAACAACCATCAACTAAATTCCTAAATAACGTCTTAAAAAACTTTCTAGCGTTTCTAATTCAAAACCGAAAATTTCTTCTAAGTTTTTAACTTCTTCTGTTTTACAGAAAAATTCATTGGCTAGTAAAGTGCGAAAAGTACCTAATTCTGTTTGTGTTTTAGAATTTACTAAACCTAATCCACTGCGTAACCCATCAATTAAAAATAATGGTGCGTTAACTATTAATGGTTCTTTATTAAAAATACGACCGAAAATATGTGGTATATCTTCTCTATATAAAACCTCTGGACCTCCCACAGGTAAAATTTTATTGCGAGCGCTTGACAGAATGATAGAATCAACTATCATTTTTGCCAAATCATCTGTACTGACTATAGAGGTGCGGTTTTTAGGATCGCCGATAACTAAATAAAACCCCGTTTCGCGAAATCTTTCAGCTAAAGTCAATAAATTAGATGCTAATCCAGCAGGTCGTAAAATTGTGTAGTTTAAGCCGCTATTTTGTAGATATTGCTCGACAGCAAGTTTGGCTTTAAAAGTCGGAGCATCTTCATAGCCTCGATCTACACCCAATACGGAAATAAAGACAAAGTGTTGAACTTCATTGGCTTTTGCTTGGTCAATTAACTCTATATTGGCGCGATAATCCAAGGATAGCGCATCACCATCTGAACCGTGAGCGCTAACAATATAATCAACTCCTTGACAAGCTTTACGAATGTCTTTTTCTTCCCTTAAGTCACCGATAAAAATATCGGCACCTTGATGTTGTAATTCACTATAACGCGAGGTGAGACGAACAAAAGCTTTGACTAACATCTCTCGTTCCCGCAGCAGTCGTACTACTCTGGTACCAATATCTCCGGTTGCACCTGTGACTAAAAACATAATTGGTAATTGGTAATTGGTAATTGGTAATTGGTAATTGGTAATGGGTAATTGGTAATTGGTAATTGGTAATTGGGGATTGGAAGTTACTAACTCTGGTCATTCCGAAGTTCTTCTAAAATTCCACAATAACAGGAGTATGGTCACTTGGTTGAGTTAATTTTCTCGGTTCGATATCAATGATGCAGCTTTTTGCGCGATCGCACAAATCGGGTGTGAGATAATGATGATCGATCCGCCAACCTCGATTACGAGGAAATCCTGCTGCACGATAATCCCACCAACTGTAATGTCCGCTTTCTAAGGTAAATTTACGAAATGCATCGCTAAATCCCAAGGCTAAAATATCTCGTAAAGCTTGCCGTTCCGCCTCAGATGACATGATATGATTTTTGGGGTCGGCTTTTTCGTGAATATCTTTATCTTCTAAAGCAATATTGAAGTCTCCGCACATACATATATCGGTTGTTAATTTCTGCTGTTTTTGCAAATAATCACCTAATATTTTCAACCATTGCAATTTATATTCATATTTTTCGCTACCTATTTCAGAACCGTTAGGTACGTAAAGATTGATGATTCTAATATCACCAATTACACCGGAAATTACTCGTTTTTGTTCGTCCCATTTTGAATCGATATTTTCTAAAACTGAAGTAAAACCAAAGGAAACATCTTTTAAAGGTTGACGACTGATTATTGCCACACCGTTGTATGATTTTTGTCCATAAGTATAGAGATAATACCCTAATTCTTGAAAAGCTTCTTGGGGAAATTGTTCATCTACAACTTTAGTTTCTTGTAAACAAAGCACATCAACAGCACTTTCCTTCAACCAATTAATAACCTGTTCCAAACGAGTTCTAATTGAGTTGACATTCCAAGTCGCGATTTTCATGATTTCCCTTCCGATTCCTCATGCTTTTGGACAAGCATTATATTATAAACCAATGCGTGGGATATCCCTGCCCGTCCGAATCTGCCTCATAAAGATATGCTGTAGCTGTAATTTGTAAATGTAGTTGCTTGTTCTTATTTATTTCTCCCCATCCCCCCATCCCCTTGTCTTGTATTTCTCAGTGAGTGCGTTAATTAATTGAAAAAAAGGGGAATTCTATATATAGAAACTTTCAAAACTGAAAAATGCTCAAAAAATCTCTATTACAAGTTTTAATTTTACCCTTAGCATTCTTGATATCTAATAATAGTGCGGCTACGGCTTTACCAGGGCAAGCTACAGAGGAAGTAGAAACTTGGATTAAAGCACATCCGACATTAAGCCCTCGGAGTGGGGAACGCTTTTTGGTGACGAAAACTGATACCGCTGCTCAAAGATTCAGTTTCCAAGCGATGGTGTCAGCACCTGGTAGAGTCACATTCTCCAAAAACCGTAGCCAAATTCGTACCGAACGCATCTCTATGTATGATGCAATTAATGGTATGAGTTTGGATAGATTGAAAGAGTCTTTGCGGATAATTTACGGTTTAGATATTTATCAAGATTATAAAGGCGCTCAAGTTATTTACGAGTATCCCAACCAAAGCGCAATTAATGCAGCACGTTTTGCTAAAACCCCCATCAGAGAAGGGTTGACAGGAGAATTACGTGTTGGCGATCGCTATGCTTATTGGGTAGAAGTCGCACAAGCTCAAAACGGTAAAGCTTATACTGGTCAGATGACGGTTTTTCTTAAATCTGATTTGGATAAGTTGGAAGAAGAATTACGAAATCGTTAATAGTTGACAGTTGTTAATTGATGGTTGTTCGTTGATAGTTAATGTTTGTTCGTTGTTCCTTGTTTATCAACTGTCAACTGTCAACTGTCAACTGTCTACTGTCTATTGATGCACATTATGCCATTCACCACAAAGAATACTTTCGGTTGCGTTTGCGATTCTTAACAAGTCTTCTTTGAGCATTGGTGGCCAATTTACACCAGCTTTCAGCCCCGCTGCAAATAATTGTTGAGCTTTGATAGCTAATAAATATAAGGCGTAAGCAAGTTCTTTTTCAATGGTAGTATTATGTTTTAAGGCTTCAAAGACTACTTTTAATGCCAGCAAAATTGAAGTAATTTGACCGGGTATGGGCGCTTTTCCTTGTCGCATTCGTGTTAGTAATGCATCTGAGTTGTTTTCACTTGCTATAGTTTGGTTTAAAAGAAATTGATAAGCTGTTTCGTAGTTCATTACTAAGCGCGTATGGTAGATATTCAATGCCAATAAACCAACACTATAGCAAAGTAAACCTATAGGAGTTAGGAGTTAGGAATGGACTTTGGCTATAAGACAGGGACTTTCAATCGCTGACTAACTGATTTTAAATATACTAATTTCATGCTACCAATCCAGAACGTAATGCTCTTACAGCTGCTTGAGTACGATCATCAGCACAAAGTTTGTTAAGAATATTGCGAACATGAGTTTTAACGGTACCAACTGTGATATATAGTTGCTCGGCAATTTCTCCGTTGCTGTGCCCGGCTACAATTAATTCTAAAATTTCTAATTCTCTTTGAGTTAAAGGATAAGTTTCTAAAA
Source organism: Rivularia sp. T60_A2020_040 (assembly GCA_015272215.1). Taxonomy (GTDB): domain Bacteria; phylum Cyanobacteriota; class Cyanobacteriia; order Cyanobacteriales; family Nostocaceae; genus Rivularia. The sequence continues at coordinate 55,863 of JACYMD010000074.1, read as the reverse complement.
CTTGTTCGTATTCCGAAGAAAGCGCTTCAATTTTTACTGTTTTGGCTTGTAACGAGGTTTTATTGTCGAAGGTTTCCTGTCTGATCTGATGTAATACTATATTCGCGATCGCAGGATCTATCCAAGAGTTACCGTAATGAGTTGCGTAAATTGCTTCTGTGAGTTTATCAATACTTGTATCTTTCATGTAATAGGAATCTGCTCCTGCTGCAAAAGCTGCAAGTACGGTATCGTTGGTGTGGTTCATTGTCAAAACCAAAATTCTTGTAGAATTATCTCCGCGATTATTTTGAGATTCTCTAAATTTACGGGTAAGTTCAATGCCATCGATATCGGGTAAACCAATATCTACAAGTGCTACATCTGGTTTCATCGTTTCTAGCATTTTCAGCCCTTTTGTAGCGTTAGCTGCTTCTCCTATTACTCGCAGTTCACTGTTTGTCTGTAATGCAGCCTTTATTCCCATTCTGGTTAAATCATGGTCTTCAATTAACACAATACTGATTTCGCTCATTGCTACACTCATATGATTTTTATTTAATATATTTAGGAAATCTTATTGATTGAAGTTTTTTAATTAACATTCACAACTTAAGATAGATGTTTTTTCTCAAGCATACATCCACCGATAGAAGTAATTGCAAAAGTTTTGTTTAGTCTTTTGATATAGTTAACAATATATCTTGAGATATACACTCAGATATATAAATATATAATGCATTCAATATATTGCTAATTATTGCGAATTATCGGTTTTTACTAATTTAATTATTCATTGCTCATTGACAATTTCAATTACTCATTGAAACCCTTGAAGTTTGTCAAAAATTAATAATCCTGATTTTTTGAAGTTTTGATCTGCCGGACTTAAGAAAAACTTCTATTTCTCTTTAGGGATAATGATGCTAGGAAAACTCATACTCAGGACTGACGACGAATAAAAATGTATTTGCATAAAATAGAATCACAATGATAATATAGTATAATTTTTGACAAAAAATCTTGTAAAATTAGTTAATTTGTTTGTTGATTATAATCTTCTATGATTAATTATGCTTAATAAGTACTTTGAGGTCAATGCTTAGATTAGTGGCACCATGATTTAGATTTTTGCGTCTAGTAATTAGTTGCAATTCCGCCGACGACTAAGGAAGGGTTTTTACTTTCGTGAAATAAAATAATTCAAAAAGTTGTCAAAGAAGAAGTAGTAATTAATAAATCAATATTTAAGAAATAAAATCAGGTTAAAAATCAAATTTTTGAGATGATTTTATGGTATAAAGATTCACGGTAGTTAATATAATTAAAGAGCTAAAGTATATAAAGTATATATAGATTATCAGCAGAAAATTTTGCTTGTGTTAAAAATAAGCAAATTAACTAATGATAAATCTGATATACATAAAAATTAGAATAACCTCAAAAAATATCACCATTGACCAAATGACTGGGAAAAATCTCACGAAAATAAATTAACATCTAATAGCCTAAGTTGAAAAAACGATGGATGAGAAGCTGAAAATCTTAATTATCGAAGATAATCAAATAGATAAAACGTCAATATGTCGTGCTTTCACTAATGCTGGAATAAGCAGAGAAATGTTAAAAGTAGTGGAAAGTAAAGACGCGATTGATGTTTTACAACATACTTCCTATGACTGTATTTTCTTGGATAATTGTTTATCTGGAACTCAAGCCTTAATATTGTTGAGAAAAGTACGTAGTTTAGGAATTCCAGTTCCTGTAGTTGTTGTAATTGAAAACAGCGATAGAGCAATCATCGAAAAATTAATCGCAGCAGGAGCTACAGATTACATTCATAAATCGACATTATCCGCAGAAATTTTAGATTTAGTCACACGTAACGCGATCGCAATATATCAAACTAAAGCACAATTAACTTTAGCCAATCAAGAGATACAGCAAAAAAGCCAAAAAATTGAGCAGCAAAAACAACAAATAAATTTACAAAATCTCAAATTAATTGCAGCATTGGAGTTAAAATCGCAATTTTTAGCAACAATATCTCATGAATTACGGACTCCCATGAATGCGATTATTGGGTTTTCTCAATTGTTGCTGCGTCCTAAGTCAGGTATACTTTCGCACCAGCAAAAGCAGATGATAGAACGTATCCTGAATAATGGGAAAAATTTATTGATACTGATTAACGAAATTTTAGAATTTTCTAAATTACAAGCAGGAAACTTAGATTTAAAACCAGAAATATTCGATATCACAAAGTTGGTAAAAGTAACCGTTGAGGAAATGCGTTCTTTAGCAGCAGCGAAAAAAATTTCCATAAACATTGACATCAATTTAGAAAATTCTATCTTATATAATGACTCGTTGCGTGTGCGACAGATTTTAGATAAACTGCTTTCAAATGCGATTAAATTTACAGAAACGGGTAGCATTAAGGTAAAAATCACAGAACTTGCTCATAATCGTGTTGAATTAGCAGTTGAAGACACAGGAATTGGAATTGCCCTCGATAATATACAACATATTTTTGAACCTTTTAGACAACTCGATCAAGGTACAAATCGTAAATTCGGGGGTACAGGTTTGGGTTTACCCATAGTTAGTGCATTGGTAAATATGATGGGGGGAAAAATTACCATTGAAAGTGAATTAGGAAAAGGTTCGATATTTCGTGTAGAATTACTACGGCAAGTGTCATCTGTTTCAGAGCGGGAAATTACAGAAATTAACTATGATTCTTCTTTAAAAAAGCTTGTAAACAATCATCAAAAAGGAGATGATAAACAAAAAAGAAATTCTCAACACCAGCAGAGATAATTAATAGTTAATTCGGAATAAAAAATATCTATTCTATAAAAAGTTTTATGATGTTACTTGAAGATTTGCAAATAGTAGATCGAATCTTAGCGGTTGATGATATTCCTGATAATCTACACTTAGTCCAAGCTATTTTAGAAAGTGAAGGATACGAAGTTAAATTAGTCGTAAATGGTGAAACAGCATTAGCAGAAATTCAGCGATTGCCTCCAAGTTTGATACTCTTAGATGTCATGATGCCGGGAATAGATGGTTATGAAGTAACTCGTCGCATCCGTAATAATCCTGAAAATGATTACATTCCAATATTATTAGTTACAGCCTTTGACGATGCTAGTGTTGTTGAAGGTTTAGATGCAGGTGCCGATGATTTTATTCGCAAACCTTTTGACACAGACGAATTACTTGCCAGAGTACGCAGTCTTTTGCGTCTGAAGCACAGTATTGATGCACAGAAAGAAATGGCACGTCAGCGAGAAGACTTCGTATCGCGTTTAACTCATGATTTGCGAACACCTTTAGTAGCTGCCGATAGAATGTTGAATCTATTTTTACAAGAAACATTCTGCAAGATTTCCCCAGAAATGAAAAAAGCGATCGCCGCAATGATTCGCAGTAATTATAACTTATTAGAAATGGTGAATACTTTGCTAGAGGTATCACGTCTTGAAGCTGGTAAAAAAACTTTGAATTTTGCAAGCTGTAATCTACTTTCCATAGTTGAGGAAGTAGTTCAAGAATTAAGTCCACTAGCACAAGAAAGAGATTTAACCATTGAATTTCAGAATAATTTACAACAAGCTGAAGATGCTAGTGTAATAAATGGAGATTGTTTAGAATTACGACGTGTTGTTAGTAACTTAATTGGTAACGCGATAAAATTCACTGATGAAGGTGGAGTGAAAATTCGTTTATCAGAATCAATATCCGATACAGGACAAAGCTGGGTAAAATTAGAAGTTGAAGATACTGGCTATGGAATAGCTCAAGAAGACCAAAAAAGTATCTTTGAACGTTTCCGTCAAGGGAGAAATAAACGTTCGGGTAGTGGTTTAGGACTTCATTTATCTAATCGGATTATAGAAACACATCGGGGAAAAATTCAAGTTTTTTCTCAACTTGGTAAAGGTAGTTTATTTACTGTTTTGTTACCTAAATGATTAGTACAATAAGCCAAAACTAAAACAAATAAAGCAGATTTTATGTGCTGTTCAGCAATTTTAAATTATAGTATTATTGGTGATTAATTTACACAATTTTAATCTGTATTTATGGTCTTAAAAATTGTCAAGTAGAAAAGTCGAAACCAAATAGTTAAATTTGGGAAAAAACATTAATTTCCCTTTTAACTTTAACTTTTAACCGTTGACCTTTGACTTTTAACCTATACAGTGATATGTCTTTTCAGTATACTAATGCATTTGTTGCGATCGCAACTGTGAATTTGGAAAAATTAGTTGATTTTTATCTAAAATTTCTCAATCAAAACCCTTCTAACTATATTCCTAACGTTTACGCTGAATTTGAGCTTTCTAGCTTAAAATTAGGGATTTTTCAACCAAAATTATCCCACACTTCCGAATTCAATGATTCTTTCCGAAGTTATATGAGTTTATGTTTGGAAGTAAATGATTTAGAAAGTGTAATGTATCACCTCGAAACATTAGGTCATCCACCTTTTGGTGAAATTATCAATACTTCTCACGGTAGAGAAATTTACGCTTATGATATTGATGGAAATCGAATAATTTTACATCAGTCCCATAAAACAGCTTAAAGGTTCAAGGTCAAAGCTTAAAGGTTGGTAATTAACAACTGTCAACTGTCAACTAACAAAAATAATGGCTATAACTCAAAACTATAAATTAAATCTAATTCAATGGTATCCTGGTCATATTGCTAAAGCTGAAAGACAACTCAAAGAACAACTCAAGTTAGTTGATGTAGTCTTAGAAGTAAGAGATGCTCGGATTCCCATATCAACTAATCATCCCCAAGTTTCTGAATGGATCGGAAATAAAGCTCGGTTGTTGATACTCAATCGATTAGATATGATTTCACCAGAAGCAAGGGAATTGTGGAGTGATTACTTCAGAACCCACCACGAAATTCCCTTTTATACAAATGCTCAAGATGGGAAAGGCATAATTGCAGTTTCTAAAGCAGCACAATCTGCTGTTCGTGCCGTTAATCAACGACGTAAAGAACGGGGAATGTTACCTCGTCCAATTCGTGCTGTAGTCATCGGTTTTCCGAATGTGGGAAAATCAGCATTGATCAATCGTTTGTTAGGAAGACGTATAGTACAAAGTGCCGCTCGTGCCGGTGTAACTCGTTCTCTACGGTGGGTAAGAATTTCCAAAGAATTAGAATTATTAGATGCTCCTGGTATTATACCTCTGAGGTTAGACAATCAGGAAGTAGCTTTAAAATTAGCGATTTGCGACGATATTGGGGAAGCATCCTACGACAATCAAAAAGTAGCAGCAGCATTCGTCGATTTAGTCGGAGAATTACAAGAAACCGCTGCCGAAATATTACCAGAAAATCCCTTTTTGTCGCGCTACAACCTCGAATCAACACCATACACCGGGGAAGAATACCTGTACGCTTTAGCCGAACATAAATATCAAGGTGATGTAGAACGTAGTGCCAGACATATTTTAAACGATTTTCGTAAAGGACTTTTAGGACAATTTCCTTTAGAACTTCCAGAATCAATTGTTAACTGTTAACTATTCAATGTTGATTGTTCTTACTTTCAAGATTAACAGTTATCAGCCTTTACAGCTAATGGTTGCTCGTACAAGAGTTATAGTTGTCGGAGTACCGTATGCAGTGTCATAAATGAAATGTGTTGGTTTTAACATTGCTGTCTAAACCTCATTTTGAAAAATTTGACGGTAGTATGCGGTTTTCTGTACCCGTTTAATCCTTGCTTCGAGAATTAATTAAGCCCAGCCATGACAGAGTTGAAACTGCTTCTCCAAAGGGGAACTACCCAAAAAAAGGTGACGGTAGATCAAGATATTTTTATCATTGGTAGATTACAAGAATGTAATCTATGTCTACCTTTTAGGGGTGTTTCTCGCAGTCATACCCGTTTTACTAAAAGGAAGAATGGTGTGTGGATCATCGAAGATTTGGGTAGCAAAAACGGTACAATTTTAAATGAACAACCCGTAACTTCCCCTACTGTAATTTCTCATGGTGATGTAATTTGGGTAGGAGATATTTCTCTGGTGGTGCTTTTGAGTATTCCTCCTCAAGTAATTGCCAGTAAATATACAGATTTTTCTCAAGGTAAAACAATACTTGGCAATGTCAAGCAATTACAAGAGCAGTGGATAGATGCTGATAGTAAAGATGGTAATATCAGCAATAAGGATAAAACAATCGCTCGTCTTAAGGATTTGGTAGATATAGCTAAAAATCTATCAGGTGCTACTTCTATCGAAGAAATATTTTCTCAAGTACAGCAAGTTGTATTTCGTTATCTTAATAGTATTGACCGTTTGGCACTATTAATAGATGTCCAAAGCTGCGGTAAATTGGTATTAATGAATGCTGCAACTAGAAATGTTAATCATAAACAGCAATTAATGGCTGATGATAGTTGGATCAGTCAGAGTATATGTCAGCAAGTATTTGCAGAAAAAGTTGCCATTCAATCCGCAGATACTCATCAAGATGAACGATTTGCTGAAGAACACAGTGTTTTTCTCAAGGGAATTCGTAGCGCCATCGCAGTACCTTTATGGGATGAAAACAAGGTTGTAGGTGTACTTTATGCTGATGCAAGTTTTTCTTCTTATCATTGGGTAAAGGAAGGTTCTGAAGATTTAAGTTTCTTTTCAACTTTAGGGAATTTAGTTTCTTCTAGCGTCCAACGTTGGCTATTATTAGAAAAGCTGAAAAGTGAAGAAATAATCCGCCAAAGATTGGAACGTTATCACTCACCAGCGGTTGTACAACAGCTAATCGCTTTGGGGACTTTACCCGACGGGCGTTTACCTCCAAAAGAATGCGAAATTAGCATTTTATTTGCCGATGTTGTCGGTTTTACACCGATGTCGGAACGTTTTACCCCTTCAGAAATCGCTGAATTACTCAATAAATTATTTGAAGAAATGTTGCAAGAAGTATTTGCTTGCGGCGGCACTTTGGATAAATATATAGGTGATTGTATTATGGCATTTTTTGGCGCACCGGAACCGCAAGCAGACCATGCAGATAGAGCTGTCACAACTGCAATGGGAATGTTAAGGCGTTTAGAAAACTTAAATTTCAATCATTTTTGGCAAGAACCTTTACAATTAAGAATTGCTATTAATAGTGGTAAAGCTGTAGTCGGTGATGTTGGTAGTTCTCAAAGAGTAGAATATACAGCGTTGGGTGCAACAATTAATTTAGCATCACGGATGGAAGGAGTTTGTAATCCCGGTGAATGTGTCGTTAGCGAACAAACTTACCAACTGCTTTCTAAACCTCAGATGTTTCAACCAATGGGGAAATATCGCTTTAAAGGTATTGATCGATTAATTAAAGTTTATCAAAATCGTAACAGTTGACAGTTGACAGTGGACAGTACAGTTATCAATAAATGGAAAAATTTATTATTTATGCTTGTCCAGTTGGTGAATTAAATTCGCAGTTGGAATTGTATTTTGAAATCAGTAAAAGTGAATGCGGTAAAAATGCAGCTCATAAATATATGCCTCACTGTACTTTAACCGGCTTTTTTGAAGATGAATTAACAGCTATTCCTATTTATATAAAAGCATTAAATCAGGCTTTATTGAAATTTCCTAATCCAGAAATTAACGTTTTGAATATAATATTTAAACCTGAATGGCATGGCTTAGAATTATATTCACCGATGTTAAAGCAATTAATTATTGATTTTGCTAAAACAGCTAAATCTCCGACTCGCAATCAAGATTTACGCTTAAAAGATTGGCTGCATTTAAGTCTTGCTTACGAATTCCCAGCAAAACAACAAGAAAAGTTGAAAAAAATCACCGAACAAATAATTAATCATCGAGCATTAGTAAGATGGGAATTACGTTTTTATCAGCTACATTCTGATGGTAGTTGGAGTTGCCATCAATCCTGGATTTTATAAGATAAATTTTTATTTATAATTCTTTCCTGTCGGTTTTACTCTCACCGATCAATGCTTTAAATAAATTAATCGCTAAATTGTAAATTGCTGCACTTAATAATATCACCATTAAACCAGCAAGAGCGCTGAAGGGAGATATGATGAATAATAACAGCATCCCGAATACTATAATTGCTATTAATTGTTTATTCATATTTTTTACTCTTTGTAATATCAACTTGTTTTATTTAACTTTATTTAACAAGTTGATACCTAAAGTTTATTACATCTGAAGGAATAATTATGATCTTTCATAGGTGATAATTTAAGATACATTCTCTTGTCGCAACGTGAATTAGATGAAAAATCTTCGATTACTGAATTTTTCTAAAAATCAACTGTAAAAGGTTAATTTTCCTCTTTGTAAGAAGTCGGGTTTTTATGACTATTTTCTGATGTTACGGATATTTATAGTCAAAACCCGACTTCTTTAAAAACTCCTAACTCCTAACTCCGGTACAGACGTAGCAATACGCCCCGTCTCTACAACTCCTAACTATTCTTCGGCTCTTTCTGGGAAAATTGCATATGAATAGTTCTCGCTTCTTCACTATTTGGTGCAACAGCGGTAATCAAATAGTTAATAGTGCTTTCGGTAAAGGGAACCCGTAGATGGAAAGTACCATCTTGCTTGACTTTGATATTTTGTCCTTCAATAGTTACAGTTGAACCGGGTTCAGTGGCACCATGAATGATTAGTTCTGCATCCGCTTCAAACCAGAAGTCTTTATGAGGACGACTAAATACTCGGACAATTGGCGAACGCGATATTAATGACCATTCTTTATCTTTGGTTAAATAACCGATTTCAGCAATATAATCGCGATCGGTATTGGGTATAGCAACGTAACGATGACTAACTGTAGTTTCACATTCGTACTGTTGAACTAATTTAGCATCTTGATAACTCAAGTCAATATTGGTTACGTCATACAGTCGCAATATTAATTGAGTTGCACCGCGATTTTGCATTGCTTCTCTAGAATCACCAGAAATGTTCCAAGAAGCATAAGCCCATTTAGGAGTACGACTTGCTAACAATATATTGCTTTCACCCGGTACTCCCGTACCCCCTTGATGGTGGATACCGTAAATTCTGTCCCATGCTGTATCTGCTTCATCTAAATCTGGCTCGGATGAAGAGATTTTAGTATCTACATCTACATCTACTTCGGCTTCGTCTGCGATTCGATCTAAAGCAACATCTTCACTAAAGGATAATTGAGATGCTGAAGGCTCAGTAATTGCCGTATTCTCATCTTGCTGTTGAGATTTTTCACTGTCATCAAGCATTTGAGAACCAAGGGCAAATGCACCCGCTCCTAATACCGTAGCAGCAACCGCAGATGCAGGGTTATCCTCGGAGTTAGACGAAATACCAAATTGTGCAAGTTCTTGTGATTGTTCTTCTGAGACTGTTTCTGTTGGGGTTGTCGGTTGAGTTATCCAAACATTTGGTAAACCATCGGTATCGGTTCGCTTTTGCTCTTGGGGTGGTGTTATTTGAGCATCTGCTGACTGTTCGTTGAAACCTATAATCCGAACTTCGGGTAAATCGGGAGTCGATAATTGCGCTTCTTCGGTTATTTGCGGCTGTTCTTGATTGCGATCGCTAATATCGGTTATGTTTAGATTTTCTTGCTGCTCGGTTTCTGAGTCTTCCCACAAATCGGTTGGTGAAGTTTCTTGATCTATTTGGGCATTATTATCATCGCCGTCGGATGTTTCTTGATTATTCCACAACCCCGAACTGACTGCGGCAATTCCTCCTAATGCTGCTGCTCCAGCTACAACACCTGTAGTCAAAGATGTAGATTGTTCGGTTTCCGGATTTCCCCACAAATCCCCAGGTGAAGTTTCTTGATTTTCTTCAATAATATTACTTTCTTCGATAGTATTATTATCTACCGATTCTTCTACAACACCTGTAGTCAAAGATGTAGATTGTTCGGTTTGGGGTTCTGCCCACAAATCAGCAGGTGAAGTTTCTTGATTTTCTTCAATAATATTACTTTCTTCGATAGTATTATTATCTACCGATTCTTCTACAACACCTGTAGTCAAAGATGTAGATTGTTCGGTTTGGGGTTCTTCCCACAAATCGGTTGGTGAAGTTTCTTGATCTATTTGGGCATTATTATCATCGCCGTCGGATGTTTCTTGATTATTCCACAACCCCGAACTGACTGCGGCAATTCCTCCCAATGCTGCTGCTCCAGCTACAACATCTGTAGTCAAAGATGCAGATTGTTCGGTTTGGGGTTCTTCCCACAAATCCGCAGCTAAGGTTTCTTGATTTTGTTCGGTAATATTACTCTCTTCAACAGCATCATTATTTACTGATACTTCTGTTACACCTGACGGTTGTTCAGTTTCCGGTGTCTGCCAAACATCTGGTAATTGAGAATAGCCGGTTTTTGGCTGATCTTCTGCTGCTTCATCTCCCACAACAGCCGAATTATCAGCAGGTAATGTTTGATCGACAGCTGATTCTGAAACATCCTTACCAGTTAGTTTCGATTTGATTCTAGCCGCACCAGCCGCAGCCGCACCACCAAGAGCAAAATTACCCAACCAGTTACTTGTGGAACTACTCGGTAATTCTTCTTGGGGAGCAGCATTATTCTCAACATTATTATGATCAACTTCAGCCGTATTATCTGGCTGTGTTGGCGGTATTTCCTCGTCAATTGGGGTAGAAATTCGCGGTAATGAATGATAAGAACTATTAACAACAGCAGCTGGTGCTTCTAAATCCAATCCAGTATCGGGAATATCCGGTTGCTGTAAATCCGGTGTATCCAAAGACAATTCGGAAGCAGATTCAACGGACGATGTATCTTGCTGATTTCTTGAAGCTGCTGCGGCTCCTAATCCAGCGATTCCCAATGCTCCTAACCCCAATCCTGCTGTATTCATCCCTGACGCACCGGGTTCAACAGGTGTAGTTGCAACAGGTTCTGCTACAGCACTGCTCGCAGTTGTAGTCTGGGGAGTGAAGGGAGGAGGAGAATTATCTGGTAATACACCCCTAGCAACAGTATCATCTTCCTGAGACCTGCGTCTTCCCAACAACCACCACAGCACCAATGCACCGAGAACTGTCACAGGTAATAAAATCCACCACCAAGGTATTGTTTTTGCTTCAGCAACTTCAGTAGAAACACCAGCACTCTCTCCAGGTACAAATGCTTGATTGTTATTATTAACGCTACTAGCAGCGGATGTATTGGTTGCGTTTCCCACACCTTCATTTACTGTACTGTTGTTATCAGTGGTAGCTTGAGTGTTTCCCGGAGTTGTGACTGTACCGGAGGTAGTTGTAGCTGTGGTATTTGCATCACCGGAAATGGCTTGAGCAACAGTTTGAGCAACCGAGAAGGCTTCTTCTTCTCTAGCTGCTTGTAAAGCTTCTTGCCCTGGTGCTGCTGTTGCAAAACCAACAAAGTTTTTCACTGCTTCTGAGGGATTTCTCCGGAAAACGTAAACCAACGGCTGCGAGTAAGGATATCTGGCATCATTTGGTAAAGTTTTGTGCATACTCAAAATACGCACGTTATCTAGTTTCGATACTTGATTGGCTAACACAAAACCGATACCATCATTACCCAATTCCTTGACAACTTCGGCTGGTTCATCACTAACTAATTGAATCGCATTAGAACCAGTTTTAAATAAATTGCCCTGGAAAAGTGGATAATTGCGAAAAGCTTGGCGAGTATCGCTCATATCGGGACGGTCAACAACTCGAATTTTACCTGAAGGTGCGCCAAGTTCCGACCAGTCAGTGATTTCCCCGCGATAAATTCTGGTAAACTGTTGATTAGTTAAATCGCCTTTGAAAGGATTATCCTTACCAACAACGATCGCAATTTTTTCTCGTCGTAAACGTTGCTGTTCTAAACCCTGTTGTTCTTCTTCGGGGGTTAAACCGCGTCCAATCGCGGCAATATCTATCTTACCTTCTTGTAAAGCTTTGAGTGCATCATCAGTTCCATTACTAGCAAGTTCAACGTTGGTACCGGCATACTCTTTTTCAAAACGTTGTTTTAATGCTTGATTCGCTCTTGTCATGCTAGTAGAACCATCTACCCGAATTGTGGTTCCTTGAGGTACCGCAGTTGGTAGCCCAAAAGATGGAGTTTCGGTTGTTGATTGTGCCACTACATAGTCCGATTTGAGAAAATTAATCATTACTGGTGTTGATGTCAACGCTAGTAATAAAGCCAAACGAACTATTGGATTTTTGTTTTTTTGTTTATGCCACATATGCCCAATTTGTATATTAGAGAAAATAGCTTACCACCCAGCAGCCAAAATCATCAGATTTTTCCGATTTCTGTGCAGAAAACGCCCCCGCTACACATCCTGTGTTATGTTGTTCTTAAGCACTTAATTTAGAGATATTTATTTTAATAGAGATTGATTGAATCAACTCTACCGTGCTAAGAGATAATAATGAACTCGTGTTTATCTTTTCTTAAAGTATCTACAATTACCTCTATTGCATAAATATTATTTTAGTTATTTTAAAATATTTGAAATATTTCAAATATTTCAAATATCTTTGAATTTTGCATACAGAAGTATTTAAGTACTCAATTTAGAGATGATTCCTGAATAATAAAACCTCAATTAAGATTATATATTTTGAATTTTGGCAATTGTTACCATAATCAAGTTTTATACTCCAATGATGAAAACCATTTACTTAAAGTTAAGTTACCTCAAACAAACAAATAATACTAGTGTCTGAACTACAGTGACGATTAATTGGGTAATGGGTAATGGGTAATGGGTAATGGGTTTAAATTTTATTTTGTTCCTACTACCTCTTCCCTCTTCCCTATTCCCTCTTCCCTATTCCCTCTTATTAACTTTTAACTTTCAGCTTGACAATAAAACTTGCACCCTTTCCGGGTTCACTGTTGGCTGTAATAGTTCCTTGATGTCGCTCAACGATTTTACGACAGATAGCTAAACCGATACCCGTACCTTGGTATTCTGTGCGTCCGTGGAGCCGCTGAAATACGTTAAATATCCTGTCTAAGTATTTTTCGTCAAAACCAATACCATTATCTTCTACGACGATTTCACAGTAATCAGAACTTAACTGTTGATTTGTAAAGATTCTACTATGAATTTTTACTAATGGTGGCTCTGTTTCTCGGTGGAATTTCAGAGCATTACCGATTAAGTTTTGTAGCAATTGACGCATCTGGAGCGGATCGGCTTCAATGGTAGGTAATTCACCGATTTCGATCCGCGCTTTGGTTTGCGCGATAACTATTTCTAAATCGGATAATACTTCATGAGTTACTTGTGCCAGATTTACCTGTACAAAAGGTTGTCCTTTAGTGGTTACTCGCGAAAGAGTGAGTAAATCTTCAATCAAAGCCTGCATTCTTTGGGCTGCATTCTCCATTCGTTGCAGATAGTCGTATCCTTTATCTGTTAAGGCATTTTCACAAGTGGCTTTGAGGCGATCGCTAAATGCGATAATTTTACGCAATGGTTCTTGTAAGTCGTGGGAAGCCACAAACGCGAATTGTTGTAATTCTTCGTTGGAACGAGTTAATTCTTCTCGCTGACGGGTTTCTTGTTCTAACATTTTAGCTTGGGAAGCAGCTATACCCATTTGGTCGGCTAGTTGTTTCAATAGTTCGGTTTCCCATTCATTCCATTCACGAGGACTAGCACATTGATGAGCAATTAGCAATCCCCAAAGTTGGTTTTGCGTGATAATCGGAACTACTAAGTTAGCTTTTACGCTAAATCTTTTGAGTAATTCTACGTGGCAAGGTTGGATATTGGCTTGCTCGATATCAGTAATGGCGCTAATCCTGCCTTGGCGGTATTTTTCGATATATTCTTCGCCAAAGCAAGGATCATTAATGTTCTGTCCATAAACTATGGGTAAACCAGGAACTACTGCTTCTTTAACGACTACTATGGAACCATCGTTAAATATTCGCAGAATTAATACACGATCGGCATGAAGTAATTTTTGTACTTCCGTAACACTGGTTTGGAGAATTTGATCGATTTTTAGGGAAGTGCGAATCTTGAGAGTCACATCAGCGAATAATTGCGATCGCAAGTTTTGTCGCATCAGTTTTTCTTGTACGCGCTTACGTTCGGTAATATCCATCATTGCCCCAATCATCCGCACAGGTTGCCCTGTGTCATCGCGTACAACATAACCACGGTCAAAAATATCAGCGTAAGAACCATCTGCTTTGAGAAAACGATATTCATTAGCCCAAAATGGTTGAGTGCTTTGTATAACAGCATGCATATCAGCAAAGATTCTGCGTCTATCTTCTGAATGTATATGTTCGTACCACCAATCAGGATTATCTTCGACAGTTTCTGCTGAGTAACCAAACAATGTTTGTATCGAATCATTCCACCAAACTTTATCTGTAAGTAAGTTCCAATCCCACACAGCATCGTTAGTAGCGCGAGCAAGTATTTGAAAACGCTGTTCGCTTTGTCGTAGTTGCTCTTCTGCTAACTTACGTTCGGTAATATCCGTATGGGAACCCGCCATCCTTACTACATTGCCATCTGCGTTCCATAATGCTTGACCCCGTGTTAAAATCCATTTATAAGTTCCATCTTTACAGCGAACGCGATGCTCAGTAATGTAAAAAGGAGTCTTATTGTCAAAATGGTTTTCAATTGTTTGCATGACTCGATCAATATCGTCGGGATGCACGCGACTTGACCATTCATCTAAATGATTTTTTATATCTTCATCGGCATAACCGAGCATTTCTTTCCAGCGAGTCGAGTAGAAAACTTGATTAGTTTTGACATTCCAATCCCAAATACCATCATTAGTACCTTTGACTGCTAATTGCCAACGCTCTTCACTTTCTCTGAGGGCATCTTCCATCCGTTGACGTTCGATGGCTGTAGCTAAAACATTAGCGATTGCTTGTAAAAAAAAGATATCGTCTCTGCTAAATGTACGCTGTTTTGTGGTATGCGCTCCCAAAATTCCAAAAGGGCTTTCTTTTCCGTGAATAATTACCGACAATCCGCTAACTACATTGTGTTCTAATAATAATTGTGGTCTTTGAAAGCGGGTTTCATTGGTTAAATCTTCCACAATTACAGCTTCTGGGGAATTAATGGTATAACCAGCTTGGGAATTTTCGGCAGCATTTATGATCGCTGTTCCCACAACTCCAGAATGCCAACCCACACCAAAGCGCAACAGTAACTGATTACCCCCCGGTAATAATTCCAAGATTTTGGAATATTCTACATCAAGACATTGTGCAATGGTGGTAACAGCTTGCTGCATCAAACTATCTAAATCCATTCGGGCTAGTGCTGCTTGAGAAAGTTCCGCAACCAATGCTTGTTGACTAGCGTGAACTTCCAAAGCTTGCTGTGCTTTTTTACGAGCAGTAATATCCATATCAATTCCCGACATCCGCACAGATTTTCCCGAGGAATTACGAAAAATTAAACCTTGAGAAGCCAACCAGCGAATAGTACCGTCGGGTAAAACCATGCGATATTCAATTTTGTATTCTCCTCCTTCTTCAATCGCACTGTGCAGCGCTCTATCGAGTAAATCTCTGTCTTGAGGATGAACAAAACTCAGAAAATTTTCATAGGTTTCATTTACATTTAAACTTGCTTGCTCAAATAATGCTCTAATAGTATCCGACCAAATTATCTTATTAGTAACAATATCCCAATCCCAAACGCCCATATGAGCAGCCGACAATGCAATTCTTAATTGTGCTTCTTGCCACTGTGCTTGTTCCGTTTGCTGCCGTAATTTTTTCATTGTGTGATCAGCTTCTAATAAACGATGCACCCGTTGACGCAATACCAACCACTGAATCGGCTTGGTTATATAATCGGTAGCACCAGCATTAAAAGCTTTTTCTACGAAACTTTGCTCATAAAGAGCAGTAATAATTAATATCGGGATATCTTCCCCCCCAGGAAGTTGACGCAAACGCTCACAACATTTAAAACCATCCATCCGTGGCATTAAAGCATCGAGCAAAACCATATTTGGTTGTAATTGAGTATACCCAACCAAAGCCTCTTCCCCATTAGTCGCTTCAGCTACCCAATATCCCGCCGATTTCAGCAATTCCCGCAACTGCATCCGCGTTAAATCATCATCATCTACAACTAAAATTAGATTTGTCATCACAGTTGACAGTTGACAGTTGACAGTTGACAGTTGACAGTGGACAGTTGACTTTTAACCTATTCCCTATTCCCTATTGCCTATTGCCTATTCCCAATTCCCAATTCCCAATTCCCAATTCCCCATTCCCTTTATTTTAAAACCGAATGCAAAGTCGTTAATAACTCCCGTGCAGTATATGGTTTGGGTAAAAAAGCTGTATATTTAGAAGCTTTTTCATTCATATTTTGTTCGCTGGTTGGTAGCCCGCTGACAGCAATCATGCGTAAACTAGGATTCATTCGATGTAATGTCTTTATGGTAGTTGTACCATCCATATTAGGCATCATCATATCAACTATTGCTGCACGAATTTGATTTTTATGCTGAGCATAAAGCGCCACTGCTTCAATTCCATCATTAGCAGTCATTGCTTGATAATTGTGCTGTTGTAAGGAAGTTGAAGTAATATCTCTAATTGATGGTTCGTCATCAACAACTAAAATTAATTCTCCATTTCCTACAGGTGTTGTCAAACATTCAGTTGTTTGGATTACATTGCTTTGGGCTACTGGTAAATAGGCTTCAAATTTTGTTCCTTTACCTACAGCACTAGATACATTAATAAATCCATTATGACCTTTAATAATCCCGATGACTGTGGATAAACCTAATCCTGTACCTTTACCAAATTCTTTGGTTGTGAAAAAAGGCTCAAAAATTCTATCCAAGAATTCTGGAGTAATACCAATCCCCGTATCGGCAACGCTAATAACTACATAAGAACCAACTTTAGCATCAAGGTGCATTTTGGCATAATTATCGTCAATTATAATATTCTCGGCACAAATAGTTAACTTGCCGCCGTTTGGCATCGCATCACGAGCATTTAGACACAAATTCATTAATACTTGATGTAATTGGGTATTATCGCCGGATATGTACCATAAATTTTCTTGAATAGATTCATTAAATACAATCGATTTGGGAAAAGTTTGTTCGACAATCTGCTTCATTTCCCGAATTAATTCTGTCACCTGAATAACAGTGCGCTCGCCCTCGATTCCTCTGGCAAATGACAACACTTGTTTTACTAGATTAGCACCGCGTTTGGCGTTGTTTTCGACGATTTCCAGCATGGAAATTTCTTTGTCATTACGACTTTTATTTCTGAGCAACTGTACTGACATTAAAATCGGCGAAAGTACGTTGTTCAAATCGTGAGCAATACCACTGGCTAAAGTACCAATACTCTCCATGCGTTGAGCGCGTAAAAACTGTTTTTCTAATTCTTTTTTCTGGGTAATATCTGTATCAACAGTTAAGATAGATTTAGGTCGTTGACGCTCATCTCTAACTAAAGTCCAACGACTTTCTACAATAATTTCCTTACCTGATTTACCGATTTTTTTTAATTCACCTTGCCACGAATCATGTATTAATACTTCACCATAAATATCTTGAGACTTCGATGATAAAACTTCCGGCTTTAAAAGTTGATGAGCATTTTGATTTATAGCTTCCTCTTCTGTCCAACCATAAACTTTTTCTGCACTTTTATTCCACAGTAAAATTTTGTGAGATAAATCTCGCATAATAATAGCATCAGATGCAATATCTAATAATGCTGCTTGCTCGCGTATTTGATGCTCTGTATGCTTACGGCTAGTAACATTTTCAAACATATATAGCCGCGCAAAATCTTGGTTATCCTGATTGTGAATTGCTCTGGAAAAACGGCGGATAGTTAAACCATCAGGTAATAAAATTTCATCTTCACAAACACATTTTTCCATCAAATCTGGTTGACAAACTTTCACAAATCCTGGAAATTGAGATGTTAATTCGCAGCATTCTGCCACAATATCTTTGTGTTTTAGTTCACCACCTTCTACTCCTTCTTGTAAATGCTCAATACCCCAGATTTGATAAAAACTGTGATTTGCATACAAAATATTCCCAGTTCGTTTTTCTACTACATAAAACCCCAGAGGTGAAACGCTGGTTATCGAACGTAAAAGTGTTTCCTTCCAACGTAATTTTTCTTCTGCTTCCTTACGTTGGGTAATATCATCAACTAAATAAGCAAATTTCTGATTTCCCGCACAATTTGCAATAGCAGATACTTTCGCTTTTAGCCATTTATTACCATCATTTGTATCGTAAGGATACTCAAAAGTTATAGAAGATTGAGTGCGTTCTGTTTGACGATAAAAATCAATCCATTGCTCGATTAACTGCCGTGAAATTCCCATATCGCTGACAAAACGATTTTGCATTTCTTCTGGAGTCAAACCTAAAAATTTTGCAGCCGCATTATTCCCAGAAATATGTAAAATATTATTGTCTTGCACTTCAACAATTCCCATCATCATCGGTGCGCTATCAAAAAAACTTTTGATAATACTTTCGCTCTCATCTAATGCTACTTTTGCTTGCTCATATTCTTGTTTGATATCTATTAATTTATTTAAAGTTGTTTGTATTTCTAACTGCTTGATTACCAAACGACTAATCGCTTCTAAAGATTTTATTTGTTCGGAATTAATCGAACGTGGTACTGTATCGATCGCGCATAAAGTTCCTATTACCTGCCCTTGAGGTGTTACTAAGGGTATACCAGCATAAAACCTGACATATGGTTCCGAAATAACCACAGGATTAGTGGCAAACCGCTCGTCAGCTAAAGTATCCGGAATAATTAAAGTCTCACCCAAAGTCACACACAAAGAACCAAACCCGATATTTCTAGGCATTTCTGATGCGCTCAAGCCCACCTTTGCTTTGAACCATTGACGATTAGCATCAACGAAATTAATCAAAGCAATCGGTGTTTCTGCTACTTGCTTGGTTAACAAAACCAAATCATCAAAAGCTTGTTCCGGTGAAGTATCAAGAATTTTATACTCATATAAAGCTTTTAACCGTAATGCTTCATTTTGAAAAACCTTCTTATCCATTAAATCTTTCCTACTATTAGTGAATTTTCTTTAGTTTGAGAAAAGCAAACTGCGATACAAGTTCATTAATAGAGAAAAATTATCAGAGGTGGTTTCAGAAGGCTACTTGCGAAAAACTGATTTGCTAACACCATACACAATTACATCCTCAGTTTGATTAAAGCTATGTGAGCTTATTCCTAATAAAAACAATTAATCATCTGAAGCTTCAACCAGGGTAATTAATTTTCCGGGAAACAACTTCTGTAAAAGCCATTTATGTAAATTTATGTAAATTATCTAAAATTATCTACGACAGTAATATCGACAAATTAGTTACACAAACCATAGTAATATGACTTAAGGTAGATATGATAATTCTGTTCATACTTCAGTATATTTACACAAAGAATCTGTAAAATGCGTGTATTTTGGTATTTTATTCGATAAAATAAAAATAAATTAAGAATAAATTAAAATAAAAATTAAATAAAAATAAATTATTTAGTTATCGCTAGATTATTTATGTTTTTACTTTCTGGCTCTTGATTTACCGAAATCAAGGACAATATACTTAAATGTTATTTAAAAAACCTAATGAACTCCCTTGTTTCAACTACCTTTACTGGTAAAGTTAAACCCAGCCCGGAAGATAACTTTGCGATTACCTTTGCACCTCTCTCACTCTCAGAAGTTTACAACCTAGCAGACCATCCAGCCAACGGTGCAATTGTCGTAATGAGTGGAACAGTACGCAATCAAACCGATGGAATACCAGTTATTTCTTTAGAGTATCAAGCTTACGAACCAATGGCTTTGCGGATATTTTATCAAATTGCGGCAGATATTCGCCAAAAATGGTCGGATACAAATCGTGTAGTCATTCATCATCGCACCGGACATTTACAAATCGGTGAAATCAGTGTTTTAGTAGCAGTTGGTTGTCCCCATCGTTCAGAAGCTTTCGCTGCTTGTGGTTACGCCATTGATACTCTCAAACATAATGCTCCCATCTGGAAAAAAGAACACAATCGCGATGGTTCTAGTAATTGGGTGAGTATTGGTGCTTGTGAACTAGAAAAATAAAGGTTAAAGGTTACTCATATCTTGCACCATAGAAACCTATCGTTAAAATAATTACTAATTATTTGAATTCGTTCTTACCTGCCTGGGACTGCAAGTAAGAGTCTGATAGCATAAGTCCATTAAAATGGACTAAAAATATTACAGCTTTAGGTTAGTTATATTTATATTTATATTTTTATTTATATTTTTAATTGTATTTTTTATTATTTAGCTAATTATGCGGCTCTGTGCAAGATATAAGGTTAAAGGTATAACAATTCCTAACCACTGTCAACTGTCCACTGTCAACTAAATATAAATTACTATTTCATAGCATTTCTTAATCATAATCATTATTTTTATTTAGGTTTGTAACAGGAGTTTTACTTCTAAAGATTTATTCCTTTAGACTTATTTTTAATCGAAAAGTTTTTGTCTAAACGTGCCATGCATTCAGTAAATTTTATCTGTCATGAATTTTTTGTAATGCTTTCGTTTGTTGCTTGCATTATAGGTTTAGTCTTGTTGTGGAATAACAGTCAACTTGATAGCGAAATCCAGTTAAGCGAAACAATTTTGTTTAGAATGAGCTTTTCTTACTGGTTAGTTTACTGTGTTGCTTTTGGTATCGAAAAAATAGTTTTACCTGAATGGGAAGTTGTGTTAATGAGTTTGAAAATGACTACAGCTTTGTCATACTTTCTGACTTTTTCCTGCATTCTCTGCTTGCCATTACATAAATTTGCAGTTCGACAAGTACAGGATTAGACAGTTGAAAGTTGACAGTTGACAGTGGACAGTTGACAGTGGATAAACAACCATCAACTAACAACTATCAACTAACAACCATCAGCTAACAACTATTTATTCATTGCAACTGCGATCGCAACTTGTAATTCATCTTGTTCCAAGGTAGTCAGAATAAACACTTCTTGCACGGTTTTTCCTTGACGAGCGATGACTTTAAACCCACCTCGAATTGGAACAGACACCCGTAATTGCATATGAGGGGAATGACCTCTGACACGGCTGATTTCTCCGGGTGTTATGGTTTGAATACTATCTTGGTTGCAGAGACGTTCGAGAATCGGTATTAAACCGTCAATATGAGTGGAATGATTCCAAACGAGTCTACCGTTTTTGTCACGGTTAGAAATTGCTTTAACAGATTTCGAGGTGGGCTTAGCCATTTTTTTTATGCAGCCTCAAGAGGTGCCATTGTCAAACCAGCCCGACGTAATTGCTGGTGATATAATTCTGCGGGTTCTTGAGGTCCTACCCAGACAACGGCTTGTCCTTCATAATGGATTTGATTGGTCAATTCCCAAGCGCGATCGCCACTCATTCCTGGAATATATTTTGTCAAACAATCGGCAACGTGTACAAAAGTATTAAAGTCATCATTGAGGACAATAACTTTGTAGTTGGGATAAGGTTTGCGCTTAACCTCACTAACGCGATCGGGAGCTATAGTTGGTGCATTCGCCATCCCATAAAGATTGGCAGATATTTTGGTAGCCATAAAAACTTTACTACAAATTTTCATAAAAATACATCACAAGTAACTAGTTTAGTGCATTCTTAGCAGTCTATGGTTATTACTCCCTTGCCGACAAAAAATTACCGTTCAAAAAACTATTATAGATGCGCCCGAATCATCAGCAAAGAAATAGAGAAATTGTAGGGTGTGTAGTTTAGAGATAATTTGAACGGTTGTATAAGACTTGTAGCGTCACGCACCATAAACCTGCTTAATTATTTCCAATCATTCCAGTTTTCGTTAAAAATTGAAGTATCGGGAAAAGCAGTTGGGTTGTTATTTTGTTTTAACAAGCGTTGTAATTGAATTAATTGCGGTTCAATTCGAGGTAATTCATCGACCAATTCGTAAGGTGCGATATTATTTTTCAACGCAAAAGCCGCTGTAGTTCCCGCAGATGCACCAGCAGACCATTCAAAGGAATGTACGCGATAAGCAGCAGCTGCAATGTGACTTGTCGCGATACTCTTACCAGCTACTAATAAGTTATCTATTTTCTGGGGAATCATCGCTCGAAGTGCAATTTGAAACGGATAAGCTTGTCCCGCACCGCGTCTTTCACCTTCACGTTCAGTATTTCCTGGTGCTTCCGGAGGGCTTTTTGTCATGCAGGGATGGAAATCGATGGCGTAATGTCCAATACCCACTGCATCGGGGAAAATAGTAGAACGAGTCCGTCGTGCTACATCTTCTGGGGGTTTTTGACCACTAAGAACTGATATTGCTTCTAAACCAGCTAAAGAAGCTTTCAGTTTACGATACATTCTCGCAGGTAAAGTCTTGCGATAAAACTCGTCATTATAATCGCGGCGAGAAATATCAATTTCTTCGATAGAAAAGCCTCTAGGATGTGCGTAGCCAGGACGACCGATAATCCGTCTTCCTTCACGCATATACGGATATTTCGATAACCCGTGCGCGGTTCCCATCGGGGAATCTAAACCTTTAAGATAGCGGTGATTGGGATAAAGTTGCTTTACACCTTCACCAAGTTGAGAATCCGTAGTTCCCGCAACCAACCAGTAAAAATAACCTAGAGAAATTTCCTCTCCTTTACGTAAAGCATCTGTTCGCAGTCCTCCCATCCAACCACCAGGTTGTAATTGCCCGCTAGCTTCAAGTTGCCCACGAGTATAAATTAAATTATCTTGCGAAGTTCCTGGACGGTAATCATTACCCCAAGTCCAGTTTTGCATGGAAATGTCACCAGGTGTAGGAGCGCTAAAATTGATACCGCCGAATTTCATGTCTTCACCTTTTTGAGGACTCCAAATCCGACGATAGGTAAAGACTAAGGGAAAGCTAGCTAAACGTTTTAATTCATAACTATAGTAAGGAGAATATTGAGGATAAAACGTCGGTATTTCATGCTGTTGAGGCTCTTTTGTAGCCTCCATTGCAAAGGTGTAAGTAAAACCTTGAGTGCAATAAGCGTCATTTGTTGTACTAGAAGAAGAAGGCTCTAGATAAGAACGTTCATCAATGCCAAGACGATGAGGAACATCAGCAAGTCCGATAATTTCTCCAGTTTCGCTAGCATCTATCACATACCAATTAGGAGCATCGCCTTTTTTTGCTTGTTTGGGAACAAAGCGAATAATAGATTTATTTAAACGCGAAGAATTTTCATAAGTATAGGCATCTTCAATGGTTTGAGACAAAGTAAAAGTATTTAATGGAGGCTGCCCATTAGCACTTTGATGTTGAATACCATAAGCACCATCAATTATTTTTCCACTGCTAGTAGTTTCGAGTTCCTTAATAACAGTATTCGGAAACCATTGCAGCTTACCTCTACCTTTTCTTTGAGCATCTTTGAGCATCGAAACCAACACTTTATGTCCGTCACCAGGAAGGAAACAAGAATCGCTTACCCAACAGTCACCGGGGTTAAGTTCACCGTAAGTTTTGTTGATGCGTTCTCGTAATTCTAAATAGCCGCGAGAATAGAATAACTTTTGTCGTTGGGTTGGACGTTCATCAAGTGCAGATGTTCCTTGAGAAGAAATTTGTCCTCCCATCCAGTCAGTTATTTCTGTTAAACAAACCTCTTTTCCTGCAAGTAAACCTTCATAAGCGGTGGCAATCCCGGATAATCCACCACCCACTACTAAGATGTCACATTTTACAGTTTTATCTGGGTTTCTTGGTGGTGCCGCAATCACAGATAACGGGGTAAAAAATGAAAGAAAAATCGAGCAAAGAGTAAATAGAGACAGCTGGCGTTTCATTATTAGCAAATTCCATTCAATTTCATCAACAGTCTTAGACGCTACCATTGCGAAAATGTTTACCGCAAGCGTTTAAAGAAGAAAATAAAGTATCTTGAAATACAATCAAGCTACGTTTATTTTCGTAATAATATATAATGCACCATAACGTGTCTTCTGAATTAGGGATGTTTTGAAGAAAACATTTTTTCTTGTATTTCTTGTCTTCTAAAAAATACAACACAGTTTATGTTTGATGAGAAAAAAATTGCGAGTCATAAAAACCCGACTTCTTACCCCACAATAATCACAAAAGTCGGGTTTTTAAGATAAATATCAATCACACACTTATAACAGCAATAAAAACCCGACTTCTTACCCCAAGCAAAAGACATAGATGTATTTTTATATATTCAAAGAATCAGTTTTTAACTGTATATGATTAGAATAGATACAAGACAATTCAAGAATATTTTACTATTTTATATTTTTGTTCTCAACGAACAGATTTTTATTTGACGAAGGTATATTATAGTTATTAATTTCTTCTCCCAGCTGAAAATTCCTAATTTCCGATGCTTGGTTTATTTTATAAGCCAAGCATTTATTTATATTTATACTTTTAACACTTTTAATACTTTTAATTTATATCTTGCACCATAGAAATCTATCGTTAAAATAATTACTAATTGTTTGACTTCCTTTTTACCCGCCTGGGAATGTAAGTCCCAGTCTGATAGCAGAAGTCCGTTAAAATGGACTAAAAATATTACAGCTTTACGTTAGTTATATTTTTATTTTTATTTTTATTTTTTATATTTAGCTAATTATGCGGCTCTGTGCCAGATATAAGTTAACAAAGATTACCCAACTGTAACGATTGCAAAAAGACGATTATATGTTATTCACTCATTAATTTTAAATAAATATCCTTGCTCGTATATTTCCGTATATTTAATAATTTTATCCACAAAAAGTAACAATTAATAGCCGAATATTCTCTTTTTAAGAATTAAAGACTAAGATTTATTTATATTAGATAATTATCCAAAAAGATTATAAATATTCTTCATTTGTAAAATTAAAAAAAAACAACTGATTTTCATGCTCTTTTATCAACAAATAAGTAAAGACAAGTAAAAACAAGTAAAAAAAATCATGTTTTTGAGTATTCGCGCTGATTTGTTGATCATTTTGACAGGGTTAATAATGAAGAATATAAGATACTTGACAACTTGAGAAATAAAATATAAATGTATTCAAGTCAGCAAACATAACATTAAA
Organism: Rivularia sp. T60_A2020_040; assembly: GCA_015272215.1. Lineage (GTDB taxonomy): Bacteria > Cyanobacteriota > Cyanobacteriia > Cyanobacteriales > Nostocaceae > Rivularia. Next base: position 30,695 of record JACYMD010000074.1, on the reverse strand, counting down.
ACAAATTAAAACAAAAAATGTTGTAAATAGGAAACACTATATATAATCCACGAGTCTATTTTTCTTGCTAGGTAATAAACAATGTTTATCGATATATGAATAATCAAGTCAGCGTCGCTAATTCTGGAAAAAGATTGTTATCTTCAATTTTTGGAGGTATTAACGCTAATTTTGCATTAAAGATGGTTCTAGGTATTGCTAGTGCTGTTCCTCTAACTTTTACTTCCATAGCAGAAGCCGCACAAGTGCAAATAGTTCCATCGTCACCCAAATTAGGCGAAACAATATCAGTCTTAGTAACTCCTGACAACCCCGAAAATGGTCAGAATTTACAAGTTACTAGTGACGGAGAAACTTATCCAGTATTTGAAGTTGCACCAAATCAGTATCGTGCTTTTATTCCCACTACTCCATTACAAAAATCTGGAAGAAGAGTAATTCAGGTTTCAGGTGATGGAACAACCCGAAACTTAGCTGTATGGGTAAATAATCGGAGATTTCCAACACAAAGAATTACTTTGAGCGGTGGTAAAGGTGGTGTAAAAGCGACACAATACGAACTCGATCGAGCAAAAGCTTTTAAAGCAATTCTCACGCCAGAAAAATATTGGAACGGTGCCTTCACCAGACCCAATAATTCACGTGTTAGTACAATATATGGTGTACGTCGCTACTATAATGGTAAATTTGCAAATGATTACTACCATCGTGGTGTTGATTACGCAGGTGGTACAGGTTCACCTGTAGTTGCACCAGCTGCTGGTCGAGTTGCTTTAGTCGGTACAGTATCCCAAGGTTTCCGAGTTCACGGCAATACAGTTGGTATTGATCACGGACAAGGTGTTACCAGCATTTATCTGCACTTAAATAGCATTAATGTCAAAGAAGGTGACATGGTTAAACAAGGTCAACTGATTGGCGGCATCGGTTCTACTGGAGCTTCAACAGGTCCCCATTTACACTGGGGTTTATACGTGAACGGACAATCTATTGACCCATCAACATGGTTATCTGGTGAAATTAAATAATCAAGATGTTATTTGTTACTTTTGTCAGTAAAATGTGTATTGTTTGTGAGTAAAATAACAAATTGAGTTGGTACCGTCCTACCTTGCTTGGTGGCTGATAATAAAATGAGCGTTATGAGTATCGAAAAAATTGTAGAACAGGCTCTCCAGGATGGTTATCTAACACCAGCAATGGAAGCTGAAGTTGGGCGCATTTGCGACAATGCCTCTGAACTGTCTATCGAAGAGTATATGGCACTTGATAGATTAATGGGGGCGTTGTTAACTGGTGAGGTAGTGGCGGTACCTCGAAAACAATTCATTAATGTTATGGAAGAGTTGGTGTTGACAGAGGCAATTGCGCGAGTAGCTGAAATTGAAGCCACTAGCGAAAGCTCCCTTGATGTAGGAGATATAGCCGCTTATGCTCTTAACCGTCTTCCACCTTTGTACGCGACTACTGAAGAAGGTGCTACCTACCAACGTCAAAGAGCCAAAGCCGAACTTCAAGAATTTATTTCCCAACAAGTAGGAGAAGCCATTTCCCGTTATCTTGATAGACCTAATTTCTTCCCCGAACGTCAAGCTATTGGTAAAAACTCTGGTAACGAAGTTTTGCGTCAAGTTAGCACTTTACTTCAAGCTTACGCACCAAATTTTGAACAAAAAAGTTAAAGGTTAAAGGTTTAAGCTGATTATTGCTAATAAACAACTGTCAACTGTCAACTGTCAACTGTCATTTACGCACCTCCACTGCTACTCCCAAGTCGATTTGTTCATAAAGTAAGCGAACATCGGAATTACGCATTCTTAAACACCCGTGAGATACCGGGCTTCCTACGAGATCCGATTCCGGTGTTCCGTGAAAACCAATTTCGTTGTGTCCATCCGACCAAAACCCAATCCAACGTTCTCCCAGAGGACTGTTTGGACCTGCTGCAAAAACTTTACCAGTAATTGGGTGCTTCCATGCGGGGTAATGCTGCATATGCAACACTTCAAAAGTCCCTGTAGGAGTTTCCCAACCTTTTTTCCCCACACCAATAGGATAACTAGCGATAACCGTATTTTGACGATATACATAAGCTCGGCGTGAGCCTAAATCTACAACTACTTTTTTGTCAAAAGATACATTATTATTCAGAGATTTTGCTTCTGATTGCTGTGGAGATGCGGCTTGTATCTTTGATGGCAATTTAGATTTAGGTAAAGATTTTTCTGATACATCTTTGCCCAGGGATACAAAATCGCTAATTTGTCGTGCCAAAAAAACAAATGGTTCGTTAGTACTAACTCTAGTCGAATCTTCAACAGTTTTGGGCATCGAAGTACTAATCCGCCAATGTAGAGTTAGAGATAAAATTGCCGTACCGAAGCAGAGCAACATCACTATACGGGCTAAAGAATCATTTCTTACCATGTTTTGCTTCCCTAAAGCTTCCTATACACAGCTTATATTCCTTTTAATTAATCATAGTCGGTGTAAGTCTCATCAAACATTTACAAACTCTTATAAGTTTATTTACTAATTTAACGTGTATGTGCGGGCAAACTAAAACTATACCGATTTATGTCATTACTTGTAGAGCAAAAAAACTTCAGGCAATAGATAAATATCCGGAACTATTGGGGTGTAGTTACCAATCATTAACTTAGAGAGTGGGAGATCAATTATGTTAGAAAAATTATTACTCGCAATCAGCATTACATTTTCATTGAATGTGTTCATGCAAATTCAAGTACCGCTACGAAATGATTCTGAGGATATTTATGCTCCTCAAATAGATACAACCCCTCAAATTCTGGCAAGAATGCTACAGAAATAAATATTGCTGATTTCTTGAGAAATAAGAATATATCTAGTTTTGTAGTTTATTAAACAAAAATAAAAATCAGACTTGCTTCTCAACATTCATAAAAATACTTGAAGAATAAAACAAACTAAATAGTACTATTGTTCGCAATTAAATTAAGTCTAGTTTAATTACAATCAATTTAATTTTGTACTTATTTCTTTTACTACCGGGATAATATTATATGAAAGAAAATCATTTACATAAATTCATAAATTATCAACGGTCGCATTAACATTGTAGGGTGTGTGACACTTTGAACAATCTTGAACGTAAAAATCAGGTTTGTAGTGTCACGCACCATTCGTATCCACCAGACAATTGCGGCTATTCCTAACAAATTATGATCAGTCCTACTAAGTAAGTGTGAGTTTCCAACAAGATGATATAGATATTATCATCCCAAAACAAGGCAATTATTGTATTGGCACTCCCAAAGCATTTTTGCTTATATGAAGCAATATTTGTGAGAAAGTTATTGATATCTGGAATAACAGCCCTTTTCTTGACAGATTATTAACCGTAATTTTACCTAAAATTAGCTTTAAGAATTGTTCCAGTTGAAAATCCGTCACTTTGGAGAGGAACTAACTGCATCATTGAGGGTCTAATAGATAGGGATGATTTAAAGCCAGTATAGATATATGAGTCAATCGATTGCTGCATCCTGGTCTACGCTCGATGCCAGGTTTCCGGAAACACCAGTAGAAGTAGATAAACTTTCAAACCACGATCTGATTTTGCGATGTCAGACTGGTGTACGCCCTGAACGTACTGCTTTTGCAGAACTAATGCGTCGCTACCAATCGCAAGTTGATCGAGTTCTATATCATTTAGCTCCTGACTGGTCAGATCGAGCCGATTTAGCTCAGGAAGTTTGGATTCGAGTTTTCCGAAATGTAGCTCGGTTACAAGATCCAAGTAAATTCCGGGGCTGGTTGAGCCGTATTGCGACTAACTTGTTTTATGACGAGTTACGCAAACGCAAGCGAGTTGTTAGTCCTTTATCGCTCGATGCTCCTCGGACTTTGGACGATGGGGAAATGGATTGGGAAATCGCTGGTGATACTCCCGGACCAGAGGAAGAACTGACAACAAGAGAATTTTACGAGCAACTGCGCTTGGCGATCGCCGATTTACCAGAAGTATTTCGGACTACTATTGTGTTGCGAGAAATTGAAGGTTTAGCATACGAAGAAATTGCCGAAATTACTGGTGTTTCTTTAGGAACGGTGAAGTCAAGGATTGCTAGGGCAAGAACTAGACTGCAAAGCCAATTACAAACTTATGTAGAAAGCTAAGTTGTAATATTCCTTCTCACATTTAAACTAAAATCCTTCGATTAATTTTCAACCAATATTAAATTAAGAGTAAGCGCAATTCTACGGGAACAGAATTCATAGTTCGGAATTCATAATTCATAATCGGAATTTAAAGTGTAGATTTACATACACAAAAATTATTGAGACCTAAATCAATATTTTGGGCAATGATTTGAACCCGTAATTTTAAATATTCCTCCTGAACTGCTTGACTCCTTAAGATTTGACTAATTGTTAAAAAATATATAGTGCGTCTGCCGTTGGAAGAAAAATCTCATAAATTCTCAAGCTTGCCCGCTGTGTATATCCGTGTATTAATTGGTAATAATGTTAAGATGAATACAGAATATCACTTTGACGATTCCAGCTTGCAAAATCAGCAACAGGAATTGCAGCATGGGAACGAACCCAATACCAATAATAAATTAACGGGTGCTAAGAATATGTTGAAGCGCGATCGCTTCGAGTTGTTGAGTGCTTACCTTGATGGTGAGGTAACAGCTGCCGAACGTAGACAAGTTGAAGAGTGGTTGGAAAATGACCCCTCAGTTAAAAATTTGCACGCACGGCTTTTATCACTGCGGCAAGGCTTGCGGAATCTTCCAATACCGCAGTCAGAAAAATCAATAGAGGAAACAGTTGATGGAGTAATGGCTCGTTTACGCCGTCGAACCAAAAGAGTTTGGATGTTCGGAGGTGCTGCCGTTGCTGCCTGCCTTATCGGTTCGTTATCTAGTTTAATTCCTAATGCTGAAGTGGGGACGTTCAAGATAGCTGGGAAAGCTTTAAAGCAAGTAGAACAAACTTCTTCAGCAGAAATCGCGTCCTTACCGATGGTTGCTTTAAACGAACCACTTATACAAATACCTAAAGCAACCCAAAATGTATCCCAAGAATATGAAAAATATAATTAGTTAAATTAGGTATTAAGCGTCAACTGATACTTTTCCCTTCAGCACTCCACCATCCATCAATTTGGGGAGTGCCTTTTAATTGGCAAATTTTTTCAAAACTCATGAAATAAAGCCAAGCTAAACCAAGAGAATTATTTTCTAAATCAAATACTTCCACTTGTTTACGATTGTATAAATTTTCTGACATCGGTTTTTGAGGATGGTAGTCTTCAAGTTGATCAAGACTATTTAAAACTTCTAAATTCGCAAATAAAAGTAAATATCCGTAAACCAAATTATTTCCTTGCGTCATAGCTGGATATCCTTGAGGAAGCGCATATAGTTCACCACGAACGTAAGCTTTTGTTGCGTCGATTATTTTCTGAGAACAATAAAATTCATAATATGCTTCACCTGGTTTGAGGGTTCCATACACGAATACCCTTAGCAAGCCAGAATTTTTTTGTTTACACATAATTTGTAAATAGTTGACAGTTGACAGTTGAAAATTAATTTCCCCCATCTCCCCATCTCCCCATCTCCCCATCTCCCCATCCTCCCATCCCTTTGCACCTACCTTCGCTAACAGCATCTACAATAGTTCATCAGATATGATTACAGTCGCATAGGAGTATGGATGGTGGATACCCGATACAACCCAGCAAAAATTGAGCTTCATTGGCAAAAGAAATGGATAGAAATGGGTTTAGATAAAACCTCCACAGACACTAGCAAGCCAAAATTTTATACGCTGTCCATGTTTCCTTACCCGTCGGGTAGTTTACACATGGGTCACGTCCGTAATTACACCATTACTGATGTAATCGCCCGTATCAAGCGAATGCAAGGGTTCGTGGTACTTCATCCTATGGGGTGGGATGCTTTTGGTTTACCAGCAGAAAATGCTGCTATAAACCGGGGAGTTCCTCCGTCAAAATGGACGTATCAAAATATTGACCAAATGCGGGAACAGTTAAAATCTCTCGGTTTATCTATTGATTGGGATTGTGAAGTTGCTACTTGTTCCCCAGATTATTATAAGTGGACGCAGTGGATATTTTTGCAGTTTTTCCAAGCAGGTTTAGCTTACCAAAAAGAAGCAGCAGTAAATTGGGACCCCATAGACCAAACTGTATTAGCCAACGAGCAGGTTGATAATGAAGGTCGTTCGTGGCGCAGTGGTGCCATAGTAGAACGTAAACTTTTACGGCAGTGGTTCCTCAAAATTACTGATTATGCTGAAGAATTGTTAAAGGATTTGGATAAGTTACCGGGATGGCCTGAGCGGGTTAAAACAATGCAGGCTAACTGGATTGGTAAATCCACGGGGGCATATTTGGAATTCCCCATTGTGGGTATGGATGAAAAAATCGGTGTGTATACGACGCGACCTGATACTGTATATGGCGTGAGCTATGTAGTATTAGCACCGGAACATCCTTTAACTGAGCGAGTTACTACAGAAGCACGTCAAACAGAAGTGGAAGCTTTTGTTAAAGAAGTTAGCAATCAAAGCGAGTTGGAACGTACTGCTGAAGATAAACCTAAACGGGGAATTCCTACGGGTGGTAAGGTAATCAATCCGTTTACGGGGGAAGAGGTTCCCATTTGGATTGCCGATTACGTGTTGTATGAATATGGTACCGGGGCTGTGATGGGTGTTCCGGCTCATGATGCACGAGATTTTAAGTTTGCTAAGCAACAGGATTTACCAATCAAAGTAGTTGTTGCTCGTGCGGATGCTGCTGATGCGGTACTAATTCCGAATGAAGCTTATACAGAACCGGGAATTGTGGTTAATTCTGACATTTTTAACGGGATGTCTTCTGATGATGGGAAACTTGCGATTGTGGAATATGCCGAAAAGCAAGGTTTTGGTAAAGCACGAGTACAATACCGTTTGCGAGATTGGTTGATTTCCCGTCAGCGATACTGGGGCGCACCGATTCCGATTATTCACTGTCCCGATTGTGGTGCGGTACCAGTACCGGATACAGATTTACCCGTTGAGTTACCCGAAAATGTGGAACTTTCTGGACGTGGTGGCTCACCGTTAGCCCAATTGGAAAGCTGGGTAAATGTACCTTGTCCAAATTGCGGAACACCTGGGAAGCGGGAAACTGACACGATGGACACTTTTATTGATTCGTCGTGGTACTTTTTGCGGTTTACGGATGCTAAGAATGATCAACAAGTATTTGATTCGGCTCAGGTGAATGACTGGATGCCGGTAAATCAGTATGTGGGCGGTATCGAACACGCAATTTTACATTTGTTGTACTCGCGCTTTTTTACAAAGGTATTGCGGGATAGAGGTTTACTCAATTTTGATGAACCTTTCGAGCATCTGTTAACTCAAGGTATGGTGCAAGGTTTGACTTATATGAATCCCAACAAGGGTGGCAAAGATAAGTGGATTGCTTCTAATTTAGTAGATTCTGCTGACCCCCGCGACCCGGAAACGGGAGAACCGTTGCAAAAACTTTACGCTACCATGTCTAAGTCTAAGGGTAATGGTGTCGCTCCGGAAGATGTGATTGCTAAATATGGTGTTGATACAGCACGAATGTTTGTTCTGTTCAAAGCACCCCCGGAAAAGGACTTGGAATGGGATGAAGCTGATGTAGAAGGACAATTCCGCTTTCTTAACCGAGTTTGGCGCTTAGTAACTGATTTTGTTAATAATCCACAATCATCTAAGAAATTCAAAAATCAAGAGCCAAAATCCAAAATTGAAAAGGATTTACGCAGAGCGATTCATACTGCAATTAAAGAAGTCAGCGAAGATGTAGACGGCGAATATCAATTTAATACAGCTATATCTGAATTGATGAAGTTGAGTAACGCTTTGGCTGATGCTAGCTGCAAAGACTCACCAATCTATGCCGAGGGGATTCAAACTTTAATTTTGATGTTAGCACCCTTCGCACCTCATATCGCCGAAGAATTATGGCATTTGTTGGGTAATGATAGTTCCGTACATACCGCTAGCTGGTTAAAACACGATTCAGAAGCTTTGATTGCCTCGGAAATAACTTTGGTAATTCAAGTTAATGGTAAAAAACGTGGTGATTTACAAGTTCCAGCCCAATTGGATAAAGCTGAGTTAGAAAAGTACGCTCGCGAATCAGATGTTGCTCAACGTCATATCGAAAACAAAACCATTAAAAAGGTAATTGTCGTACCTAACAAGTTGGTAAACTTCGTTATCGGTTAAATTCTATTCTACTTGTGTAGGTTGATTAATTGACACAACCGGGGACTTTTACCCCGGTTTTTTATTTAGCTTGATTTTTGAAAGTTCTATGATTAATCTGTCACATGGAAAAGCGCCTGACAGTTTTTTCTACCAAGCGCCCTCATTGTATAAAGTTATACCAATTCACTTCTCTGATGCAACATTTGAACTCGGCACTATCCCTTTAGAGTTAGGGATTTACGAGAATAAGCTTGTGACAAACACATTGTGAAGTGGTATCACTCCTTGCACAAATATAGGATATCTTTTAAAACCATTATCAGGGAATTGACTGAGTGACAGTTTGTTAACTGCCATAGTAAAAAACTGCTCAGCATTATCAACAGTAATTTATCACGCGGGATAAGAATTTACAAAGCGTTCTCAAGGTAGAATCACTACGAAGATGGTATTGCTTGTGTCTGGAGAGTTAGTACCACCGGAGTTAGTTTTGTAGAGACGTAGCAATGCTACGTCTGTACGGGAGTTTGGAGTTGTGAAGAAAGAAATTTATAAGTGTTTACTAATTAAGTAATGCCTGATTCCTAATGCCTAATGCTCAATGCCTATTCCAATCCAAAATCTAAAATTGAAAATCTAAAATCTAAAATGAAGAATCAAATTAAAAAAGCTGTGATTCCAGCGGCTGGTTTTGGTACTCGGTTATTTCCAGCTACCAAAGTTGTCAAAAAAGAACTTTTTCCGGTAATTGATAGAGACGGTAGAGCGAAACCCGTAATTCAGTTAATTGTGGAAGAAGCTGTGAGTGGTGGAATCGAAGAGATTGGAATTGTGACGCAACCGGATGATAAGGAAGTTTTTGAAAGTTACTTTAAAAAGCCACCCGAATCTAAACTTTTTAACAAGCTTTCACAGCAAAATCAGGAATATTGTCGATATATTCAGGATTTAGGTAATAAAATTACGATTTTGACACAGGATGAGCAAGAAGGTTACGGACACGCGGTTTTTTGTGCCAAGGAATGGGTAGATAATCAACCTTTTTTGTTGATGTTGGGAGATCACATTTACTCATCTGATAATGATAAATCTTGTACGCTTCAGGTTTTGCAGGTTTATGAACAAGTTAATCAAAGTGTTATTGGATTGAATGTTTTACCAGCGTCGATGATTCATAAAGCTGGATGTGTGATGGGAGTTTGGCAAGAAAAAGATTCAATCATGCAAGTGACACAAGTTTATGAAAAACCTACTATTGAGTATGCACGAGAAAATTTGCGTGTGGAAGGAATGCCGGAAGATGAGTTTTTATGTATATTTGGTTTGTATGCTTTAACTCCGAAGATTTTTGAGTTTTTGGCGGAGCATATTAATACTAATTTTCGGGAAAGAGGGGAGTTTCAGTTAACTTCTTGTTTGGAAAAGTTGCGCTCTACTGAGGGAATGACGGGTTTAGTTGTTGATGGGAATACTTTTGACGTTGGAATGCCTAATGTTTATCGGCAGAGTATGATGGATTTTGGAAAATAATTAGGAATAGGAATTAAAAAACCGCTGAGACGCGGAGGACGCAGAGGAAAGAAGTAATATAGAGTTGGTATGTATTTCCTTGGGATTACTTAACAGCCGCTTCTAACATTTTTATTATCCCAGTATTTGCATCTATTTGTACTTGTATACCGATGGGAAGTGTAAATTTATCTTTGATATGACCAATCATTGAACCATACCACGCGGGAATGTTTAAGGGGCGAATATGTTCTTGTAATACTTGCATTAAAGTTAATGAAGGTTCATCCCCAGTGCTACATCTAGTACATTGTCCAAAGATAAAGCCAGTTAATTGATTGAGGATTCCGGCATTTTTTAACTGAACTAACATTCTATCTATACGATAAATATCTTCGCCGATATCTTCTACAAATAAAATGCTACCTTTCCATGTAGGTAGATAAGGTGAACCTAACATCGAATTTATTACTGATAAATTACCGCCAAAAAATTTACCTTTGGCTTTACCTGGTGTAATTATTTGGCGACGAAGTTGAGTCACTAAAGTATTATTCATTGTGACTAGTTCGCCATCGAATAAAATACTTTTGACATAGTTTAAAGTAAAATCATTCCAAGTAGATGTAGCTACTGCTCCATGAAAAGTCACAAGTCCAGTCTGAGCAGTGATTGCTAACAATAAAGATGTAATATCGCTGTATCCCATAATAATTTTAGGATTGGCGCGAATCAAATTATAGTTAAGTAATGGTAAAATCCGATTGCCACCCCATCCACCACGCATGGCAATTATGGCTTTCACGGATTTATCCGCAAACATAGCATTAACATCACTAGCGCGATCGCCATCTTTTCCTGCTAAGTAACCATAATTGTCTAAAATATGACTACCGAGCTTAATTTTTAAACCTAGTGCGGTAAATGTTTGTTTTGCTTGTTCAACGTTTTCGGAATCAATTATACCAGCAGGACTAATTAATCCTACTGTATCGCCTAATCGGAGACGCGGTGGCTTGATAATTGTATTGGGAGTCTGAGCTTGAACGGTAAATGATGGTATTTGGGTGGAAATAGCGGCTATTCCCAATGTTGTAATGAATTTTCGCCGATTGATATTCATGATGGGAATATACTATCATTAACTCCCAGATTTTAGCTTTTAGTTAAAAATACAGAATGAATTCGGGGACTCTACTACCCTTTTAAATTTTAAAATCTAAAATCTAAAACTTGTGCTGAGCTTGCCGAAGTATCTAAAACCTAAAATTCGATGATGATGATATCGGGAGATATTTAGAGAAATAATTTAAAGAATGGTGATAGCTTCGCTTACACTACGCGATCGCAATCAAAAAAGCACAAAAAATCGGATTATAGGCAATTTGTCCCAGTTGATGATTTTTAAAAACCCATGGTAAGATTAGTTACCCATATCCAATGCAAAAACGTTGAAGGCACAAGGTGAAAGTAGAAATTCTTCCCATTACTTTTACCTTTTGCCTTTTATTTTTTTTACAAGAATAGGGAATAGGTAATTGGTAATTGGTAATTGGTAATTGGTAATTGGTTAATTAATAACTGTCAACTGTCAACTGTCAACTGTCAACTTTGTTTCAAATTATCAGGGATAATTATGGTACGCAAGCGATTTATCGTTGAAATGGGAATGGGTATAGATCAGCATGGACAAGAACCAACTGTTGCTGCTGCGAGAGCTGTCAGAAATGCGATCGCGAATAATGCTTTAATTGGAGTGTTTGAAGTTGCTGGTTTGAATGACCCAGATGAGATGATTGTAGAAGTTCAGGTTGCTGTACCTTATCCGGAACAGGTGAAGGAAGAAGAGGTTTTAGCTGTATTGCCTTTTGGTCGTAAAAGTCTTACCGTTCAATCTGGGGGAATGATGGTTGAAGGAAGAGCAATTGAGGTTTTACAGGATAAGAATGACGAAATGTTGATTGCTGTGGCTGCGGTTACAGTTTTGATTGATCAAGATTAGTTTTGTAACACCGTTAAAATTAACCGAGTTCCACAAGTAATTAAAATTATGATCACCCTTGACGAAGTATTGAAAACAGCTTTACAGCTACCCTACGAGCAACAAGAAATGCTGATTAAGATTTTGCAAAATCGTTACCATCAAAACCGTCGAGAAGAAATTGCTGCGGATGCTCAAAAAAGTTTGGCTGATTTCCATGCAGGTAATTTTCAACCTCAACTAGCTGAGAATGTAATCGCACAATTGCGAGAATCTTTGGATGATACGGAAGCATGATAAGGCTGGTTCTAACTCCTAAGTTTAAAAGAGCATTCCGTAAATTTGTCAAGCGTAACGCCAACCTTCAAGAACGTATTGAAAACACTTTGTTATTGATGGAAGCAGACATATTTGCTGCAAACCTGGGTACACATAAATTGAGTGGTAAACTTGATGGTCTTCAATCCTGCTCCTGTGGATACGACTGTCGTATTGTTTTCTCAATGGAGCAGGATGAGGACACAAATACTGAAGTTATTGTGTTACTAGATATTGGGACTCATGATGAGGTTTATTAAAATTCTGATGTTGCTGCCATTTTATTAAAGAGATTTTTATTAATTTTTCAACAACAGACTTCGCAACCAATTATCAAGAAAACTTATGCAAAAATCCCAAAAGCTTCCTGGTACCATCTGTTAACTTAGTCCGTTTATATGCATCCGCAGCTTTTTTAATACCTTCTGCTTGGGTGGGATAAGGATGAATTACGCCGCTTAATTTATTCATGCCAATTCCATTCACAATTGCGGTTGTGACTTCGGAAATCGTTTCACCTGCGTGGGGAGATACTATAGTTGCACCAAGAATTTGATCGGTTCCTTGTTTGAGGTGAACTTTAACAAAGCCTGCGGTTTCTCCGTCGGTAATGGCTCTATCAACATCTTCGTAGTCTATTTTAATAGTATTTACGGACAAACCTTTTTCCCGTGCTTCGTTTTCGTACATTCCTACATGAGCAATTTCTGGGTCGGTAAATGTTACCCAAGGTACTATTAAATCACTAAGTTTTTTACGTCCCAAACCAAAGGGAGTAAATAAAGAATTTTGAATGACAATTCTTGCTGTTGCATCTGCCATATGGGTGAATTTCTGACTTAAACAGATATCACCTGCGGCAAAAATTTTCGGATTTGTAGTTTGTAAATTATCGTTGACTTTCACACCTTTACTATCGTATTCTACACCAACAGTTTCTAAATTCAAACCTTCAACATTCGGGGTTCTTCCCGCACCTACCAAAATTTCATCTACGATAATAAAATCTTGTTTACCGTTGCTGGTATAGTGAATTTTTTTGCCCTCAGATGTACTTTCTACACGCTTTATTTGGGAACTTAAAATTAAATTGATTTGTTCACGTTGAAATACCTTTTGAACAATGTCCGCAGCGTCACTATCTTCTTTATTTAAAATGTGAGAACCGCGATGCAAAATTGTGACTTTGCTACCAAAACGATTGAAAGCTTGAGCTAATTCACAACCGATGGGACCACCACCAATTATTGCTAAACGTCGCGGTAATTGAGTTAGGGAAAATACAGTTTCATTAGTTAAATATCCGGCTTCTTTCATACCAGGAATATCGGGATGTGTGGCTCTCGCTCCCGTAGCAATTACAGCTTTTTTAAACTTAAGAGTTTTGCCCGCAACTTCAATGGTATTACTACTAGTAAAACTTGCCGCACCTAAAAATATATCCATTCCAAATTCATTTGTAAAACGATCAACCGCATCAACACGACTGATTTGGGCTCTTAATCGTCGCATCCGTTCCATAACTGCGGGAAAATCGACTTCTACTTGTTGGGGAACATTAATTCCGTACTCTTTAGCGTTCCAAATTTCCCTCACCACACGAGCAGAACGAATCAAGCATTTAGAAGGTACACAACCGACATTAGTACAATCTCCACCCATGAGATGCTTTTCAATCAATGCAACTTTTAAACCCACGCCCAAGCCAGCAGCACCAGCAGAAGTCACTAAACCAGCAGCACCAGCACCAATCGCAATCAAATCATAACAGTCGGCTGGTTCAGGATTTTTCCAATCATTAGGATGTAAGTTCGCAATCAATTTTTGATTGTACTCATCCATGGGGGGAACAATTACTCTTTCAAAGGTTGAATTTGACATGATTATTAGTTAGTTAATAGTTGATAGTTGATAGTAGTTAGTTGATAGTTGATAGTAGTTAGTTTTTGGTAACTCCTAACTCCTAACTCCTAAATGTTTACTGTTCATCGATATTTGTTGATTCATTTAAAGCTTTTCTCGCAACTTTGGTTACATAAAGAGTTACAGCAACTGTAGCGATGAAACCAATAATCCGAATTGTCCAAACAACAGTAGGATTACTTGGTTGTTCTCCCGTTCCAATGGTGGCAATATTACCAGCTAAAGAACCCAAATATACATACATAATTGTTCCGGGAAGAATGCCGATAGTTCCTAATATATAATCTTTTAAAGAAACTCCGGTAACACCATAGGCATAGTTTAATAAATTAAACGGAAACACCGGAGAAAGTCTAGTTAATAAGACAATTTTTAAACCTTCTCTACCTACAGCATTATCAACTGCGGCAAACTTTTTGTTTCCAGAAATCTTCTTTGCAACCCAATTTCGAGCTAAATAACGTCCTACTAAAAAAGCTGCTATAGCCCCGATTGTGGCACCAATAAAAACATATACGGAACCTAAAAAGACATCAAAAACTACCCCCGCACCTAAAGTTAAAATAGAACCTGGTAGAAAAGCAACAGTAGCGACAATGTAAAGGATAATGAAGGCAATTCCACCTACAGCACCTTGGTTATTAATCCATTCTAAAGCATTTTTGAGCCATTCTTGGGGATTAAAACCTTGCGAACTGACACTTTCTTGAGCTAAAGCTGGATTTGCATTTAATAGAATTATGATGCTAAATGCAATTACGGTAAATAGACTAAATCTGTAAAGTTTATTCATGGTTTTAATTAGTTGATAGTTGATAGTTGTTAGTTGATAGTTGATAATTAACCTTTGACCTTAAATACTCGTACTTTCTTTTAAAGCTTTTTTAGCGACTTTAGCAATATAAATAGTTACAAAGATTGTTGCTATTAACCCAATTCCTTGTAATAACATCTGAGCAAATTGTGCTTCTGGACTTATTGGAATAGATGGATTTTTCATTGCAATATTACCGATTAACGAACCCATGTAAACATACATTACAGTTCCGGGAATCATACCAATGGAACCTAGAATATAATCTTTTAAAGATACCTGAGTAACTCCAAAAGCATAGTTTAATAAATTGAAAGGAAAAATTGGTGATAAACGAGTTAAAAAAACAATTTTAAATCCATTTTTGGCAACAGCTTGATCTATTGCTTGAAATTTTGGTTTTTTACCTATTTGTTGACATACCCAATCACGAGATATATAACGTCCAACTAAAAAGGCAAATGTTGCACCGATAATTGCAGCAATCAATACATATAAAGAACCCCAACATAACCCAAACAAACAACCTCCTTTTAACGTTAATAAAGAACCTGGAATAAATAATAATGTGGCAATATTGTAAATAATTATGAAGGCGATCGGTCCCCACCAACCAAGGCTATTTACCCATAATAAAGATTTGCTTAAAAGTTCTTGCAGATTAAAATATTTAGCTGCAATAATGAGAATGGCAATTAAGCAAGCTGTCAATATCAGTTTAAGAAAGCGTTTGTGCTGGTGTTTCATAGTTTATTAAAGGTTAAAGGTTAGAGGTCTGCATGTTAGAGGTTTTAAATTAATAATTCTTTACTCTTCACTCATAACTCCTAACTCATAACTCCTATTAACTAACTTAAATCACTAAGATGAGAACCAGCTTAATGCTTAATTAATTTTTCCCCACGATACCAACTACGAATTATTTTAGGTGAAACTCCTAGAAAATAAGCAATAATTACAATTTGATTGATTAATGTTGTTTGCCAAACTCCTTTTTTCAACCAACGACGCGGTGAAGTAATTACTGGTACTGGAATTAAAGTAATTTTCCCTAAGCGTTTCAAATTACGTATCAGTTCAAAATCTTCCATTATCGGTAATTCTGGAAAACCACCAATATCATTAAATATTTTCTTAGTTATAAAAATACCTTGGTCTCCATAAGGCATTTGTAACCATTTGGAACGAAATTTTACCCCCCATTCCACCAATCGTAAACCTGTTTGTGGTGCATTTATTCGTAAAGAAAAAGCACCTGCGACAGTTTTTGGTTGTTGTAATCCGATACGAATCATTTCATCAAAATTAGCAGGTAAAAGAGTATCAGCATGGAGAAATAATAAAATATCACCAGTTGCATTCATCGCACCCGTATTCATTTGATAAGCGCGATTTTTACAGCTTTTAATAACTTTCACACCCGGAGATTGGGCGATATCAACTGTATTATCTTCGGAACCACCATCCACTACAATAATTTCTATATTCGTACTTTTTTGAGTACTAGCTAAAGTAGCTTTAATGTTTTTAGATTCGTTGAGAGTAGGAATAATAATTGAAATTTTCGCTGTAGCATTATCGAAGGGTGTCTCGACTGAGATAATATTACTTCTATTGGCATTTTTTGAAAGCGGATATTTTTCTTCTTTCAGAGTACTACTACTTTGTTTGTAAATCATCTGGGAAACCTTAATAAACTGCCAATATAATGCGATAGATCACTAACGTCAAAAATAAATTGTCACAAATTCTAGAATTTTGTCTACTTATTTTCAGTCAAAATGCTGCGGTTATTCCCTAAACAAAATTAAATAATAGAATAAATACTGGTGTCAGAC
This sequence comes from Rivularia sp. T60_A2020_040, assembly GCA_015272215.1. Taxonomy (GTDB): domain Bacteria; phylum Cyanobacteriota; class Cyanobacteriia; order Cyanobacteriales; family Nostocaceae; genus Rivularia. Next base: position 14,038 of record JACYMD010000074.1, on the reverse strand, counting down.
TTCCTAATTCAGCACCAAAAATTCATTTTTTAGCTTGTAAAGGAAATTCAATAAATAATTGAACTAAAGTTGGTAGTAAACTTAATAAAACACCTTTTAAAAAAATGTTTTCTTTGGTAAAAAGGTATTAGAAATAAGAACCCCCAAATTCCACCCCAAACAATTCGAGGATATAGCCAAGATGCAGTTAAAGTTGGCGCGATTTGGACATTAAATAATGATGTTATTCCAGCAAAGCCGAACACCCAAACTGTTAAAAAGCCCTCCAAAACACTCAGAAGCAAAGCTAAGACTTAAATTTCTGGCAAAAATTTTAGTGATATCTTTTTTTTGTTCAGGAGATGACATTATATTACTTTTCCTTTTTTGTAATTAAGATATAGTAATCAACCTGCAAATTCATTATGAATTATAAAGATTAAAAAACTATGAGTGCAATATTAAAAATCTATGAGTTAGTAAAATCTGCTGTATAAATTAAACTAAATTAATTTTCATTTTTTATATAAAAACTCTGCCTTTTTATAGGTTAAAGAAACAAGAACAAATTCAAAGCATTAACCTTTCTCTTGCCAAGCTTCTAGCCTTTCTCTACAAACTTGCAGCGGACACCTATTAATATCACAAAAACGACAAATATATTCTTCCACAGCTTCAGTATTACTATATTGCTCTGCTATCTTAGAAAGCAAGTTTAATAATAATTGCTGTTCTTGTATTGTCAATGGCTTCAGCAAATTTGATACCGCTTCTACCTTAGCTTGCTGAATTTGTTCAACCATCGCTTTTCCTGCTACCGTTAACTGTAGATGAACAAAACGACGGTCATTTCCTTGATGACGCTCCACCAAATTTTGATTTACTAGACGCTCTACCAACCGAGCTGCACCCGATTGAGAAAGCTGTAAATACTGTCCCAATAAATCGACTGTAATTGACGGATAGCGTTCAATAATCACCAGTGCAGCTGGAAATGAAGCAGTATTTCCCGTGCTTTCCTCCGCAGCATTTTGGATACTGTCAGAAATTGCGATCGCGCTTGCTCCGATTAAATTGATCAATTGTAAATTCATACTCATTTATTATATGATTGACTCATGCATTTATTTTAAATACAGCATTGAATAATGAGCAAACGGATTATTGTTGTAGGTGCGGGCCGGGAGGATTAGCTACAGCTTTACGGCTGCAAGGTCAGGGTTATCACGTAGAAATATTTGAGTCTACAAGTCGCGTTGGTGGTAGGATGCGGGGTTTTGAGGACGGTGACTATGCTTTTGATACTGGACCAACTATTTTGCAACTGCCCCACCTTTACGACGATTTATTTGCCAGTGCAGGACTCAAGCGAGAGGAATATATACCCTTTACTCGTCTGGAACCATATACAAAATTACGCTTTTGGGATGATTCTACATTAGAACTTAGCACTGACCAAGAAAAATTAAAACAGCAATTAGCCGCCTTTCGTAGTGACTTACCTCAAGCTTTTGACCGTTGGTATGCTGAGGAAACGCAGAAATATAATGCGGGTTATGAACCTTAACTGTAGTGCGAGCAAGATGCTCGCACTACCCAATAGAAAATGGATGTTTTCTGATTTGGAAGTCTCTAAAGCCCCTTACTCTGACGAAACTCACTCACAACTTCTTTAATATCCCTTAATTCACCTTCAACTTGATAATTAAGTTGCTGCATTTCGTCAGCAGTTAAAATTCCAGCCAGTTGAGATAAAGGTTTTTGCAATTGCGGATATTTTTTCAACGTATCCTTACGTATAATTGGTGCAGCTTCATAAGGAGGAAAATATTTCTTGTCATCTTGTAAAATTACTAAACCCAAACGCGCAATCTGTCCATCGGTAGAATTTCCCGCTACTATATCTACCAATTCTTGAGTTAATGCTCGATATATCAAACCCAAATCCATAATCTTAGGTGATTCCCCAAATTGTAAATTATAAGTTTTTGATAATCCTGGAAAACCATCTTCTCGTTCACCAAATTCATAACCAAAACCTGCTCTCCAATTTTGTGTATATTTAGCAGCTTCAGAAAGAGTTTTAATATTATATTTTTTCGCATCTTCACCACGAATTATCATTGCAAAAGTATTTTCAAAACCCAAAGGTTCGGTGACTTCCAAATTAAATTGCTTATCGTAAGATTGTTTTACCAAATCGTAAACTTTTGTCGGGTCGCTGATTACCTTTTGCTTTAAAATTGCTGTAAAAGCTGTTCCTGTATACTCGATATAAGCATCAATTTCTCCAGCAACAAGCGCACTATGACAGATAAAAGAACCACCCAATTGTGGACGACGGTCAACTTTTAAGTCAGTACTTGCTTCAATTTGCTGCGCTAATAATTCTCCTAAAATATCTTGTTCGGTAAAGTTTTTTGATGCAACAACAATATCACCACCACCGCTACCAATAGAATTGGTATTGCAACTAGCAATCCATAAACTCAAACTCAAACTAATAATCAACAGTGTAAAAAATCTTTTCATTTTTAAATTAATAATTATATTATGTAGGCTTAAACATTTATCATATCTCTGAGGATAGGTAATCGGTAATTGGTAATTGGTAATGGAAAATTACTAATATTAATTACATTTTTCCTTTGGTTAAACGACGTTCTAAAGCTCCAATTCCCAAATCTGCAATCAATGCAATCAACGCCGCCGGAACCGCACCAGCTAAAATTAAATCATTATTAACTAAGGAAATTCCCCGAAAAATAAATACTCCTAAACCACCAGCCCCAATTGCTGCGGCAATAGTTGCAATCCCGATACCAATTACCATTGCAACCCGCACACCCGCCAAAATCACTCCCAGAGCCAAAGGAATTTCCACCTGAAACAATAATTGTCTATCTGTCATTCCCATTCCTCTTCCAGCTTCCCGAATCGCCGGATTTACATTCATAATACCAGTGTAAGTATTTCTAATTATGGGTAAAAAAGAATATAAAGTAAGTGCGAAAATTGCCGGAACTGAACCAATTCCACCGATAATAGGAACAGGGATTAATAAACCAAATAAAGCTAAACTAGGAATAGTTTGTAAAATATTTGCTATGCCTAAAATTGGTTGGCGCAGTGATTTATTACGAGTGATTAAAATTCCTAAAGGAATACCTATTATTGTCGCAATACTAATCGCAATAATCACTAATATCAAATGTTCAATACTACGTTCGATAATTTCCGAACCGTATTTAAATAGAAAGAAATCGTTCATAAAAAGTCAAACAAGGCTAAAGGTTAAAGGTTAAAGGTTTAATAACTCTCGTTTTCATCACTCGTAATTATTTATTTCTCACTTTCAATCCAAAATCCAAAATCTAAAATCTAAAATCTAAAATCTAAAATTAAATTGTTGTTTCCAAGCATTTCATAAAAGCAACCGCTTCCGGATGTGAAGTATTTTTAAACTCGTCGGTTGTTCCCAAAAATACGAGTTCTCCCCCATAAAGCAAACCAATTCGTGTACCTAAAACAAAGGCTTCTTGAATATCGTGAGTTACAAACACAACGGTTTTACCTAATTCCTGTTGTAACCGTTTAAACTCTTGTTGAAGTTCTAATCTGGTTATGGGATCTAATGCACCAAAGGGTTCATCCATTAATAATACCGGAGGATCGGCGGCTAATGCTCTAGCTACACCTACTCTTTGTCTTTGTCCACCGGAAAGCTCGTGAGGATATCTTGAAGCAAATTGTTCTGGTTGTAAACCTACTAAATTTAACAATTCAAAAACTCGCATTTTGATTTGTTTGGAGTTCCAACCTTCCAAAGAAGGAATTAAACCAACATTACGTTCAATTGTAAAATGAGGAAACAAACCTGTCTCTTGAATTACATAACCAATCTTGCGTCTTAATTTAATTTCATCCCATTCAGTTGTGGGAATACCATCAAATATTACCTGACCTTCCGTAGGTCGAAATAGTCGATTTATTAACTTCATAGTTGTAGTTTTACCACTACCACTACGTCCTAATAATATCAATGCTTCTCCTCTACAAATGTGAAAATTAAGATTTGATACCAGAGGACTTTGGTTGCGACTCAGAGTCACATTACGGAACTCTACAGCGTGTTCGTTTTTCTGTACCATGGATAATCTAACTCTTTCGACTTATTCTACCTGAATGTAACCTCATAATCACGGCTGACAGTTGACAGTTAATTTTTCCTCATTTCATATCTTGCACTATCAAAACTCCTAACTCAAAATAATTACTGATTGTTTGACTTCATTCTTACCCGCCTGGGACTGCAAGTCCCAGTCTAATAGCAGAAGTCCATTAAAATGGACTAAAATATTATATTTTTATTTTAGTAATATTTTTATTTATATTTTTGATTATCTAGTTAATTATGCGGCTCTGTGCAAGATGTGAGTCATCACCCCATCACCCCATCTTTTCATCTCCTTGTCCCCTTATCCCCTTGTCCCCTTATCCCCTTGTCCCCCCATCCCCTTATCCCCTATTCCCCAAACCTAATTCGTTTGCAAGAATATGATCAAGGACTCGTTTAGGAAGTAATCTGGCAACTATCCAATCAAAGAAATGATTTGGCACAATGGGATAACGTACTTTCGGTTTTGTAGTTGTTAAAGCTTTGTAAATCAAGTTTCCCACATCCTCTACTGGATAACCAGAGCGTCCTTTTTTCAGCGCATAATCGAGAAATTTTTTACTTGGAATTGCAAATTTGGTATTCTCATAGGGAGAAAAGTCCATTTTTTCGGCTTTATCCCAAATTGGTGTTACTACAGAACCTGGTCCAATTATAATTACATCAATTCCGTAAAGCATCAGTTCCCGTCGTAATGATTCGGAAAATCCTTCTAAGGCAAATTTTGATGCGCTATAAGCACCGAGAAATGGTGATGCTATTTTACCACCAACGGAACTGATATTAATAATTCTTCCGGGTTTACCTTTAAAAGCAGAATTGATTCCGAGCAAAGGTAAAAAAGCTTGAGTAACAATTAATTGTCCAATTAGATTCACTTCTATTTGTTTACTAAATTCGGCAATCGGTTGATGCATTAAAGGTCCACCAATAGCAATACCAGCATTATTTACTAAACCAAGTAAGTTATTATTATTAATTCGATGACTAACTTGCTCAGCAGCTTCACGTACCAATTTTTCATCAGTAACATCAAATATTAAGGGTGTAAATCCATCGCCAAATTCATCACTTAAACGTTTTGCATCTTCAGGTTTGCGAACACTACCAAATACATGAATTCCCTTACTATTTAATACTTTGAGTGTACCCCAACCGATACCTGTGGAAACACCTGTAACAACAACACTTTGCATATTTTTCTCCAAAATAAAAAAACTTGAAAGCTAGAAATTAATAATTAAAAGTTTTTCAATTTTAACCTTTGACCTTCCAGAAATTCTTCAGTATCTACTATTAATTATCGATACAACTATTTTGTTAGATATAAACGTAAATCTTCTTCAACTTTATATAGCAATCTCTGTCGTATTTGTGAGTATTTTATCTTCAATATAATCGTTAGTTACCATCACTAATTATTCTCAAATTCAAAAAAATCATCAAAAAGTAATTTATTCTCAGTAATGAATATACATATGTATTTTATTTAACTTGCATTCATGTCAAAAATGAATGTAGTTTGGTTTATTACTAGCAAATTTACTTAAAGTAAGTCAGCACAATGAAAAAAATATACTTATTTTTGCCGCTATGGATTTTAATCGCGTTACCTGGCTTTGTCCAAAATTTTACAGATCAAGCAAACAATCAATTTAATATTCATAAACAAGCAGAGGATAGTCCTGAAAAACCACGTAAAGACCATCGCGGTAGTGGTCGTAGAAATAATAATATAGTTCGTAATTATTAATTATTGAGCATACTGATTTACCATACTAATTAAGAGATAGCATAACCCGTATCTGGTCTTTTAATCGGTGAATGAAATCCTAATACAATATCGGATTTAGGAATTCCTTTGTCTATTAATTGCTCCGCAACCCTCAAATCCGTACCGTCATGCTGCACCCAGACTTTACCATTATCATTAACATCAATATGTAAATAGCAACCATAAGTACGTTTAGAACCTCGCCATCCGTTAAAATAAAGTAAATAATGACCGCGTTCATCGTCAAGAATAATTTGATTTTTAATTTCATCGTTGGGACGTTCCCCAAGTTTGCCTATATCAATTGCAATTTGACGAACAATTGATTTATAATTAGTTATTTTATCCATCTTTCTATAATTTCTTTTTCTATATGATAAATCAGCATTTTTACTTGATAGCGTCTTAACAACTCTTGAATAAAGTTATCCTGAAAAAAATCTTCATAGATATCATCTGGAATAGCTAAAAATAAGATTCTTTCAGGCATTTTTTTCTCCAGAGCATATTGATAGAAATTAAACTGTCCTAAAGCTAGATAAAAATCTTGTAATGTTGAAACACCAATAAAGCTTTTAATTTCTACAGCAATCTTTTCATCTGCTTTTTCTGCTGCAATTAATCTTTCTGCTCCTAAATCTACTTGAATCTTTCGTTTTCCTGCTTCTACAAATAATGGGTCATCTGTTATCAGCCATCCTTCTTTAATCAGTGCTGCTTTGACTATTTGATGATACTTGTCTCTAACCATAAAATTATAGGAACAGATAGCTAATCTCTATTTTAGATTAACTCATGCCATTGTTGATTTTTTTTCGGATAATACTGTCAAATCGTCTTTTTAATTTTCAATTAATAACAATAAATCTTAAAAAATAAACACCTAACATCATGGTATAAATCTTTTTAATTCTTTGCTTAGAAATTTATATGCGTGTTTTATCTGGGATATTTATTTTATTTACTATTACTTTTTACTCTCAAATCGCCACAGCCGCTTTTATTCAACCGCTACGTAGCAAAAGAGCAATGGTGGTTTCAGCCCATCCTTTAGCTAGCGACGCTGGGTTAGAAATGTTACGTAAGGGCGGTAATGCTGTTGATGCTGCTGTTGCAACGACTTTTGCAATTTCTGTGGTAGAACCTTTTTCCGCAGGAATTGGTGGTGGCGGTTTTTTGTTAATCCACGACTCGAAAAGGCGCACAATTCAGGCTTTGGATTTTCGCGAGCGCGCTCCGTTAAAAGCTACAAAAAATATGTATTTGGATAGTAGCGGTAAGGTGCGTCAAGATGCAAGTATTAATGGTTATTTGGCTGTGGGTACTCCAGGAACTGTAGCCGGTATGTATGAAGTTCACCGTCGCTATGGTAAATTACCTTGGAGTAGGGTTGTTGCTCCTGCGATTCGGTTAGCGAAAGATGGTTTTGCTGTTGAAAACAAGTTTGTCCAAGCTGTTCAAAGTCGCAAAAACGTGATCGCAACTAACCAAGCAGCACGAGCTATTTTTACTCGCAACGGTAATTTTTATCAACCGGGAGAAATCCTTGTACAGCAAGATTTAGGGCGAAGTTTACAAGATATCGCGGCAAATCCCCGCAGTTTCTACACAGGAAGAATCGCTGGTAATATTGCCTCGGATATGGCAAAAAATGGCGGTTTAATTACTTTACAGGATTTGTAATCCTATAAACCGATTTGGCGCATCCCAGTTTGTGGTAATTTTCGCCCCGCACTTCGTGAACGTCAAGCTCAGGTTTGTTCAATGCCACCACCTTCGTCGGGAGGTATACATTTATTGCAGATGTTAAATATCATCGGCGATACTGATTTAAAATCTCTAGGATGGCACCACCCGGATGCGATACACTTAATGGTGGAAGCGATGAGAATTGCTTACGCTGACCGTTCGGAATATTTAGGCGACCCTGATTTTGTCAAAGTTCCTCAACAACAACTTATTAATCCAGAATATGCAAAATTTCGCCGTCAGCAAATTGATATGCAGCGGGCAAAACCTTCAACACAAGTGAAACCTGTCGCGCGCGATACGTTACAAAAATTTGGTCAAACCTTACCATCAAAATTAATTCCTGCAAATACCAATCCAAAAATTAAACATTCAAAATACTACGAATCGCCACAAACCAGTCATCTTACAGTTATCGACGAACAACGCAACGCTGTCAGTTTAACCTTTACTGTTAACTTGGGTTTTGGTGCTGGTATAGTCACACCAGGAACAGGAATAGTTCTTAATAATGAAATGGATGATTTTGCTGCAGCAGCGGGAGTTCCCAACGCTTTCGGCTTACTTGGTGACGAGGCAAATGCCATCGCACCCCGCAAAACTCCCCTATCCAGCATGACTCCCACAATCGTCACCGAAAACGGACGGTTGCGGATGGCTGTAGGTACTCCCGGAGGCAGTACCATCATCACCCAAGTATTACAAATAATTCTCAACGTCTTGGAATACGATATGGATGCAGGAGCAGCAGTTTCCGCATCGCGCATCCATCACCAATGGTTTCCTGATACTTTGCGTGTCGAACCTTGGGGGTTGGATGCACTGACTTTGCAAGAATTACAGCGTCGGGGACACAAAATCAACCAAACCAACCCTTGGGGTAACTCCAACTTAATCATCGTCAAGCCAGATGGAACCTTAGAAGGTGCAGCCGATCCCAGGGGTGAAGGGGCAGCTAGAGGGATTTAGGAAGGGATGGGGAGAAATAAAACAATTGCCAATTACCCATTACCAATTACCCATTCCCTATTCCCTATTATTATATTTCAATCGATGCGTCTAATGTGGAAAATTCGTTGGCGCGGGCGCTGGGTACTAATGTCCAACCTGCTTTTAATAACTTTTGGTAAGTCGCCCATCCTTTAGAACCCCCAGGTATATTATAATCTGGTACTGCGAATTGTCGAAAAGCGGTGTATGGTCGCCAAGGTTCATTCGGTGCTGTCTGCAAGTGCAAAATTTTCTCGCCGTTTTCGCCAGACTTGGATAACCAGCACATTCTTTTCATACAAACTCCTTTGTATTCCGCATTTAATGCATGATTACAGACGTTTGTCAAGCATTGCCTCACCCTTTTGGGTTACTTTTGAAGGATGAGTTATAAAATATAAAAGCTTTATTCTCATTCTTGATTTTTCAGGCAATATCTATTAGTGCTTGTTTATACTTTTATTTAGAAACAACATTTAATGTTATTTGTCTAAATAAAAACTAACCAAAGACAGAATAGTCCGTGGAATAATCAAATCAAACACTGATAGCAAACATCTATGTTTGTTCAATACTATATGTAAATTTACTAGCTGTGTGTATCTTTAGCTACTGTTTGACTTATCTAGCTCTAAAATAAAGTTTTCAGCATCTAAAATAAGCATCTCTTATTTATTAAAGGAAATACAAGAAGAATCGCCGGTAATTTGGCAGATTTGAGCTACCAATTCAGAGTAGGTATTCTCAGACATTGCCGGTTTTGCTGCTTCTAGTGAAATCGATTCATGCAAATCAATCCAGGATTTGCATCCACCGTAGTGGGGATGATATGCAATAGCTTGGGAAGTTGCTAGTTTATAAGTCCGCAGCAGCAGTACAAACAAGGGTTCTAATGGTTTCCAGTCTTGGCGATCGCTAATGAAGTGTTGGTTCCAAATATGGAATGGCAGTAGAGCATTAATGATTGAGTCGTCAGTAACGGGTAAAATATGGGTAATTTGAGCGTAACTTGTAATGTTAACAGTTTGGGGTCGCCAACCGGATGTGACTGGAATCACAAGATTAGAATAATCGGCTTTGAGCATAAAAGTTTGTTGATGCTCGTAGGTAGGGTAAAGCAAAACTTGATTATGAGCTACCCGAAAACTTCCTCCTTTTTCGTGAATACCCCCTTTACGCAATAGCATTATGGTTTCTCCGGATTCTAAAGCGTTAATGGCGATGGCCCATTCTTTGAGTGCGTGATTTGTGGTTAGTTGCATCATTTAGGATTTTGGATTTTAGATTTTAGATTTTGGATTAAAAGAGTTATGAGTAGGAGTTAGGAGTTAGTTGTAGAGACGGGGCGTATTGCTACGTCTGTACGGGAGTTAGGAGTTAATAATTAATAATTCATATCTGTGTCCAATTACCCATTACCAATTACCAATTACCCATTACCCATTACCATCGAGTGTGGCACTATTTATTTAAGAGTTTTAAGTAAAAATCAGATTAGAAAATCATGGAAAAACGCAATTTGGGAAAGTCGGATGTAAAAATTACCCCTATTTTGATGGGAACTTGGCAAGCTGGTAAAAAGTGGTGGGTAGGAATCTGAGTTAGGAGTTAGTTGACAGTTGACAGTTGACAGTTAAGAGTTATTAATTACTACCCATTACCAATTACCAATTACCCATTACCAATTCCCTATAAATATTGCGAAATTTTAAGAGTAGTAAAGTTGAGTTAATCAGGGGTTTCATTTTTATTTGTACGTGATAACTTAATAAATAAGACACAAACAAAACTTCGTGAACTCAGTCGGGTTAATGACAATGTGTCTCCGGTCAAAACCCAAGTAAATTTCAGCATTAAAAAAGTGGCATCTACCAAATTCAGGTAAGCCAAGCTCCTAGATAGGAAAATATATAAATGCGTTGTTTGCTATGAGTTAAGTAAACCTTAGTTGTTGAACTTTTTAATTCTCCAAATCATTGACCAAAAGTAGAGATTTGATCTTAATCAATCTTAATCATAAAGCCTGGTAAACCCTTTACCAGGCTTTAGATTTTTAAATTTATTTGTTAATGATCAATTAGCTGCAACATTGCTTTATTGTTGATAATTTTCGTGAAATTCTTTATTGTACTCAGATGCCTTTGTATTATCTGAAGCGGACATATAATCGTTGTATTTTTCCTGATTGTAAAAGTAAAGAGTACGTATTGGATAAGGAATATTGATATTGGCTTTGTCAAAAGCTTTCTTAATACTTAAAATTGCTTTAGTTTGAACGTTACGAACTTGTTTTTGTTGGGGTGAAGTCCAATAACGAATAATAAAATCAATAGAACTATCACCAAAAGCAACTAAATCAATTTCTGGTGCTGGGTTTTGCAAAACTCCTTCTACTAGTGAAATTGTTCGTTCTAAAATATCAGAAGCTTGGGATAAAGAAGTATTGTAATCTACACCTAGAGCTAAATCAGTACGTCTGTGGTCAAATGCTGTTCTTACCCGAACTATACTTGTAAATACTGTTGAATTGGGAATTACAACTAGTTCTCCAGTATAAGTAATAATTTCCGTAGTGCGAATATCAATTTTGTCAACAGTACCCTCATATTCGTTGACAACTATTTGGTCTCCAATACGGAATGGTTGTTGTAAAAGTATTAAAATACCAGCAAGAAAGTTTTTGAAAATGTCTTGAAATGCAAAACCAATTGCAACAGAACTAAGTCCGAGAGTCGCGATTATGTCTCCTAAACTTAAACCGGGAAAAGCAATTACACAAGCAAGAAGTATTCCCAAAATCCAGGTTGCTGTAGAAGCAGTTTTCGCCATTAAAAACTGTAATGACTTGCTACTAACAGTTTTATGAGCAATTGTTTCAGCTACTCTCTGAGCAAAATTAGCAGCAAATTTAGTCAAAAATATAATAATTATTGCTGTTAATAATGCAGGAAAAAGTATAATCGCATTACCAATTAATTCTTTGATACTGTCCTTGATTGTATCTAATAAAACCATAAATCATCCACTAACAATTTACACATAATAGAGAGTATTTTGCATCTCTTAATCAGATTAAAATTTGTATTATATATATATATATATATATTTATTTTTCCATTAGTTGTAATCAACAATATTTGCAAATAATTTAGGAAAATATTATTTAATATTATTGAATGTTAAAATTTTAATTGAAGTTCGTACCATTTGGCAATCTATCGAGTGATAAAACTGTATCTATCTTAAGGACTAATAATCAACTCAACTTAAGAATGATTCATGTTTTATGGAGATTATCTTTTTACTTTTTAAGGTTAGACTATTACAAATAATTGCTAACTATTTTGCTATTTAGATGTTTTATTTTCGTGTTACTTTTTAACCCAGCGCCATTGATAGCTATTCCATTCATAAATACCTTGAATTTGATATTCTGCACCGTCGTTGAAGCGGATAGTGCAGTTGGTATGGGCGCTATCATTTTCGACAACTTCTTCAAGATTAATTACTGTACAGAGAAACCATTCAGGTTCACATGATGTACCTTCTTGTACCCATTCCCATAATCCATTACAAACCTCAATGCGATCGCCAATTTTTAATTTGAGTAATTCTGTGTTACCAAGTTGATCAAAATGATATTTTTCAACCTTACTTAACCACTGTATACCGTAACGTTCGCGGATAAATTGTACGACTCCAGAATCTTTTTCTTGCAACCAATCGTTAAGTAATTCAACTTTCCAAGAACGATTTTGTTTCTCTTGTTCTTTGACAAACTCAGAGAATATTTGTAATTCTTCAGAAGTTAGTTCTAGTAAAGGATTAATATCTTCTGATACATTTTGGCTTGATTTTCCATTGATTTCCTTACTCAATACTTCCAGCAAAATCATTTTTTGCCCATCAGTGAGAGGGCAGCGGGCTGCATCACAACGGTTGAAAGCTGTTTGCAGCGCTACTTCTATCTCATCTGGTGTCATATAAGTTAATTACAAATGAGGGTCTATTATCCTAATTATTGCAAAATTTTTCAATCTTTGAAATTATCTCTTGATACAATGTTATATTTATGGGTTAATCATTCAACTATTGTTGTATTCCACAATATTAATTCATATCTTGCACCATCAAAACTCCTAACTCAAAATAATTACTGATTGTTTGACTTCATTCTTACCCGCCTGGGACTGCAAGTCCCAGTCTGATAGCAGAAGTCCATTAAAATGGACTAAAATATTATATTTTTATTTTAGTAATATTTTTATTTATATTTTTGATTATCTAGTTAATTATGCGGCTCTGTGCAAGATGTGAGTTAATCAACGTTGAGTCATCTATATGGCATACGGTTCAGTTAAGAAAATATTTGAGAATTGAAATTTAAACGAATCAACATAAGTATAGGGGGTTTGGAGGAGAATCCCCCAAATCAGAGGTTTTTCGATATATCAACCAATCTACAACATCTATAATCGCCACTAATAAGCTGTCGCGCATTTAATTTATATTTTTCTAGCGGGCAGGCTTGCCCTCGAACCCTTCACTTTGTTCAAGGGTAAACTCCGTGAAGGGATGCCCGCACTAGAAGACTTGAATAAAATTTGAATATACTTTCTTAAACGCTTTTTAGTCTAGCTTTGGCTAAAATCATAATTAGGAGAAAAATTACCTAGATTGTCTATCTTATGGCTGGTGACAAACGCAAAGCTGAGAATAAATCCTCTGGTTGGCGGGAATTTGGTTCAGAGAACTCTGCTGCTACTCAAAAAGGAATACCAGATTTACCCCCCGAAAAACAAGATTTGCGCGTACAAGCAACTCGCGCTGGGCGTAAAGGTAAAACTGTAACTATAATTACCGGATTTCAAAGTAAACCAGAAACTTTACAAGCTTTATTAAAACAGTTAAAAAATCAATGCGGTTGTGGTGGTACGGTTAAAGATAATGAAATCGAAATTCAAGGCGAACACAAACAAAAAATACTGGAAATTTTGCATAAATCTGGTTATAAAGCTAAAATCAGTGGTGGCTGATTGTGTATCTCTATAAACTTACCCCTTTAATATAGAAGTGCTATGGTTGGAATATAGATAAAGTCCTACACATTCTAATATTAATAGGAGGCAATAATGGATTTAGTTCGCTTAATTTGTGCTATTTTTCTTCCCCCTTTGGGAGTATTTCTACAGGTTGGTATCGGTCCTGATTTTTGGATTAATATCGTTTTAACTTTATTAGGATATATTCCTGGAATTATTCACGCAGTATGGGTAATTGCGAAAAAGTAATATTTAGATATTAGATATAAAAGCAGGGTAAACGCAAGAAAATTTAGATATTATATCAGCTAGAATGTAAGGGAATAG
>JACYMD010000124.1 GCA_015272215.1 Rivularia sp. T60_A2020_040 | reverse complement strand
TGAAGAAAATCTCAGTAAAAACCCTTTTGTGACAGTTGAGGTGCGGAATGTGGGTTATAAACTAGCGATGTCCAACACTCTATTTCGGTTCGCATTTGATTATTTGTTGTGAAAAGTTTTGATAATTGGGGATAATGTGAACTTTTTGCTAAATATACAACTCTTGCTCCGCTTGTCCAACTGACTTCTATAGCCCACACTGCTTGGAAAGAAGATTTGACTATAACTCCTTGTTGGGATTCGTAAGTTGCTTGAGCAATTTCACCGGGATTGGCACCTATGATTGTCCAATTTCCTGGGGGAAGAGCTATATGAGAACCCGTGACATGAATCGGGTTTAAATTATGTTTTCCATGAGTAGAATTAATCTGCGGTTCAACAATTTCCATTTTTTTGCATACCGAACCAACTTCTATAAAATGAACTCCTGGCTCCATCAAATGCGATAAGTCAGCTAAAGTTCCATCTTCCGAAATAGTTACGGGTATACCATCAATTTTAGTTTGTTGACCTTCCTGTAAACCCGTAATTATTAAACGAGGTGGCGCACCTGAAAGCCATGCCGACTTCTTACCTAAACGCAATCCTCCCGAAAGTACTATATCTACGGTTGATTCCACGTAAAGCGATTCTAGTCCAATTGGTACATTTGTTTCACATCTTTCAGCTTTTACATTACGAAACAAAGACCAACCACTAGGGACTCGTTTATTGCGTATGGGATTTAAGTCACTATCACTAGATGATACTTCCTCTAAATATTCTTTTGCATTACTCATACAATCTTCGTGGACAAGAATATTGCAAGCAATACCATAAGGTAGGCTACGGCGAGAAACAAAGCCTGTGTAATTAGAACTCGGAGCAAGAGTAATTGCCGAACAACTTTCCCTTTTTAAAACGAATTCAGTATTGTTTGATTTAGTAGCCCAAGAAAAACCTTCACGTAAATCTTGCCCATTTTTCTCTGTAAGCGAAATAGGGTCATACCATCCTTCCCCATTCGACTCTAAGCATAGTTCTTTGCAATCAAAAGATACAGGAAACGAATCTGGACACTTGGGAAGAAAAGAAAAGAGCGGTTGTCTTCGCACAAAATCTAGAATAATCTCTACAGATGCACTTCTTCTACCATATGAGTCGTTGAATTCACCGTCCCACATTTCTAGCTCATTGTTTATCTGTGCTATTACGGCTTTGAGCCGCTTATCGGCTAATGCTTGTTTTCCTGAACTTGTGAAGTAGGAATTCCCCCATCTCAAAATATCTTCTTTTAGCTTGTTCGTCGGAGCAATTTGTCCTGGATTATAACCAGCCCAAGCAAAAAATTCTGGTAGTTTTTCGATATCTACTTGACGAAGAGGAACGTGAGTTAGGGGGAGGGCTATGTATTTTTTCCTAGCATCATTTTCTGGCATTGCCAAAGATGCTGATTTTGTTCGCTGAAGCCAGTTATTTAGTAATAGCCAAAGCTTTTCAAATTCTTCTGTGCTAAATCCTTTGGGGTAAATACCTTCAAGATTACATTTGAGAATTTCGGCAAGTCTTGGATAGTAAGCTTTAGCACTAACTTCTTTGTCTGAATGCATTCGGTAAGCAGCTAGAACACACAGAGCTAAAAAAGCAATACATTTTGGAAATCCATTTTCATCTTCTCCGCAGAAAACACGAAGTCCTGCTGAATATGAAAGTACTCTACGACGATACGCATCTGAAACAACATCAATGAAATCTTGCTGTGCTTCTTGAGTTGATAATTGATTTTCTTGATACTTTGTACACTTTGCACAAGCGACTGCAAGACTTTTCGGAGATATGGTTAAATAGATTGTTCGCTCATTAAAATCTTTACTGAAAAAGTATTCAGCAAGCGCACGATTCCAAAAAGAATACTTTTGTGATAAAGAGAGCGCATTCAAATGGCTCATCGGAAAATGATAGTACCCCTGTAATAATCAAAAAATCAATTGCAACTGTTTGCAGTGTAACCTAAAAGTAAAAAACTATGTTTAAATTTAGACTGAATACACCATAAATTTACATAGTTGATTAAAGGTTAAATATAAATTCTGCTATTGCTTTAGTTAGTAGCGGGCAAACAGCGTTAGCTAATTGTTGCTGTTTATGTACCAATCCACCGTCAATACTATTCATGCTTCCTACAAAGCGGAACCAATCAGGAATAGATTGCAATCGTGATGCTTCCCTTAACGATAAACCCCGATGTTGTTCTGGGTGGATCAACATACTCTTGCGGTAATGACCAATAGTGATAGATGGTTCGTCCCACTCAAGTCTTCTGTAAATGTTGCTATGTGTTCGTCGAACATCTGTGTAATTAGTTAGTTGTTCTTCAATATCTTGCCAATTTCCTCCAGGTGGTATTTGTCGATAGCGTTCAATTACATACTCAGCATGATTAGAAGTAACATGATCTGTAATTAAATCCCTATAAGCTCCTTTTCTGATCGCAGACAAAAAGGCATTTATTGTAAATTTGTCGCTTTCTGGTTGTTGATATGCCGTTTTATATTCATGACAACCGTTACCTATAACAGGTAAATCTTGTATTGCATCTCCAACTGTTACATAAGGTTTATCTGTACCAGGACCATGCGTAGGTAAAGGAAACGGACCCCAATCACCGAAATTATCCTTGCCGTAGCCCAAGTCCTTATGTATGCCAAATATAAAGAAACGACTGCGATGTTGTGGCACTCCGTACCAAGCCGCATCTAAAAGTTTAGGAAAAACAACATATCCAGCTTTACGCATACGTTTCATAGCCCAATCAACAACGTTGATTTGATTAGAAATTTGACCAGCCCTTGGTGTCCATAGAATTCCTTGGACATTTTCCATTAAGAAACAGCGCGGTTTTAATCTTTCTACATATTTGAAGAAAGTATCAACTAATTGATTGTGTGGGTTTTCGCTACTCCTGGAATTACGGTTAGCATTAGAAAAACCTTGACAGGGTGGACCACCAATTAAGATGTGGATATTACCTAACTCATTGCAAGTTCTTTCAGTTACTTCTATTGCTTCTTTTGTACGAAGGTCAAAAGGTTGTGTTTGCTCGGGAACGCAATTGATTCCCGTAGCTTTAAAAATTTTACGGAAATTAGAATGATTATATTTAAGTGTTTCTACATAAATAGGATGAACTTCACCGCAAAAACCTATCCTATAACGTTTATTTTGCTTGGCAGCCATTAAAAAACCGAGTCCCATTGCGCCAGCCCCAGCAAATAATTCTACAACATTCAGGATATTGGATGAGTCACCTAAATTCCCCCTCAAATCCGATTTTTCCCAAATACTTTGTTCGTCGTTAGAAGCAAGATTTATATCTTGTTGTCGAGCTAAAGTTATGTTAGAACGAATAACTAATCCAGCATATTTTTCTTTGCTTTTCTTATCTTGTTTAACGCTTACTGTTTTATCCAAGGCGTTTTTATTAATACGCCCTTTTCTTCTTGAAATAGTTCTAATCCATCTTACCCAACCAACAGCTTCTACGACTTCTTTTAAATCTAATTCCCATAATGAAGATAAAGCAAAAATTGTATTAGGGCTAATTTCTAATATGCTACCTCGTTGAGCTGCAACAAGTCTGCTGGTAGTACCATCTGGCAGAATTACGCTAGCCAAATCAGCTACAGAATAGTTTATAAATTTCCCACTTGAATGCTCTAAAATAGGATATTCAAACCATTCTGCGTTTGAATTAAATAATGTTGCAGCAACAACTTCTTTTGAATTAAAATAATCAAAACCTTCACTTTTTAACTTTACTTTGGTAGAAGGGCGAATCTGCACTGTAAAATTAAAATGCCGGGACTGAATACCTAGAATAAAACGCTGAATACAACCATATAAAGAACTAGCAACGACTATCGCTTCTTTGGGAGACGGCTTTAGGCTATCAATCAAAGCTAAAGCAATATCTACCTTCTGATTTTTTTGCTTTTGACCAGATAGTTTCGTAAAGCAAGACTTTTGTGCAATTATTTCTGGCTGGTTTTCATCGATATAATGCAAGCACACTTCTACTGGTTTATGCGAATTATCCGACACACCGCTTACGGGACGCATTATACCAGTATTACGATTGTCCTCAATAAGCAGAATTCTTGAGGTACACAAGTTTCTCGAAAAGTTAGAGCCAGCTTGTTTTGATATAGTTTTATTAATCACACCTTAAAATAAAATTTATAACTACTATTTGTTTGATTTTCCGTGTTTTCAGATATAAATGCAAGTTTTCGGATTTAAATTTTACTGTACTGATGCAAGTAAATCTATTTTAAATTAACGCGATTGGAATGGTCCCGTCAGAGTCTTAGGTGGTGCGGGAACTGGAAAAACAGTTGTAGCAATGCATAGAGCTAAATGGCTCGCTGAAAATCGATTTACAAATCCAGGCGATCGCATTTTGTTCACAACTTTTACTCGTAACTTAGCGGTGGACATTGAAGCGA
>JACYMD010000091.1 GCA_015272215.1 Rivularia sp. T60_A2020_040 | reverse complement strand
AACTACATTTCAATAGCATATTATCATGTCATTTTTCTTGCGTTTGCCCTGAGTATACAGGTCAGTTGTCTTTAATTTTAGAACATAATAATCCATACAAAATTGACCATGAATTTGATGACCCTACAGAGTTATTCATCACTGTTAGTGCTAATGACTGGGTTCGACCATTTCAAGATTTAGATAATTACCGTTCACTATATGAGTACGGACTTTTAGCTAAAAGTACCTTACAAATTAACCCATATCAAAATCCAATTGCTGCAAGGTTAGCGGTATTGTTAACCATTATGAGTCGAATTAAAATTGATGGAGAATACAAGGTTAAAACATTACTAAAACGGATAGGATATCTTTCCGAAACACAACTACAAGAACTTCAAACAACGGGCAATTGCTATAAAAGAAAGGCACTAATTGAACAGTGGAATAATGCTTTACTAACTTTACAGGATTTAGGTTGGAAAATTAGTTTTGATTCAGTTACTTACCCAGCATCAATTCAACCAATTTGGGTCTTACTAGAAGAGAAAAAAGAACAGCGACGACCTAACGGGTGGTTAAATATTTGGCTAGAAGCCAAAGTAATTATCAAACCTACAGAAAAAATTCAGGAGAAGTTAGAAGCAATTAACGCTCCTGTACTTCCAGTTAGTAAGTCCAAGCCCCACTCCGAGCCAAAGCTTAAAACCGTACTCACCGAGAATAAGCGTTCGCACCCTAACAAACAAAAACTCACAGTAGATAGCCGAGAAAAAATTCCTGGATGGGCGTTGGAAGAAGCTTTAAAACTAAAAGGATGGACTAAATCGCATCTAGCAGAACGGTTGGGTTTGCAAAAATCGCTTCCTGGCAAGTGGATCAATGGAACCCGTAAAATTCAACCTCTTCATTTAAAACGGCTTTGGGAGTGGTTAGCTCCAGAATTAAACCAAGTTATGAGCAATTAAAACCACACCCATACCTGTCTACTTGTCTACCCTTCCTAAAATCGCCTCACCTAAGCTGTCTACTTCTCTAGAATCGAGTAATAGTTTCTTAACTCTTCTTCAAACCAATTCTACATTCAAATTAACCTAATAACCCCAAGCCCTTGACAGTAGAAGGTCTGGGGTTTTGTCTACCTTTCGACCATAAGTCATTCTCAATAAGTAAAACGCTGAAACAGTTGATAAATCGTTTGTCTACCATACTTATTGAGAATGAAATAGCTAGAAGCCTTATTATGTATAGCGTCGAGTAGGTAGACAAGTTTTCTAGAATCCCCCTACGTTACCTCTAGAATCCCCCTACGCCTTTTTTTTGAAAGCAGTATGAATCAAGAGATACAGCTAGGTAGACAATCTTAATTAAGTTAATTAAGTTAACTGGTGCCAGTTTTTAGGTGCAAAAAAAGCGGCGTGATATTAGTAGTAGTTGTTCTATGCAAAGGTAACAACCACGAAAATTTATTTAGAAGGTACAAGGGCATCTAACGTTTTGCTGAGAATTACTACCCTTTTACTTTTTGTTCTTCCAAGTTTCATATCCGGTTAAAGTGCTGCATTAGCCCACAACCCGGATGGGAACTGCTGTTCGCGTCCAAAAATATCTTCATATAAAAAAGCTGGTTAGCACTCACACCCGCTGCTTCTGCTTCCCCGACATCAACTTCAAGAAGAAGTTCTAGTCAGTAGCACTACACCGCCGCGCGCGCTCGCTGCCAACCAACACAAAATCACTTAAACCTTAGCAAATTACAAGGCATAACATTGAAAGCTTTGTAACTATTTCAAACTTCTAGGGGAAGGTGTGAGTGCTAATCGGCTCCAAAAGGAGTCCGAAAATGCAAAAAATCTTTACCCAACAGGCTTGCGGGGGTGCATCATGAAACCCGAAAACCCCCAACACCCCAACAACCTAACGCCCAACGAATACCAAGAACTCGCCATAGAAAGCGCCATCCACCCCGCGCTGATCGAAGCGAACTTCTTTCACATCGCTGGCACAACAGCTTACGAATACCTATTCATCTCAAACGCCCTACCCCGCACCAATACCGGAAGAATCGCGAGCGGCTACCTCAAGCGCTATGCTCACGCAGAACACGGCGGAATGTGGATTAGCGGGCTAGACCCCCATAACAACTGGAAACCAATGGAATGGGGGCGTTTTAAGCCCACCTACCCCCGAATTGATGAAAAAGGTAGATTCGTCAAATACGAGTCACCGCCCAAAACAGCCAACCGCGTCACCTACTTTGACATCCCCGACTGCATTTGGGACAAAGTAGCCAAACGGTACGGAATCAAGCGGTACAATTCCCCCCTAGCATTGCGCCTCCGCGATAAATCGAGTCCGCTAAACTTCTGGGAATGGGTACTAGCACACCCAGAAATCCCCATAATCCTGTGCGAAGGCGAAAAGAAAGCCGCTGCTTTGTTGAGTTTGGGATTTGTAGCCATAGCCCTTCCCGGTATTTGGAACGGACGAGTTGGTAGAAAAGACTTTGACGAACGCTTGCACCCCGACTTGATGCCACTGGCGCAACCGGGACGGAAATTTCAAATTCTTTTTGACCACGAAACCAAATTTAAAACCCGGTGGGCAGTCTTTCAAGCCACCATACGCACAGGAAAGGCTGTAGAAGCCGCCGGATGTCAATGTGAGGTCATAACCTTCCGGGACCAGAGAAGGGCGTTGATGACTTCGCTAGCGCCCGCAAAAAGGACGCTGATGTTTTACTCACAGCCATCGTTAACGATGCCAAATCCCTTGACGATTATCGGCGTTCGTTCCACATCAGCTACCGGGGACTGAGCAGCAAATACAAACCACACGTCCGGGTAAATGTCAAGTATTTATCCGATGCAATCATTCTTCCATCGTCAGGACTAGTTGTGTTGTCCAGCGACATGGGAACCGGAAAAACCGAATTGATGAGAAAATGGCGATTGGAACATCCCAATGTAAAATTTCTTAACAATGGGCATCGGGTTAACTTGCTCAAAAACTTGTCAGAACGCTTGCAAACCGAAATGTACTCTTCCTTGAATTACGGGGACTTAGCTAAAGCCAAAGCTTTGAGCATTACCATTGACAGTTTGCATAAACTCAACACCGAAGCCCTGGAATACGGCTGTGTTTTTATAGACGGTGCGATTCGTTGTTTAGGGAATCACGGTAATCAGTCCGTACATACCTAAGCCAGTGAAACTTAACTGGACGTTAAGCACTGAACTCTCAAGATGATGTAGGTGAAAGCCCTACCCGCTAGATTCAAGCGTGACTCCTTATCTGCCCACACCGAACAAGCTCGGTTCTTGTAGAGTGAAGCTGGGAACAGGGCGCAACCAGACGGCTGTTATGGGCTGACACTGGCGCTAATAGGGAGTTCCTACGGTGAAACAGAGCCTAGAAAAGCGACCTAGAATAAAAGCAAGGCATAACTAAAAACCCTTGACTTTATCGGAGCTTATACCCGCTGCGCCCTCGTCTAAGTAGCAGCAAGAATCCTGGGTATCCGATGGTTGAATTGGCTACACCTAACGGAACGAGAATAGATGTCCAAAAGATATCTAATCATCTGAGGGAACGAATAAAAACGAGTCAAAGGTCTTGGGGCAGTCGAACCCCAGGTAGGTAAGACGAGATACGGAACTCCTTTGATTCGGGTAGGATGCGGCGTAATTGCTGCAAGGTATTCAGAAAACACGCGAGCGGAGTAAGAGCATGATTAGGCACAGTAAAACAACTAGTGAATCTTGGCTTAAATTAAATTGGAAGAAATTCCGAAAAGATTTATTTCGCCTGCAATGCCGAGTGTTCAAAGCAATTCGAGCAGGAGACAAGCGTAAAGCTTTGTCACTTCAAAAGCTTATTCTGAAATCCAAAGCAGCTAGATTTTTGGCAATTCGTCAAGTAACTCAGCTAAACGCAGGCAAGAAAACAGCAGGTGTAGACGGCAAAAAATCCCTCAATTTTAATGAGAGATTTGAGCTTGAAAAACTTCTCAAAAGTACCAGTGACAATTGGCACCACCAGAAGCTGCGTAGTATACCCATTCCTAAAAAAGATGGAACTACCAGAATGCTGAAAATTCCCACTATGGCAGATAGAGCTTGGCAATGCTTAGCAAAATATGCTTTAGAACCTGCACATGAAGCAACTTTCCATGCAAGAAGCTATGGTTTTAGACCGGGACGCTCAGCACACGATGCTCAGAAAATCCTATTCTCTAACTTAAACTCTAAAGCAAACGGAATAAATAAGCGAGTTATAGAACTCGATATTGAGAAGTGCTTCGATAGGATAAGTCACACCACAATAATGGATAACCTTATTGCCCCTAAAGGCATTAAAACGGGAATATTCCGCTGTTTGAAAGCAGGAATAAACCCAGAATTTCCAGAACAAGGTACACCCCAAGGTGGTGTGGTAAGTCCACTACTAGCAAACATCGCATTAAATGGTATCGAAAGCATTCATAGATATCATGATACCCGTGGCTACAGAATCACAAACAATACTCCCTCAAAGAGTATTGTAGAACCAACCATCCGTTATGCGGATGACATGGTAAGTGCGACCTGAAAGTCGCACGGGAGAGTGGAAGACTCGTAATATTTCCCAGGCA
>JACYMD010000085.1 GCA_015272215.1 Rivularia sp. T60_A2020_040 | reverse complement strand
TGAATAACGAATAAATCCCCATCTCACTTTTTTATTACTTTTTCAGCAAACCCTACTTATGGTGGGTTTAGGATTTATCCATAAAATGCTCTATTAATTTAATTTAATTTAATTTAATTTAATTTAATTCAATTTTGTTAAATTTGGATTAGTTATATTTTTACAAAATCTCACACATCTATGACCACAAAAGTTGCAATTTCAGAGAATCCCTTGCTCAAATGTTCGGGTTTACCTGCTTTTCGAGAAATTAAACCGGAACACGTAGAACCAGCATTAAATCAATTACTTGCAGAATTAAATCAAGAACTTACTCAATTAGAAGCGAATGTAAAACCTAGTTGGAGCGATTTGGTAGAACCTTTGGAGCGGTTAACCGAACGCTTGACTTGGAGTTGGGGAATAGTTAGTCATTTGATGGGTGTAAAAAATAGCCCAGAATTACGTCAAGCTTACGAAACTGCACAGCCAGAAATAGTCCAATTTTCTAACCGACTTAGCCAAAGCAAACCGATTTATAACGCTTTTAAAGCACTAAGAGAAAGTGATATTTGGAATACCTTGGATTCAGCACAACAACGGATAATTGAATCAGCTATTCGTGATGCGGAACTTGCTGGTATTGGTTTAGAAGGTGAAGCCCAAGCACGTTTTAACGCTATTCAAATGGAAATGGCGGAAATTTCGACAAAATTCTCCAATCATGTTTTAGATGCGACTAAAGCTTTTACTTTGACTTTAGTAACACCAGAAGAAGTTGAAGGTTTACCTGCAAGTTGGTTGAGTTTAGCAGCGCAAACAGCACGGGATGCAGGGGAAGAAAACGCAACTCCAGAAAATGGTCCTTGGCGTGTCACTTTGGATTTTCCCAGTTATTATCCTTTCATGCAGCATAGCAAACGGCGGGATTTACGAGAAACATTATACAAAGCTTTTATCTCTCGTGCATCTTCAGGAGAATTGGATAATAGACCGATAATTAAGCGTATTTTAGAGTTAAGGCAGGAGTTAGCTGAGTTACTTGGATATAAAAATTATGCATCCGTCAGTTTAGCAAGTAAAATGGCTCCCAACGTCGAAGCCGTAGATCAACTTTTAGAAGAGTTGCGTCTTACTAGTTATGATGCTGCACAAAAAGAATTTGCAGAACTCAAAGAATTTGCAGCGGCGAAAAATGCTCCAGAAGCCGAAGATTTAAAACATTGGGATATCAGCTTTTGGTCAGAACGTCAACGGGAAGAAAAGTTTTCTTTTACACAAGAAGAGTTGCGTCCTTATTTTCCGCTTCCCCAAGTTCTCGATGGTTTATTCGGATTAGTAAAACGCTTGTTTAATATTAGTGTCACTCCTGCTGATGGACAAGCAGCCCTATGGCATGAAGATGTCCGCTATTTTCAGATAGCTGATGAAACGGGTTCTCCCATAGCTTACTTCTATTTAGACCCCTACAGCCGTCCGGCAGAAAAACGCGGTGGTGCATGGATGGATACCTGTTTAAATCGTCGTAAAATCACAGAAAATGGTAACACTGATATCCAGTTACCAGTAGCATATTTGATATGTAACCAAACTCCCCCAGTGGATGGTAAGCCGAGTTTAATGACCTTTAACGAAGTAGAAACCCTTTTTCATGAATTTGGTCACGGTTTGCAGCATATGCTGACCAAAATTGATTATCCCAGTGCTGCTGGTATTAATAATATCGAATGGGATGCTGTAGAATTACCCAGTCAATTTATGGAGAATTGGTGTTACGAACGCCCTACTTTAATGGGAATGGCGAAACATTACGAAACCAACGAACCGCTACCGGAACATTATTATCAGAAACTTGTCGCAGCACGCAATTATATGAGCGGTGGTTTTATGTTACGTCAACTGCACTTTAGCTTGTTGGATATAGAATTACATTACCGTTATCGTCCCGGTGGAGAAGAGACACTCGATGATGTACGTAATCGTATTGCCAAGAATACAACCATATTACCACTACTACCTGAAGATAATTTTCTCTGTGCTTTTGGACATATTTTTTCTGGTGGATATGCCGCAGGTTACTACAGTTACAAGTGGGCTGAAGTCTTGAGTGCAGATGCTTTTGCTGCCTTTGAAGAAGCAGGATTAGAAAATGAACAAGCAATACAAGCTACTGGTAAACGTTATCGCGATACCGTACTTGCTCTTGGTGGTAGTAAGCACCCAATGGAAGTATTTAAGTCTTTCCGGGGTAGGGAGCCAAGTACCGAACCCTTACTTAAACATAATGGTTTGAAAAGTGCGGCTTAAAATTTTGTGAAAATAGATTAATGTAGAGACGTTGCAATGCAACGTCTTTTTATTTTGATTGTAATTTGACACGATTAAATAGTTACACACAAAGCATTAAATTCGTTTCAACCTCGTTTTTATTAACAGATTCTACACCATATTTTTGTGCGTAAACCAAAAGTTCGTGCGTCCATTCCGTAAAAACTTGAAATATTTTCTCGACTATATCCAAAGCTTGTTGACGTTGTGAATTTGTAAGTTTTATTGTTGCTACAAAACTTTCTGCTTCTGGTGTACGCATTGCGTGTCCAGTTTCTACTCGTAAATGTGTATCACCAAAATAGAAATAATCTGTTTGAGAAATTAGTTGTAGTTCAGAAGCAACTTGTGTTGACATATTAAAAAAAATATGACCAATGGATTCTAATGCTTCGACAACTAATAATTTAATTGTAGGAGTAGCTTGGTAGCTATATCCAGCAATTTGATAGGTTATTTGACGAGTAATTTTAGTTTCTTCACCCCAAATAAATCTTAGTCCTTGAGTGAAGTTGAGATTACAATTGAATCCAAGTTTTTCAATGTCCCTAAGATACCAAGACCAATGTTCTTCATCTTCATAAGCGTGTTGATTGATGATATGCTGAATTTGATTGACGGGTTGATGCTCCAAAAAAACGTATTTATTCAAGTCGCTAAAACTCATAATAAAATGAGCCATGCAAGGAGCAAAACTCAATCTTTTAATTGGGTTTATATTTTGGTCTTGCATGAACATAAACAAAGGTAACTTCGTAAATTCTTGCTTCTTACTTTCTATAAAAGCTATTATTTCTAGCATCCGAATTTATTTTTATTTTGGGATTTTTTCTCAAATTTGATTGCAGCAAGCATCATTATTATCAAAGTAAGTTAGAATCTTTATTGATAAAAAAATGACAGCTAATAACTAATTAAATTAATCATAGCTATTAGCAGCCAAAAAATACTATACGCAGACTTTTGCAGAATCTTCTATTTCTTTATGTACTTCTAATTCTGCATTTTGCTTTTGTGCATAAGCGAGAAGTTCATGAGTCCATTCGGTAAAAATACTAAACACATTTTCAACGACTTCATAAGCCTGTTGACGCTGGGATTCAGTAAGTTGGAGTGTTGCTAAGAAAGCTTCTCCTCCTTCTGTACCCATAGCGTGTCCGTTTTCGAGATTGAAATGAAAATCACCGAAATATGTGTATTTTTCACCAGTTATTTCTGTTAGTTCGGAAGCAACTTGTGCTGTTCTTGAAAATAAGACGTATCCTGTAGCTTCTATTGCTTCTATGGCTGCAATTTTAATAATAGGTTCTGCTTGCAGAGTATAGGCAGAAAGCTGATAAGATAGCTGACGAGAAACTTTACTTTGTTCACTCCAAAGATATCTTAATACCTGAGTGAAGTTCATCTGGGGGTTAAATCCCAGCTTTTCTAGGTCAGTTACAAACCAAGGCCAGTGATGGTCATCTTCATAAGTATGTTCATTGATTATATCCTGAACTTTGCTAACTACCTGCTTTTCCCGGAATACATATTTATTTAAGTCTCCAAAACTCATAATAAAATGTGCGATACACGGTGCAAAACTCAGTCTTTGTTTTGGCTCTATTGTTTTATCTTCTAAAAACTCGAATAAAGGTAAAAGAGCGTATTCTTTATTTTTTTCTTCGATTAAAGATAATATTTCTTGCATTGAAATTGATTCCTACGAATACTAATTGTTATCAAGTTATAAGTGCAGTGAAAGTTAACTTTTGCAAAAAAGTTTAACTCTATGACGTTGAAACTTGTAGTGCAACCCTGATAAATCAGCAGCATCAGAACTTTCGTTTTCAAATACCTGCTGCGATATTTTTCGTCATTTGTTTTTTTGCTATAAAACTAATTTAAAACATTGTGTTTATTTTGCCAGTCGTAAAAACTCAGAAATTAGCATTTTTCTGATAAATGGGTTTTAGGTAGAAATAAATTGAATCTTTTACGTGAAAATATTTATATTGGGGAAAAATTCATCAAAATAGCAATAAAGATACAGATATATTTGTAAATTTTCTATGATGCTCTAACTTCGATGATATAGATAAAAAATTTACGTTTGTTTTTATGCAATATTTTAATGAATGCTTTAAGTATTTATAAAATACATGAGTTTTTCATTACATTATTGTTATATTTTCTAGATGAAAATGATATATTTTAAATCATCATCATATTTTTATATTTAGCACAAACTATTTTATAGTATCTATAAACATCATGAAGATTGATAGCTCAATTAAATAATATTCATGCTTCATATATAAACGTTGATTTTTATAAGTATTATCACGGTTTTTTATAAATAAAAATATTTTGCTCAGAGTTCTTACTAATGTCATTAATAGGTTGATGATTTAAACTAAATCGTTATCACAAGTGTTTTGAATACTTTCACGACACAATTTTCCTTTTTATGTGGGAAAAGAGCGATATTTATAAACGATACAATGTATCTCTAGCTGGGTTATCAGGTTGCACGATTAATTTTAGTACAAAATATTTGATGTACTTATTTCTTGATAATAGCTAGCAATATAGGAAGACAATTTTATGACAGATTTAATGGCATTTGGACAACAGCAAACAAACCAAGATGAAAATAATATTTGGTTATTAAGTGGAAAACCACAATTTGCGGTGCCAGCGTGCGATGATGGATTACTTTGGAAAACATGGATGTCCATGTTTCACTTTCCAACACTGACAGTTGCAGATGAGTTAGGATTGTTTGCTTTGATAGCAGAAGCACCGAAGACAGCATCTGAGGTAAGCGAAAGCCTTTCTTTAAGCGAACGTGCAACTGAAGCTCTTTTAGGAGTAATGACCTCATTAGGTTATTTGGTTCAGCAAAGTGGTAAATTTAATCTCACGCAAGTCTCTCGCAACTTTTTACTTCCTCAAAGCCCTTATTACTGGGGTGGAATGCTCAAGCTAATGGCGAATAATCCCTTATCGCATTCTGTATTATTAGAAGCATTAACAAATGATAGGTCAAGCGTTTACCAGGAACAAGATGTTTGGGAAGCTCACGAAGTAGAGGTTGAGAAAGCCAAACTATTCACTGGTGCTATGCAGAGTATGACAATGCCTGGTGCTTTAGGTTTAGCAAATCATGGTAACTTTACTGGGATAAAACGTCTTCTCGATGTGGGAGGAGGTTCTGCTGCTGTTTCCGTAGCTTTAGCTCAACGCTATCCTCAAATGCAATGTACGATTCTAGATTTACCAGTAGTATGCGAAATTGCCTCCGGTTATATTTCCCAAGCTGGATTATCAAATCGCATAGACACATACTCTGCTAATTTCTTTACTGATGACTTCCCTGGTGGTTACGATGCTATTTTATTTAGTAATATTTTTCATGATTGGGGACATAAAAAATGCCAACATTTAGTCAAGAGTAGTTTTGATGCATTACCTAAAGGTGGTCGTATTTACTTACATGAAATGCTTTTAAATGATACAAAAGATGGACCAGCAACAGCAACTTCATATTCAATGTGTATGATTTGGTGGACTCAAGGTAAGCAATATACAGCAAGTGAAGTTAATCAACTTTTAAAAGAGGCAGGATTTGAAGATGTTTCGTTCACTTCAACCCACTCCTATTTCTCATTAGTTTGTGCAACCAAAGCATAAGTTTTCAGGAAATTTAACGCTTAATATTGTTAGATTAACTATCCTATTCTATAAAATGATGGGGTAGTTAATCTATTTGTATCTTACTTTTAGATATTTTTATTCATATCTTGCACCATAAAAACCTATCGTCAAAATAATTACTACTTGTTTGACTTAGTTCTGATTCCCCTGAGATTGTAAATCCTATTCTGAGAGTAAAAGTCCATTAAAATGGACTAAAAATATTACAGGTTTAAGTTAGTTATATTTTTCAAGTATTTTTTGATTATTTAGTTAATTATGCTTATGGTGCAAGATATAACTTTAGGTATTATCTGGTTGAGTAATCGGAATTTCGATCACAAATTCTGTACCTTGTCCCGGTTCGCTACAACAGTGTAAATGACCACCATGTCTATCAACAACAATTTGATAACTGATTGATAATCCCAAACCAGTTCCCACACCAACAGGTTTAGTAGTAAAAAATGGATCGAATAAACGTCGCTGCACTTCTGGAGGTATTCCCGTACCATTATCTGCGATGTGGATGGCAAGGCGATCGCTCTCTAACATTTCTGTGGTAATTGTAATTCTGGGAGCGGATACTTCACCCTTGCGGATTCCTTCTTCTAGGGCATCAATAGCATTCGTAATCAGATTCATAAAGACTTGGTTAAGCTGTCCGGCAAAACAAACAACTTTTGGTAGGGTAGCGTAATGCTTAATTAGTTCAATTTCATGATGCTCCTGGTTGGCTTTAAAGCGATGTTGCAGAATCATCAAAGTGCTTTCAATGCCTTCATGAATATCTACCATTTTCATTTCAGCTTCGTCAAGACGGGAAAAAGTTCTTAAAGATTGCACAATTTCCCGAATCCTTTCAGCCCCTACCATCATTGACTTCATTAATTTAGGTAAATCTGAAACTAAGAAATCTACATCTACAGCTTCCATCTCCTTTTCTATTTCCGGAGTTGGTTGAGGATATTCTTGCTCGTACAGTTTGAGTAAACCTAAGATGTCTTCAGTATAATCACTAGCATGAACCAAGTTACCGTAGATAAAATTAACAGGATTATTGATTTCGTGAGCGACTCCAGCAACTAACTGACCTAAACCCGACATTTTTTCACTTTGGACTAACTGAGATTGGGTTTTCTGGAGTTGTTGCAACGTTTGCTCTATTTGTTGCGCTTGTTCTTGAGCATTCAGTGCAGTTTGCTGAGTTTCTGCATAAAGATCGGCTTGATTAATCGCGATCGCAATTTGATCTACTACTGCTTGCAGCAATTCGACTTCACTATCATTCCAAGGGCGAGTCTCTGCCCAATGACCGCAAACAATTACGCCAATTTTACCAGAGCGGGTCTGAATCGGCAGCACAATTTCCGATTTGATTCCTAAAGATTCTAAAAATTCCCGATGTATTGGTTCTTCACACTTGCTTGCGTCATCTATTTGTAATATTTTTTGCTTTAAAAATAGTTCTGTCACCGAGCCTACTTTATCTATAGAATGACGACCTAGCAAACTAGGCAAGCTGTGATTTTTTGATTCTTTAATCGTTTCCCAAATCGGAGGCTCGACGTTTGGTTCAAACCAAGAGAAGCTACAACGGTCAATATTCAATAAATACTTAATCTGGTGAATTGCTGTTTCTAACACTGTATCGATGTCAAGACTATTACGAATTTGACTCGCAAGACTATTAAGTAATTTCTCTCGACTAGCTAGTTTTCGATACCGTGCTTCTGACTGTTTGACTGCTTCTTCAGCTTTTTTACGGTCTGTAATATCTCGCCAAACTGTATAAAATACCTGTTCCCCATTTAAAGGAATAGCTGTCAATTGCACATCTAAAGGCTTATTCGTACCATCTATACGACGAATCGTCCATTCAAAACGATGACCACCGTTAGCAAAAGCAATTTGCGTTAACTCCATCTGTTTATCAAGAGAGGAAGTACCATCAGGTTGAAATTCGGGAGATATTGCTGATGGTGCCATACGCATCAGTTGTTCTCTACTAGTACAGCCCATCATCTCTATTGCTGCTTGGTTAAAATCTATAAAAACTTTACCGTTGTATAAAAGAATTCCATCTGCCGATTTTTCAAACAAGGTACGGAATTTTGCTTCACTTTGTTGTAGTGCCTCCTCTGCCAGCTTCATTTCGGTAATATCCATGATCATACCATCCCAGACAATATCACCGTTGGCTTGCTTGGAAGGTCGGGAATGTCCTTGCAACCACTTCAATTTTCCTGATGGAGTAATAATTCGCCACTCTTGTTTCCAAGGTGCTAAAGTTTGAGCGGAAACTGCGATTGCTTTTTCTAAAATTGGTAGGTCCGAGGCATGGGTTTTGTCAAAAATACCGTTAATATCTTGCTGAATTTGTTCCGCTTCTAATTCATAAAGGTCATGACAACCAGGACTAACGTAGGAGAAGTAAGTAGTACCATCGGGACGCAATATGTATTGATAAATCATTCCCGGAATATTCGCAGCTAGTTTTTCAAACCGCGCTTCTGTTTGATGTAGGGAGTCTTCAGCTTGTTGTCTTCCGACAATTTGAGCTTGCAATTGTTTGTTAGCTTTTTCTAGTTCTGCTGTGCGATACTGTACCTTTGTTTCCAAATCTTGTTGATACTTTTTTAACTTTTCTTCGATTTTTACTCTGTCACTGATATCAATCATCAGTCCGCTCCAAAGAATATCCCCATCTGCTTGTTTTTCTGGTCGTAATATGCAACGAACCCATTTACATTCACCGCTGGGTATAATTATTTTTCCTTCCCATAGCCAGGGTAATAATGTATCTGCCGAAAGTTTCATTGAATCCAGATAGGATTCTCGATAGGAAGGATGAATTAAATCGAAAATAAGCTGGGAATTTTGTTCTACCTTGATGGGTTCTATTTCTAGAAACCTACGACAACCAGAACTCATATAAGGAAACGACATTGTGCCATTTGCACTCAACTGAAATTGATAAATTACTCCCGGTAGATTGGCTGCGAGCTTGCGGAAGCGTCTTTCACTGGCTGTTAATGCTTGCTCGCAACGCATTTGTTCGGTAACTTTCTTTGAGGAAAGGATAATTCCACCAATTTGATTATTACTGTCATTCCAAGGACGACATTCCCATTCAATCCATTCCAATTCACCATCAACACGCACCATTTTATCAGCTTCACATTTTGCTATCGCACCAGCTAGACAACGTTGGTGAATCATCTTCCATTTCTCTGAAGTATGAGGAAATATTTCGTAATAGCAGCAACCGATTACAGATTCACCATCCAAGCCATAATCTATCAGCCATTTGTGACTTGCCGCTATCAGGCACATCTTTTGATCAAACATTGCCACAGCTATAGGTGTATGTTTCAAAAACACTTGGAACAATTGAAAATTATTTTCTGAGTTTGCGTGCAAATGCATATGGTGACTGGTAAATAGGTCGATAAACGCTTGGATACAATGGAAAATTGTACTTTAGGGAATGCCACTCAATATAACTAGTCGCAAGGTAAATCAGCTACCGAATTTTCTCTTAATTAAAGTAAATATTTTTTGAATTTAATCGGACTTACGTAATTATCTGATAAAGTCGCCCCAATTCACTGCAATTAAACATTCCTAATCAGAAATCGGGTTTCTCAGATTTAATATCTCTAACACAAGCAAAATATTATAGAAACCCGACTTCTTAGTTATGAAGAATTAAATGATAAAAAAAGAATAATTTTTGTGATTAAGAATGCAAGAAATGAAAGCTATTTAGCTTTAAACTTTTTGAGAAACTGCAAACAAAAACATTCTATCTATATACATGAAAAAAGTTCTATTTCTTTGTACAGCGAATTATTTCCGTAGCCGTTTTGCAGAACTCTTATTTAATGATTTAGCCCGAAAGCAAGGATTAGAATGGGAAGCTGATTCACGCGGTATCGCTTTAGGTAGAGGAATACCAATTATTGGGGCTATTTCTTGGTTTACAGTCAGAAAACTTCAAAGTCAGGGAGTAATTCTTCCTAAAACACAACGAAATCCAATAGAAGTTAATAATGAAGATTTTCACACTGCTGAGATTATAATTGCTATGAACGAAGCTGAACATCGTCATTTAATGTTAGAAAAATTTCCTGAGTGGGTAGATAAAGTTGAATACTGGAATATTCGTGATTCTCATCAAGGATTACCAATCATTGCTCTCAGAAAATTAGAGAAGAATATAATTCAATTAATCAAAAGATTAACCACCAGCTAGAACAGTATTTCAAACTACAAAATTCATAACTTAGTAAAACTTAGGAGTAAAAAGTATCTAATTTTTATGATGATTATTCTTTTCTTCCTTTAAGGGAATTCAAACCATAACCGAAGACTTTCCCGCTTTTAAATAATTTATATCCCACAAATATCAAGCTAGCTGATAAAAGGACGGCTAAAAGATTAAACGAAGCGAATAGTCTACCGGAAAAGACAATTAAAGCTGTTCCAAGTCCGATTAAAACCCATCCCCAATTACGATTAATACGACGCTGCAACATAATTACAACTCCCCCAATCAACAACAAAATAGTTGAAATACCAACACCAATACCAATTCGAGTATTTGCAGCGAAAATTAATACTCCTAGAACCATCAATATAACACCAACAAATTTACTTTTACCGTCTACTAATTGTACTTGCTGTGTATTGCTGATACGTTGATGTTGGATAGTGGTAGGTTGATTAGTTTGTACAATTGCAGCGTGTTTACTTTGCTGTTTATATTGAAATATAAAAGTTACTTTCTTATCATATCCGAGGTCAATTCGATCTCCTAATTGGAGTGGATACCGTGTTCGGGCTTCCAGCTTATTATCATTAATAAAAGTACCGTTAGAACTACCCACATCGATTAAATAATAAGTATTATTTTCGACAATAATTTCTGCGTGGACTCGCGAAATAATATCAGCCGAAGGTAAATCCAACACATCAATATCAATAGGAACCTGTTCGTTTGACTTCCCGATACGAATAACTGGATAATTCTGGGGAATTTCAAAGGAAGTATTGCTTTGAGTATGAAACAGTTCTAAACCCAGCCCTGTTATTTGTAAAGTGCCTAAATTTTGCATTTTCAGGGACGATATTTGTATTTATTTGACAACTATTGTAACGAGAAAAATAGGTTATAGGTCAAAGGGAAAGTAACTTAACTGTCAACTATCAACTGTCAACTAACTCCTCTCCTAATTAAGCTATACTTCCTCTCTTCCGTGCTTCCTTGTAAGAAGTTCCGACATTTTTTAACCCGGCTTTAATCATTTGTCGTTCCAATAAACCGAAGAAACGAGAACGATCGCCACCTCTAACAACCGCTTGGTTGTGGGCTTCTGCTAAAGCCACTGGATAACCATATCCTTTGTGAACTTGCGCTAACATCAACCCCAAAGATTCCTCAAACATTTCAGTATTTTCTACTACCCACTGAGGAAATTCTATCCGTGCTATTTCGGTACCGACGTGAACGTAGCAAAAGTAAATTTGCTGGTCTTCATATAAATCTAAAATCCGCGAATTACTACGCCACAAAGGACTACGCTGTCCCGGTTTGAGTTGAGTTGACCATAAAGTACTATCCCGCAATCCTTCAAAAACTTTACAAGGAATCTTCTGCATTTGATCGGGGCAAAAACTTATACAATCCGGTGCTTTATGAGGACACGCAGACAATCGGAAAAAATTCATTCCCTCAATACTCCGTGAAGCACTCAAATAACCCATCAAAGGAATACCCGCATCCCGTAAATCCTTCCAAGACTGCAAAATCGGCGGTAAAATATGGTCTCTAGCATCAAAAGGTAGCTGATCCAAAAACCAGTAAATCAACGAACCATCCACCATCGCTAAATTTGGTACCCTTTCCGCAACAGATTTAGAAGTAGAAGTATTCTCCTCGTCTCCTTGTCCCCTTGGCTCCTCGTCTCCTTGTCCCCCCATCCCCTTATCGATCCATCCCTTTGTCCCCCCATCCCTTTGTCCCTTCTCCGTTGCTGCAATCGCCAATTCCGCCAATAACACTGCTTCACTTGCGGTACGTCGGTAACTCATCCACTCTTCGGTTCTAATTCCCCATTGACGAGACATATATAAATCTTCGGGACGGTAAAATATCTCCGGCAAACTATCTAGAAGTGGGTGTTTATTTTGTCCATAATGCAAGACTACTCTACCGATATTTAATAGATAACAATAAGCAATTTCGTGGTGATTAGGAGCAATTTGAGAACCGTCAGTAGCGATGACAGTATGAGTTTTTGGAGGAACCATAATATCAATACAAGTATGTAGCGGTTCCACGGGAGTTGCATTCGCAAACAAAATGCGATCGCGCCATTTTTGTTGGATTTTAACTAATTCATCTTGATTGCTAAAAGCATCCTCAAGATGTTTTTGAGCTAATTGCAAACGTTGACGATTCGCTTCAGCTTCAGCCGTCAAATGTTGACTCAAACCACGCATTTGTCCCGCAAGTTTACTAAGATCTAGCATAATGAGTTAGGAGTTAGGAGTTAGGAGTTAGGAGTTAGGAGTTAGGAGTTAGGAGTTAGGAGTTGTGAGTTAGGAGATAATGGTTAATTTTTTTGTGGTTAGTTATCAACTGTCAACTGTCAACTGTCAACTGTCAACTATTCAAGATTGCCATTGATCAAAATCTTGGACAAATTGAGCCAGGGATATTAATTGAATTCGCATATCTTTTTCAGCAGTTTCTCTATCTTTCGGGGTATTATAACCCCAATCGGCAAGAAACAATTCTACATTTTCTAAATCTGGTTGCTCCTTAACTTTTTGTAACGTTTGTATCCGGTCTTCAATAAACCATAAACTAACTGTAAAATCATTGGCTTCTTGCTTTAATTCTCGTAAAATTTCATATTTAGGACGTTTTTCTTCTTTGCCAAAAATTGCTTCTCGCGGTAAATCGAAGCCTGCTTGATGCAATAATTCTTTGACAAAACGTCCTTCTTTAGTAGTTACTATATATAAAGCAATTTGAGTATTATAGATACTTTGAATTTTTTCTACTACTCCCGGATAAAACTTGTGTAAATTCAGCCAACCATTTTTATCTGTAGCTATCCATTCATCTCGCTGTTTGTCTAACATCCCAGCAATTTCTTGAGCAACAAAATCCTCTTGTCGAAGAATTTTATGGGATATATCACCCCATTCTTGGAGAATTTTATCTTCTTCAAATCCTTCTAATAATGCTTTAATTAAAACAGGCATTTCCCAACCCGTCTCAATTACTGGGCGCAGACGATAGAATTTATTCGCTAAATCTTCTGTTTGATTTTGATTAGCACAAGGCCAAAATTTGCAGTAAGTACGCCAAGCTACCTGAAAGTATTCTATCAGTCCGTTACAGATTACACCGTCAAAGTCCAATGCCAAAATTGTCGGGCTAATTGCTGTCATTTTCTCAATTCGCGAAACTGCTTTTGTCAGCTTATCGAATTTGTCTTAAATCTGTGTGTTTATTTCTGAAATTATAACCATCAATTAATAGATGTAAACTTGGGGTACATCATCGCGTTGAGCTGTGCTGCCTAAAAATTTTCATATAGCAGTAGCCACAATGAGAATTTCCTATTCCCTATTCTCTATCCCCTATTCCCTATTCCCTGTAATAATTAAACAACAAAAATGAATTGCTAAACTCCACATTCTCAGGACAAGATAGATATAAGAAAATTGTCCATTTTTCGCCCGATTAGTGGAATAATACAACAAACTACGATGAAAATGCTCCAAAGCTCAGAACAACTAAGCAATACTCAAGACTATTCATGGCGCTTTTGGTTTACTTTGCCAATTTACCCATTCGGTAAACGGCGCACAATCCGTAAGGAAGTAGTCAAAGATACTATTTGGACTTTTGATCAGCTTCAAGGCATTTTCTACGTTGTTGTGCCTATCCGCATGACTGTTGTCAAGTTGAATGAAGGCGGTTTACTTGTTTATGCACCAGTAGCACCAACTCCAGAATGCGTTCGTCTTGTGGAAGAATTAGTGGCGGAGCATGGCAAAATAAAGTATATAATATTACCAACTATTTCCGGTTTAGAACATAAAGTATTTGTTGGTCCCTTTGCAAGACGTTTTCCCGATTCACAGGTATTTGTTGCACCCAAACAATGGAGTTTTCCTGTAAATCTTCCCTTGAGTTGGTTGGGTATACCTGGAAAACGTACCCAAGTACTTTCAGAAGACAGCAGTAAAATACCTTTCGCGAACGAATTTGACTACTCCATTCTTGGTCCCATCGAACTAGGGTTGGGTAGATTTGCTGAGGTAGCATTGTTCCATAAATCATCAAAAACTCTTTTAGTTACGGATTCAATTGTTTCCGTCCCTGAACAACCTCCCGCAATTATTCAATTAGACTCATACCCTTTACTGTTCCATGCTAAAGATAAAGCTACTGATATCATTACAAATACTCCAGAAAACCGTCGCAAAGGATGGCAACGTATAGCTTTATTTGCATTGTATTTCCGTCCTAGCGTCTTAGATTTACCCAAATGGAATGAAGTATTTCGCAATGCTTTTCAAGCGTCAGAACGTTCTAAAAAAGGTTATTTTGGTTTGTATCCTTTTCAATGGAAGCAAGATTGGCAGCGTTGCTTTGATGCGTTACGCGGAGATGGTAGATTATTTGTAGCACCAATTTTACAAACTTTAATTCTCAACCGCGCACCATGCGAAACTATTATATGGGCTGAAAAAGTCGCTAGTTGGGACTTTAAACGAATCATTCCCTGTCATTTTGATGCACCAATAGAAGCAACACCCGATCAATTTAGACAAGCATTTTCGTTTTTAGAAAAATATAGTAATAATCTCTTACCTCAAGAAGATTTTCAGCTTTTAAAAGAGATTGATGCTACTTTGAATAAATTAGGAATACCTCCAGCAAAGGAGAAGGTTTAAAAGTATTTTGTTGTTAGTGGTTAGTTGTTAATAAAAATTGGGATTTTTCATCCCAATTCCTAACTCTATCTTTAGAATCTAGCATAACGGTTAAGTTTGAGAGATAATAGTTGAGTTTCATAACTGTAAAATGATTAAATTCAGGTTATGATAATAGCAAAAATCAATAAGTAATTTATGCAAGGTGTTACTGATATTGGTACCCTAATTGTACGCACTTCAGGAATTTGCGGTGGTCGTCCAAGCATTGCTGAAACTAGAATATCTGTTCAGCGTATAGCGGCTTGGTACAAAATAGGGTTGAATGCTGAGGAAATTGTCGAGCGAATGGGTAACGTGAGCCTAGCACAAGTTTATGCCGCTCTAACTTATTATCATGCAAATAAAGAAGAGATTGAAGCTTATATTGCTGCGGAGAAAACTGATTATGAAAGACTTGCTAAAAACATGGGATAATTCAAATGAGTCCAATTCGATTGTTCATAGATGAGGACTCGATGGACCGCCGATTTGTTCAGGCTGTGAGAGCGCGAGGAGTAGACATTGTTACAGTTGGGGAAATTGGTACAATTAGCTTGAGCGATGAAAACCAATTAATTATTGCTACGGAACAACAGCGAGTTTTATATACATTTAATGTTGGTGATTTCTGCCAGTTACCAAAAATTTGGGTCTAAAGCCCCGTCCTTATAGGATGGCTTTGTGGTCGGAATGTTTTTAGCGGTAAAGCGCATACATAAAAAACGATATTTGGTCAAGCGGACAACTCCTGTTCCGGAACCCAGGTAGTATAAATCCTAAATCTTGTACAAATGTGGGAGTAAAGTAAAAATTCAAGAAATCGTTTCAAACGCGGTCGGGCAGTCCGTGTATGCTTGTGGACGTATCCAAACGGGGAAATTGAAATACTAAAGTATTTGGGTTTCTAGTGAGGACGGATGAAGCAAGAATCTCCGCACTTATAGGGCGGAGAGTGTCAAATACTATTTATATGAGTGAAAGTCGAACTCACGCTGGAATTATTATTTCATCACAGGAATATTCCATCGGCGAACAAATGCGACGAATCTTAAAATTAATCGCAACACACTCAGCTGAAGAGATGCAGAATCAGTTAGTATTTTTGAATGCTCGCATTTGAAAAACAAATCAAATCTACTTGGAATAAAATACATTCCCAAACCAAAGCTTGGGAACGATAACATCAAACTTCACACAGTACCCGCAGCCGCTCCTACTGCTTGTTCATCCGCAATTCCCACCAACTTTGCACTCAACTCCCACAAACGTTGTGCTTTATCATCATCCAAGGCTTCGTTAGAAACTTCTTGCTCAAAAGATTTTCTACCTTCCTTCTGACGATTTCCCCAACTGTAGTAAGAACCAGATTTATTATATTCTGGATCTGCAACCACCGCTGCAACTCTTTCACCAGCCAATTCTTCAGATACATATCCACCAGTGATATTCTTTTGAAATAGAGGGAATATTTTCTGAAATAGGGAATAGTGATTGCGGAATAAAGCAGTTTCAGCAACGCATCCGGGATACAGTGAACTAAATACAATTCCGGTGGAATCATGATAACGTCTATGTAATTCCCTCATAGTCAAAACGTTGCAAAGTTTACTATCTTTATAAGCTTTACCCGCTTTGAATTTCTTACCGTTAATCATCGAAATCGGTGCTTTAAAACCGGATTCAAAACCTTGCAAATCTCCTAAATCTGGAGGTGCAGGAATGGGAATCTTTCCTCCCAACTCCTTGGGATTTGCTGTTACTGTTCCTAAAATCACTAATCTGGGTTGAGAAGCAGATGATTTTTGCAAATCTTCCAACATCAAGTTACATAATAAGAAATGTCCCAGGTGATTTGTCGCCACACTCAACTCATATCCATCTTCACTCCGCATCGGTTCCTTTAACAAAGGTAAATACACCGCAGCGTTACACACCAAAGCATCCAGGGATTTACCGCTTTCCCGAAAAGTGTTAACAAATTGACGCACACTATTTAAAGAAGCCAAATCGAGATGCATAATAGTGTAACTCTGAGGTGACATTCCCACCTCATTAGCGACTTTTTGAGTCTTTTCCAGATTGCGACAAGCCATTACTACGTGCCATCCTTTTTTAGCAAGGGCTTTCGCAGCATACAAGCCAACCCCAGAGGAAGCACCCGTAATCACAACCGTTGATTTGTAATTTTGTTCCATATTTTTAAAACTCTATTTATCAACGTTAGTTATATTTATGTTCTCACAACTGGTTTACTTACTATCGCTTTTGTTAAGAGTATTTAACGATTATCTGACATCAAACTACTCCTATTCCAAAAGTAAAGGCTAATCGCTTGAAAAAAACAATTAGCCGTGGCACCAGGAAAATTTAAAAATTTAATTTAATTGATATATCTCAAACTGTTGTAGAGTAGGCATTATATATTCTCGAATTTACAACAGTTCAATAGGAATTATCTATACGTTGAGATTGGTATCTAATTTAAATAACGAAAATCTAGTCAAACTTAATCATTTATTCACACCTATAGCCTGATATAATAATATTTAACGTTCAAAAAGCGTAGACACGTAGGAACTATAGGTGAAAGTCCTAGCTTGAGACTGCCCAGAGTTAGAATTAATCTAACCATAACTCCTGTGTGACAAGGAAATCCTATAAATCAAGTAAACTAAAACATACATAGTCGAGCGGCAGCATAAAAAACTTCTTAGTAATAAAGGTAGTTCGGAAAGTTATCTTTGATAATGACCGAATACAGGGTTTGTAGTTAATCCCATAAAGTGCAAACTTTATAAAGCTAGAAATATTTGACTATATTTTTAGTAACATCTCAGGCAAGAATTGCGGACAAAACGAGCAGTGCGGATACCTTCATCAAGCTTCTCATACTGCTCTTTCAATCCTTCAAGTTTTGCCTCAAATACCAACATAGTTACATTGCTTTATCTGACGTAAACAATAGCACAAAACCCTGTCCGCAATTCATCTCCCGCCACCCTGAGTACAGCTATGGCGGTGAGATGAATTGCGGTTGAAGGTAAACTAAAGGATGAATTATCGGAAACTTTACTATTTAATGAGTATTGCTTTTCACCGGCATCGTCACGTTACCGTGAGCTTTACCA
This sequence comes from Rivularia sp. T60_A2020_040, assembly GCA_015272215.1. GTDB lineage: Bacteria > Cyanobacteriota > Cyanobacteriia > Cyanobacteriales > Nostocaceae > Rivularia. Next base: position 21,656 of record JACYMD010000085.1, on the reverse strand, counting down.
TTTCCGTTACCATTGGAATGATCGTTATTACGTGGTAAAATTACACCGTAACCACCGTGGTTACGCTCGTAAATCACATTAATCTCATTGGTTTCGCTGTTCTTGAACATATAAAAATCATGTCCAACCATTCGTAATTGTTCCAAAGCTTGGGAAATTGTCATCGGTGGCATGGCAAAATATTTAGTGCGAACTACTTCTTCGGGTAATTCGGGAGTGCGTGAGCCAATTAAATCTGTGACTACTGCATCTGGAATCACTTCTTCAATGGTGTTGTTGTCAGCATGAATAGTAAGATCGCGTTTTCGTTCCTTATATTTTCGCAGTTGACGAGCAATTTTATTCGCGACTAAATCAATACTGGCATATAAATTTTCGCTGCTTTCCTCGGCACGGATAACATTACCATTAGCGTAAATCGTTACTTCCGCTATCTGATGTGAATTAATTCTGGGATTTCGAGCCACGCTCAAATGCACATCCACTTCGTTGGTAATATGCTGGAAATGATTTACTGCCTTTTCTATTTTCTGATGCACGTATTCCCGAATAGCATCGGTGATTTCAATATTTTTGCCGTGGATGACAAGCTTCATAAAAAAACTCTCCCGCTCGAATACTTGATTTGGTATGAAGAAAATTTGAACAAAAAGCTACGGTAAATATTGCAAGTACCGTTTTGAGGTTCCCAAACTTTTCGCTTAATGCGAAATTTTCTTGTATTTAAGTTAAACTCCGACTCAATCAAATCTCAATCCATAAAATTAGATCGATACCGTTCTTCCTTGGCACTTTGGCTTGTAGAGAACTCCTCCCCACACAAATGAGCTATATATTCAAATTAACACTTGATTTTTTACAAAGCTGCTTTATGTGACTTTCCTTTAAAATCCTTTGCATTGCTTGACATTTATTTATTCAATTACGGTAAGTTGAAACACATTGAGTGTTTTACACTTCTTGCTTTTTACTAGTTTTCGTAGTATGCACACCACTAATAACCGATGTTTATTATATAATCAAGCAGTAATGCTATACTTAGATGCATGGACGTGGCAAAAAGAACTTCACTCCCAGCGTCTTCAAGACCCAAGTTTAGATGATGTGTTGATATTACTAGAGCATTGTCCCGTATACACTTTAGGACGAGGAGCAACCAAAGAATTCCTCAAATTTGACCCTGATAAAAATACTTATGAACTGCATCGAATTGAACGAGGTGGTGAGGTAACTTACCATTGCCCCGGACAATTGGTGGGGTATCCTATTTTAAATTTACAGCGTCATCGTCAAGATTTACATTGGTACTTACGTCAATTAGAAGAAGTATTAATTCGGGTTCTAGCAATTTACAAACTGCAAGGAGAACGTATACCATCGCTCACTGGTGTATGGTTAGAAGGTCGCAAAGTTGCTGCTATTGGCATAAAAGTAAGCCGCTGGATTACCATGCACGGATTTTCATTAAACGTTTGTCCGGACATGAAAGGCTTTGAGCGTATTGTACCTTGCGGTATATCCGATAAACCTGTTGCCAGTTTAACCGAATGGATTCCCGGTATTACCTGCACCGAAGTCCGGATTCATGTTGCACGCTGCTTTGCTCAAGTCTTTAACCTGGAATTAATCGAGCAACCGCCATACAATCTTCATCAAGGTTGAGACTATCACCTTGAGTAGGATAGGATGAACCATCACCCAATATACTTCATAAGTTCAAAAGTAATTATTTATGATTTACTTAACAAATTTATATTTTTCTAAATCAAAATTATTAAAATCAGACATTTAAGTTAGAGTTAACAAAATTTTTAGCCGTTATATGGAACATATAAGATATCGATCTATCTAAGATTTAATTAGTACATAGCAATTTAACGTGATTTGAAAGCTAAAAGTCGGGTTTTTAGTCTAAACACCTGTAATAAGCTAAAAAGGGTTTAATTTGTATATTCAAATTTGATTCAAGTCGCCGGTACAAGAGCCGATTCTCGGCGGATGTAGTGCGGGCCAGAAAGCCCGCTAGAAAAATATAAATTAAATGCGCGACAGCTTACAAAAAAACAGTCATAAAAACCCGACTTCTCAAAATTGCATATTTCGGCTCCCAAAGATAATCACGTCAATTTAAAAGATAATTTATGATTAAGTGAATATTAATTTGTGAAAAGCGATATTTCACCTGAGTCAACTCAAACCTTCGGTACAGATTCACCGAAAAAACCCGATGTACACGCTCCACCTTTAGTGGAATTCAACGAGCGTGACTGGAAAATCTTGGTGGAATTATTTGATAGAATTGACAGCGATGAAATAGAAGCAGATATTAACAAAAAATTGAGTTGGATGGTACCAGAACCCGCTTGGGAAGATGAACCTTTAGACTTTTTACGGGAATACTTGTAAGAAGAGTTAGGAGTTAGGAGTTAGGAGTTGGGAGTTAGGAGTTGGGAGTTAGGAGTTGTAGAGACGGGGCGTATTGCTACGTCTGTACCTGAGTTAGGAGTTGGGAGTTATATTTGGCAACTAGTAGCTGATAAATTATGGAAAATATTGATAAATCAGTAACTTATGAAGGTGGATGTCACTGTGGTAAGGTGCGTTTTCGGGTTGTAGTTGAAAATCATCAAGCTGACGACTGCAATTGTTCAATTTGTGCTAAGAAGGGTTTCTTGCATTTGATTGTGCCGCAAAATAAGTTTACTTTGTTAACAGGTGAAGAGAATTTAACAACTTACACTTTTAATACTGCTGTAGCAAAGCACAAATTTTGTCGAAATTGTGGAATTCACTCTTTTTATATTCCCCGTAGTCATCCCGACTGTGTTGATGTTAATCTACGCTGTCTCGATGGTGATGTCATATCTCAATTTGAAATAGTACCTTTTGATGGTCGAAATTGGGAAGATAATATTCATCAATTAATAGGGAATAGGGAATAGGGAATTGGTAATTGGGAATTGGTAATTGGGAATAGGGAATTGGGAATAGGGAATAGGGAATTGGGAATAGGGAATAGGGAATAGGTAATTGGGAATTGGGAATTGGGAATTGGGAATTGGGAATAGGTAATTGGGAATTGTTACCACCAGAGTTAGGAGTTAGTTGATGGTGATTGGTGGTTGTCAACTGTCAACTGTCAACTGCCCACTGTCAACTGTCAACTGTCCCCCTATCCCTGAGAAATTATCCCAACATCTGAATATTAGAAAAGATAAACTGCATGGTAACAGGTTTTCCTTCTACTTCAGTGGTGATTATCCGTTCATTGAGGATGAAATAATCGCCAACTTTTTCGTATTTATCTTCAAAGTCGCTTTTTCCACCTTTTTGTTCACCCGTTGTCGGATCATGGTATACAGAATCATAGCGATGAGCAAGGTAGCCTTCGCCGGTATCATGAGTACTTTCTGTGTTGATTGTGACTACTACACCGTGAATATGACGATGAACCAGAACTACTTCACGATCGCGAATTTTGTATTTATCCCCAGAAGCCTTACCACCAACTAAAACTTCTACTGCTCCGGATTCGTCGGTACTACCCTGAGTAAAAGTATTTTCTTTATGGGAGTCTTCAAATTCGCGTCTGATACGGTGAATTGCAATTTCCCACAACTGATTGTTAATTGCTTCTTTGGCTTGTTCGTCTTCTATGTCAAAAACTTCGGCTTTCAGATTCGGGTTAACGCGGACTTTTCCTTTAAATTCTTTATCTTCATACTTGTAAGTCACATCTGCTGTGTAACCAGGGAAATTATTGTCCCAAGTGTAACGGTTGTCATAAGCAGCCTTTAAAAGTTCGCGAGCTGAAGTTTGAGCTACTGTCATAATACTTCTCCTATCGTATGATAGTTATGTTAACTTGAATCGAGAACAGCCCTACATTTTAACTTAGTCTAACTGACAAATTTGCACTTGCTCGCCCAATTTTAAACCTAATTCTAATGCGGCATTGCCACAATTCACGGCAATTTCTACCCAACCATCACTACCAATGAGTGCTATAACTTCTCCAGGCTTGACATCGGAATAAGTTTCCCGCACTTTGATGATATTTCCTTGTATCTCTACACTCCAATTTTTTCCGTTGATAAAATTCTCAGGAATATTAGTTACTAAATTTCCAAAATGGTCAATATATTGAATGCAGCCGATTAAAAGATCATTTTTGCGAGTACATTCTGGTAAATCCAATTTCACTAAACTTTCAGGGTTTATTTCTTGTCCTAATTTTTGCAAAGATATGCCATTAGCTAGATGCGCTCCCACGGGTGCAAAGATATCTCTACCATGAAAAGTCTTGCTTGGTTGAGATGTCAGCCAATAATCTGAATTTGTTAATTCTACTGCTGAAATCACAGTATTTTGACTCAACACTCCACTAAGTAAACCATTGTCTGGAGCGACTAAAAAGCCCTGAGTTAATTCCACAGCAACTGCTCTACGATTTCCTCCTACTCCAGGATCTACCACCGCTACATGTACGGTACCAACAGGGAAATAAGCATAAGCATTCATCAAACAAAATCCGGCTGCAATGATGTTTTGCGGGGGAATTTGATGGGTGATATCAACCACTCTTGATATGGGATTAATTTGCGCGATCGCACCTTTCATGACAGCAACATACTCGTCACTAATCCCAAAATCAGTAAGCAATGTAATCAATGAATGTTTAGTTAGTTGAGGTGAATCTTGCATTTCTAAAATGTTAAATTTATCTTAAGTTATATGCAATGCGGTTTACACTACTGTAATTGTAGTGTTTATAACTATTTACAGATTACATTGGGAAATTTTAAATTTAAAATGAAAATAAGAAAAGCTTGTATGATGCTTACAGAAGGGATTTGAGAACAGAATGTAATGGAACTAGCAAAACTTTTGGGATTTTTTCGCGTATAATCAAGGAGAATTGTATGGGGAGACACTTTAGAGGGATCGACAAACATAGACGAAAAGCCAACTCGATTGAAGGAATATCAAGGTGTTAAGTCAGGGCAATGTTTGATAAATTAAACTTCTGGTTCAATGATGCTATGTTCAACGATTAAAATCAGTTAGACCGATACACATTCTCAAAAAGATTTAGTTATCTACCTCTAAAGAGGAATATCAATGAATATATATTCCTATCCTCCGGTAGTAGATAAATCTGCCTCGCTTCGTTAAAGTTGATTACAACAAATTTAGGAGATTTATATGCGAATAGCTCAAGTTGCTCCGCTGTGGGAGAGAGTTCCTCCCCCCGGTTATGGTGGTATTGAGTTGGTCGTAGGATTATTGACCGATGAATTAGTCCGACGAGGACATGAAGTGACTTTATTCGCTTCGGGAGACTCGATAACGTTGGCAAATTTGGAGTCTGTTTATCCCCGCGCTTTTCGTCTGGAACCTTCTATATCAGAGTATTCCGCTTATGAAGCTTTGCAGTTGAGTAGAGTTTACAAGCAGGCTAGTAAATTCGATGTAATTCATTCTCACGTCGGTTACAATTCTCTTTTTCACGCTAGTTTCGTGGAAACTCCAACAGTTCATACTCTGCATGGTGCTTTCAATTCAGACACTAAGAAGGTTTATGCAGAAGCATCCGAACAGCCCTATGTCAGCATTTCCGATGCTCAACGGGAACCGTTGGAGTTAAATTATGCCGCAACGGTGTACAACGGTATTGATACTGAAAGCCATCGTTTTTACGCTCAACCGCAGTCGGCTCCCTATTTAGCATTTTTAGGCAGGATTTCTCCGGAAAAAGGAACTCACATCGCCATCGAAATTGCTCAGAAATCTGGTGTACCTTTAAAGATGGCTGGTAAGGTAGATAGAGTTGATGTAGACTATTTTGAAAGTCAGATTAAGCCTCATATTGATGGCAAGCATATAGAGTATTTAGGTGAAGCCAACCACTTTGAGAAAAACCAGCTTTTAGGTAATGCGATCGCCATGTTATTCCCGATTACCTGGAGAGAACCTTTTGGCTTGGTAATGACAGAATCAATGGCAGCGGGAACCCCTGTACTTGCAAAACCCCTGGGTTCTGTACCAGAAGTGATTGCAAACGGTAAAACTGGCTTTTTGTGCCACAGCGTTGATGACTATGTGAATGCAATTCAACGTTTGGGAGAAATAGACAGAAGCGAGTGTCGCGCTCATGTCGAGCGTAATTTCAGTATCAAAAGCATGGTAGATGGTTACTTAGAAGTTTACAGCAAAGTAACGCGCAAGAAGTTTGAAAGAAACGGTCATCCGGGTTTTTTAGCAAACCTACTCATGAGATAAATCAACTTTGGATGGCTTGAGTTTAGCCATCCATTTTGTTTAGGGGTGCCTCTACTAGGAATTTATTGTATTTTGTTATCAGCTATTTTTGATGATAGTTGTGATGAAAATGCAATTGATTTATCAAGACGATTTTTAATTATTCTTGCAGGTGTACCAACTGCAACGGAAAAAGCAGGAATATTCCGATTAACAACAGAACCCGTACCGATAATACTTGCTTTGTTAATAATCACTGACATATTTTGGTTTAGCTATAGACAAATAGATAAAAGCCTCTATCCAAATACCTCCATTTACTAAAAGTAGAGTTATTAAGTAAAATATTCCTGATATTTTCGGCGCTGAAAAAGTTTTTTCGGGATAATTTCTGGCTTCTTCAAAATAAGCTGTTGTCGGATTTTCAACGCTGACTATCTTCCCGTTCTTATAATTTAACAAATGGATTGTGATTCAAATTAACACCTATATATAAATTACAATCTATTTATCGAAATTAATATTAGAATTATTTGTTGTTGACAAAATTCAAAAAAAGAATATATCTAATAATCAAAGATTTTCGCTGATTTAAAGTCTGGAACTACATCTTATTTTCTAAAGATTTCTGTAGCCAATCATTTTTGAATGCCTGGGAGTAAATTCGCTTACACTCGGATTTCCTCTGGTTTCATCTACTCCCATAGCTTCCACAGTTGAGGAGGTGCCACCGATATTGAATAGGATGTACATTCCACATTTTGCTCGGAGGTTTTGCTAATTACTTTGACATGATACCATTTTGTCTGCTGGCATTGATTGCACCAAAATGCTGCCAACCACTCATCTTCTAATAGCACTGCGGTTTGACTCGCGATTAATATTAGTGCATTTTGTCCTCCTATTGCTTTTTGTTGAGGCAACTTTAGATAAATCCTCCGTGGAGTAAGAAGTCGGGTTTTTATTACTGTTATAAAGGTGTCATATCATGTCCGGTTAAACACTTATAATTAAGTTGCTTCGGGAACAGTCAACAATTACCAATTACCAGTCAACAGCGAATAAGAACTAATCATCGGACATGATATTACGAATATTGATCGTAAAAACCCGACTTCTATAAATATATCCTCAAACGTTACTTAGATTTGGGCTTATATGTGGAAGTAACGTGCAATTCTTTAAGCTGAGAAACATCTACAGTTGAAGGTGCATCTGTTAACAAACAACTTGCTTGTTGGGTTTTGGGGAAAGCAATTACATCTCGAATTGATTCTTCATTTGCTAATAGCATAACCAATCGATCTAAACCGTAAGCAATACCACCGTGAGGAGGAGTACCATATTCAAAAGCTTCTAAAAGAAAGCCAAATTTATTGTATGCTTCATCAACAGATAAACCGATTGTTTCAAAGACTTGTTCTTGAATTTCCCGTTGATAAATCCGTAAACTACCACCACCAATTTCAAAACCGTTGAATACTAAATCATAAGCTTGAGCGCGTGCAGTTTTTAAGTCTTTTAAATCATCAGGATGGGGTGCGGTGAATGGGTGATGTAATGCTTCTAGACGTTTTTGTTCTGCATTCCATTCAAACATCGGGAAATCTGTAATCCAGAGTAAATTGATTTTATCTGGTTCAATTAATTTGAATTCTTTAGCTATAAATTGACGCAATCTATCTAAGGTTTTATTAACAGTATCGGCATCGGCAGCAGCAAACAATAATAAATGTCCGGGTAAAGCATTGGTGCGCTGCAAAATTTCTTGTTTTTGTTGATCAGTCAAATTATCTTTAATTGCACCTATGGTATCAATTTCGCCGTTTTCTTTAACACGAATGTAGGCTAATCCTTTAGCACCGGCTTCACTGGCTGCTCTAAAAATGTCGCCACCCGGTTTAATCCGCACATTAGAAATTACATCACCGCCGGGGATTGGCAGAATTTTAATCATGCCGCCTTTGGCAACAGCTTCACGGAATACTTTGAAACCGCAGTCTTTGAGTAACTCCGAAACATTAACTAGTTCTAATTCATAGCGTGTATCAGGTTTATCGCTGCCGTAGCGTTCCATTGCTTCAGCATAGGTAAGACGCGGGAAAGAATTGGGTAAATCAATGTTTTTAACAGTTTTGAAAATATGACTGACTAACTTTTCATTAAGTCCGATAATTTCATCAAGGGACATGAAACTCATTTCCATATCCAATTGAGTAAATTCCGGTTGTCTGTCAGCGCGTAAATCTTCATCGCGGAAGCAGCGGGCAATTTGATAATATCGGTCAGTACCTGATACCATGAGAATTTGCTTGAACAGTTGCGGTGACTGGGGTAGTGCGAACCATTCACCGGGATTCACCCGACTCGGTAACAGAAAATCCCGTGCGCCTTCAGGAGTTGAACGAGTTAATATGGGAGTTTCAATTTCGATAAAGTTTTCTTGGTCTTCCAGGAAACGACGGATAGCTTTGACAACTTGGTGGCGTAACTGTAGATTACCCGCCATACGTTCCCGACGCAAATCCAAATAACGATACTTTAACCGTAAATCTTCCCGCACCGATTCCGTATCCGCAGTCGAAACTTGGAAAGGTAATTGCGATCGCACTGCATTTAGTACTTCAATATTATCGACATAGATTTCAACTTCACCAGTGGGTAAACGAGAATTTAGGGAATCATCCGGACGTTGGGATACTCTACCCGTGACTTTAACAACGTACTCCGAACGTAGGGAATTGGCTTGTTCGTAAGATACGGGAGTACGTTGTGGATCGCTCACAATTTGTACAATGCCACTGCGATCGCGTAAGTCTAAAAATATCACACCCCCATGATCGCGACGACGGTCAACCCATCCATACAATGTGACAGTTTCTCCGATATGAGATGAACGGACTTCGCCGCAATAATAACTTCGCATAGGTATTACTTCTTAAAATTCGAGCAGGGATTTTCAAGTTTTTATAAAAACCTTATTATTATATTTGGGAATGAGTAATTGGGAATGGCGAATGGGGAATTTGACCTTAGACCTTTGACCTAATATTATCGATTTTAGATTAAAACCTTCCCATCTTCCCAAAAAAAAGACGCTGCATAATTGCAACGTCCCCAATAAATTAGTTTATAGTTACTACTAAGGTTTGGGACGTGGTGCTGTTAAAACATCCCAAGCTGCTTGTGCAGCTGCTTGTAAACGATCGCCAAGTTCTTGAACTTCTGCAATAATCGATTCAAAGTTTTTGGTGGCTTCATTTTGCACCATATCAAAAGCATTTTCGATCCGAGCGCGTTCAATAAGTTGGTTTTGTTCAATTGCTTCTCGCGCTTGACGTACCGCATTTAAGTAGGTTTCGCGAGTCAAGGTACCAGCAGATTGTGCTTCAACTTGAGCGCGTCTTTTAAGGGCTTCAATCAAAGCTGCGGTTTCCTGCTTGACATCCTCGCTTTCTCCAACCATCTGACTTTCTACCATTTCGGTGGTTTGAGGGCTGACTTCTACTATTACTTTGGGTTCTTCGTTGTGATCTGTCATGATTTTTAGATACAGGTAAGGAATTATGAATTATGAATTATGAATTATTAATTATTCAGTTTCAAGTTGGAAAACAGTAGGTTTCAATGGCTAAGAATACACGAATTAGAACAAAAACACAATTTAAACAATTTAATTCGGTTTAATTTCTTGGTTGGCAATTGCGATTTATTTTCCACCTTAATCTTTAATTAAACTATTGTGGGTAATTGTCCTTCTAGCTGTAACAATGCCTCAACTCTGGCTTCAGTACTCGGATGAGTTCTAAATAAGTTACCCAAAAATTCACCACTTAGAGGATTAATAATTAATAAAGGCTCAAAAGCTGGATTTGCTTGCATCGGCATTTGTTTGGCTGTGACTTCCAACCGCTGCAAAGCTCGTGCTAAAGCGCGGGGATTACCAGTTAATTTGGCTGCACCAGCATCAGCAGAAAATTCTCTGGTGCGGGAAATGGCTAACTGAATCACACTTGCAGCTAAAGGAGCTAAAGTAACTGTTAATAATACTCCTAGAATATTTCCACCTCGATTGCCATCCCGTGAATTTCCTCCACCAAACCATAAACTGTAGCTTACCATCTGCGCCAAAAAGGAAATCGCACCCGCGATAGTAGCGCTGACTGCTTGGGTAAGTGTATCGCGATTAATGATGTGAGTAAGTTCGTGGGCAAGTACACCTTCAAGTTCTTCCTCTGGGAGGATGTTTAAAATCCCTTGAGTTACTGCAACGGCAGCATTTTTTGGATCTCTTCCCGTAGCGAAAGCGTTAGCATTGGAACTGGGAACTATATATATTCTTGGTGTGGGAATGTTTGCTCTTGCTGATAATCTTTCTACCATCCGATAAAGTGCCGGTGCTTCGCTCGACGATACTGGTTGGGCTCGATAAGCCGCCAAGGCAATTTTATCTGATTGATACCAAGATACAAGGTTAGTTACTGCGGCGATACCGATACCAATAATTAAACCGCTACTACCGCCGATTATCCAATAACTAATAGCGATCAAAAGTCCGCTTAAAGCAGCTAGCAACGCCGCAGTTTTGATTTGATTGCCCATATTTTCCTCCTGAAGTACGCTGCCTGATTATTTTTTTTTAATTAATCACAGCATGACTTGAGCCGTACCCCGATTGTATCTACCTAAACAGAGATTTTTGGGGTAGAAAACGCTAATACTCAAGTACGGTTTTGCCCACCAATACTTTTACAAAAATTTTTGATGTATCTTTAATTCTTTTTGATTAATTTACTGTTTTATCAGTTTTTATTTAAATAACATGGATGGTAATTATAGACATCTATCTGTAGGATTGTTTTTTTAGATAAATATTAAAAACAGATGTTTAATAAATGGAGAAATTGTAATTTTACAGTAAAGCATCTAGTTAAAATTGCGTATAGTAAAATCCCTTAAAACCTTTAAATTGCTAGAATAGGTGTGAATTAGCAAATAAATTTGCACTGAGTAGTCATGATTGCGTTTTTTAAATAGTATCGGTAGAATTTTCCACAAATAGAGCATAATTTACGCGATTGACAATACCATCAAACAGCCTGAAATTTTTTTAGATACTGCTATATCCTAGTCATTGCTTAGAGGAACCAAGTAAGTCAGAATAAAGCGAATAAAGAGATTTTTTTCATGGGTATAAAATTTTAAGGATAAATTTAATGGCTCAAAAGTTGAACAATACGGGAGTTTTAGAAAAGATGGGAAAAACTTTGTATGGATTTGCAGAGTTTATCGTCAGCCCTTGGGTGAATGCATCTCGACTAAAAGTCATGCACAAAAGAATAGAAGGTTTAGAAAGAAAACTATATCAAACTGAACCACAAACAGCATTATCTCAAGACAAGATGATTTATTCGTTGCAACAACAATTGGATTTTTTAGAAGAAAGTACAAATAATCGTCTGGAAAAAATTGTCAACTACGAACTACGTAATCAAGTTTTAGAAGTCATTCACGAACAAATAGACTTTATTGCTAAAATCATCAAGCCAACAGTAGAAGTATTATTAAAGGAATTAGAAGATAAAAAACTATCTCATGTGGGAATAGTAAGTCTAAAAGAAATTCAAGAAAGACAAGACAAACTTCGTTGCTCCTTAGAATATATCGAAAGAGAATTGACAACATCGCTTCCAGAATTAGAAGCACAAAGGGCTGGATGTATAGAAGCAGGAAGATGGTTACTCGCGAATCGAATGGAATTAGCCCAAACAGTAGCCTCAGAATTATTAAATAGGGAACATCCCCATATAGAAGAATTTCGTCGTAACATCAGCAAATACCTCAAATTGATTGGTAGCTGCATGGAAAACGAAATCGAACCCCGTTTACTTTATAAAGGAGTAGTTACCCATTATGAACCACCAGTAGAAATATATTTAAAAGCATTCGAGTTAATTAGAAATAAATATATCAAAGATTGGCAATCATCTGCTGTACTTTCAGAGAAAGCAATTAATCAACTTATTGGTTACTTTGATTATTTAATAGACTATTTTGTTAATGTCTTAGTCTAATAAGAGCGAGTTTTTTATATCTTCTTCGATTGCAGCTATTGACTGTACATTTTTAATTTCTATTTCCAACACAATATCAAGCATGATTTTAATCATTTTGCTTTGATGCCAGTATTTTTCTGCTTCTAACAAATTAGCTAAATTTTGCAGTGCTTTCATTAAAGCCGCATTAGATTCTTGAAAACGTCGATCTAAAAACTGATACTGAGTCATAAACAGGACTTAAGAAATCACAATCATTGTTTCTGTCGATAAATATATACCCAGGATTTAAAATATAAAAATTTCATCAAGCTAAATTAAATTTTCATGAATTAAGTGTTATTGGGAATTGGGAATGGGTAATTGGGAATTGGGAATTAAATCTATGTAATCCGTGTAATCCTTTTCAATCCGTGATGGTTAATTGAGCTAGTTAATTATTGATTTGTTCTGAAGAGTGAGGCTGATTATTTATCAATTGTTCTTGATAATAACTTTGCAACAAATTTTCCAGTTGTCTTTCAGGGCAACATTCAATTAATGCTTCAAAAACCTCAAATAATTTAGCAGCACTATCTCCTAATAATGGACTTAATCCCCAAACATCCTGTACCCAATCTTGAGGATGAGTATCTTCAAAAATCATTCTTTCTAAAAGTTGCTTTGCTTCAGTTTTTGAAATAGACATTTTAATTGTTAGTGGTTAGTGGTTAGTGGTTAGTTGTTAGTAAAACAACTGTCAACTGTCAACTGTCAACTGATTCCCAATCTCCCAATAGTATAGAGTTACTTGTTCCTCTTCTCCCTCTTCCTCTACGGTAAACTTTAACTGCTGCAATGGTTGCCAGTCTCCCATATCAAAGTCGCGAGATATTATCCGGGTACCTGGTTTGAGTTGTTTCCACAGTTGAGGACGCAATTTTAAGTTGAGATGAGGTAACAAGTAAATAAATATTACAGTGGCACCCGAAATATTACTTACAAATAAATCTTGCTGATAAAATTCTAAATGCTTATCAACACTATTTTCAAAAGCTTGCTCTCTCGCTTCTTTAATTCTTTGAGGGTCGATATCGATACCCACACCACGAGTTCCATACTGTTTCGCAGCAGTGATTAAAATACGTCCGTCTCCGCTACCTAAATCATAGAGAATATCTTGAGAGTTGATTTTTGCTAATTTAAGTATGGCTTCGACAATTTTTGGTGTACAGGGAATATAGGCGATATCTGGCTTGGGAAACGTCATTCTACTTTGAATTTTGGATGTTAGTTATCTTCTGGTTTCAAGAACAGTTTAAAACCCCATTTCACCAGGATTTTGATTGATTTGGTCGCGAATTGCAGTTAAAATTTTATCATCAAAATTGGAATCGTTGACAGTTGCAATTACTGGATTTGAACGTTGATGACGACGATTTAAATAAACTTGAAGCACTGCTTGATCATTACGATGTTTAACTAAATACTTTTTTAATTGTTGATCGGACATTTGAGTATAGTTTACAGGATTCATTAAAATACCTCTCCATCAATAGTAATTTCAAATTCAATATTTTCCTCTTCACCAGCTAATATATATATATTTAAGGTGCGTTGGTCTAAATAAACAAGGTGAATTGGTTGGAGCATCACGAAAGTTAATTGACAAGTGATTGTATACAGACATTTTAATTGCTCTTCTGTAGGCATTTTTCCAGTTCAAACCCTCTTGTTACCAGAATTATCCTACAGATTGTTACTCGAAAGTTTCAAGCAGCAATGCTTACATAAGTTAAATCGAATGGGGAATTGGGAATTGTGCATGGAGAAGAATTTATTGGCTTTTTAGCATAAAATTTATTAGTAAAGATGGATTTAATTATGGTGCAAACAACAGAGCATTTCTATATCGTTACAGATGATGCAATTTTAGGTGGTGAACCAATTATTCGAGGAACACGTACCCCCGTAAGAGCAATTGTAGAAAGTTGGCGACTTGGAGTTACACCAGAAGAGATTGCTAATGGTTTACCACATTTGACTTTAGCTCAAGTATTTGACGCTTTGAGTTACTATCTGGATCACCAAAGTGAAATTAATCGCTACATTGAGCTTAACCGAATTCCAGAGGAGTTAACTGATCCGTTGCTTCGAGACTTATGAGTAAAATTTTTATTAGCATCTACCTTGATGAGGATGTGAATGTATTATTAGCAGATTTACTTAAGGCAAGAGGTTTTGAAGCAATTACTACACGCCAAGCCGCTCAATTGAGTAAAGCTGATGAAGAGCAGCTTGCTTATGCTGTTACTCAAGAATTAACCTTATTAACTCATAATCGCGTAGACTTTGAAGCTTTAGCACAAGCTTATTTTGAAGCTAATCAAGAGCATTACGGAATCATCTTTGCAGCGCGTAATCCTCCTCAAGAAATTTTGCGGCGATTATTAATTATTTTAAATCAAATCACCGCTGACGAGATGAAAAACCAGGTTCGCTATATTTAAAAGCGCGAGCGCTATAAATGGCGCTCGCACTTTTATGTTCTTCGCTAATCCGAATATCAGAAAGCTAAACTTTAAATTTCTCAGTAATCCGCTTCATTGCTTCTTCTACATTTTTTCTACTATTAAAAGCTGAAATACGGAAGTAACCTTCACCCGCAGCACCGAAACCGGAACCAGGTGTACCCACTACGTTACAAGTATTTAGTAATTTGTCGAAGAAATCCCAACTGCTTAATTGGTTCGGTGTTTTCACCCAGACGTAAGGTGCGTTTACTCCGCCGTGAACTTGCAAACCCGCAGCGGTAAGTTGTTCACGGATGATTTTAGCGTTTTCTAAATAGAAGCTGACGAGTTGTTGAATTTGCTCTTTTCCTTCTTGAGAATAAACCGCTTCCGCACCGCGCTGTACTATGTAGGATACGCCGTTAAATTTGGTCGATTGACGACGATTCCACAATTTCCACAATTCGACATCAGAACCGTCTTCAGCTTTGGCTGTCAGGGTTTTGGGTACTACAGTCAATGCACAACGGGTTCCGGTAAAGCCGGCATTTTTAGAGAAGGAACGGAATTCGATCGCGCAATCTCTCGCACCTTCGATTTCATAAATCGAGTGGGGAAGTGAGGAATCGGTGATATAGGCTTCGTAAGCTGCGTCGAAGAAGATAATTGAGTTATTGGCTTGAGCGTAATCTACCCAAGCTTGTAAGTCTTCTTTACTCGCTGTCGCTCCTGTGGGATTGTTAGGAAAGCAAAGATAGATTAAATCAACTTTCTCATTAGGTATTTGAGCGGTAAAATTATTTTCAGCAGTAATTGGTAAATATACTAAGCCTTCGTACTCACCATTTTTATTGGCATCTCCCGTATTCCCTGCCATGACATTAGTATCAACATAAACGGGATAAACGGGGTCGGTAACGGCGATAGTATTATTATTACCAAATATTTCGAGGATATTGCCCGTATCGCACTTAGAACCGTCAGAAATAAAGATTTCGTCGGGATCAATTTCACATCCCCTGGCTTGAAAATCGTGATGAGCAATCTTTTCCCGCAACCAAGCGTAACCTTGTTCGGGGCCATAACCTTTAAAAGTTTCGCGATCGCCCATTTCTTGGGTAGCTTGAATCATCGCTCTAACACAAGCTTGTGGTAAGGGTTCGGTAACATCCCCAATACCCAATTTGATGATTTTAGCATCAGCATTAGCTTGAGCAAATGCGTTTACTCTCCGGGCAATTTCCGGAAACAAGTATCCTGCCTTGAGCTTCAAATAATTGTCGTTAATCGTTGCCATAGTTAAGTCATTGAGTGCATAGTTTATCAGCTTACTCCAAAGTGGGGGAGTTGAAAGTTAGGAGTTGTAGAGACGTAGTCTGTACCGGAGTTATAAATTGGGCTAAACTTCACCTAGTACTTGGAGGCAGGTACGTGCTGAGTTGGGGTATATTCCGGTGGGATTAAATAAAGATACAACAGAGACAAAACCACCGTATAATTATTTTTACTTATCAGTTGAACTGGGAGAACAAAGCCATGCCAATGGCAGTAGGAGTAATCGAAACACTAAGTTTTCCGGCAATACTCATAGCCGCAGATACGATGGTTAAAGCTGCCGCAGTTACAGTAGTTTTTTACGATAAATCCGAAAGCGGACGTTTCTTTGTCGCAGTCAGAGGACACGTTGCTGAAGTTCAACGTGCTGTAGGAGCAGGTATTGAAGCTGTTGAAGTAGAATCTCATGGAGGTGAAGTCATGTCCCATTACATTGTCCCTAACCCTCCGGAAAATGTCGAAAGCATTTTACCGATTCATTTCACTTCAAAATCAGAACCTTTTCGTTTTTAATACGTAATTGTTCACTTTCTGAGAAAATAAAGAATATATTAGTAGCTATCAAAAAATGTGTAAAAACATTCATAAAATAATTTGTTAGCGCCCCATACGTTTATTAATACAGGAGATAATTAATGGCACTACAGGCAGTTGGTTCTTTAGAAACTAAAGGTTTTCCTGCCGTATTAGCAGCCGCTGATGCAATGGTAAAAGCCGGTAGAGTTACCCTTGTGGGCTATATCAGAGTTGGTAGCGCTCGCTTTACAGTTAATATTCGCGGCGATGTTTCAGAAGTTAAAGCCTCTATGGCTGCTGGTATTGAAGCCGCAGAAAGCTGTCATGGTGGAACCCTGGAATCTTGGGTAATTATTCCTCGTCCCCACGAAAACGTCGAAGCTGTTTTACCAATTGCTTATTCCGAAGAAGTTGAACAATATCGACTTTCTGTAGAAAACCCGATCATCGGTAGGTCTAATGGTCGTTAATAATCCGATTTTGCATTCTAAAAAAGCTGTTAGATCAACTTTCTAAGATTCCATCTGTGGCAATCCGGTTGAGCTAATAATTGAGAACAAAAAAATCAAATTTGAAGTAATTGTGTGAAAAAAAGTACCCCAACGGGTACTTCCGTATTTTTCCTGACTTTTTCATAATACGAATAAATGGCTGTATTCTATTTTTTCTTTATCTATGTTTCTAAATCAAAAAATGTCCAAAGCTGGTTTTATATTTAGCTCTTATTCAACCCACAGTCCCTAATCTGATTAACAAGCTTTTACTATTAGTAGATAATGTGTAAAAATCAATACTAAAATAAATCCTAAAATAAATCTAGATTTGACAATTGAAACTAATATGTATAAAGCAACGTCCCAATTACAGTGAATTCTATGTGCTTACGTTAAAAATAGTCCTTAAAGAATATCTTAATTAGTACTTTGTACATCTATCTTTAGGTAGATTTAAAGAGCTTGATTAAATAATATATTTTCCTTTACAAAAATTGACATTAGTGAAAGTTTAGGAAGGCACCTTGAAAACCCGATTAAATTACTTATTGATTGATTAGTTTTTAAGTTGAAGTAGGAAATTCAGCATAAATGGACTACAAGTACACGTAATAAAAATAGAATCCATCAAATGTTTTGAATATTTTAGCCTGACCCGGCGACAACTAGTTATATACACCAATTGTGATCAACGGGGGTTGTGATGCAAACTTTAAAGCAGGGTTTTGAGGAGCGCAATCTCAATATTATGACATCAGAAGCGGAAAAACTGGCATTATATTGGCAAGATCGATTAGCGGATGAATGTTCGCAACACAGCGAAGCCATCAGAGAAAGTATAGTTAAATGGTTGATCGGAAGCGATGAACAACGCTTTGACAATCTTGATGTTAAAGAATTAAAAATCGCCAAGCAAGCGATGGAATATCGCTATCGGATTTTGTGTCAACGTTATCTGGGGATGGGTAGGGAACGTGCTTATCGCAATCTAATTACTCGTTTGGGTAGCTTAGCGACATTGCGTTCCAAAATTCAAACTTGGATTTCTTTGAGTCGCGATCGTCAACGTCAGGTATTGGATGTGTTGCAAGAGGTTCTACAAGAATTATTGCAAAGCGACAGTTATATGCTTTCCCAAATGGCTTGTATTTCTGAATTTACTCAGGATAGTAGGTTGAGAAATGCCTTGGTATTTGCCAGTTTGGAAGAGTATTGTATGCGACCGATACGCAATCAACCACTACTAGTATATCGGTTTGTCAACTATTTAAAGAGAACTCAACGTGGTGGTTTAACTCAAGTACCTGGAAAAGACTTGGTAAGGTTGGTTTCCGAAGAGGTATTTGCTGAAGACGGTGAAAATCGAGTCAGCTTGGTAGATCAAAATGCCATCGAAGATTACCTTGAGGAAGAAAAAGCCCAAGAGCAACAACTACAGCGTCAGTTGGTAAAGAGCGAATTTGAGAAATATCTCCAGGAAAATCTGGGAGAAGATGCGACAAAGTGGCTGCAACTGTATCTTAAAGGTTTTACCCAAGACGCGATCGCTAAAGAATTGGGTAAACCAATCAAAGAAATTTATCGGTTGCGAGAAAAAATTGGCTACCATGCAATAAGGGTTTTCGCGCTCAAAGACAAACCGGAGTTAGTCGCTAACTGGCTGGAAAATTCTTTGTGGGAACACAATTTGGGGCTAACACCAAAGCAATGGGAACAATTGCAAGAAAAGTTATCACCCATACAAAAGCAAGTGTTAGAAATGTTGAAAATAGGTAAAACCATAGAAGAGATTGCCCAAAATATCAAACTTAAAACTCATCAGGCAATGGGAGAATGGACAAAAATATATTTAGCGGCTCAAGCTGTACGCAGTGAATGAAGTTTTTTTGCAATCAAAGACCGTTATCAGAAGGTTATGGACTAAGATGATGAATTATTATTTGTAAATAATTATAAATAATTGTAAATAATCTGATTTTTATTTACTCAAAAGTGTTTGTCAAGATAGTGCCAAATCGCCAATAAAGCGAATACGATAGAGTAAAATATTAAGCGATTAGACCTATGTTGTCTTCCGAAGGCAAACCAACTGATACCAGTGCAGCGATTGCCAATCAAAAGCTATTTAAGACGATAGGGACTGACGGTACATCATCTCTTACCCCAAACCAACAGGAGCAGATATTTCAACTAATTGAGAGTATCTTGTGCTTTGAGGCTTGCCTCTATCATCAAGTTTTACCTTTGAAGTTAGAAGATAATAATCTGTTGTTGGGCATCGTTAATCCCACAGATGCAGCGGCATTAGATTATGTTAATGGTATATTATCTTACTTAAAGACTACAGTAGAAACTCAGTCCCTAACAGCGGAAACTCACCGAGTTATATTGTCAGAATATCTTAATTATAAAAATAGGTCGGCGGAAGTGTCTAAATTAGCTTCTAATCAAGGAGAAGAAGTTGAGAATCAATCATTTATCGAAAATTTAGAAGAAAAATTTGAGCCAGGGGATAACACTTTAATCTTGTTTGATTCCCCCAGAGCAGTTGATTTAGAACGTTTCTCTCACATTCAAGAGCCAAAGAAAGCTGTTACCACACCTTTAAATCGCCAAGAATTAGATGAAAATATTGGTGTAGGTATTTTTGAAGTGATATCGGCAGAGAATTTACCCGCATTAAAATTACCTCTTCCAGAATCATTCAGTGCTGATGCGGTACTGTCTACTCTTGCACCGAAAAAGTTGCTCAAAGAATTGCTCGCAAGAATTCTTGCAGGAGGCATCGGTCGTTTATATTTAGAAAGACAGCCTTATCAAGGTCGAATTTTATGGAGTTTAAATGGAATCGTACAGTCAGTAATAGAAGAACTCCCATTATCGACTTTTCAAGGTGTACTTAATGAATTAAAACGCTTGAATTCTTTAACAATAGCAACATTAGGGCAAGCAAAACAAGTAGAAACAGAATGTTTATTCCAGCAACAGCGATTGTTATTGCGTTTGCGAGTCATGCCGGGAATGTACGGAGAAGAAGCAACTTTACAGGTATTACGTGGAGCTGCATTAAAGTTTTATCAGCAACAACAGTTAACTCGTTTGAGTCGCGATGCTTTAGGGGCTTCTCAGCAGTTAAGTTACAAAGTACACGAATTACAGCAAAAATTAGCGCTGAATAAGCGAGACTTAAATCCTCGGCAATTAGAAGCTTTGAATGCTTTGAACGAATTAGTAGAAAGTTTAGATAGTCATTTAAGAATACTTACAGATATCCCCACGGTGTAAATAAATCGCCATTGAATTTTGGATTTTAGATTTTAGATTTTGAATTTTCTGGTTTTTGAAATTTGAGATATAGCGGTAGCCACAATTATTAGGACATTTCCCTATTGCCTATTTTCAGACAAAAACCCGACTTCTTCAACTTAGGAGGCTCAGTAAAAACGCTGATGAGTATTGGGTGATTACTGTGTTGTAATAGAAACGTAGATTTTTAATCAGGATAATCCAAAATTGAGTGACTGGTTACGGTTGAAAATCTATATATATTAAATTTTCTCTATCTAGTTTTTTATTTATTTGCGGCAGATATTTCATGCAGACAGAGGTTTTCGGTGAAATCTTTCCCTTACTGAGTACAGCCAATCCCCAAACTTTAGAGTGGCTGCTCAATGTTGCAACAATGCACGAGTATCCGGCTCGACGAGCCGTTTTAATGGAAGACTCTTGGGGTAATGCAGTTTATTTTATTGTATCCGGTTGGTTAAAAGTCCGGCGTACTAATAGTGAAGATAGTCGCGCTCTGGCAATTTTAGGTAAAGGTGATTTTTTTGGAGAAATGGCGATTTTAGATGAATCTCCCCGTTGTACCGATGTAATTGCTCTTTCTCCAGTAGAATTGATTAGCGTGTCGAGGGAAAGCTTTATTCAGATACTATTTAAAGACTCCCAGTTGCATCATCGAATGCTGCAATTAATGGTAAGTAGAATCCGTTATGTGAATTTACGCTTGCAAATGCGAGCGGCACCCCCAGCAGTTAAACTGGCTCACACTTTGGTTGCTTTGGGTGAGAGTTACGGTGAAGAAGCTGCAAAAGGAAAAGATATTTACAAAATTCCATTTCAAGATTTAGCTGATGTTACCGACATTGGTATAGAAGAAACTACCCAAATTTTAGAAAAGCTGCAAGAGAAAGCTTGGATTGATATTGATTCCACCCAAGAGGTAATTCATTTGCTTAATTTTAAACAGTTGGTAAATTTAGCTAGTAGAATATAGATTAAAGTCAATGAAAGGTACTCTCTTCCTGGTAGGAGATTACTGATTAAAAAACCTTACTAGACGCTCTTAGCGCAGAGGAAAGAGGTGAAGAGAAATAGGCAATTTTCCAGCGGGATAAGAGTAGTTTACCATAAGCCCTTCGTCGCCCCTCCCTCCACGAAGTAGGGCTACGGTGTACACACAAGTATACCCAGAGCGAGTTTCCAGCCATAAAAGAGCG
>JACYMD010000130.1 GCA_015272215.1 Rivularia sp. T60_A2020_040 | reverse complement strand
CTATTCCCTTACATTCTAGCTGATATAATATCTAAATTTTCTTGCGTTTACCCTGCTCAGATTAGTGGTATAGATTTTTCTATTGGTGCAAATGCAGAATTTTATGGCAAAACTCCTTTAGAAGTAATGGATTTAATTATCCAAGAAGCGGGAAAACAGGGATTGCTGATTTTATTAGATAGTCACTGTCTTAAAGATGGACATATTTCAGAATTATGGTATGGAGATGGTTTTACAGAAAAAGATTGGGTAGAGACTTGGATTCTGTTAGCAAAACGCTATAAAAATCAACCCAATGTTATCGGTGCAGATTTGAAAAATGAACCCCATGGTAGTGCAAGTTGGGGAACTGATTATACTTCAACGGATTGGCGTTTAGCTGCACAAAATGCTGGAAATAAGATTCTTCAGGTAAATCCTAACTGGTTGATTGTAGTAGAAGGAGTGGAAAAAAATGTACCCAATCAACGACAGTATGGCTACTTTTGGGGTGCAAATTTAGAGGGTGTTCGGGAATATCCTATACATCTAAAAAAACCTCACAAACTCGTGTATTCTCCTCACGAATACGGTGGTGCAAAAGTCTCCTGGTTTCAAGATGCAGCATTCCCCAAAAATCTTTACCAACGTTGGGAAATCGGATTTCACTATATTGCGACAAAAGGCATCGCTCCCATTTTTGTTGGGGAATTTGGTGGATATCATGTTGACAGTAAATCCAAAGAAGGTATCTGGCACCGAAAGTTTGTAGATTACATCAAACAGAATAATTTGAGCTTTGCATATTGGTGCTGGAATCCTAATAGTAAAGGTACTGGAGGCATATTACAAAATGACTGGAAAACAGTAAATGCTCCAAAACAAGCACTTTTAAGTAAGCTACTATCTTAATCTCAAATTCTTCCATTTATAGATGCTGAAAAAAACATTTTATCGATTAGCACAAACTTGTAATAAATCTTGTAATTATGTTAGAAACTACCAAGCAGAAACTGGATTCCCAATCAAAGTTTAACTCTAATATCCCAAATTATTCTATTAATTCTCAACAACAACCCCGTATTTTAATAATATCAATGCGAGGTTTTCATTCCGAAGCTTTTCGCTCTGCTGAATACGAATTTGAAGATGTGATTAGTAATTTTGATTATGCCGATTTACTTTCACCAATACACGTATCTAATTTTAAATCTCAAATCATAAAAAAAGCGGCTAACTGTGCAGGTTCAATTTTCGGTCAAAGCAAATTATTACACTCCGGTTGTAAAGAATTAGTCATAGATAAAGAATATGATTTATTATTCTTTATTTGTCAACATTTTTGGGATATGACCTGTATTAATGCCATCAAAGGATGGCGCGACAAATGTAAAAAAGCAGTCTTATGGATAGATGAAATTTGGGCAAAAGAAGTTGAAAATCCCAAAACTGCACTTTGCTTAAAATTAGCAAAAGATTTTGATTATATATTTACCACTCAAAGTAAAAGTGTTGATGCTATAAATCAATTAATTAAACGTCCTTGTTATAGTTTGCCTTATGGCGTGGATACTGTAAAGTTCTGTCCTTATCCGCAGCTTCCTCAAAGACATATCGATGTTTATAGTATTGGCCGTCGTTCAGAAATCACACATAAATCTTTACTAGAGCTAACCAAACGAGAAAACTTCCTTTATCTATACGATTCTCTTAAAGGTTTAGAAATGAGGAATTATCAAGAACATCGAATTTTATATAGTAATTTAATCAAAAGAAGTCGTTATTTTATTGCCAATAAAGCAAAAATTGATAGCGATAATCAAACAGGGGGACAAGAAGAATTAGGTTCCCGCTTTTTTGAAGGAGCCGCAGCCGGAGCAGTAATGATTGGAACTCCACCAGTTTGTGAAGCTTATAATAAACATTTTGACTGGTCTGATGCTGTAATTGAGGTACCTTATAAAACTACTGAATTAGTAAATATCATTGCGGAATTGGATGCACAACCGGAAAGATTGCAAAAAATACGTAAACAAAATCTAATTAACTCATTATTAAGGCATGATTGGGTATATCGTTGGGAAGAAATTTTAACTAAAGTCGGACTTAATAGCACACCTCAAATGTTAGTTAGAAAAGCTTATTTGCAGAATTTAGCTGAAATTATTTCGATAACATAAATTTAGTTATTAAGTTTTTATCTAGTCTTTTCTAAAAAACATAACCTAAATAACAGAAGTCGGGTTTTTACTTGAAACCCGACTTCTTACTTACTCCCTTCCGGGCAGAAGATTACCGATTAAAAAACCGCAGAGACGCAGAGAGCGCAGAGGAAAGAGGTAAAAAGAGAAAGCTAATTTTAGAACGGAATAGGGGTAAAAAAGTTTGGCTGTCCTCAGCGTCTTTCTTGATATACAAATTAAGTTTTTGTTTCAAAATTAAGAACAAGAAAGGAATATCATCTAATAAATATCTTTTCCATAATCTTTTTGGTTCACACAATAATCTAAATAACCACTCTAATCCGATTTCACTCATCCATTTTGGCGCTCTTTTAATATTTCCTGCTTCAAAATCAATAGTTGCTCCTAATGCCATAAATATTTTGATAGAGTTTAATTTATCCTTATATTTGTACAACCATTTCTCTTGTTTTGGCGCACCTAATCCTATTACTAATACCGTAGCATCTGAATTATTAATTATATCTACTATTTTCTGACATTCGGCTTCATTTTGCTCAAAACCAAAAGGTGGAGAATAAGTGTTAACAACAATCATTCTTCCGACTTTATGATTAATTTTTTTTTGTGCGCGATATGCTACACCTTGAGCAGCACCTAATAAAAAGATTTTAATCTCCTGATTGTTTTTATGATAATTACAAAAAGCTGGCAATAAATCAGAACCAGATATTTTTTCTTTAATTGGTGTTCCTAAAAATTTCGATGCGTACAGAATTATTTGACTATCACAAATTTTATAATCTCCAAGACTATAAGCTCGAAAAAATTCCTGGTCTCTTTGGAGCTTAATGAGATGGTCTACATTTGGCGTGAATATTACTCCTGATTTTAAATTATCAAGTAATTCTTTTATTGACCAATTATCTATTTCCAAGTTCAAAATTTTAACTCTGTTCATGATAGTTTTTAGTAACTATAATAACTATTTTTATATTTTTTAATTTCCAGGTATAACTCAACATATTTGACTATAGAAGCAATACCATTTTTATAACTTTAATTGGAAAACAAAAAAAATATAGTACCTCTATAACAAAAAATATAAAATATTTTTTCAGGAAATAAAATTACATTTTGCATCAAATTAATTTCATCAAAATTTAATTTTATGTTAACACCAATGCGATATAAATACTCATTATAACAGTAGAAATATCATTAGCTTATTTTTTTGTGAACTGCTAATCTTATGTATACAAAAACACAAAAAAATATTTCATATATTTTCAAAGAAGCTGATATTAGTATTAAATAAAGATACCATAAAAACTTTAATTTGAATTACAACTTTACTGATTTTTTATCAAAAATAAAGACATTTACGAAATATTAGTATTATTGATGTAAAAAAAATTAAGTTTAATAATTAAACTGTTTATTTTGTATATAAAATAATAGAAGATTTATCTAATTTTTTTATAATTAAATTATTTTCACTATAATTGCTACAAAAAAACTAATGTGCGGTTTTGACTTATTTCTGTAAATTGCATTTTCAAAATATTTGATCAATCCATTAGATGAGATCAAAAAATATTGATGGGAGTATCACCCTAACCTCAAAAGTAATCTCTTAATAACTTTTTACTCGGTCAAAAGTGCAGTGTAGGAACCGAAGGGCTGATGCCAAAGCGCGTTCTATGAAAAATCGATTTCTCTATATGTATATTATCTTTTTGTCAACCGTTTAACTAAGGATATTACAAAGACTTTAAATGTGGTCAATTTAGATAAATTCTCCCTAATTATGGATGTAGCCATATTTTTTTGATGTTAAATGTTCAATATCGCCAAAAATAGATTAGAAATAAGCTAGTCAATATTTAAATGGCTATATTGTTTTAGGAGTGGACGTGAATACCATCTTTGTTCGTAAAAGCGTTTTTTCGCTGTCGTTGGCAACCCTTACATTATTAAGTGGTGGATTGTCTGTCTCTGCTCAAATAGTAGATGACACTGCTGATGGTTCTTTCGTACCATCAATCAACCAAGTTGCTTCTGAAAAGGAAAGCGGTGATGTTGAACATTTCAGCCCCAGCTTTTCCGATGCAAATTCTGAAGAATCAAATTTGTCAGCTAATCCTGAATTAGTCACATCTAATACGGATAACCAAATACCTCAAAATGCCGCACCTGTTCCTGGAACAACAGTAACTTCATCTGCGGAACTTGCTCGTCAGTATCAACAAACAAACCTACAATATCCACAAGCAAATCTAAAACCATCTATACCCGCTTCTTCAGATTTAGCCCAAGCAGATATTGATTTTGGTGGTTCTACCCGTGGTGGTTCTAGCTATGTCGGTATTGCCGGAAATATCGGTTTGGGTGGTGATTCTGCTTTAGGGGATGGTAACTTTATGGTTATCAGTAAACTTGGATTGACAGATATTTTGTCGGTGCGTCCGTCAATCGTCCTTGGTAATGATACTGTAATTTTAGTTCCCGTTACCTATGATTTTTCTTTCGAGCAAGTAACAGATCCTTTCCGTGAAAGATTACCTTTTGCTCCTTATGTTGGAGCCGGTTTAGCTTTCGCAACTGGAAGTAATTCACAATTATCGTTCTTAATTTCTGGTGGTGTAGACGTACCGCTATCAGATAAATTTACCGCTACAGCAGCTGTTAATGCCGCATTTTTTAATGAAACTGACCTTGGTCTTTCTGTGGGAGTTGGTTATAACTTCAGAGGTTTTTAAAAACCACTCGATAGATATAGCCCTTTTCGGTTGAGTGCAATACACTAAAACCTCACCCCCTTCCCCTCTCCTTATGAAGGAGAGGGGTTAAGAGGGCGGGGTGAGGTAAAATTTGTATTTCACCATGAATCGGAAAACCGCTATATACCATAACAATAATGGTGCGTTGAAACTTTGGTTTTAACGCACCATTAATTGCATTTGCTTAATTTAGAAACTAATTTGAGTGATTCAAATTTAGTAACGGAGAGAGAGGGATTCGAACCCTCGGTACGACCTTAATCGTACAACAGATTAGCAATCTGCCGCTTTCGACCACTCAGCCATCTCTCCCGGTCTAACAAATATTAATAGTAGCAGATAACAAAGAACAAGTCAATATTTAAATGAAATTTAAATCAAAAAATTGTATACACACTAGGATAAACTTAGTATCCCAGTGCGTTGATGTTCTTTATACCTAAGATATTTGCGATCGCAACCAAGCAAAGGGCAGAGTTCCGATTTTTTTCCACTGTGGTACGTAGGCTCGTTGATTGAACACATCGTAGTCATTGCGTTCAATAACGCTTAAGATGCGACTGTAATGAGTTAAAGCCGCCCAAACTGGTAAACGAGCATCGGGAGAGAGGTAACTAATACCTTTCTCAGCTTGGGCGTAAAATTGCCGCGCTCGTTGAATTTGACATTTCATCAAGGAACGCCACCTATCATCTACTATACCTTTAAGTAAATCTTCCTCAGTGTAATTAAACCGAGCTAAATCTTCTGTGGGAATATAAATTCGCCCTCTTTGGGCATCTTCACCGACATCGCGAAGAATGTTGGTAAGTTGAGATGCGATTCCTAAAGAGATTGCTTCTTCATAGGGAATATAAAGCTGCTTATCACGGTTCCAAGCAGCAGTATTTTGCTCAGAGTCTACTCCCATCACCGCTGTTGACATTAAACCTACAGTACCGGCTACCCGATAACAGTAGAGATATAAATCATCAAAAGTGGAGTAACGACTGCGGTACAAGTCCATACGCTGACCGGAAATCATATCCCGAAAGGGTTGAATATCCATGGGATAGCGCTTTAATGTGTCCGCAAGAGCTACATCAACATTTTCTTGGGGATGTTGAGCAAAAATGGATTCGAGCTGCTGCTCCCATAAATCTAGAGTTTCGGGAGTGGTCATAGCAGCACCAGGACCGTCCACCAATTCATCTGTACGACGACACCAGGCGTAAATTGCCCAAATTGCGCGTCGCTTCGCTGGATTCATCAACAAGGTGCCTAAATAAAAAGTTTTGGCATACTTTGCTGTGATTTGCCGACAAATTTGGTAGGACTCATCTACAGAGACCGACGTTTTCATGCATGGGGGGGAATCAGACAGTTGCAGCATTCGTTGCAGGCTGGATGGAAGGCATTTGCACGCTGGAAGAACTCTTTACTGAAAAGGATTTATTCACACCGAGCGCTGTTAGTTTACCAGAAAGTACTGCTCCTTCCATACTTCCTAAAAATGGTTGCATGGTGTAACTTCCACTCAAGAAAAAGTTAGAGATGGGTGTAACTTGCTCTGGACGGTACTCCTGACGACCAGGAATCGCTCTGTAAACTGAGCGCGGTGTTTTTACCACATGATGTTTCAGTAACTTTGCTGGTTCGGACGAGCCGAAGTGCTGAGGGAATAATTTGGACAATTCGGCAAGAGTTACTTGCAATATTTCCGCATCAGATTTATTAATCCAATCTTCGGCCGGTGCCAGAACTAATTCCAGCATAGAACGGTTTGGGTCACTATATTCGCGACAAGTATTGCTCATGTCAGCATAAACGCTCAAAAGTGGCGATCGCGAAAATAATAATTGGTCAATATCTGTAAGTTTACGGTCAAACCATAATTGGATGTTAATTACTGGCACGCCTTCTAATCCATCCAGTTTTTGGAAGCATTCTATATCCTTCCAAGCTTCTGGTAGCATAACTTTGATCACATCAACAGGCATTGCTGAAACATAAGCATCGGCGGTTTCGATATAGTCGGATGCTCCATGCAAACCGCGCATCAAAAATCCTTTGACACTACCATCTGGGTTGAGCAAAATTTCTTTCAAAGGCGCATTTATCTTTACTTCTCCACCACCAGCTTGAATGTAATCTACCAGTGGTTGACAAAGACGTTCGGTAGGAGAACCATCTAAAAAAGCCATCTTGGAGCCGTCTTTTTGCTTGAGGAAGCGATTGAGAGCGGTCAATAGCACAACGGCTGATATTTCGTCAGGATTAATAAAATTTAACGATTTAGAAGCAGCAATAAAAATATCTTGCTGTACTTCCTCGCTGACTCCTTGCAGCTTCAGCCATTCAGAAAAAGTATATTTATCTGTGGAGTCAACATACTTCTGACCCCGGAGCATAGCCGGAACTAATCCTTTGGCTAACTCAATTTTTTCACTCCAGGTCAACATATCGTTATTTCTCAGAATTGCCACAATCCCATTTAAAGGTGCTGGCAAATTCGGAAAATCAAAGCGACTGTAAGTACCTGGCTTTTCCGGTTGGTTGAAGATCATTGTGTGTTTTTTCCACTGCAAACGGTCTTCAATACCGAGTTCTTTGAGTAATTGCAACATATTGGGATAAGCCCCAAAAAATACGTGCAACCCAGTTTCATACCAGTCGCCGTCATGATCTTTCCACGCTGCTACTAAACCACCCAATACGTCTCGGCTTTCCAAGACTACGGGAGTATGACCTTGATCGATTAGATATTTGGCACAGGAAAGCCCTGCCAAGCCTGCTCCGGCGATAGCTACTCGCATTTACCAAACTTTATTTAATATTTTTCAACATTTCGTAGTTTTCATTATACTTTGCATTCCGTTACATTTTGCATTTCTGATCTTATGGTTTTGCCAAATTTTGCTTGGCGATCGCCCTTATTCGCTGTTTCCTCCTTGCAAAGTTTTGCCAAAGGGGAACATACTGAGTGGTAAAAAACAATTATCTGGACTGCCTTCACTTACAATGGATTTTTAAATTTCAAATTGAAATTCAAATTTAAA
The DNA here is from genome assembly GCA_015272215.1 of Rivularia sp. T60_A2020_040. Lineage (GTDB taxonomy): Bacteria > Cyanobacteriota > Cyanobacteriia > Cyanobacteriales > Nostocaceae > Rivularia. The sequence goes on along the minus strand of JACYMD010000130.1, from coordinate 33,743 downwards.
TAAATTCAGACGTAGTACTCCACCACAAAAGTTTTGAGGGGTAATGCGTTCGTAGTGTCCGGTTCTAGCTTTCTCGTGGTAAATAGCGACCAAGATGGTCGCACTACTTCAACCCCTTAAAATTAATGTGGTGAAGTACTAGTTACGATGAATTTTGTATCTATAACTATGCCAAAGCCGGTACGGGAACCGTCAGATGTTCATATAAAGGGAAACTTTGGCATAAATCAGCAACCCTTCGCAAACAATCTTCAGCAACCGCTTGAGAATCGGGATTTAACAAACGGTCGGCAATTATATTCCCAATCTCAGTAAATTCCGCTACTCCCATTCCTCGCGTTGTCATTGCAGGCGTACCCAATCTCAAACCACTGGTAACAAAGGGTGATTCTGGATCAAAGGGGACTGTATTTTTATTCGCGGTGATATTCACACCACTAACTAATTGATCTGCTGTCTTACCCGTCATCCCAATACACCGTAAATCTACGAGCATGAGATGGTTTTCCGTACCATTAGAGACAATCTTCAAACCTCTATTTTGTAACTGATTGGCTAAAGCACGGGCATTTTCAATTACAGCAGCCGAATAATCTCTAAATTCTGGCTTGAGAGCTTCCCCAAAGGCTACTGCTTTACCAGCAATTACGTGTTCTAATGGTCCTCCTTGAGTACCGGGAAAAACTGACTTATCAAACTTTTTACCCATCTCAGCGTCGCGAGTCAAGATTAACCCACCCCTTGGCCCCCGTAGAGTTTTATGGGTAGTTGTAGTTACCACATCACAATCAGGAATCGGGTTGGGATGAAGTCCGGAAGCGACTAAACCGGCAATATGAGCAATATCCGCTAATAAGTAAGCACCAATTTCCGAGGCAATACTGCGGAATTTGGCAAAATCAATAATTCGGGGATAAGCTGAATATCCACAAATCAAGAGCTTGGGACGCTCCCTTAGCGCCAGCTCGCGAATTTGTTCATAATCTAGCTGTTCTGTTTCTTGACTAACCCCGTAATGACAAACCTCGAACCACTTACCAGAAACATTTACCGGCGAACCGTGAGTTAAGTGTCCACCGTGGGACAAATCCATCCCCATGATTTTATCACCCGGTTCCAATAGTGTTAGAAATACCGCAAAATTAGCTTGCGCTCCAGAATGAGGTTGGACATTTGCATGAGCTGCGCCAAATAGCTGTTTAGCGCGGTCGATGGCTATTTGTTCAATTTTATCAATTACTTCACAACCGCCATAGTAACGCTTGCCTGGTAATCCCTCAGCGTATTTATTAGTCAGTACTGAACCTTGAGCAGCCAGTACGGCGGCAGAGGTAAAGTTTTCTGAAGCAATCAATTCTAAGTGGTCTTGTTGACGTTTTAGTTCGCCATTAATTAACTCTGCCACTGTAGGATCGCAAGAAGCAAGGAAATCTGAATTAGTTTTAGTCACTTGAGTTATCTTTCCCGTGAAAATTTATGCTATTGCACAGAAGAAGATTTTATCTCTTTTTCTGTTGAGTGTGAGCAGGTAAAGGTCTAAGGTCTAATTTCTCAAAAAAATGATGTATTACTTTTTACGAAAAATCTGCAATATTTTCATATTCAACGTATAAAATCAAATTAAATCAAATCAAATTTACTTAATATTCACAATTAAGCGATAAGCCGTATTCACATTTATCTGAAATCGTGGATATCTAAAAAATTAGTTCAGACAAGGTTTTTTCTTTCTCTGCTTGTCTTTACTAAGCATTTTTTTAACATCAGCTGATGCCCATTCCTGTTCAGATAAATGTGGGTCAAAATTAAGACTCATTTAAACGGGTGTTAAAATGTTAGTAATTTTAATCAAAGAGCAAGTTATTGCCCCGAAAAAAGTTTGCCAATCTTGTGTACTTGCCGACAAAAGCGGTCAGCCTCGTTGGTATAAAGGTAAACTATGCTGTGGGCAAGCCATCGTTAAAAATACTGAGGAGCAGCCAGAACGGTACGAATGCATGATGGGCTTTCAGATTGCCAATATAGAATAGTGTAATTTAAATAAAAACCAAGGGAAAAACCTGCGCGACTGCGTTATTCTAGGTTCATACGGTCAGTTAAATTAATTATAGGAGAACGCAGCATGAGTTGGAGCGGGTCTATAACTGTTAAAGATAAAATTTTTGGTTGTTTACCTTATTTGCTTCCTTTAGTTGAAGGACTAAGTTTTGGTCGCTTTTTATTCAGTCAATTTCCGGCTTTGGCTGTGATTTTCATCCCAATTTTACCAGTGGTAGGAATTTATAATAGCTTCCCTCTTGCTGGACTAATTATTTTCTTCGCTTTATTCCTTTTGGTAGTGCGAAATGAAAAAATCAACCGTTTTATCCGCTTCAATACAATGCAGGCTATTCTTTTAAGCATTGTTCTATCTTTATGCGGTCTTCTAATACGTATTTTAAGTCCAGTTCCGGGTGCTAACTTTGCCATAGAAACTCTAGCTAACACTATATTTATTGCCTTAGTAGTCGCTGTTGTATATTCGGTTGCCCAAACTATCATGGGTCGTTACGCAGAAATTCCCGCAATTAGTGATGCAGTTCATATGCAGGTACGTTAAACAACTAAATTTGAATACAAATATATTGAGTATATTTGACTAAATATTTATTTGCTAGCTGCTACAGTATTTTCCAAACGACCAATACCTTCGATTTCCACCCGCACGCGATCGCCAAAATGTAATGGACCAACTCCCAAAGGTGTACCCGTAAGTATGATATCTCCCGGTAATAGGGTCATTACCTGAGTTATGTAAGCAATTATAGTCTCCGGAGAGAATACCATTTGGTCGATACAAGCAGATTGAACGGGATTTGGGTCATCATTCAAAAAAGTTTGCAATCTCGCACCAGGGCCTAATTCTCTGACAATCCACGGACCTAAAGGACAAAAAGTATCGAAACCTTTAGCACGAGTCCATTGTCCATCAGACTTTTGTAAATCTCTTGCTGTGACATCATTGGCAATGGTATAACCCCAAATTTTGGTTTGAGCCGTCTGAGGGGTGCATTTAGTCGCTAATTCGCCAATAATTAGCGCTAGTTCTCCTTCATAATCTACCCGTTGACTAGCAGCGGGATACTCAATTTCTGCTTCTGAAGGAATAACACAAGTCGGAGGTTTTAAAAAAATTAGTGGTTCTTTTGGTACGCTTGTACCCATTTCCGCCGCATGGTCTGCATAATTCTTGCCCACCGCGACAATTTTAGAAGGAGAGCAAGGAGCTAAAATTTGGTAGCTATCTGGTGCTAATTTTAAATTAGTCGGTTGACCCTGCAACCAAGGTGGAGCATCGAGTACTTGGACGTTAAGGTCGAGTTGTAGTAAACCATAGTAGATTGTACCGTCAGCATTTTGAACTCGCACATAGCGCTGTGCCATAAGCTTAATTACTTCCTTTTCAATATCTTTTGTCAGGTTATTTGCAGATTCTTCAACTGGTCTAGGTTTATGTTTTTAAAGTTGAGCTAATGCTTCTAACCTTAACTGGTAAACCAATTCTATAAGTCATGTTCTATCTTCCTTGAAATTTTGCGATCGCGAATAACTTATTTGTAAATTATTCTTCTAAAAAAAATTGACTTTTGACAAAGACCTGAATAAACATTGGTTTGATTGGATTTTTCTCGATTTAAGCTACTACGGACACAAGGCACTCAACATGAATGTAAGCGTTTTTCTCACTACTCACTACTCCCTACTCACTTACAAGACAGATTTTTAAAGGTTCGTCAATCCAAATCAAAAACTGGTAAGATTATAATTCCTTGCTGCTGCAAATGTTTGTTTGCTTGAGTATTGTAATTTATTCTACTCAGCAGATTTACTTGAAATTAGCAGCCAAATGTCCAAAAGGAGATTAAAACAAATGGCTACATATTACGAGACAATGTATATTTTGCGTCCAGACTTGATCGAGGAACAAGTAGAGCAGAATATTTCCAAATACGAGAACTTACTCAAAGACAATGGTGCTGAAAATCTCCAAATACAAAATCGCGGTAAGCGTCGTTTAGCTTATGAGATTAACAAACATCGGGATGGTGTCTACGTCCAAATGAACTATACCGCTAATGGTAATGCGATTGCTCCGATGGAGCGTGCAATGCGCTTGAGCGAAGAAGTAATTCGTTATTTGACTATCAAGCAAAAACAGCAAACAGTAGAGCCGGAGACACCCGCAGAAGAAGTCTCCATTGCCGCCATTGCTCAAGAAAGATAATTATCTTCTTACAGAAGATTAAATTTTGGTAATCGGTATTTTGGGTAAAATTATCTCAATCAACCACATCCAAAATTTAATCTTTAAAAAAAGTAAAAGAAAGTCAAAAATATATCTCTTTTACCCTTGCCATTACGGCTAGGAATGTTAAATTAACAGATACTTACCTTTAAGCGATCTATATATTTATTGCTCTAAGCGTGGAATAAGATTTATTAAGTAAACTGTAAGACACTGTGAGCCAAACAGATAACTCGACTATCCAAGCTCTCTCCACTGAAGTATCAAAGTTGCGTCAAGAGTTACAGCTTCGAGACCAATTAGTGCAACAGTTGTCTCAAGAGCTATTTCGACTGGTAAAGGGTAATACCGATTTTATGCCCCAGCCAGCAGTTTCTGAACGTCATCAGAACGAGCTAAATGCTTTACGAGAACAACTACAAGCGGTGGAAGAACAGGTAAATTTTTACCAAGAGCAGATTAGCACTCGCGACAGCGAAATTTATCAGTTACGTCAGTCGGTTCAAGAGTTAACTGACCGTAGTAGGATGTTAGAGCAAGTAGTGCAAGAACTACCCCAAATTTATCGTCAGAAGTTTGAGGAACGGATGGCTCCGGTTAGAGAAAAATTAGCTGCTCTACAGCAAGAAAACCGTCAATTGCAAGCAGAATTGCAAAGTGTAAGCTATCGTTTAGCTCTTAAATCTCGCACGGCTTCTCATAGCGGTATTGATTTACCTTCATTTCCTCGCTCTAATCCCCCAGGTGGTATTTCTACCGTACCAAATGTTTAATAGAAGCCATTGAACATGAAATTGAACATTAATAATTATTATTAATTTTTTGTCTGGACGTAGCTAGTTAGTTAGAAGATAATTAAGTGATTTATCGAAAAACTCAAACAAAAGATATTTAAAAAAATTAACCTTTATGGGGATGGATATAGAAACCAGCCCAATAAACAAGAAAGGGCTGGTAGTTAAGATTGATTCTAGTAAAAAGAACCTAAAATCAGAAAAAACAGTAAAGTTGTCATAAGAGAGCAAAGAATTACTTGGGTAAAACGATAAAAATGAATCATCACCAATAATTATCAATTTGACCCATTAATGAATTCTTCTATTGCTTTAGTATTCAAAATGGAAGAAAATTCCATCAACTTAACAGCACCTCTAGCTATTGCTGAGTGCAGTTTATCTGTATGGAAAGTGAATTAGCATGGCGGTTGATTATAATATATATTCGCTAAGAACAGCCTCAAAGCGTTCGTTTGATTGGTGATGTGTTTAATTACCTACCGGGACTAAAATAGCTAAAACAAAATTAGACCTCAGCATTTTGATTTCAAGTTAACAAAAATTAGTTTGCTACAACCAATTTTTTGTTTTCACAAGATGTTCAAAACGTCTTCGTAAGTATTGAAAATTTCAAACACAGAATCTAGATGAGTAAGTTCTAAAACTAAGCGAACTGGTGCAGTAACATTGCAAAGAACAAGACGACAATTCGATTGACGCGCTATTTTAAGTCCTTTGACCAAGCCAACTAAGCCAGAACTATCCATAAAATCTACCTTACTTAAGTCTATAACCCAAAATTGCCCTGGCTGGGGTACAACTTGATTTATCTTTTCACTCAAGGTATTTCCACCTTGTAAATCTATTGGTCCTTCGGGCTGGAATAGAATAACTTGACGTTCTACTGTGAAAGTCATAAATTTAACTAGGTAGTTGAAGTACTTAAAAAAACAAAAACAGACACAAATACTACTTGTTTCTCAACTAGAAGCTCTTCGTGTTTACTTACATATTACATCGGGTTTTGGGCAGTGCAGTTGAGACAACTTAAATCAGTATTTATCTCGTATAATTTATCCAAACAATTTTCAGTATATGCATAAGGGATTTGCTTTTTCCGTAACAATCGCTTCTTTTACAAGATTTTTATAATTCTCCTAGAGATTTATGAATTTCTGGTGAAATTTTTCTTATAAATGTTAGAAAATGTAAGGCTGTGCTAAATCAACGCCTGAGCAATATGTATGATTTGCTACGTACACATCTTATGCTCTAAAAAGATTAAAACCTCAAAACATCTAGCTAATCAAGAATTATTGAATAACTATTTTAAAACTTCTAGTTGTATTTACGTATGCTATTAGTATAATGTATCAGATTTGAGCCTGTAAATACTTTCTGAAAAATCAATTAGAGAAAATAAACTGTAACTTAATTGACACTTCATATAAAAAAGAGTCAAGATGTAAAAATGTAAACTTATATAAATATGGAAAGGCTGGATGTCTCTCGATTTCGTATCATTAGAGAATATTCAGGAAATTGCTCATCAATACGGTTATTGGGCGATTTTTGTGGGGATTTTATTAGAAAACTTAGGTATTCCGCTTCCTGGTGAAACTGTAACTTTGGTGGGCGGTTTTTTAGCTGGTAATGATGAACTTAATTACTGGTTAGTTTTAGCAGATGCAGCATCGGGTGCTGCGATTGGTGGCACTTGTGGCTATTGGATTGGTAGAATTGGTGGTTGGTCGTTGCTGATGAAACTCGCAAGCCTCGTGCGAATTTCTGAAGTTAAGGTTTTGGGTATTAAAGAAAAATTTAGCGAAAATGCTGCTAAAGCCGTATTTTTTGGCAGATTTTTCGCTTTACTACGAATTTTTGCCTCACCATTAGCCGGTATTGCCGAAATGCCTTTTGCAAAATTCATGCTGTACAACTTTTTAGGTGCTGCTGCTTGGGCTGGTACGATGGTTTCCTTGGCTTTTTTTGCTGGCAAGGTAGTTTCTTTAGAACAGTTGGTCAAGTGGGTAGGTCAATTTACTATTTTGGCGTTGTTGATTCTTGTGGCTTTGATAGCTGTACCTTTATGGTTAGAGTCACGTCAGGTTAAAGAGGTAACTAGTGACGAATAGATTTACAGGTTAAAGGTTTAAGGTCAAAGATCAAAATGTTGGGTGAGAAGTCGGGTTTTTATGAGAGTTGTCTGATGTTACAGATAATTATTCTCAAAACCCGACTTCTGTTATTTCTGTTGCGACCAAATGCGAGTAGGTAATCCCCAGATGTAAATAAAGCCTTCGGCAGCTTTATGATCGAATTGGTCTTCAGCTCCGTAGGTTGCTAATTCCGGATTATAAAGGGAATGTTCCGAACGACGACCAACAACGATCGCGTTACCTTTAAAAAGTTTCATCCTTATTGTTCCGGAAACTCGCTCCTGTGTCTTCTCAATAAAAGCATCAAGTGCAGCTTTGAGCGGACTAAACCACAACCCATTGTAAATTAATTGGCTGTAAGTTTCTTCAATACCCCGCTTATAGTGGCTGACATCTGCTGTCAAAGTTAAACTTTCCAAATCGCGATGGGCTTGAATTAATGCCACCATTGCGGGAGATTCGTAAATTTCCCGCGATTTGATACCCACTAAACGGTTTTCGATCATATCAATACGTCCGACACCGTGATTCCCCACCAATTGATTGAGTTGTGAAATCATCTCAATTGGGTTTTGGGATTCACCGTTGAGAGTTGTAGGAATACCTTTGGTAAAACCGATTTCGATGTACTCTGGCTCGTCGGGAGTATTGGCGATCGCCTTTGTCATTTCGTAAATTTCTTCTGGTGGTTCGTATGATGGATCTTCTAACAAACCAGCTTCAATACTCCGACCGAGCATATTTTTGTCAATACTGTAAGGGGAAGATTTTTTGACTGGTGAGGGAATACCAAACCGTTCTCCATACGCAATAGTTTCTTCCCGACTCATCCCCCATTCCCGTGCTGGCGCGAGTATTTTTAAATGGGGATTCATAGCCGCAACCGCTACATCGAAACGAACTTGGTCATTACCTTTACCAGTACAACCGTGGGCGATGGCATCGGCTTGATATTTTTGGGCTGTTTCTACCAATGCTTTGGCAATTAACGGACGTGCAAGGGCAGTTGCTAGGGGGTAACGATTTTCGTAAATAGCATTGGCTTGAATGGCTTTAAATGCATAATCTTTGATGAAGGTTTCCCGAACATCTGCTACGAGCGATTCACTTGCACCTGACTTGAGAGCTTTTTCACGAATTGGTTCTAATTCTTCACCTTGACCTAAATCTGCTGCTAGAGTAATAACTTCTTCTACTCCCCATTCTTGTTTGAGGTAGGGGATACATACAGATGTATCTACTCCACCGGAATATGCTAAGACAACCTTTTTGGCGCGACCCATTGATTATTTCTCGATGCTGCAAAACGACGATGGTTTATTATCTAATTAATTTAGGTATATTCTCCTCAGTATTTCTACTAATTAAGTATTTTCTACAGGATGTAGATATACTTGTTTCCGTATTGTTGTGATTAAACTATTCAGGGTAAATGCGGGGATTGATCGAGTGAGATGAAAGTATTAAAAGTAAAATTAACAACTTTATCCAACTGCTCCGATTGTAGGTGAAGCTTTTATCAGGGGTTCTTTCCAAGTTCCGCACCAAATTCCAGAACCAAGAGATACTTTTGGCTTAGCTGTGGGAGTGGTGAGTAGTGGTTTGTTTCTACAAAAGCGTCGTAAATCGACTTTGAAGCGATAATAGTTAATTATAATTATTTGATATTTTACACCAATTTTTGTTGGTGTAATTTCATTACTTTGTATTGATATTAAACCAAATTTATATACTTATCTATCTCAAAGAATAAATCTAAATCATCAACTTCATTCTGTTAGTTTGTTTATTTTCATACTTATTACGATTCAATGCAAGATGTGCAGAAAAAATGCTCTTTTCAAGAGGATTTTAGTATATTAATTAAATTAAATATTTAGTTAAATGTAAAAGAGAAGCCTTTAAAATATTTTTTGCAAGTAACATATTATTTGTAACTTTAAGTACTTTCTAAAATTTGAATTATTTTTAGACATTCTTGAGAAAATCTTAGTTGATCGAGACTTTTTGTTTAAATTTGCTTAAAAAAAATATATGATGAAATTATATAAAATTCCGTATCTAGCTCCATTATTATAAATAAGCAAAATTACTTTTTGATTAATTCAAGATTTCTGATTAACGAAGAAAAGGATAATTAACTATGTTGCATTCACAGATTAAATGGCTGATTCCAGTGGCTTTAACCAGTGCGGTATTTGGGTCAAATATACAAAGCGCAAAAGCACAGACAAACAGAATCAAGGAATTTGAGATTACATACGATGCCCTAACTGTAATAGCACCAATTGAAAACCAACCTGGTTTTTTCACCGCTAATATTGCGGGAACTTCTCAAGATAATAGTCCTTTCGGCTTAACTAAATTTGAAAGTAATGCATTCGGGAAATTAGTATCTCAGGAAACTGTTACCGATGAGAATGGAAATATTTCTGAGATACAAAAATTAGAATTCAATGCAAATCCCGATATTTTAGGACTAGCGAACCCACCACAATCTATCATCGATAGACGTATTGAACTGGGAATACCAAACCCAGAAGAGAATTCTGATATATATTTTGGTGACAGCGTTAATAAGTTATTTGGAAAAGCCGCAGATAGAGCTACACTCAATCTATTTCCTCCCGGTTCTCCAGACTTTCCAGGCACAATTAGCGGTGGAGGTGATATTACTATTACTGGGGGAACTGGTATATTTGAAAATGCTAGGGGTCAAATAACTTTTGAGCAGAGCGATAAACTTCCCTTAGATCAAAATGCTCCCGCTCCAGGTGTTGCGACATTAAAATTTAACGTACAAACACCCCGACAAGTGCCAGAATCAACCAATGTTTTTGGGTTAGCTATAGGAATAGTTGGAACTGGTTTAATTGTGCGTCGAAATCGTCGTCAAGCTGTTTTGAAACGATAAATAATTTTTTAGATCAGGGATTAAAAGGGATTACACTGATTTCACGGATTTAATTACCCAGTTATCAATTCCTCCCAACCCTATTCCCTACTCCCTATGTGTATCATTATCAAATCATAAATTCCGTAAGTGCAGTCAGCTAAGGAACAGCAGTATAGTTGTAGCTGTCCTATGCTTAAGGGAATAGTGTTGGGGGTGAGACTGTGTTTTTTAGTGTTGTGATTCCGACTTATAATCGCAAACCGATTTTAGAAAAGTGCCTTAAAGCTTTAGAGGTACAAAATTTGAGTTTGTCTGGGGTGGTATCGGATTACGAAATTGTGTTGGTTGATGACGGTTCTACTGATGGTACCTTGGAATGGTTGTCAACACACAAAGAAGAGTTTCCCCATGTGCGAACTTTCGAGCAAGAACATATGGGAGCTGCTGCGGCACGGAATTTGGGGGTAGAAGAAGCGAAAGGCGATACAATTATTTTTATTGATAGCGATTTAGTTGTTACAGAAGTTTTTCTGCAAGCTCATGCGGATGCGCTGAGTGAGGGACAAGAAAAGTTAGGAAATGACAGGTTTTTTACTTATGGTGCGGTAATTAATACTGCGAATTTTGAGAATCCGACTTCCGAACCATATAAATTAACCGATTATTCTGCGGCTTTTTTTGCTACAGGAAACGTGGCTATTCCTAAACATTGGTTAGAGAAAGCTGGACTTTTCGATACTGGTTTTCAACTTTATGGTTGGGAAGATTTAGAATTAGGTGTGCGGCTGAAAAATTTGGGTTTAAAGTTAATTAAATGTCCGGAAGCTGTGGGTTATCATTGGCATCCAGCTTTTAATTTAGAGCAAATTCCCAATTTAATTGATAAAGAAATTCAACGGGGACGAATGGGAGTTTTATTTTATCAGAAACATCCCACGTGGAATGTACGAATGATGATTCAAATGACTTGGTTACACCGTTTACTGTGGGGTGTGCTTTCGTTGAATGGTGCGCTAAATGAGCGGACAATGGCTCCATTATTGCGACAGTTAATTAAATCAGGCAAATCACAATTGGCTTTGGAATTAGCTCGAATTTTCTTGAATTGGTATAATGTTCAAGGTGTTTATGCTGCTTATGTAGAAGCGAAAAAAGAACAGAAAATATAGATAGATAGTTAGAATATTATTATCGGGTTCTATTTTAGAATACATTTAAATAAGGCTCTGTCTTCCATTACTAAAAAAAGGCAGAGTCTTTTGTTTGGGGTTCTTAACCGGAGACTAGGAAGCAGTTAAACCAGTTAATATAGCGAATGTCAGTTTGAGTCCAATACACTAAACCTCACCCCCTTCCCCTCTCCTTGGATAAGGAGAGGGGTTAGGAGGGCGGGGTGAGGTAAAATTTGTATTGCACTCAAGTAAAAACCGCTATAGTAATTATAGTAATTAATGATTTTTAATGGGAATTTCAATAATAAATTCGGTACATTTTCCGTTTGTAGTTCGATATTTTAGGGTACCATTATGCTTTTTAAATATAATTTGATAACTGATTGAAAGTCCTATACCTTTACCTTTTCCTACTGGTTTAGTGGTGAAAAAAGGGTCAAATATTTTTGATTGAATTTCTTTGGGAATTCCCATGCCATTGTCAGCAATCTTGATGAAAAGATGATTATTGGGAGAAATATGAGTACGAATCAAAATTGTTGGCAATTGAGTATTGTTATTTTCTAGAGGAGAGCTAAATTTATCTTCTAGAGTATCAATTGCATTAGATAATATATTAATAAAGACTTGGTTTAGTTGTGCGGCATAGCATTCTACTTTTGTGAGTTTGCCATACTCTTTAACAATCTTGATTTCACGACGCTGGGATGTTGCATTTAACCGATGCTGCAAAATTAATAATGTACTATCTATTCCTTCGTGAATATCAACAATTTTTTTGTCGGATTCATCCAATCGAGAAAAACTACGTAAAGACAAAACAATATTTTGAATCCGCTCGGCTCCTACATTCATTGAAGATAATATATTGGGTAAATCTTTTACTAAAAAATCCGTGTCTATTGCTTCAATTTGATTTTTAATTTCCCCAGGGGGATTGGGATAGTGCTGCTGGTAAAGAGATAGTAAATTGAGTAAGTCTTGAACATAAGTATTTACATGGTCTAGATTTGCATAAATAAAGTTAATTGGATTATTGATTTCGTGAGCAATTCCAGCTACCATCTCACCCAAACTCGACATTTTTGCACTTTGAATAAGTTGGACTTGAGTTTGTTTTAGTTGATTTAAAGTATTATTTAACTGCTGATTAGTATTGCGTAAATTTAGCTCTATTTGCTGACGACGAATAATATTTTGGTTTAATTTAACTAGATTAATTCTGAGTTCTAACTGACTAATTACTTGACGACTTAAAGCCTGTAGGGCTTGTATTTGTTCCGGGCTGAGATTTCGCGGTTTATTGTCGATAGTACATAATGTCCCGATGGCAAATCCATCAGGTGTGATTAAAGGTGCGCCAGCGTAAAATCTAATGTTAGGTTCTGATTTTACCAAGGGGTTATCAGCAAATCGTTCATCTTCTTCAGCATTAGGTACAATCAGCATCTTTTCTGGCTGAAGTATGGCATGAGCGCAAAAAGCTAATTCTCTAGGTGTTTCTGTCGCTTCCAAACCAACTTTAGATTTAAACCATTGCCGTTTCCCATCTATGAGACTAATTAAAGAAATCGGAGTATTACAAATCTGGGCTGCGATCGCAGTTAAATCATCGAATGCTTGCTCGGCTTCGGTGTCTAAAATTTGATATTGTCGGAGCGCTCGTAGTCTATCATCTTCGTTGTCAGGGAATGGCGGCGGATTCATAATTCATAATATATATATATACCTTTTATAGTTATACCTAAAGTTAAAATACAGATAAATTCAGCAATTGAAATTGAACTCCAGTTTGTTGGCCCTCAAGTCGCTCAAAAATAGAATTAACAGTGAAATTCGGTTTTCCCCCTCAAAGACAGCATTTTTATGTGGTAAATTAGAAAAGTTTTCTAATCTCGCACATCTAGTAATTCGGGTGTTTCCGTGCCGGAAATGCAACTAGATGGAGGTTTAACCCGAATAGGAGAAAAAATATGCCTGTTGTTTCATTGGCTCAAATGATGGAGTCAGGAGTTCATTTCGGACATCAAACCCGCAGATGGAATCCGAAGATGTCTCCTTATATTTACACTTCTCGCAATGGAGTGCATATCATTGACTTGGTGCAAACAGCCCAGTTGATGGAAGATGCATATTCTTATATGCGAACTAATGCAGAACAAGGTAAGAAGTTTCTGTTTGTTGGCACTAAGAGACAAGCGGCGGGAATCATTGCTCAAGAAGCCAGTCGCTGTGGAGCGCATTATATCAACCAACGCTGGTTGGGTGGAATGCTCACCAACTGGACGACGATTAAAACGCGAGTAGATCGTTTAAAAGATTTAGAGCGTCGTGAAGACAGCGGTGCGCTGGATTTATTACCGAAAAAAGAAGCTTCAATGCTGCGTCGGGAATTATCAAAGCTACAAAAGTACCTCGGTGGGATTAAAAATATGCGAAAAATCCCCGATGTGGTGATAATTGTAGACCAACGTCGGGAGTATAATGCAGTTCAAGAATGTCAGAAATTGGGATTGCCGATTGTATCTATGTTAGATACAAATTGCGACCCAGATGTGGTAGATATTCCCATTCCTGCCAACGATGATGCTATTCGTTCGATAAAATTAATCGTAGGTAAATTAGCGGATGCTATTTATGAAGGTCATCACGGTCAATTGGATAGTGATGAAGAGTACGATTATGAAGGCTCCGAAGAAGAATACGATTACGAAGATGAAAGCGAATCAAGTGATAATTCTGATGAAGATAGTGACGAGCAAGATGATTCTGAAGAATAAAGTTTAAAGTTGAAATAAATTTTATTAATTCAGCAATCAGCAACAAAGCAGGGGGAGCGATAAAAGTATTCAGGTTTTCGGTTTGACAACAACAACCTATTCTTTGAATTCCTCCTGCTTTTTATACTTTTGGTTTGGATAAAAAAATTTTTGGATATCCCACGGCACGAGTAATATAGAAATACTCAATACCCTAGAGCTATTACAACTGTCATTGACGTACTCTGGGGGCATGAACGCACGGGCGAGGCTTTAAACTCATTAATGTTGGTAAAGTAGAAATTGAGGCAATATGGCGGAAATATCTGCAAAATTAGTCCAGGAGTTACGGCGGAAAACTGGCGCTGGCATGATGGACTGTAAAAAAGCGCTGAAAGAAACCGACGGTGACATTGAAAAAGGTATCGAATGGTTACGTCAAAAGGGCATTGCTGGCGCAACTAAAAAAAGCGATCGCATTGCTGCTGAGGGTTTAATTGAGACTTACGTTGAACCAAATGGTCGTGTTGGCGTATTATTAGAAGTAAATTGCCAAACTGACTTTGTTGCACGCAATGAAGCTTTTAAGGCTTTAGTGCAAAATTTGGCTCAGCAAGCGGCTACTGCTGATAGCGTCGAGGCTTTATTAGCTCAACCCTATGCCGAAAGCAAAGATAAAACGGTTGAACAATTTATTGCTGAAACAATTGCCACTCTAGGTGAAAATATCAAAGTCCGACGTTTTGTTAATTACTCTTTATCCGGAGATAAGCAAGGTGTTGTAGACAGCTATATTCATACTGGTGGTAGAGTTGGTGTGTTAGTTGAACTGAAGTGCGATTCGGAAGCCGCTACTAGCAACGAAGAGTTTCAAGCATTAGCAAGAAACGTGGCGATGCAAGTTGCTGCTTGTCCAAATGTTGAGTATATCAGTGTAGACCAAATTCCTGCTGAAATCTCCGAGAAAGAAAAAGAAATTGAAATGGGACGGGATGATTTAGCGAAAAAACCTGACAATATTAAAGAAAAGATTGTTCAAGGCAGAATCGACAAGCGTCTTCAAGAAATGACTTTGTTGGATCAGCCTTACATCCGCGATCAAAGTACTTCCATTGAAGAATTAGTCAAACAAACTAGTTCTAAAGTCGGCGGAGCAATTTCTATCAGTCGCTTCGAGCGTTATATTCTTGGTGAAGGTATTGATAAAAAAGAAGAAGACTTTGCCTCTGAAGTTGCCGCACAATTAGGCAATAAATAATTCAGCTTAGAGTAGTTTCGTTTTTATACGGGTCAATCTTCCGTTCGGTTGACCTGTTTTTTATATATTAAGTACATATAAGTCAATAATTGTTAATTAATTGTATATTTTGGGATTTTATTCCCAAGCAATCCAAAAATCAAAATTATATTTGATATTACTTTTGTATTAATTCAAATCTTAGAAGCGATTACCTGGGAATAATTGCGTACTCCTGTACCACAACTAAGATAAAATGGAAAAAATATATGACCAGACCAATCGAACGAATAGAACAGGATATTATTCAGCTAGAAAAAGCCATCAGCGCGATCGCAATACAACTGAAAAATGCTTATGAGAGTTATTTGTCGGTTTTGGGAAAAGCTGTTTGTCAGCAGTTGATTTTAGCAAGCTATCATCTGTGTACTCAAGGTTATCCCGAAAAGTTTCTCAAATTATCTTTAAATCAACGCCAGAAATTGCAGCAAGCTATGCGTAATTTAGCAAAATCTGCATCCCAAGATATGCAAGCTTTAATTGATGATCAGCAGTTAGAAGAAGAAGAGGAAGTTGATGAAGATGAACATAAAGAAGTAGAAGAAGTAGAAAAATTAGAGGTGGAGAAAGAGGATTTAGCAGAAATTGTTCAAGAATTGGATATGGAAGATGATCAAGATTTAGTAGGAATTATCCAAGAATTGGATATGGAAGATGAAGATGCTCAAGATTTAGCAGAAATTGCCCAAGAATTAGAAGCAGAAGATGATGCACAATTGACAAATAATTTGTCTCAAGCTGCTCCCTATACTTCAATTCCCCCAAATGTTAAAATACCATCTTTTTCTGAGAATTTTTCTTTTCCCATGTTGTCCTTAGAACCCTCACTCAGTAAAGATTGGAAAAAGTGGTTTAGCCCCAATACTTCCAATCCTATGGAATTAGCTGCTTGGCAAAAAAATTTAGAAAAAGCTATTAGTTATATATTGAAAAGTTTGTCCCGTGATGGCAATCGTTTATTACAAAAGGCTAATATTTTACCTCAGAAATTGCCTGAACCTATTTTAGAAGCAGCAGCAGCTTCTGTGGAAGCATCTACGGAAATGATTCCCGGTCCTCCAAATTTACTTAGCTTGGTTGTTGGAATTGAAAGTGAAGAAAAACAATTGGATGCTCCAAGCTTGACTCAAGTTATGGCTTTAAATCTACGGTTAGTTGAAATAGAGTTCGCTGATGTTAAACTTTCTTCCGAACGCCAGCAGATTCGCAATATTTTGAATCAATTAGCCAAGTTAGGTAGAGAATATCAAAAGAAACAGCGAGAGCGTTCTGTAGCTACCGCAGAAGCAGCATGGCGTGCTAGTTGGTATGAGGATTAGGGTAAGAGTTTTGAGTTATGAGTTATGAGTTATGAGTTACGCCTAATGTGAATTAAAAATATTCCTTATCCTACAAGGGTTTTGAAGCTTGTTTAAATCTCAAATTTTTAATTTATCAATGTAATGATAATGGTTTGAGCGCTTAATTCACATTACTACGTGAGTTATGAGTTATGAGTTATGAGTTTTGAGTTTTGAGTTTTGAATTAGTACCACCGGAGTTGATTAATTATTTTGGTGCCTCATAACTGTCAACTATCAACTGTCAACTATCAACTAATTGTAAATGACGAATGATAAACCAGATTGGATAAGATTGCAAAAAGCCTTGACGGTGGAAACGGAACAAGGTTTTATTAACTTGCAGGGTAGACAATATCTCTTTAATGAGTTTCTGACTTTAACTTTTGGTCAATTTCCTGTCGGCTTACCTACAGATGAACGTCGTCGGTGGCAGGAGTTTGCTGTTAAATTTGCAAATTATCCAAATCTGGAAACTGAAGATAGACAGCATTTGGTGGCGGAAACTCGTCGCTATCTTTATAAGTTACAACATCAAGGGGAAGAGGAAAGTACTGTAAATAATGTCAATAATTATGATTCCTACTCAAAAGTCCAAGTCCAAATTCCTAAAACTAAAATTGTCGCCGAGGTAAATCCCCGACTTGCACCAGATTTAGAGCAAAAACTTCACGATTTACCCCAAATTGGCTTTAAAAAAGCTGGTCAATTACAACGTCTTGGTTTGGATACGGTGCGCGATTTATTATTTTACTTTCCCCGCGACCATATTGATTACGCTAATCAAGTATGTATTGGTGAACTACAAGCAGGTGAAACAGTTACTTTAGTGGCAACGGTGAAGCGCTGTAACTGTTTTTGTAGTCCTAAAAATAAGAAATTATCGATTTTAGAAATTCATTTAAAAGATAACTCCGGCATTCTAAAAATTAGTCGTTTTTACGCAGGCGCTCGTTATAGCAGTCGCCCTTGGCAAGAAAGTATGAAGCGTCGCTACGCTGTAGGTAGTACTGTAGCTGCTTGTGGATTAGTCAAGGAAAGTAAGTACGGTTTAACTTTTGATAATCCAGAGTTAGAAGTTTTAGCAAATCCGGGAGATGCCATTGAATCCCTGACTGTGGGTAGAGTCGTGCCAGTATATTCCTTGACGGAAGGATTGGTGGCTAATACTGTGCGACAAGCGGTAATTGCGGCTTTACCGGCAACGGCGCAGTTGAAAGAACCTTTACCAAAAGGTCTATTAAAGAAATATCAATTAATGGAATTAAAAGACGCAATTAATAATATCCATTTTCCTGCCGATAGCGATAGTTTACGAGCAGCACGTCGTCGTTTGGTATTCGATGAGTTTTTCTATCTGCAACTGGGTTTACTACAACGTCAACAAAAAGCCCGTCAAATTCAAACTAGCGCAATTCTAGCTCCCCAAGGTGAGTTATTAAAACAATTCCATGAAATATTACCGTTTCAATTAACAGGAGCGCAACAACGAGTTATCCAAGATATTCTCAAGGATTTACAAAAATCTACACCAATGAATCGTTTGGTACAAGGAGATGTCGGTTCTGGTAAAACTATTGTGGCGGTGATTGCAATTATTGCGGCGATTCAATCCGGTTATCAAGCTGCTTTGATGGCTCCCACAGAAGTCTTAGCAGAACAACATTATCGTAAATTAGTTAGCTGGTTTAACCTCCTACATTTACCAGTAGATTTATTGACAGGCTCTACTAAAACGGCAAAACGACGACAAATTCACGCTCAGTTAGAAACGGGAGAATTACCACTTTTAGTCGGAACTCATGCTTTAATTCAAGACCCAGTAAACTTTCAACGATTGGGTTTAGTGGTAATTGACGAACAGCATCGCTTTGGAGTACAGCAACGAGCGCGGTTACAGCAAAAAGGTGAACAGCCTCATGTTTTAACCATGACAGCAACTCCGATTCCACGAACTTTAGCCCTGACTATTCATGGTGATTTAGATGTAAGTCAAATTGATGAATTACCTCCGGGAAGACAAAAGATTAAAACTACAGCTTTGAGAGGAAGTGAACGCAGTCACGCTTATGATTTGATTCGCCGAGAAATTGCTCAGGGAAGACAAGTTTATGTGGTTTTACCCTTGGTAGAAGAATCCGAAAAATTAGATGTACGCTCCGCAGTAGAGGAACATAAAAAGTTGCAGGAAGCAGTATTCCCCGAATTTCAGGTAGGATTACTCCATGGTCGCATGACTTCCGCTGACAAAGATGCTGCAATTACAAAATTTCGCGATCGCGAAACCCAAATTCTGGTTTCTACTACTGTGGTGGAAGTAGGTGTAGATGTCCCGAATGCAACAGTTATGTTAATTGAAAATGCGGAAAGATTCGGGTTGTCGCAACTGCATCAATTACGAGGACGTGTTGGTCGTGGTGCAGCGCAATCTTTTTGTATTTTAATCAGCGGTTCTCGCAGCGCTGATGCTCAACAAAGATTGAAAGTATTAGAACAATCTCAAGACGGGTTTTTTATTTCAGAAATGGATATGCGTTTTCGAGGTCCTGGTGAAGTTTTGGGAACTCGACAATCGGGTGTACCAGATTTTACTTTAGCAAGTTTAGTCGAAGACGAAGAAATATTAGTTTTAGCTCGTCAAGCTGCGGAAAAAATCATCGAAATCGATGCCACTTTAGAACAATGGACGTTAATGAAAGATGAGTTGAAATGCCGTTATGAAAAGTTAATGGGTGGAACTATTTTAACGTGATTGGAAATAATCATTATGGTGAGTTGTTCTTACTCGAATATTAAAAAAGTATTTTCTAAATTGTTTTATATTTTAGATAAATCATATTTAGTGACGTTTTTCTCGAAATAACTGGAAGAATCTATTTAATAAAAAAAACACAAAATAAGTCCAGACAGATTGTACACAGTACTTTATTCTACACTATAAAAGTGACTTATGTCACGTCCCGAAAACAACGTAATTTCGTGGAATTAATGAATAAATTCGCATTATTAATGACCCAAATTCTTAATTATCATGAATTTTGCCTTTTTTTGTAACTCAGCACTGAGAAAAAAGTGATGTTTATATGTAGATTTATTACTTACGGTCGATTTTTAGGTATTTCATATCACCTAAAAAACCATCACACCGTATATTAACTGAGAATAATCGGAAATTATATAAATTGAATTTTAAAATTGAATTTTTAAAAATTGGGGTAAAGAGTTAGATGGTACTGACAGACAATCATTAGAAGTCGAGTTTTGAGGATAAGTGATAAAAACCCGACTTCTCAAAACTGCTTATTTCAACATCAAAGGTAGTTAAAAGGTCGTTTTTTTTTAGCGTCGTAGCATTACTCAGATGTATTTAAGAATTAGATATAAACTTATTAAATTACGTAAAAATATAAGTCTTTGATATTACAGCAAAAACAATAAAATCGTATTTATATTGAGAAAAAGCTGGTCTTATATAAATGCTATATGTAAAAATTGCTGCAAATATATTTCCTCCCTTCCCGCCCCTGCTTATTATCTCTATGAAATCTCTTTCCTCCGTGTTAAGAGCGTCTAGGGCGGTTTTTTTTAAGGTAATCTTTCAGCGGAAAAGAAGTATTGTTAGAAGTCAAAAAATAATTCCGATCAACCTATACCAAAACTGTAATCAATCAAGTTTCGGCATTAGAGGATGATATATAGCAAAGACTAGATATTATCGAATTAGAATATTGCGATCGTGATATCGATTTAGATGATTAGAACTTGGTTTTCTCTTAGATATCTGGTGATAAAAACAATGATTTTGCATAGAAATTGGTTTGATGCAGGATAAATCCTAATTATTTGACGGCAGGTTTTTAGATGTGAAAAATCTGTGGTGAAGGGTTAGATTTTTTAGGTAAACGATAGGAATCCTCCGTAGATTTTTGTATGCCCTTCGGGCACGCTACGCCTTCGCGTAGCGCGGCAAAGCCTTAATTATTTGTGTAGGGAGGCTTTCTTGCTTTCTTGCTTTCATGCAAGAGGCTTTCATGATTCTAAAAGATTAAGGTGTACTGAGTTTTTTCAATTTTCAAGTAGGATTCCTATAGCACGTCTTCAAATGATAGATTTATAATTATAAAAGATTATAAAAAGGAATAATATGAAATTGTTTATAAAAGAATATAAATTGAATAAGTAAGAAGGCGATTTATTTTTAAAAACCACCCTCTATTTCAAGGGATATTTTGCAAAACTTTAATTAAAGTCAATAGTATCGATAAAGTCCAAAATTATTTGCTTGAGTGCAACAGCTTCTTCTTTCATAAAATTAGAAGTTTTACCATCTAAAAATGTACGTTGACTGCTAACTATATAGAGAAATTCGCTGTTAATAAATGCGATTAATCCTCTATAAGCATCTAATTTTGTGGCAGTACCATTATTTCCTGTTTTATAAATTCTAGAACCTCCAGGCATATAAAGTAGTACGAAATAAGAGCCTTCTAAGTTTTTTGCCATATATTCACTGTATTCGACTTCAGCTTCTGGCAAATTAGCGACTATCTCTTTAGGAACATATTTATTGACAAGAGTAGATTTGAGATATTCTTCTTGTCCAATGGCTTCCATTTCCTCCATCTGTTTGGTAGGTAAAGGATAATAATCTATTCTTAAAAAAGTACCTTGATCATCAGAAAAACTAACTGCACCTTCTTGACTTTGAACTTTACCACCTTGATGAGGATCTACGGGAATTGGGACTGTAAAATTGTCCGATGGTGATTCATATTCTTCTATACTAAAAGCGATATCTACTATTGTTTCATCTTCATCTTCAAGTAATTCTTCTAACTCAGCTTCCTCGAAGGCAGCAATCACATCTTCTATGATTTCTTGGGCTTCTTCATCATCAAGTTCTAAAGCTTGTTGCAAACTTTTGAGTAAAGGTGTTTTGCTTTTAGGAATATGCATTTCTTCTTCGTCTATGATTACACTTACCCCAGCCGCAAAAGCATCTTCTAAAAACTCATCTTCAAGTTTATCGTGAGCAGCATTAAACAACGCTCCGGCTCCTTGTTGTTCGGCGAGATTGAGCAGTTTCTCAAGCATTTCTAATAAATCTTCATCGGAATATTCTTCAAAAATCTCGAATCCCCAAAGTATATCCACCAAAAATTCTATATCTACATCTTCTAAGGAAGAATCAGCGGCTGTGGTTATCAATGCAATGGCAGCCACTGCTTCTTCTGGAGTCAATGACTCTTTCAATGTTTTTTTTGAACTAAAAAATTTATCGTATTTGCCCATAACTGTTATCTCCGTGGATGATTTTTAGTGTAAATAAAAATTAGTATATGTTAAAGTTGTTGATCAAAAACTCTTTGTATTATAAAGCCAAAAATCTCCTTATATAACAATGCCAAATTATATTTAATCCCTATATTACTAAAATAAAATAACCTGTCCTAAAAACGATAAAAAATACTATGTAAAATTGAAATCTCTATTTTATATGCTTTGACTGCATTTTGACTGATTGCAAATACTTTGTTAATTTTTGTTTCTACTTGACAACTATTTATTTCTATAGTTTTATAATTCCAAATTTTATCCTTCTAAGGTACTTTAGTTTATTATCTCGCGTTTTGCTCATGACTAATCACAAATCCGCAATTAATCATGAACTATTTTTGTTGAATATTCTTTATCTTACTTAGTGGCAGCCTGCTCTAAGTACTGATTGATATCTTCTACGATGCGGGTAAGTTCAGCTTCGGTTGTCAAACGAATGGTGTCAGAGCGGACAGTAAGTAAAACTTTTGCTGCAAAAGGACTAGCCCAGATGTTAGGATTACAAAAAATTTCTATAAATACTTCTCCTGTATAGCGATATTCCATACTTGATTGGGGAGTTGCTCTACCAACCGTACCATTCGTTTTAGCCGCAACTGCTTTAAGTTTCTGCATCAATTCATCGATAGCTGCTTTTAATTCCCTTGCTGCTGCGGGTGAAAAGCTAAAAGATACGGAACCTTCAATCAGATTAAGTGTCAAATGATTTTCAGACATGAGTGATTTATCAAAACATCTCGTTACATTTTTATTTTGCCTGTTTATGGCGCATCATAATTAATAATATGTCCTACTAGTATTTATTCCCCTAAGTAATTAACGCTTCACTTCACTAAAATTATTTACCTGTAAGGCTAATAATTTACAAGTATTATATTGTCTATACTAAGTAATCAAAAAAATCAGTAGTCAAGCCTTGATTATTGATATATTTACTGCTCAGTTATATAACTATTTTCCTTTTAATCCTACTGACTTGTAAGTGAGTAATGAGAAAAACGCTTAGATTCATGACTCGGAAAACAATTTTTCATCTTGACTGCTTATCTAAAGGAAATGTGTCATTAAAGATTGGCACAAGTACTTATAATTATTTTTATTATTATCAAAAATAAAAAGTTGATTTTTTAAAGGTTTATAGTTGCTTTTAATTATAAAAAATCTCAATAAACTAGTGAATATTTTCTAGTTAAAAAAATATTTATTCTTTAATAAGTAACAATTTTATACATCTAATGCTGGTCTGAAGTTTTACATTAGAATGTAAGACACCAGATATTAAAAATACTTTATGATTAAGGATAATCGCGCAGTAGTAAGAAAGGTTTTAATCGTGACTCTGCTGCTTAACTTATTTGTGATGGGATTAAAAGCCTCAGTAGGAATTGTCACAGGTTCTCTGAGTTTAGTAGCTGATGCTTTACACAGTGTCACTGACAGTGCAAATAATGTTTTAGGTCTAATTACTAGTCAATTTTCTTCTCCATTACCCGATCGAGAACATCCTTACGGACATCAAAAAGTTGAAGCTGTAGGAGCTTTAGGAATTGCGGCATTTTTAGCAATTGCTTGTTTTGAAATTCTCCAGGGTGCAATTGAAAGAATTATTCAAGGAAGCAAACCAGTTACTATTTCTGGTCCACAATTGTGGTTATTACTGTTAGTATTGGGTATCAATATTTTTGTTGCTTTCTACGAAAGAACTGTGGGAAAACGAGTTGGTAGCCCAATTTTAATTGCTGATGCTCATCATACTATGAGTGATGTTTGGGTAACTATTTGTGTGATGGTAGGTTTAATTGGTGTTTGGTTGGGTTATCAATGGTTGGATGTAGTTTTAGCTTTTCCTGTGGCTTTACTAGTGTTTTTTAGTGGTTGGACTGTAATCAAAGAAAATTTACCTTGGCTAATAGATTCTATGGCGATTGCGCCGGAAAATATTTACGATATTGCTTTAAATGTTCCTGGTGTGCTCAATTGTCATGATATCGCTTCTCGCGGCATTGTTGGTCGTCAAGTTTTTATCGAAATGCATTTAATTGTTGATGCTAAAGATGTAGAAACTGCTCATCGTATTACTGAAGAGGTGGAAACTCGTTTGGAAGCAAAGTTTAGTCCAGCCAGAATTTTGATTCATGTCGAACCTCCTGCTTATAAATCCAATCAAATTAGCTTTTAAAATTTTTAATGGTTTGCTTAAGTATCAATTATTTGTAGAGTATAGTCTTTATTAAGAAAAAATGACTATCTTTTACAACTGATTAGAGTTATAGTAAGAGGTTGATTTGATTTTAATAGAATACCGTCTGCCAGATATGGATGGATTGGAATTTTTCTGTAAATTAAAACAGCAGCAACCAACGCCATCAATAATTATGCTCACCGAATATGGAAATGAAAATATTGCGGTGCAGGCAATAAAAAGCGGTTTTCAAGATTATTTAGTTAAGCAACAGGTAACAGCAGAAATTTTAAATACTACAGTTGAATCTGTACTGTTAAATGCTCCAAAAATAGAACACAAATTAATTGATAAAGAAGTAGAAATTAGTAATCTCAAACAAATTCAAGAAGAACTACGTTTAAGTAACGAGAGATTTCAATTAGCATCCCGTGCAGTGGAGTGTGTAATTTACGATTGGGATATTACTTTTAATAGTGTAATTAGAACCGAAGGAATCACTGCTATTTTGGGTTACTCCTTAGAAGAAATAGAACCGAGTATTGAATGGTGGATGGAATTAGTTCATCCTGAAGATAAAAATAGTTTATTCCAACCTTTACAACTTGTACTTGCTAATCAAAAGTGCAATTAATCAGACGAAGTTCAAGATTATGCGTAGTGACTTTATAGATTATTGTCAAATTGCTCCCAACACCAAACTGAGTACAGTTATGGTGTGGGACTCCTTGCTGTTTTAGTTGAAGTTTTCAGCCGTGGAGAGGGGCAGGGGAGTACTTTTACGATTAAGTTACCGATTTGAGTTAGGGATGGGTAATGGGTAATGGGTAATATACCAATTCCCAATCCTAATCACGGATTAAAAAAGATTACACGGATTTTTATTAACAATTACCAATTACCAATTCCCTATTCCCATTCAATAGTTCCAGGTGGCTTGGACGTAATATCAAGCACAACCCTATTCACACCTTTAACTTCATTTACAATCCGGTTAGAAATGACTTCGAGTATATCGTAAGGTACTCGCGCCCAATCTGCGGTCATTCCATCTTCACTGGTAACTATCCGTAATACTACTGGATAAGCATAAGTCCTTTGGTCGCCCATAACACCAACACTCCGCACTGGTAACAGTACAGCGAAGGCTTGCCAGTATTTGTTATACAGATTATTCCGGTTAATCTCTTGACGCACGATTAAATCAGCGTCTCGTAAAATATTTAAGCGTTCGGCGGTGACTTCCCCAATAATACGAATAGCTAAACCTGGTCCAGGAAAAGGATGACGTTGGACAATTTCTTCTGGTAAACCAACGCAAAGCCCTACCTTACGAACTTCGTCTTTAAAAAGTTTTCGTAGGGGTTCTACTAACTTGAAACGTAAGTCTTTGGGTAAACCACCGACATTGTGATGGCTCTTAATTTTGACTGCTACTCGTTCTCCAGTTTGCGGATCAACATTGGTGTCTGCTGATTCAATTACGTCGGGATATAAGGTTCCTTGGGCTAAATAATCAAAAGGACCAAGCTTTTTGGATGTTTCTTCAAATGCGTGGATAAATTCACGTCCAATGATACGTCGCTTTTCTTCTGGATCGGTGATTCCATCTAAGGCTTTAATAAAGTGTTCGCGAGCGTTGACATATTCAACCGGGATGTGAAACTGTTCTGAGAATAATTTGAGCAAGCGTTCCGGTTCTAACTTCCGCATAAAGCCTTGGTCGATGAAAACGCAAGTTAGTTGATCTCCAATAGCCTTATATAGCAAAAATGCCAGTGTCGAAGAGTCAACCCCTCCACTGAGTGCTAACAACACTCGCTTCTCACCAACTTTAGCGCGAATTTCTCTAATCGCTTCTTCTACAAAAGCATCGGTTGTCCAGGTAGGCTCGCTTTCACAAATTTGATAAACAAAATTGCGGATTAACGAGAATCCACCCACAGAATGCACTACTTCTGGATGAAACTGCACACCGTAAAGTTTCTTATCATGATTGGCGATCGCCGCACAAGGAGTATTAGCTGTATGGGCTAATAATTCAAATCCGGAAGGCATTGTAATTACCGAATCACCATGACTCATCCACATGGTAGTACCATCTTCAACGCTGGTAAGCAAGTTTGTCGCGTCGTCTATATACAAAGCGGCTTTACCATACTCACCGCGTTCGGATTTCTTAACTTCTCCACCGAGTTGCTGCACCATCAACTGCATACCATAGCAGACACCCAAAATCGGAATTCCCAAATGCCATATTTCAGGATCGCAATGGGGAGCTTTGGCATCATAAACCGAACTCGGTCCACCTGAAAGAATGATTCCTTTAGGATTAAGTTGACGAAGCTGCTCGGCTGTGGTGCGATAGGAAATAACTTCGGAATATACTTGAGTTTCGCGGATTCTACGAGCAATTAGTTCGGAATACTGAGAACCAAAGTCGAGAATCGCAATCATTTGACGATTAATTTGCTTTTTCGATTCTACTTTTTGAGCTTGAGGAGCATCTTTACTTAGTAGACTCACCGCTGTGTTCATAATGGGGAAATTAGGAGAGTAAGGATTTACGATAGCTTCCGGTTTGGCTAAATACCACAAGGGCTAGCTGTATTCGGGCAAGATTTTTAACTACTTTCACATCAAACGCAATATCGATATATGCGCCTGCTGTAATTTTTATATCTGTTAATGCTATTAAGATTAAAAAGTTACCTTAAACTTGCTCCAAAAAGATATAGTTATTTATTTGGATTTCTTATGTTTATTTTTATTAACTTACCACAAGTTGGTCATTTTGCGTCAAAGAGACTTTGTTTTTTTGCAAAGAATCCTAATTTTGCAAGTTAAGTATGGTTGTATTTCCTAGCAATAGGTTAGTTTTTGAGATAAATCAATTAAAAACAGACGAAAATTAGACAAAGAACGGTCATATTTTCCATAAGACATTTTGTGTAATATATCAACCCATAAGAGGGGTATTATCTCTTGTATAAACATAAATATAATATAAATATAATATATAAGTATAAATTTTCAATTTACCTAAAGAATTTTAAATTTTTTACACATTGGCTTGTGCAAGTAAGGTTTGCATCTGTTCTATAGAAAGTCCTTGCTGGATATATTGAGGTGAGTCTGGATTATAAGGACTTTTTAAACGGTCGATACTAATAATATTTGCCTGTTGGGGTATGACGGGAACATCAGGATCGAAAGCAGTTGGACGCATTAAAGAACTAGAAAAGCCTCTAAAAATAGCAACTTCGTCTCGTTCACCGTTGATTTCCAATGTTACCAATAAGACTTCTTGAGGACGTTTAGTCGTGTATTGTTCAAG
This sequence comes from Rivularia sp. T60_A2020_040, assembly GCA_015272215.1. GTDB lineage: Bacteria > Cyanobacteriota > Cyanobacteriia > Cyanobacteriales > Nostocaceae > Rivularia. The sequence goes on along the minus strand of JACYMD010000130.1, from coordinate 6,203 downwards.
TCGTTTATTAATTGGATTATTCATGGGAATTGTGAGGAGTTTTGAGTGAGGAGTGAGGAGTTAGGAGTTTTGAGTGTTAGCGCAGCGTGTCCGTTAGGACATGGAGTTTTGAGTTGGTTGATGGTTGTTTTTCTAATAATCACTGTCAACTGTCAACTGTCTCCCCATCTCTTCTACTGGGGTGCAGCAGAACGTCCTTGCTTGCCGAGCTTGACGGCTACAAAATAGATTAGGCAAAGAACGTAAAAAACTAAGCCAATGATACCTAGAAAGCCTAATAATCCGGGATTGGTGTTGGGATGGAAATACTCTTTGAATAATAATGGTGCTTCCAACCAAACTTTGCAGTAAGAAGACTGGAGAACCGTTTCCGAAAAAGCACAACCTAGGAATGGAATGGTTGCAAGCGCTCCTAAAATACAATAAATGGTTGTAGCCCAACGCCAAGAGGTAAAAACAAATTTTAATGCTCCCTCGGAACCATACTGAATTTCATCATTTAAGTCTATCCAGAACCATAATGCAATTGGGATCAAGATACGCCCCATTAAAGATGAAATAAAGCTGACACCAAAACCACCAATCATCAAATAAAGTGTAATTGCAAGTAAACTTGAGACTCGCCAATAAATAGTCAATAGACGTTGAATTGCTTCAGCTTTTTCAACGAATGCCCAAATAAGTAACACTAAAGGAATCAATACCGTAAATAAAACTGCTAAACGGTAGTCCATCCAAACTAACGGGCGAAACCAAATATCATTCATAATTATTCACTATATACAATTTAAGACTTTAACTAAGAAAGCCAATATTTAAAAGTAAAGTATCCAAAATAAGTACTTGTACAAAATAAATTAAACATTTCGTTGGGGGGAGGCAAAAGGGAAGAGGGAAGAGTCAGGGCTTATATAACTCACGAGTAATTATGTAAATAATCCAAGCCTAACTACTTATTGTGAGTATTTTGAGGAATTGATTATAAAGATTTGATCGGGCAACTGTCATCTGTGGGTTACTTGGTTCCACAATGGCGTTTGTCTGTAACAAGATGAATCTGCTACACAATTCAAAGCTTAATTCCTCCCAAGTTCAGGGAGAGCTAAAAAACTCACCCTGACTATGCCAAGTCACTAGTTCCTCATGCTGATTTATGGGGGATAAAATTGCGATCGCAATGAGATTTCAAACTTTTGTGAGTTTAAAAATGATTATCTAAAGCATGAGGAGGAATCTGGTTGCTTGGGTGGGAAAAGAAATATACATTAATGACGAACTTAATTTTTAGTCGTCGTAAACTCTGCACTCATCAGCTTCAGGGTTTTCATCACAGTACTTCTCTAAGGAGTTTTTGGGCTTCGATTCACGCTGGTGAGAAGCTTCTGCTTGTAATTCTTCTACTGCATCCCAAGCAGCAGCGCACTCTGCGGAGTTGCTTCCTGAAGTATCGCAAACAGCGCGAGCTTCTTGGAGTTCTTCTTGGATTTTATCTTTGATATCGCTCATGGCTTTTATTGTGTTAGATGGTTCTTAATACAAGTATAGAAAAAGTTTGGCAAAGACAGTTTGACGGTATTAATCATTTTACCTGGCTTTGCGCGTCAGTAAAGGCGATGTAGTCAAGCGGCACTATCAAAATACCGCGAATATTCTGATCTGTGGAGCCTCCAACTTAAACTTTTAAGATTTTGAAGATTTTTGCCAAGTTTTCATCCCCAGTTTCCGAATAAATCCACTGAAACAGTCAATTATTGTAAGATGCAGTTAAGGTTCCTGAGCATAGAAGAGAAATATAAATAAAAATAAAAATCAAAAGTATGATTGCTCAAAACATCAAAATATAACAATTTTTATTAAATTCATGGTGGATAAAATGCAGTGGATAAACGTCTTGTCAACCCGCCCTTCTCTGGAAGCAGCAATTTCTGAAGTTGTAGAAGAAGCTTTAATCAAGTTATCGGCAAAACCAAATTTAGGATTAGTGTTCATCTCGTCTGCTTTTACAAGTGAGTATTCGCGACTGTTACCTTTGCTTGCACAGCAACTAAATGTACCCGTATTAATTGGCTGTAGTGGAGATGGTATTGTGGGTACAAATGGTTGGGGACAAGCTCAAGAATTGGAAGCTGAGGCAGGTTTATCGCTGACTCTAGCCTGTTTACCATCGGTAAATATTCGTCCGTTTCATATTGTTGCTGAAGAGTTGCCGGATTTAGACAGTTCACCTGATGATTGGATAGATTTAATTGGTTTACCACCGAACCCTACACCCCAATTTATTTTGCTTTCAAGCAACTTCGCAAGTGGTATCAATGACTTGTTAAAAGGTTTGGATTTTGCTTATCCTGGTTCTGTCACCGTCGGAGGACAAGCAAGCGGTGGTGAGATGGGAAATAATATCGCCTTATTTTGCAACAATAAACTTTATCATCAAGGTACTGTAGGAGTAGCTTTAGCTGGCAATATTAAATTAGATCCAATTGTTGCTCAAGGTTGTCGTCCAATTGGTATTCCGTACCAAATTAGCAAGTGCGATCGCAATATAATTTTAGAACTTGACGAACAAGTGCCATTGATTTTGTTGCGCGATTTGATTGCGAGTTTAAGTGAAGAAGAAAAAATCCTGGCTCAAAATTCTTTGTTTGTGGGTGTAGCGATGGATGAATTTAAACAAGATTTACACCCAGGAGACTTTTTAATTCGTAATATTTTGGGAGTAGATCCAACAACTGGGGCAATCGCGGTTGGTGATTACCTGCGTCCCGGACAAACAATACAATTTCACCTGCGTGACGCTCAAACTTCCGCCCAAGATTTAGAATTTTTGCTCAAAAAATATCGAGCAGAAAAGACTTCAGACCCATCACCTGTGGGTGCTTTAATGTTTTCTTGTTTAGGTAGAGGTCAAGGACTTTATCGAAAGCCTAATTTTGATTCTACATTATTTCGGCGTTATATCAAAGATATACCTGTGGGAGGATTTTTCTGTGGAGGTGAAATCGGCCCGGTTGGGGGTAGTACTTTTCTCCACGGTTACACCTCGGTTTTTGCGATATGTAGGGAAATCGGGAATAAAGTTGGGGGGAATTGATAGAATTATTATTAATTATAATTAATTATTAATAATTAATTATAATTCAACCATCTTTCCAAGTTCCGTGAAAACCGGGAGGAATTACCATGGGTAAATTCAATTTACAAACAGGTTGTTTATCTAAATTATCAGCATCAAATATCCATACTTCACTACTATCAGAATTACCATTATAGACAACTGTTAAAATCCAACCTTGTGCGTAAATTGGTTCGGAAGGATAGAGATTATCACCAAAGTTTGCTTCTATCAAAGTATCAGTTTGATGGTCAAAGCAAGCGATACTATTTAATATCTCTTGACTAATATCCGTACCTTCCTTAGCTGTAGAAAGATAGGTATATCGAGAATATTTCCCGACATTTTGCTGCGGTACGATGGGAAATTCGCAATGTCTATCAAATAATCTTTCTATATTATTAACTTTACCCGTTTGCGGATTTAAATTTACTCGTGTTAAAGTACTTTTTGCCGTAGTATGAGTTTTACCTGTGGCAACTTCTTTAAGATATTGATTAGTTTGAAAGTCTTGATAACTAGCGATATCAACAATGACTGCGCCACTATTATCTACATAACCATTAGAAAAATGCCATTGGAACCAAGATTCTGTTTCACCACGACTGATAATATTTAAAGTATCACGGTCAATAATTAAAATTTGAGTTCCTTTGCTTGGTTGCCATTCTAAGGCATCACTATAGCAACTGAATCCTATTGCTGGCATCAATAAATTTAACCGCACTGGAGGAATAAAAAAGATTAAATATTGTCCTGCTAATACAAAATCATGTACTAAAGGTACTCCATTTAATTGATGTGCTGCTTTTTTAATAATCTTTCCTGTAGCATCACTTTTATAAATATTAAGAGTTGCATTTAACCCAGGTGAAATCCCAAAATTAAAAATTTCTCCTGTTTGAGAATCAACTTTCGGATGTGCAGAATATGCTAAACCATTATCCAATCCTGCCAAATCATCTTTCTCAAAAGTATTGAGATTATCTAAATCAAGTGCGTGGGGGTTGCCACCTTCCCATAATGCTAAAAGTTTATCAGGCAGCGCTAAAACCGAAGTATTTGCAGCATTTTTAATTGGTTTTAACCACTGATTCCAAATTGCTCCCGGTGCCGTCATCCCATAATTACCGTAAAGCAATTTACCTGCATTTGCTTCTTGTTTAAATTCCTCGGTTTGTGCATAACGATAAACCGCTGATGGGTTATTCCCCGTCAAATGTACCGCCAGAATTGCACCATCACCATCAAACCAGTGTCCGACAGAAATACCTCCACGCTGCAACCTTCCTGGACCGTTACGATAAAGGGTACCATTTAGACTTGCGGGTATTTCACCTTCAATTATTGATAGTGGAGTTAAAGGAAATTCCGTCGCGGGTTTTTCTAAAGCTTTAGCCCAAGCTTTTTTTGCGGATTTTTGAATTGTTTGCATAGTGAACTACCCCACCGCATGGCGGATGGGGCTTCCAACTTCAACCGGAACAGCCGATAACACGGAAGATTTCCTTCCAGCCTTCGGTCTTACATTCCGTCCATTGGCAGTAGCGCTAGTTCCTAACGCTAATAAACGCATGCCTTCCTCTCGAATGTTGATCGCCGCATTTACGTCTCTATCGTGCTTTGTCTGACAGCTAGAGCAAGTCCAGCTACGCACGTCTAAAGGCAGGCTACCAATTTGATTCAGGCATACATGACAAGTTTTACTCGATGGGAAAAACCGACCAATTTCTAGATAGGTTTTTCCGTCTCTTTCCGCCTTGTATTTCAGTTGACGGGTGAATTCTGACCAGCCGCAATCGCTGATTGCTTTGGCTAGACAGTGATTTTTCACCATATTCTTGACTGCCAGATTCTCAACAATGATGACTTGGTTTTCGTTCACCAGTTTGCGAGATAGCTTGTGCCCGAAGTCCTTACGAGCATTTGCAATTCTTTCATGCACCCGCGCTACAATGCGGCGGGCTTTTTTCCTACGGTTCGATCCTTTCTGCTTGCGAGATAGTTTCTGTTGCTTACGCTTGAGATTCTTAGCGCGTTTCTTCAGTGGCTTAGGGTTGTCAAACTTAGACCCATCAGACGTAATGGCAAAATGGGTTAAACCGACATCAACACCGACTGCCTTACCCTCCGAAGTGATTTCGACAAGAGGTAAGTCATCATCAAACAACAGAGAAGCGTAATACTTCCCGGCATGATTCATGCTGACGGTAACGGTTTTGATTTTTCCTTCAAAGGTGCGGTGAATCTTGGCAGAAACAACGGCCAATTTACCAGGAAACTTCAGATGATTCTCATCAACAATCTGGACGTTCTGAGGATATTGAATTGATTGTTTATCGTGCTTCGATTTGAATTTGGGGAATGATGCCCGTCCTTCAAAGAAGTTGATAAACGCTCTCGATAGGTTCAATGAAACACTTTGCAGCACTTGACTGTAAGTTTCACCTAGCCATTTATACTCTTTCTTGAGCGCGGGCAGTCGGCTGTTCATCCCAATCTGGGATAAGCCTTTACCCGTTTCTTTGTAGAGTTCATTCGTTGCGTTCAGTGAGTTATTCCAGTACCAACGGGCACAGCCGAAAGCCTTTGACAGCGTTTGTTTCTGCTCGGTAGTTGGATAAATTATGACTTTAACAACGGTTTTCATAGCCTTAGTTTAACACGAATCCTATTTATCGTAACTTCGTTGTGTCACAGAAGAAATTGGACGCTGGATCGAGCGTCCGTCGCTATCCATCCCCACCGCATAGGCGAGTGGGGAATTCCGCTCAAAAGAGTTAAAATTATAGATTGTTTCTTAACCCGATTACTATCTAAATTTTACAAGTAATTCCTCACGAGAAATTGCATAAGAAAAAAACTCTAAGTACTTCGGCGCTTCCTGTGCGTGCCTCTGGGTTCACAAATAGATAATTCCATAATTCCGATGCCAACGGATTTTATATTCCCTATTCCCTATTACCCTGATTCGTAATAATTCTTTAAGCTAGTCATGAGATGATGTTTATTAATGATAAAGTTTGTGAAAGTATCCTGATGGGGCGACGATACGGCTTAAAACACTTAATCAGTATAGAGTGCAGCAATC
>JACYMD010000103.1 GCA_015272215.1 Rivularia sp. T60_A2020_040 | reverse complement strand
TATAGCGGTTTTCACTTGGGTGCAATACAAATATTACCTCACCCCGCCCTCCGGGCACCCCTCTCCGTATATTAGGAGAGGGGATGGGGGTGAGGTTTTAGTGTATTGAACTCAACCTAAATTTGCTATATTTTTTATAAATTATCCCAAACAATAGTTACTAAATGTACCGATAATAAAGCTTCGCTACCGTCAGCTAATCGTGCAGGAATAGTGGTATATAAAGGAAGATTCATTGCACTGACTGCCTGTGGTGGTAGGGTAAGATAGTCATTAAATCCAGTATCAATGACAAAATCCACAGAAAAATTTGGTTGTTGTGGTAAACGAAAAATAACTGGAACTATTGCTTTGCGATCAACTAATCTTCCATAAATCATTCAACTGTACGTATCATAGGAGCATGACCAAAGCTGACAGCAACATCATAACCAATCCGCATAGTAAATAATCTAGCTTTGGGATTCTTTTGTTTTAACATTAATGCTGATTCTACACCGCTTTGATCAATTCCATATTCGCCTGTTTCAGCATCAATCACAATCATCTTGCCAATATTATCGCCATGTTCAACACAGGAGCGAATACCATTTTCGTAAAACTGTTTGGCTCTTTGGGCAACTTCCTCTACAGTCCAAAAAAGAGATTGCATAATAATTACACTTGTTTTTACCCTACCGTTTTCTATATTCTCATTATAAAGGCACAAAATGGAACAAGTTATTGCTAATAATTGATCGGATATTAATATCTTGCGTAAATCATTTAACTCTACAAAGTTGAATACAACATCATCACCGATATTAAATAGAGCATTCGACAAAGTGGTATAGACTTTACATTGCCTTAAGCTAAATTTGTTATTGTTGATCGAGCTAAGTATTACCGTAGCGTAAAATACCTTTGCCTACATACATCTATATAACTTAAATTCATGTTCAACTACACAAATAAACTAATTCAAAATTGGAAGGAACAAGTAAGCTCTCGATTATCTCCTTTACTATCATTTGTGTGGATAGGAGGGTTTGCGATCGCAATTTTTTCGTTGTGGCTATTTTTCCAAATTACTGCGAGAGTCTTTGCAGAAAAAACCACAGAAATTGATACGGCAATTTTGCAAAGTATTTACACGATACATACCCCTTTGCTAAATCAAATTATGACTGGGATTACATTCTTGGGTAATGGTTCAACATTAATTTATTTCAGTTGTATTGTGGGAATATGTTTACTAGTTAGTAGAAAATTTGCGAGTGCGTTTGCTTTAGTTGTCGTCACATTTGGTGGTTTGAATTTAAATGTGTGGCTGAAAACAATATTTGGCAGAATACGCCCTGCATTATGGGAACGTATTGTAGATGCTAACTCATTTAGTTTTCCTAGTGGTCATGCAATGGTTTCATTAATTGTTTATGGTTTTGTTGGTTATTTATTAATAGCTAATTTTCCGGCTTGGAACAAATTAATTATATTTTGTACAACCTTATTAATTTTAGCAATTGGTTTCAGTCGTCTTTATTTAGGAGTTCATTGGCCAACAGATATAATTGCTGGATATGCGGCTGGATTAGTATGGTTAATTAGCTGCATTTTTAGTTTAGAAATTTTACAGTCTCTGTTGCGAAAACAAAATCAAGAAACTGTTATTCAAGAGTAAAAATAGAAAAGTAAAAACATAATCCTCATACGTTTAAATATTAGGGCAAAGGTAAATAAACAATCCTGTCTTGGTATTCGTTTTCTTCAGAAGCAAGAGCTAATAATATTAGTTCTTCCAAATTTTCTCCTACACTTAAATTTGGATTGATAATTAAAATTCCTGGTATATGACGATTTTTTGCTATATGATCAGCTAAGTGAACGGGCATAGATGTCCGGTTATTTGTTACCAATACAAAGTTATTTTCTTCACACCAGTCAAGAATTTCTGGGTCTAAAGTACCTTTAGGTGGGATGTTTAATTCTCCCACCACTTTGACTATAATACTCGGTTCTCTTTGTCTAATTTGTTTGGGATAAAGAGGATTTACATTTTCATCAATCAAGTATTTAAGATTCATTAATTGATTGTTCAGCTTTTCTCTTTGCTCTTAATTGACGAAGTTTATCCGAAACTGGTGGTGGATTGAGTCTTTGTTGTTCTCTCATTGTATGACCATGGTCGTACCATTTTCTCATATATTGGCTGATATTTTCTTGATTTTGTAAGTAATAAAGAATAGTCGCATAGACTTGTTCTAATCTTAAAGATGTGTAAGTTTGGGCAATTTCCTCTGGTGTACGACTGCAATCAAGATATTCATACAAAATAGTTTCAATCCCAATCCTAGTACCTTTAAGGCGAATATCTGTAGGAGAAAAAAAGTTGAAATAATCTGTTAAAACTTGGTTTGACATGATCTTTATATTTAACTAACTAATAGCTTCTATTATAAAAACTGTCTTTACTAATCGACTTAAATAACTGTATTAGATAGCTTTAACTACCTTTACCATATAAAAATACTATTTTATCAAAAAATATAAAAATTATTTATTTGATACTTGTACTGATAAATGTCAAAAAAAATATTTTAAATATTACAATACAAATCTATTACTTGGACAACAGAACAGAATAAATCAATCTATTTTATTTAAACCGATGTATTTTGAAATACAAAATAATAAAAAGCACATAAAAAACCTTAAAATCCCTTATATAAAAACCAGCGAGTGCATGGTAAATTTTTCAAGTCCATTGTCTGCACTTTCCGGTCTACATAATGCATTTGCACTACCTACATCCAAAACATCTTGAGGAATTAGTCAATAGTAGTGGCATTGATTTACACCTGCTAAAGCTGAATTTTCGCTCACTTGAAGATAGAAATGCTTACGATTATCTATTGATTTCTCAATTAATTCCTCGTACAAATACTGGAATAGTCAGAAGTTCGTGGTTGGAACGTTATGCTCACATTAGTGCTGGTGGTTGGTGGTGTTCGGGGGTTGATGTGTTGAATAATTGGCAGATGATGGAGTGGGGATGTTTTAAACCAAATCAGCCTCGTGTTAATCAAAAAGGTAAGTCTATAAAATACGAACATCCACCTTGTACCCCGACGCGGATATTTTGTTTGCGAGTACCGTTACAACTGTGGCAGCAAGTCGCTGAGCGTTATAATGTCAAATTACCCGAAAATATTACGATTGCTGAAGATGGTGCTGCGATAGGTTTCTGGAAGTGGGTAATGGAATGTAATATACCCGTAATTATTTGTGAAGGAGTCAAGAAAGCCGCTGCACTTTTAACACAAGGATATATTGCGATCGCGATTCCAGGAATTACCAGTGGTTATCGGGTTACTAAAGATAAATTTGGCAGAGTTATCCGTCGTCAACTGATTGCGGATTTGGCAGCTTTTAGTATTACTAAACGGACTATTTATATTTGTTTTGATTTTGAAACTGAAGTTAAGAAAATAACTGCTGTCAACAACGCGATATCTCAACTTGGTTTATTATTTCAAGAAAAGAATTGTCCGGTTCAAGTAATTGAACTTCCGGGAATAGAAAAAGGTGTTGATGAATTTATTGTTGCCAAAGGTGCGGTTGCATTTGATAAAGTTTATCGTCAAAGTCTGGATTTAGAAGTTTACCTTGCTCATAGTAAAACCCATAGTAATTTAACTATTCCGGCTGCACTTAATATCAATCGTCGTTATTTAGGTAATATAGCTTTTCCGACTTCGGGATTAGTTGGAGTTAAATCAGCGAAAGGAACAGGAAAAACCACAGCATTACAAACAGTTGTTCAACAAGCTTTAAATAGAAATCAACCTGTTTTATTAATGACTCATAGAATCCAATTAGGAAAATTTTTATGTGAAAAAGTAGGGATTAAATGGGGTTTAGGTAATAGGGAATGGGAAATAGAAAATGCATTTTTAAACGGTATCTCTGAAAATTGCAAAAACACTAGTAGTGTCCGCATCTTGCTTCCTAATATTACAGCAAGCGAGCAAAATGCCGGGACTACAAATTTACAGAATGGGAATGTTAGCGCCATAAAACTTTCTAGAGGATTATGTATTGATTCAATTTGGAAACTCAATCCAATAGATTGGCAAGGTGCGATAGTTATTTTAGATGAAGTTGAACAATCTTTATGGCATCTATTACATAGTAATACTTGTAAAGATAAACGAGTCAAGATATTAAAGTTATTTCAGCAGTTAATTTCGACTGTTTTAACCACAGGAGGATTAGTGATTGCTCAAGATGCCGATTTATCAGATATTTCTTTAGAATACCTACAAAAATTAGCAGGAATAGAATTAACACCTTGGCTAGTTGTAAATGAGTGGAAACCAGAAAAAGCTTGGGATGTAACTTTTTATGATTCTCCTAATCCCACACCATTAATTCAACAGTTAGAATTAGATTTACTTGCGGGAAGAAAATGTTATGTTACAACCGATAGTCGTTGCGGACGTTATAGTAGTGAAACCATTGAACGTTATTTAAAAGAACGTTTGGATAAATTACGACATTTATATCCTAAAACTTTAATAGTCAGTAGTCATACTACTAATACACCAGGTCATGAAGCGGTTGATTTTGTAGCATCTATTAATCAAAAAATTATCGCATACGATGCTGTTTTTGTCACTCCCACTCTGGGTACAGGAATTAGTATTGATGTTCAACATTTTGACCGAGTTTACGGAATTTTTCAAGGAGTAATTCCCGATTCTGAAGCCAGACAAGCCTTAGCAAGGGTACGTGAAGATGTACCGCGTGTTGTGTGGTGTGCGAAGCGAGGAGTCGGTTTAATTGGTAGTGGTAGCACAAATTATCGTTCACTATCTTCCTGGTATCAAGAGAATCAAAAAGAAAATTTGGCTTTATTAAGTCCAATGCATAAAATAGATGTTGATTTACCCTTAGTTTATGATCCAATTCATCTACGAACTTGGGCAAAATTCTCGGCAAGGGTAAATGCTTCAATTAACTTTTACCGTCAATCAATGAAGGAAGGTTTGACGGCTGAAGGGCATAATTTATGGGTACGTACTAATGATATCCAAAAGAATATTATTCGTGATTTACGTTATGCATTTCTAGCTACCGATAAAGAAGATTCAGCAACTCGCAGAAGATTAATTTTAGAAATCATCAAAGTCAAAAAAGATTGGGAACAAACTCGTAATAAATCCCAAGAAATTAATCATCAAATCAAAAAAATTAAACAGCAAAATCAATTAGCCGTAGCAACTGCTGTAAGTAATGCTCCAGATATAGATTATCTAGAATACGAACAGTTATTAAAAAAACATTCGCTTACAAATGAAGAGCGTTATAAAATCAATAAATATTTTCTCAGAAAAAGATACGGTGTAGAAATTACCCCTCAATTAAAATTACAAGATGATAAAGGCTATTATTACCAATTGCGAACCCATTATTATCTAACTCATTCCAGTGAATATTTTCATCTCAGAGATAAACAAGAATGGAATCAACAATTGTCCTGTGGTGAAGGAAAAGTTTTTCTACCCGATTTAAAAAATTATACTTTGAGAATAGAAGCTTTACGAGCATTGGGTGTATTACAGTTACTCGAACCCGGTAGAGAATTTACTGAAAATGATGCCGATTTAATATTACTGAAAAATACCGTATTGCAATGCAGTAAACATATTCAAAGAGCCTTGAATATTAACTTAGTTAATTTAACAATAGAAAAAGAACAGATTTCACCAATAAAAATTATTCGACGACTATTGAGTTTATTAGGTTTGAAAATCAAACGAGTAAACAATCATGTATATCGTATCGATACAAAAACACTTGATGATGGAAGGAATAAAATATTTTCTATATGGTGTCAGCGAGATGAATTAATGTTGACTCATATCAAAAATATCACCGATTCCTTGCATACCGGGGACGACAGGGGGTACCCCAAGAAACCTGTCCATCAGGTATATCAGTAAAAACCGTACTTCTGGCACCGATGACAGCATTTGCTCCAATTGTAACTCCTGGTCCGACAAAGCAATCTGTAGCAACCCAAACACCGTTACCAATCACAACCTTCCCCGTTTGTAAACTAAAGGCTGGGTCTTTGATATCATGGCTACCAGTACAGATATAACTTTTCTGTGAAATTACGCAGTGAGAACCGATATTAATTTCATCAAGACTGTATAAAACCACATCATCACCAACCCAACTATAATCACCGATAGTTACTTTCCAGGGATAAGTAAAACGGGCGGTAGGTCGAATCAATACACCTTTACCAATACGTGCGCCAAAAAGACGTAACAAAGTGCAGCGTATACCACTCATATTATGAAGGGTCAAGGGAAAAGTAATTGCTTGGATGAACCACCAAAAAAATATATACCAACCCGCACGTCCTCGGTCAAAATTGGATTGGTCATATTTACGCAAATCTACAAAGGGTTCGGTATCTAATAATTTGAGCATCGGAATTTTGGATTTTAGATTTTAGATTGTGAATCCTGAATAAATACTACTATTCTGCTTGAAAATTACCTATTTCTCTTTATCTCTTTCCTTTGCGCTCTCTGCGTCTCTGCGGTTTTTTTTCAATAATCTTCTGCCGGGAAGGGAGACTTACAATCTGAGGGCATAGCGGAGTTAGGAATTAATAATAACTAATAGACATCTGGTGAAAATTAATTATGCGTTACCCAGAACCCTTGTAGAGACGTAGCAATACGCCCCGTCTCTACATCTTTTTCGGAGATGTCTAATAATAAATTATTTCCTTGTCCCGAAAGTCCTTTTGTTTCCCATCAAGTTAAAGATTGAGTAACTTTTGCAGAAATTACTGGTTGAGATTTTTCGGGAGATGCAGTATTTAAACTACCACCACAGCTACGCAGTTCATAAAGTTTTACGCCGATTTGATATTCATATTGGCTCAAAAGTCGTCCGTAAATATAGCCAGCTTTGCCGTCAAGGAAACCGCGCTGAATGATATAAAATAAGATAAAGCGTAATAATGGTTTAAAGGGTAATCGTACCCAAATTTTCTTTAAGAAGCGTTTGCGTTGTACTGCATCACCGAATAAACTTGCGCCGATGGTGCCGTCATCAACTTTACCTGTAAGTAAATTATAGTAAACACGAGCTTCCCAATTTGAATAACGATTATGACGGGCTAACCAGTGATAAAGGTCGCGGAAGTCTTCATGAAGCATATCATTTTTTAGATATCCCACCTTATTACTTAAAACAACGTGTTCGTGAACTTCGTTGTCACCTGTATTGGGAATATCTTCGGTATTCAGGTTTTCGTAGCGACCTTCTTTATGCTTGAATAAACGTAAGTTCCAATCGGGATATTTACCTCCGTGACGAATCCATTTACCCAAGAAAAATACGCGACGATTGAGATAATAACCGCTGTACTCTGAATTTTTAATCGAAGAGGCAATTTCATCCCATAATTCGGGAGTAATCCGCTCATCACAATCAACAATTAATACCCATTCGTTGCGAAAAGGTAAGTTTTCTAATGACCAATTTTTCTTTTTTGGCCAACGTCCATTAAAATCGAACTGTACGACTTTTGCACCAAAATTTTCAGCAATTTCAATACTTCTATCGCTACTTTGAGAATCGACAACAAAAACTTCGTCTGCTCTTTCAACGCTTTTCAAACAAGCAGGTAAATTTGCTTCTTCGTTTTTTGCTGGAATTAAAACTGAAACTGGTATTTTAGAAGTCATATTATATTAGTTGACAGTTGACAGTTGACAGTTGACAGTTGATGGTTGATGGTTAATAGTTGATAGTTGATAGTTGATAGTTGGCAGTTGATGGTTGATAGTTACTTCTTGAATCTTAACTACTAACCACTAACCACTAACTACTAACCACTAACCACTAACTACTAACCACTAACTACTTTTTTTAGATAAAAGTCCCTGAATAGCTGCGTTTAAATAACCTATTTGACCGTAAGCATATACAAGTTTATCAAAACGTTCTGCGGGGTCAGAATAATGTTGCAATGCTTTATATAAACCACGAATAAAGCGTTCGCTACCGCGTTGTAATTGACTTGCACCGGCTTTACCGGCTAATTGTTCTCGATAACATTCACTGATACCTTGCCACCAACCTCGACTGAAAAACCAGGAACGTTTGAGACGCTCTGGTGACACATTGTGAGCGACTAAAGCATCGGGAAGATAAACGACTTCCCAACCTTTTTCCAAGGCTAATTCGGTCATTTGCAGTTCTTCATTAGAAAGCAAATTTTTGCCTACTCTTCCGAGATTGGTGTCGAAACCTCCAATTTCATCTAAAAAACTGCCGCGTATTGAATAATTCAAGCCTCTAGGAGTTAAACCTGGATTTTCAATCAATACAACGCCATCGCCTAAATCATATGCTCCCAAATTGCTGGCTAATCCTGGTGATAACCAACGGGGGGGTAGGGTTTGTTCTGGCCATAATAATGTAACTTTACCACCCGCGATCGCCAACTTAGGGTTGCTTTGATAGGCTCCATAAAGAACTTGTAACCAACAAGGGCTTGCTACAGCATCGTCATCAAGATATGCTAAGATTTCACCGCTAGCAGCTTTAGCACCAGTGTTACGAGCTACAGAAAGACCGAGAATAGGCTCGTAAATATACTTAAGACGCGGATGATCGAGCCTTTGTTCTACGACTTGTTTGGTATTATCTTTTGACCCATTATCTACCACTACCACTTCAAAGTCATTGACGAAATTCTGCGACAAAAGACTATCGATGGCAGCACCTAAATAATTATCTCGATTGTGAGTACAGATAATGGCAGAAATTTGCGTGTCTGGCATTTTGATTGCAATTTGAGATTTGCCTTTATTTGGATTTTAGATTTGATCAGCGCGATATATATATCAAGGCTAATTGTTTCTAGATTTATTACTATCTATTACATATTAGCTATTACTAAAAATTAACAACTGCCTACAAAGAATTTTAGCCAAAAATGTTATACCCACCAACCGAGTTTTTTCGGATATAAGTTTTAAAACTAGTTAAAACTTTATTTTTGCTGTTTAATATGACCGTGTAGAACTACTAAAGTTTCAGCAAGTTGATTTAAGTGGGTTTCGAGTTTCTGCTTGCGTGCTAGGAGTTGACGTAATTGTTGATAACGGGCGATCGCCATACTAACGCTAGGGAGTTGTTCGGGAGGACAGGGGCGACACCAAACTTCACCATTGGGATCTAAACCACATAAACGGTAGCTAGTACGTTTCGATTCAGATTTGGCTTGTGTTTGTGCGGCGCAAATTTCTTCGACATAGTTCATCAAGTGGTCAACTTCTGCATGACGTAAAGTTGCAGTAGCTTGGGGTTGTGGTTCTTTTTCATGAGATTCGAGCCAACCATTAACAATCGGTCCTTGTAAGTATAAATCCTGAATTTGTCGCACAATAGTGTGTAATTCAGTTTGCCAACCAGCAACAATCTCTTGAATTTCCAGCAAGACATTAGATGCTAAAGCGGGATTGGGAGCGTTACGATGGCTGCTAAAGCTTGGGGATTTAAATTTAGGAAGACTTGGTGGTTTAATTTCCTCATCTTGTGCCAAAAAGGTCTGCACTGAGTTATCTTGTTGGTAAGAATCGGCAGCAACGGACGGTGGGGGAGTTTGCAATTTAACCTCTTCGTGGGATTCTGTCGCTTCTTCAGTGGATTCTGAGGCGGTGATACGAAACGATAAAGACTCTTGAAGAGAACCATTGCTATCGCTCGCTTCGTCGATAGGGTTCGTAACGCGAATGTCTAAATCCTGCAAAGTTGCCTCAATACGCTTTAAGCCTGCTTTCATAGAAATATTCGGGGATTCGTGTCTTTGTGCAGTTGTACAACGCTTTTTTGGCTAAGGTTGAATTGATGATTGTCTTGCCAGCGATCGCCTTAACCAAAAAATGCTGTATTTTGATCTATTAAAAGTTATTTGGAACCAAAAATTGCACCCTTGAATCAAAAAAGATCGAAAAAATTGCCACCCTACTGATTAAAGATACTGAGGAAACGGTTTTGAGTAAAGTTATCCTTGTCACTGGTCCTGCTCGTTCTGGAAAAAGTGAGTGGGCAGAAACTCTCGCAAACCAGTCTAGCAAAAAAGTAGTTTATATAGCCACAGCACTCTTATCACCTGATGATAAACAATGGCAGCAACGAATTATTCAACATCGAAATCGCCGTCCCCAAAGTTGGATAACTTTAGAGGTACCTTTTGAATTATCTGCGACTCTAGCCGACGCAAAACCCAACGATATTATTTTAGTAGATTCACTAGGAACTTGGGTAGCAAATTTTATCGAACAAGATGATAGCTCTTGGCTTAATATCGCGGAAGAATTTTTAGAAACTGTACAACTTGTTGCAGCGCCGATGATTTTTGTCGCCGAAGAAACCGGATGGGGAGTAGTACCAGCTTATCCCGTCGGTCAAACCTTTCGCGATCGACTCGGTTGGTTAACTCGTAAACTAGGAGTTATCAGCCAAACAACATATTTAGTCACCGGAGGACACGTTCTCAATCTCAGTGTGCTTGGTACCCGTTTACCGTCTTGATGAGGAGAAATTAACTGTCAACTATTTACCATTCCCAATTACCCATTCCCCATTCCGAATCCAAAATCCAAAATCTAAAATCTAAAATTAAATTATGGCATCTAAAACAGAAGTTAAAAAATACCTGGCTTACTGGTTTCAGTTGGGTAAAAAAGTGTTTATCAACAATGGTGCGGCAAGCTTGCAGCCCCGTATAGTTGTTGATGGTGAAAGTTATAGTGACGATTTTGAGCAATGCTGGGAGAAAGTTCTCTCTTCTAAATCGGGTGAGTGTTATCTCGAAGGTACACAACAAACTATTGCACAATTACTTTCACCTGAGTGGGATATGGTTGCTTGTTCCCGTTGTGATATGCCGGTACCTTTGAAAAACTTGGGTATGCCGCCTTCATTATGTCCTTGTAATGATATATTAACTTGGCCTAATACCGAACTCCCACAACCACGAGAACCTGTTCAATCTCAAAAGCAATTAATTCAAATTCGCGATCGCCTTTTGTATAATCAATCATCTGAGATAACAGTTGAAGATTAATACAAATTACTTGAGAAACAATTTTAAGCTCACCTCCGAGGTGGGTTTGATTTTTTTATAGTCTGATTAATGACAATCACAGAAGTCGGGTTTTTATAAAGGTTGTCTGAGATTACAGATATTTATCCTAAAAACCCGACTTCTCGCACAACCGTCTATTTCGCGTCAGCCGGAATAATTAGATTATTATCGTTATTGTAAGACTTTCTCCGTAATAGTCATCACTTTACTTACTTGACCTAAATAGTTAAGTTAAGTAAACGGAGTGGAACGGGGAATGTCATTATATAAATTAAGTTATTATTATAAAGATTACATAAGGCTGTGCAGATAACATTTTTAGGGACGAGTTCTGGGGTACCCACAAGGTCGCGCAATGTTTCAAGTGTTGCCCTTCGATTACCGCAAAGAGCAGAATTATGGCTATTTGACTGTGGTGAAGGTACTCAACACCAAATATTGCGGAGTGACCTGAAAATGAGTCAACTCTCCCGAATTTTTATTACCCATATGCACGGCGACCATATTTTTGGTTTAATGGGTCTGCTTGCTAGTTGTGGTTTGGCTGGGAATGTCAGTCATGTTGATATTTACGGACCAGAAGGATTAAACGAATATTTGCAAGCTTGTAGACGCTATTCTCATACACATTTTTCTTACCCGGTAAAAGTTCACGCTGTTCGTCCGGGAATAGTTTATGAAGATGCCGAATTTATAGTTAGTTGCAATATTTTACATCATCGAGTCACAGCTTATGGTTATCGTGTAGAGGAAAAAAACCGAGCGGGAAAATTCGATGTCGAAAAAGCCAAAGCATTAGAAATTCCACCCGGTAGAGTTTACGGTCAACTCAAACGTGGTGAAACGGTAACTTTAAAAGATGGAAGAGTCATTAACGGTTCAGACTTGTGTGGACCTACAGAAATTGGACGTAAATTTGTTTATTGTACCGATACAGTTTTCTGTGAAAATGCAGTTGATTTAGCAAAAGATGCCGATGTATTGATTCACGAAGCCACTTTTGCTCATCAAGATTCTCAAATGGCTTTTGATCGATTACATTCTACATCTACAATGGCAGCGCAAACAGCATTAGCAGCAGGCGCACATCATTTAATTATGAGTCATTTTAGCCCCCGTTACGCCCCAGGAAACGCCATTGAATTAAAAGATTTACTCAACGAAGGTCGAGCAATTTTTCCCAACACCCAAATGGCTTACGACTTCATGACTTACGATGTACCGAGAAGACGTTGACAGTGGACAGTGGACAGTTGACAGTTGACAGTTGACAGTTGACAGTTAATTTCTCCCCTTGTCCCCTTGTCTCCTTGTCCCCCTATCTCTTCTGAAAACTTTATACTTGAATAGAAGAGTTATTTAAAAAGGAGGGTCGAGAAATGACTCCCAATCCCGCCATTATGCAAGCTGTGGAAAAGCTAAACTATAGAGTCACGGTTGGTGATGTGGCTACACAGGCTGGATTAAATATCGAAATGGCAAATCAAGGTTTGTTAGCACTTGCAAGTGATGCTGGGGGACATTTGCAAGTGGCGGATACAGGTGATATTGTTTATCTTTTTCCCCGTAATTTCCGCGATGTTTTACGCAATAAATATCTGAGATTACAGTTACAAGAATGGTGGAAAAAAATCTGGAAGGTTCTATTCTATCTAATTAGAATTTCCTTTGGAGTTGTCTTAATTCTTTCTATCGTCTTAATTTATATCGCGATTATTTTGATTATTTCTTATGTTTCCTCTGACCGCGATAATGATAGAGGTGGTAATTTTGGCGGTGGTTTAAGATTTTTCTACTTTCCAGATTTATTTTGGTTTTTTAGCCCAAATTATAATACTGGATATCGCAGCCAGGGAAGACGACAGCGTGAAAGTAGCGAATTAAATTTCTTAGAAGCTATATTTTCGTTTTTATTCGGTGATGGAAATCCTAATTTAAATCTGGAAGAGCGCCGCTATCAAGAAATTGCGACTGTAATTCGTAATAATGATGGTGCGGTAGTTGCTGAACAAATTACACCTTATTTAGATGATATTGGCGAAACATATCAACAAGAATATGAAGATTATATGCTGCCAGTTTTGACAAAATTTAATGGCAAACCTGCGGTAAGTCCTGATGGAGAAATTGTCTATTCTTTTCCAGAATTACAGGTAACTGCTACCCAAAATAATCCCAAATCAATACCAGCTTATCTAAAGGAATTTTCCTGGAATTTTAGTAAAGCAACTTCCTCACAAGTAATGCTCAGTGCTGGATTAGGTGTAGTAAACTTTGTCGGTGCTTTGATATTGGGAGGATTCTTAGCAAATGGTACTGTAGCCCGACAAATCGGAGGGCTGGTTGCTTTGGTTCAAGGAATTTACTGGTTGCTATTAGCTTACGGTGCTGGCTTTCTTGTAATACCTTTAGTGCGATATTTTTGGGTAAAATGGCGTAACGATAAAATTAGCGATCGCAATCGTCAGCGTCAAGCAAGAGCGAAGCTGATAGCTGCTGCGGACGAAAAGTTACAGCAAAAAATCAACTACGCTCATCAGTTTGCTACAAATACTGTTATCGACAAAGACAATTTAGCTTACTCTACCGAAACCGACTTAATCGAACAAGAATTAGAACGCTCCGACCAAATTGACGCTGAATGGCGCAAACGGCTTGAAGAAGGGGAATGATAGGGAGATGGGGGGACAAGGGGATGGGGGGACAAGGAGACAAGGAGACAAGGAGAGAAATTAACTGTCCACTGTCAACTGTCAACTGTCCACTGTCAACTGTCCTATTTTACCTGAATCGGTGCTAAGGCTACATTTTTGTAGTAATGATTCAAAATTTGTAAATGGTTGTAGCCTTGATTGGCTAAATAACTAGCACCGTATTGACTCATTCCTAAACCATGTCCCCAACCAAGTCCATTTAATACAAAAGTACCATCTTGTTGTTTGTTGACGGTGAAGCGGGTACTATTGAGCTTAAGTGTGGTACGAACTTGTTCTCCTTTTAGCTCTTTAATACCTTTTTCACCAATAATTTGCAATTTTTTCACGCTGTTAAAAGGTGATAGTTCTACAAGTTTCATTTCTTGAACCGAGCCGATTTCAGGAAACTTTTGACTAATTTCTGTAGATGAGAAACTTTGTTGCCATTTACATCTATTACTTGTACTGGTGGTATTCAAGTCGAAGTCGGGAACTGCACGTAAGTAAGGTAAACTGTTTCCCCAGACATCTTCAACGTTTTCGGTATGCCCTCCAGAACAAGCATGAAATACTGATTCAATAATTTGATTATTATGAGTTAATACTTGTCCTGCTGTTGCGTCTACTGCGGCGTAAATTTTGGGATCTTCTGCAATTACACCTTTATAAATTTGCCATTTGTCGGGGGTTCTTCCCACATCAAAAAGAGGATTGGTTTGCTGTCTCTCTCGTCTGTAAAGGGCGTAACTACGAGCGGCTATGGCTTGAGCTTTCAAAGCTTCGGGATGCCATCGAGCATCCATTTCTCCACCTAAAACGCTGTAAAGATATTCTTCTAAATCAACCCAGTTGACTGCTGTTAATCCTTTTTGTGTGGGAATAACTAAAGTTCTACCACGATACCAGCGATCGCCAATATAAACAAATCCCTTACCTTCGGGTTCAATCCAGAATAGAGCAGACTTCCATTTATCTAAAGCGACTCCACCGGGAACTGGTTGAGCGTAGTAAGCTTCTCTTCCTGGTAATTTCCCTAATGAACGTCCGCTACCATCTTTGACAATTGCAGCGGTGGAACTACCAACTTTAACTTTATCTACATCACGCTCAATTGCTACACGCATAATTACCGATGCTTGTGCTGGGATAATCAAAATCATCCACAACAGTACTCCGAGCCACCAATGGCGTACTTTCATCTGGGATAATATTGAAGAATAGATCAATCGGAATTTCATGCTATTTATAATTATCTTCTGAGATTTCTAAGATTTATATATGTTTGACGGACATTCAAGCGGTAGTTTCCCCGAAAATTCGGATTCCTATAGCTAGCAATAATTATATAACAGTTGACTTGGGACAGTGGACAGTTGACAGTGGACAGTTGACAGTTGCTTCTTGCCTTTAACCTTTAACCTTTTACACATACAATTTTGGTGATTTGGTGGCAACATTGGCGATAATTCCGACTAAATTTAAGTTGTGAAGAATCTGTGTAGCTTGAATTAGCTCACTTTGCTTGATTTTACCCATGCGTGCTACTATGATTATGCCGTTGCATAGGGAAGCTAATATTCTTGCATCTACGGTCTCTAATATTGAAGAAGCATCTATTAATACTAAATCGTAATTTTGGGTAAAGGTATCTAAAAGTTCTTTCATCCGTCTAGAACTAAGTAATTTTACTGTATCATCTGGGATTGGTCCGGCGGTTAAAACATCGATTGCAGGATGAACGGGTTGGATGTAATCTGAGATGGGAGTGTTTGTTTCGTCTAATAATAATAAGGAAAGTCCCCAATCGTTGGAAAGTTCCATCATCGTGTGTAGGCTGGGGTTTCGCAGGTTGGCATCGATTACTAAAACTCGTTGATGCATTCTCGCTGCACTGACTGCTAATCCCAAGGTTGAGATTGATTTCCCTTCACCGCTTTTTGCTGAAGTAATCATTAATGATTGACAGTGTTGGGGATATTTTAAGATTTGAATATTTTGGTAAGCCATATCTAAGGTTTCGTGGGAAGGTAAATAGGCTATGGCTTCTGAAAATGAAGGATATAACTTTTGTTTTTGCAGCGAATGTTGCGATCGCAATTTTCCAATTGGTAAACTAAAAAGGTTTTTCGTTTTTCGAGGTGGCAAGAGTTTGGGGATTTTACCAAGTAAACGCAGGTTGGTAAACCTGGTTAATTCTTGGGGATTGTAAATAGTGTCGCTCAATAGTTCTAAAATTAAAGCTAGGGCAATGCCTAAAATGGGACCGATTATTGCACCTGTAAATAAAATTAACATTCTGGAACGACCAGTTTTAATTCCTAATTCTGGCTGTTCGAGTATTTGCCAATCAAATCCACCTTGAGCAATTTTCAGGGCTAAAGACTGACGTGCGTTCATCAGTTCTTCGAGGGTTTTACGGTTGGTTTCTACTTCGGGTAATAAACGGCTATATTCAGCAATTAAATTGGGATATTTATTTAATTCTAAACGTATCTGACTTTCAGACTGCATCAAACTTTGTTGATTTGCTCGCAAACCTAAAACTTCTGTTTGCAATCTAACTAAATCTTCGACTAATTTTAAATCGACTCCTGCAAGTTGTCCTTTTGTCAATAGCGGTTGTGCTGTATTGTTAGTCAAGTTTGCTTTATCTCCCAAACTTCTTCCCGTTTCTTGTCGTAACAAAGCCATTTGACTCTGACGCTGTTCTAAAAGTTTTTGTACGGTGGGAGAATTATCCGTAAACCTTTGTCTTTCTTGGGCTAAAGCTAGTTCAGTCTTTTGAATCTCATCTAAGAGTGATTGATAACGAGTTGACTGACTCAGACGAGAAGATATTAAAGCATTTTGGGGAGAAGCGGCTAATTTTTCTTCTAAATTACGATAACGAGCTTCTACATCTTGCAACTGGGCTGTGGTACTATCAAGGTCTTTTTTGATTCCAGCCAGAGATTCTAAAAGAATTGTACTTTGTATTTGGGGGTCAAGTATGTTGTATTTCTGGCGAAAGTTTTCTAAGTTTGTTTCCGATTCAATGACTTGTTGTTTTATTTTAGGAAGTCTTTCATTGACGAAAGCTAATCCTTTAGATAAACGTTCTTGTTGTTGTTCTCGATTAAAGTCTTGATAAACTATTTGTAATGCTTCGAGTACTTTCTGGGCTTTAACTGGATTTTTGTCTTTAAAAGATACTTCAAATACTTCTGAGGGAACTTTATTAGCTCCTGTTCCTGCTTGGATCTGAGTCACTGTTAAAGGTCCTTTTTTACCTTTTTGACCTTTAATATCTTGTATTGTAATATTTGGATATGTCGGACGCAACAATTTCACTGCTCTTTCAATTAATTTTTTGCTCCGCATTAATTGTAATTGAGCCGTATAATCTACAACTTTAATATTAGAATCAGTAAAATCATTGTTTAAACTATTTTGATTATAGGGATTATTTACCCCTTGATAAATATTAGAACTAACTAATATTTGCATCGAGCTTTCACGTGTTGGTTTTACGACTACGGATATCAAAGTAGCAACGGAAATTACCATACCTGCGACACCTAAAATTAGCCAGCGTCGGCGATATAATATGGTAGATAGCTGTCTAATATTAACAGCTTCTTGTGGTCTGTCAATTACTATTTGACCGTTGTCGAGACCAGTATCAACCACCACAATAAACCTCTCAAATCGAAACACTAATTTATGTTAATTTCTGCAAAAAAATGACTTCTTTATTCAGTCCTATGATGTTAAAAATCTTTTACAAATCAAAGGAGTATTTTACCATATTTAAGTGTTTAAAACTCATGATTACCTCAATAAATCTGAAACTAATTACTTGCTACTAAATGTTTAAAATTCATTGAAAATTAATTGAAAATTCAACTCGTTTATTCAATGTTTCCTTTGATTTATATCTAAATGTAATTAAATAAAATTAAATAAATTCAAATTTAATTAAATAAATTCAATGAAATAATTTTATATTACTCAAACATACTGTATAAGTGAATAATTTTCATCTTGAATCGATTGAATTAAGTAAAAGAGGAATTAACATTTTTTACAAGTTCGGTTAAAAAATCTAAGTGTCCCCGACTATTTTTTCTTAGTTTATCTATTATAGTAAAATTAAATTTATTTTTCGCTTGAAGAATATTTTGGGGATTGGACAAAAAAGCAGCTATTTTAAATCGTTTATCGACGGGAGTCCAAACTGCGAAATCGGCTCCAATGCTGTTGAGAAAGGCTTTTGCTTTACCAGAACCACCTAAGCTGTAAAAGGGTGTTCCTAATGCAAGTGCAGTTAATCCCAGATGCAGTTTGTAGGAGACAACTAAATCAAGGGAAGCCAGAAATTCCAGGGTTGACTGGGGGTCTGTATACATATGATATCTGATATTATTTGATTGTTGTTTGGGTACTAACTCGCTATTTATTGGCGATGATGGTAAATAAGTTTTGATAAAATGGAAAATAATATCTCTTCTGATAGATGCGATAATTTTCAATTGAAAGGTTAGCCATTGACACTGTAAAGTTTTCGGAATATTTATCCCTACATTGATTGGATTACCTTGCTTATTTTGAGTGGGAATTTGCCAAAAGTCTGAGATTAAAAGTAGTACATCAGGATAATAAAAAACTTGTTTGCCAAACTGATTAATGAGAGCTTGATCTGATTCTAATCTGACAGTAGAGGATTGGTGCATATCACCTTGAAAAAATTCTTGTCTCCAATATGAAAGTGTTGCATTTGCTCCGAATCCTTCTCCACCGATGGAAATTGGATATACGGGACAATTTTTTTCGGTGCTGACTTGGTGTAAGCGACGAAAATCTGTTTCAAAGGGTGCAGAAAAGTTTTCTACAAGAAATCCGCCTCCACCTATAATGCAAAATTTAGCATCATTAAGAAGTTCGTCTAATGAATCGGTGGTTTGAAGTTGATAGCGTTGTGCTAAGCTTTTATCCAAGCGATAAATTATAGGTTTAACATCTAAACTTTTGAGATATTTAGCAAATTGAATTGCCATAATATCGTCACCATAGTTACCATAATTGTATGAACCCCAAATTGCAATTTTCATTTTTTGGTAATTGGGAAGAGGGAATAGGGAAGAGGGAATTGGTAATGGGTAATTGGGAATAGGTAACTGATAACTGTCAACTGTCAACTGTCAACTGTCAACTGATGTTGTGTTTGATGATATTTCCAAAGTTTACCTTTGAGGTTTAATAATTCTTGATAAGTTCCTTGTTCGACAATGCGTCCGGATTCAAGTACGATAACTTTATCAGCTTTATAAATAGTAGAAAGTCGATGAGCAATCGTGATCGCAGTTCTTCCGTGAGCTAATTTTTCTAAAGACTGCTGTACTAAACCTTCGCTCACCGAGTCGAGAGCGCTAGTTGCTTCATCTAAAATTAAAATCTGTGGATTGCGTAATAATGCTCGTGCAATGGCAATTCTCTGTCTTTGCCCTCCAGATAATCGTAAACCGCGATCGCCAAGTTTGGTATCGAATCCTTGGGGTAATTCTAAAATAAATTCATCAGCATTGGCACCTCTGGCTGCTTCTATAATTGTTTCGTCGTCAATATTCTCTAACCCATAGGCGATATTTTCTCGCACTGAGGTGTTAAATATAAAGGTATCCTGACTTACTACTGCCATATTACGACGTAGGGAACCGAGACTGTATTGGCGTAAGTCAACTCCATCGATTAATATTTTACCGGAAGTAGGGTCGTAAAAACGTACCAATAAATCGACTAAAGTTGTTTTACCAGAACCACTAGCACCAACTAATGCTACCATTTGACCGCGTTCGATGGTTAAATTAATATTGTGGAGTACTAATTTTTCATTACCATAACCAAAATTAAGGTTGACAATTTCTATAGCTTGGTTTAAACCGGGAAAATGACGATGACCATCAATTAAATAAGTCTTATTATCAGTTCTTAAAAGTTCTTCTACTGCTCTTAAAGCTCCAGAATGCATGGCAATTAAACCCCAAGAACTATTCATATGAGCAATAATTGGTAGCAAGCGGAATAAAGCAAACAAAAAAGCGAGTAGAGAGACTACATTAAGACTTCCATTTGATATCAAAGTTGAAACAGCTACCAAAATCATTGTCACCAAAATTGTCGTAGCTACCGCTTCAATTAACGGTTGTAAAAGTCCGCTAATAGTACTAGCCTTTAACCAAGCATTAGCAAAATTCTTTGCTACTCGATCAAAACGTTTACGTTCAAATTCTTGACTCCAAAATGCTTGTACAGTACGAATACCACTGACAAATTCTGTGGTTTTTGCGGCTAATTCTCCTCCAGCAGATGTCATTGCAAAACTGGCTTGACGCACTCTACGAATCCAATTTGATGCTGCTACTGCGAGTAAACTAAACAGAAGTACTGTAACTAAAGTTAATTGCCAAGAAATCACGAACATGACACAAGTGTAAGCGATGATAATGCAGCTTTTGGTGACAAAATTAATCAGTTCGTTAAAAGCAAAACTCAGATGACTAACTTCAGCAGAAAAAGTATTAATTAATTCTCCAGAACGTTTTTGAATATAGTAGGAAAGACTAAAGTTTTCAAACTGCTCAAATATTCTTTTGCGGAGACTGTCTACTAATCCAATTTCACATAATTTAGCGCAATAACGTCCTAAATAGCTAAAAACGGCTCTTAACCATACAGTAAATAATATTAAACCAGATATGCGCCAAATCCGTTCTTGAGCAACAGCTTGAGTTCCTAAGATACCAATATCAAACCATTCAATACCAGTTTGTAAGGGAGAGCGTTCGGGATTAGTTAATCCTTGTAATAAAGATGCTATCAAACCAATACCTACTGCTTCCAAAACCGCAGCTAAAATTGTAAAAAATACGGCTATAATCGCGGTTCGATAAAATGGTTTAAATGCTTTGATAATCAAATAATTTTCTTGCCACAAACTGTTAGTTTTGAAAATTCTCTTAATAAAAAAAGGCAGTTTTATGTACATAGATATATTAAAATATTAAATTAAATAGGAAGAAGAGAATAATAACTAGTCATCCGGACATGATATCAGATGATAGTTGGTCAAATACCCTGATAATTCACTTGTTTAAACACTACTATGCTAAATAATATATTGCTAAAACTAAAAAGTTGATAATTCTGATTAATATTACTTTTTATCACTATTCCCTACTCCCTTTTATAAACTGTTTATTTAACATGAATTTGTACATATCCGCTGATTTTACTTATTTTACTTGATTTTATTTTTACGGTTGTTGTAATCTTTTTATTCTGGATAAAATTACAAAACGCCAAATATTTTGGATTTTTAAATTCAATTCCAAAATTAAAGCAATTAACTGCCAAGATTTTTGATAACGTCTATATTTAGCAAAAAATTTCAAAGCAGAAATCATATGTATTAAAGTCAGATAATTGAACTTAGAACTGGTACTAGAACGTTGATATAAATGCAGCGCAGATACAGAAGGTTGGAATAAAACTTTGTACCCATTTTGCCAAGCATCTACACACAAACTTACATCTTCAAAATACAAGAAAAAGCGTTCGTCAAACAACCCATATCGTTCTACATATTTTCCTGATACCATCATGAAAGCCCCAATAGCCCAATTAATTTCGACAATTTTTTTGGGAGCAGGCATACAGGCATAATAATAATCAAAGGGATATAGTAAATTTTGGATTTTTCCACCTAATAAATACTTCAATAGCAAAAAATTAAATGTCGGAAATCTCCGAATTGAAGGTTGAACCGATTTGTCAAGATAAAGTAACTTAGGACAAACAATTGCAATATCGGGAGCGGAATTTAAAGTTGCTTTTAATTGAGAAATTATTTTGGGTTTGAATGTTACATCCGGATTAACTAAAACGTAAACCTTACTTGGTAAAGCCGCAACAGCTCGATTATTGGCAGCACCAAAACCTAAGTTTCGCTCTCCTTTTTTTCCCACAAATATTTCTGGATATCGTCGAGTAAAATCATCCAGGATTTGCGGACATTTATCTTTCGAGGCATTATCATACACGATAACTGTACCTCTTTCTGGATAAATATCCTCGACCGCTTGTATACAAGATTCAATTGCACCCCTTAAAGTATCTGCGGAATTATAAGAAACAATTACAAAAGCTATATCACTTCTTGTTGTCATGGTAAACACACCTGCACCTGCATCAAGACGATGCAGCTAGTTACAACGTATCCAGTACTTTTTACTTTTTTTCACTAAATCAATTTCATCACTCCTATGCAAAATTATTTAATTTGAAATTACAGCTTGAGTCAAAATTCTAACCTATTTTGCGTATTTTTCAGCTTTTGTCTTTTCACGAAGTAAAACAGTTTAGTATTAAATTACAATCCAATTTTTGTATATCTAGCATCCCCCAAAAGTTGTAGATTATCTAAGCAAGCTGTTGCAATAATTGTGATTACAATGGGAATGATAATATAATCAGCCATAGATTACTCATCTAAATCTTGACGTTGTGCTAGTTATTTTTTTGTCCACAGACAATATTCGATACATTCAATACATATAAAACGCTATTGTCAGATATAGCGATAGCAATGAGCTTACACTACGCGATCGCAATTGGTAGGGTTATTTTGAGCTAAATTTTTCTTGAATAACCGAAAATTAACGACCAAATCGTAAAAAATTAAAATTTATACCTTCACTTCTAGTACTGTTAATAAACAGCGATTAATATCGGAATTTTCAGCTTAATACTTGTCTTTCAAAGCAAATCAAGCAGAAATAGATGATTTGATTCAACTCGTCAATTTATCGAAATTAATCATCCACAAAGCCTGTATTTGTTAAAGTTGCTCAATTAATATCAAAATATCTTACTGCAACCATATTTTCAGTAAAATGTCGTTTATATTACGTTATTGTCTGCATAAAAACACGTAAGTTCAACATTGTTTTTCAAAAAAAAGATTGAAATTTTTGTAAAGATAATCAAAATTTGACTGTTCGCGAGTTGACTTAATTAAGTAAATAAACTTATGATTGGTTTAAGTTTTTATGAAGCTAAAAAAAATAGTAGTCATAAATACTTAAAATTTTCGATTAATTTTCATTTCTATTGCTTTAGAATATCACGACACTCGGTCGTGACTTGGAAAATACTGATTTGAAAAGGAATATAGAACTTAAAAATTAAAAAGCAATTTTGGAAACTGGGTTTAAATTTGTAGTGTCGCTCGCACATTTCCCTGTATAGAAAAACAATTATTAGGGTTGCACTACAATGTGTTGTTGAAAAATTAGATGCTGCCAAGGATATTAAAATAAAATCTCAAAAAATTTAAAAATAATAAAGAATTTAACACTCGCGTAACAGATTCAATTTTACCTATTACTCAATCATTTATTAACAATGGTTACTGATTCTTAGCTATGATTCAGAATCAAAGGTCAACATCAGTAAATTTAGTATCATATCCTAATTTAGAAACCTCTGCTAATGTTTGGAATGATAACGAAGCTAATGATTGTAACTATAACTTTGGTTATAAAATCAAGCTGAAAAATGAAAAACTGATAGTTAAACGAATTTGTAAACCTTCACAGATGCATTTGCTTTCTCATAGAAGCGAAACATTTTTAGCAGACTGGTTGCAATTTTCTCCAGCGACAATAGTAGAAATAGATTCGCAGCTTGAATTAGAGCAAATTAAAATGTGGGCTAATCAATCTAGAAAATGTGGAAAAACAGTATTTTTGCGTTTATTTCAGCAAGAAAAATTAGACCAAAATTCTCATAAATTTAATCACCTCAATCAGTTGATAAAGCGATGGGGTGATTTTTTGGGAGCGTTGATATTACTAATTATATTGATTCCCATTTTGATGGCGATCGCCATATTAACACGTGTTTATTTTAACAAACCGATATTACAAAAACAATGGTGTGTGGGTAAGCAGGGTAAATTATTTTGTATTTATAAATTCGGTGGTAACTTGAGAAAAATTAACTTGGATATTTTAAATAAAATACCGCAATTGTTTAATGTTATTCAAGGTGATATGAGCCTTATTGGTAGATTTCCTTGGAGTTTAACCGAAGCCATAAAAATCAGTTCATCGGAACAAGATTATCGGAATCTGAATATTGTTCCGGGTATTATAGGAGCATGGCAAATAAAAAGTAATTCCTAATGCTTAAATCAGTGAACAGTTAACAGTTATCAGTTATCAGTTAACAGTTATCAAGGTGAATCATGAAAGTAAGTAAAGCAGCAGTACTTGCAGTTCAAAACTTAGGATATCATCAACTGGGGAAATGCAATATTTGTGGTAGTTCTACTATTTTCATATGTATTGATGTTAATACAGTGCGGAATAATATGTACTGTCCTATTTGTAAAAGTTCATCTCGAAAAAGACACGTTGCTAAATTATTAATTGATAAATTAAATCCAAAAATTTCTAGTTTAGCTGAGGTTTCATCAAATCAGCAGTTAAATAATTTAAGCATTTACAACGCTGATGTGAATGATGCTTTTGATAAAATATTGCAGAATTTAAAATCTTATTGCTGTTCTAGTTATATCCCAGATGTTCAACCAGGTACAGAAATTCAAGAAAAAGTTTTTTGTCAAGATATAGAAAATTTAACTTTCGCTGATGAAAATTTCGATATAGTGATTACAGAAGATGTATTTGAACATATCAGAAATTATAAAAAAGCTTTTCAAGAGGTATATCGTGTTTTAAAAAAAGGTGGATATCATATTTTTACCGTTCCCTGCTTTTTCGATAAACCGACTTTAATTAGAGTTGACACTTCAGGAAAGGAAGATATTCATCTATTACCCCCAGAGTATCACGGCGACAAAATTCGCGGTAAAATTTTAGCATACAGAACATTTGGAATTGATATTTTTGAACTTTTAGAAAAAATTGGTTTTCAAACCACAGTTGATTTTTCTAATTATGTAGATAAACGTTACGGAATATTTGATAGTTATGCTTTTTGTTCTCAAAAAGTTTAAAAAAGATAGTAGGAAATAGGGTACAAGGAAGATGGGGAGTATGTCACATAATTGCTGATATTTATTAATCTAGCTTAGAGCTTAACTGTCAACTGTCAACTGTCAACTGTCAACTGATAATGAATCCTTTAATCGTGAGTACTTTTGATATTAGTGGTGGAGCAGCTCGTGCAGCATTTCGCTTGCATAATGGACTAAAGGATATAGATATTAATTCCCAAATGTTAGTTCAATACAAAACGAGTAACGATAATACCGTTATTGGCTCTGCAAATAAATTAGAAAAGTGGCTTAATCAAATGCGACCCACTTTAGATAATTTACCATTAAAATTTTATCCCAAACACGATTACGGAACTTTTTCGACGCAATGGTTTCCAGATTTCATTGATTCTAAAATTAAACATCTGTCTCCAGACGTAATTAATATCCATTGGACTTGTGGTTATCTTAAAATTGAAAGTATTGCCAAATTTAAACAACCATTAGTTTGGACTTTACATGATATGTGGGCATTTACTGGAGGTTGTCAATATAGTTTAGATTGCGATGGTTATACAAAATCTTGTGGTGACTGTATTCAACTTGATTCTAACAAAGAACAAGATTTATCTCGTTGGGTGTGGAAACGTAAAGCTGCATCATGGCAAAATCTTGATTTAACAATCGTTACTCCCAGTCATTGGTTAGCTAAAGTTGCACGGAAAAGCTATTTATTAAAAGATTATCCAATTAAAGTAATTCCTAACGGTATTGATATCCAAAAATATAAACCGATTGACAAAAATCTGGCAAGAAAATGGTTGAATCTTCCCTTAGATAAAAAGTTAATTTTATCTGGTGCTGCAACAAATAGTTATAGAAAAGGAATGCATTTACTTGAGAAAGCGTTACAAAATTTAAGCTCTTGTGGTAACACAAATCAGGTAGAATTAGTTTTTTTCGGTTCCTTACAACCTGACGAAAAAAAGAACGGCGATTTTAAGTGTCATTACATGGGGAATCTTCATGATGATATATCTTTAGCGTTAGTTTATGCCGCAGCAGACGTATTTGTTGCCGCTTCAATCCAAGATAATTTACCTAATACCGTAATGGAAGCTTTAGCTTGCGGTACTCCATGTGTTGCTTTTAATATTGGAGGAATGCCAGATATGATTGAGCATCAAGTTAACGGTTATTTAGCTGAAGATAAAGATGTTGAGAGTTTAGCAGAAGGTATTGCTTGGATATTATCAAATAATTCATCAGAAAAAATTTGCGCTCGCGCTCGTGAAAAAGTAGAACAAGAATTCAAAATTGAATTACAAGCAAGACGTTATTCTCAGCTTTTTGATGAAGTAGTTCATACTTAAAATACAGTTATTGATTTATTGATTGATTTATTGATTTATTTACTTCCTTCTATCCTAAATTTCTCCGAAAAAAGTTGATACTAAATATGTGAATAAGATAATTTATTCCCTATTACCCATTACCTATTACCTATTACCCATTCCCTATATAATATGCAAAAATCAGAAACAAATTACTTTTTTTATGCGCTGATTTTTTACAACATATTAATTCTATATCTTTTACCTTATAATGTAGAACTTCCTCACGCTCGAATATTTTTGCCTTTACTGGCAATGATTCTAATAGTGCAACTTTTGTATAATAAAACTCAAATACTAATTATAGATATTTTACTTGTATGCTCAATTTTAATTATTACCTTTATTAACTTTTCCACATATCATTTATTTCGATATAGTTTACCAATTTGTTTAATGCTGATTGGTTTTAGCGGTTGTCCAAAAATACCTATCAAACGAAACTATTTAATTGGATTATGTTGGTTAACAACCGTTGCTCTCATCTACCAAATGATATTTTTTAGAAGAGTAGAGTTTGATGGTAGTTCTAGAATATCATTAAGTAATGGAGACCCGAACGTATCCGGTTTATTTATGCTGTTGTTTTTTTTCGTTTGTTGGAAAGCTAAATTTAAACCAGGAATTCTTTTATCCTTAGTCTCTACCGCATTATTCTTGAGCAGAAATTATTTTCTCAGTTTATTAATTTATTTAATAATCATTATATGGGAACAGAAATTTATTAAAATAGCCAAAAAGATCAACTTTACTATATTCTTTATTTTTTCCAACTTGGTAGGATATTTAATTGGAGAATTTTTTTTAAACTTCGTACAAATAGGATATGTATACGATACAAGTGCAAGCCGTTTATTTTCTTTTAACGATACATCTAATTTAGCCAGATTTGAAGCTAACCGATTTTTAGTAACATCTTATCAGAACGATTTAACTCTAGCTTTAAAAGGTTATGCAGACAGATATAATGAAGCATTTAAAGAGGTTGGTTCTTTAATTCATAATTCATTTTTAGAGGTAATTGCTTATATCGGTGTACCCTTGGGATTTCTTTACTTTTGTGCCATTGTAAAAGTTGTTGGTGGATATTATACTCCTAATAATTATAAATTTATTTTTCCCTATTTATTTTTCTGTTTATTTTTACATAGCGGGCTTCAAGGGCTTGCTCCTTTACTTTTCGTCAGTATTTTAGCAATGTCAGTTGAAGATAATAAAGTAAAGGTTATAAAAACTAATAGAAAACAGTTAACAGTAGGAATCAATTAAAAAAAATACTAGTAAGCTAAAAAGCCTTCAAGAAAGTATATTCAAACTTTATTAAATTCTTGTAGTGCGGGGCAGAAAGCCCGCTAGAAAAATACAAATTAAATGCGCGACAACTTAGTCATTAATCACTCATGAAGTAATAGTAATAACTAAAAATCCAAAAATAAAAATAAAAGTATAATCAAAAAAAATGCAGTCCAAAATATCGATAATAACACCAAGTTTTAATTCCGAAAAAACGATTGAAAAAACTATTCTTAGCGTGATTAATCAGACTAGAAAATCTATTTTAGAATATATTGTAATTGATGGAGGTTCTACCGATAAAACTTGCGAAATCATCAACAAATACGCTAACAATATAGATATATTTATATCCGAAAGAGATTCTGGTGCTTACGATGCTATGAATAAAGGAATTAAACTCGCTACAGGAGAAATTATCGGAATTATAAATTCTGATGATTGGTACCTTGAAAATGCTATCAAAACAGTAGAACAACAATTTGAGCAATATCCAAATACTGATATATTATATTCACCCATCAAAAATTATTACCAAAATGAATATATTGCTACCTTTATTCCTGGTACCTTAAATAAACTACCAATTCGCTTTACCTTAAATCATCCATCTTGCTTTATTAAAAAATCGGCTTACATCGCAACTGGATTATATGACTTACAATACAAAATTGCCGCCGATTACGATATGATTTTGCGTTTATTTATTAACAGATATAAATTTCATTGTATCGAAACTCCCTTAGCAGCTTACTCCCTGAATGGAATGAGTTCATCACCTCTACCTTGGGATAGAGCCAAATTAATCAAACAATGTTGGAAAATCAGTAATAAAGCATCTGATAATTTTCCAGAAGTTTCTCAAAAGCAACGCATTAAAGCTTATATATTATGGATTATCAACGAAATATTTGCATTACCAGCAAGGTATTTTTTAAAACCACCGACAGCACGTAAATTAAAATGTTTTATTCAACAATTTACTAAACAATTTACAAAAACATCTGTATCTGAATATGGTAAATGGTAATCTTTGGACAGTTGACAGTTGACAGTTGACAGTTGACAGTGGACAGTGGACAGTTGATAGTTATTAAAATTGCTTAAATGTCTAAAATATTGTTTATTTCTGCCCATGCTCCGACTAATTTATACCCTCAAGCTGGACAAAAGATAGCTTTAAATAATTTAGAACAATATCGTTATCATAATAATACAACTGTTGATGTTGATGTTGTTGTTATCGCAAATCAAGCCGAAATCAATGCTGCTACAGATTTATTAGATAAATACAGAAATCACCTTTTTCTCTATCCCTTGACAAAATCAGCTAAAATTATTAGCTGTTTAACTAATTTATCGATTCCGTTCAAATTTTCTACTCGTTATCAAACAACCGTAGCTGATAAAATTCAAGAGTTGCTAGAAAAAAACACTTATGATTTAATTCATTTTGAATATTCTCACGCTGCGGTTTATCTTGATTTGATTAAACCGCTGATTAACTCTAACTATACTCACACAATAATCAACATACACGATATTGTCACTCAATCTTTTTTAAGAAAGTCCGAAACTAATTTTATTTTAGGTGTTGAAGTAGCCAGATTATTTAAATTTGAAAAAAAACTTTATTCTAATGTAAATCAATTATGGGTTTTATCCAAAAAAGACTGCGATATTCTCACTTCTTTATTTAGTATACCAGAAAATAAAATTATCATTAAACCTCCTCAACTTAGTTCTTTTATCTCTAAAATTAAACGTAATCCTGATAAAATTGAGAAAAAAAGTTTGTTATTTTGGGCTGCAATGAATCGACCTGAAAATGAACAAGCAGTAATCCATTTTACGCAAAAATGCTTTACTAAGCTGCTCAAAATCGACTCAGAATACAAACTGTATGTTGTCGGTTCCAATCCTTCTGCAAAAATTATCAACCTGCAAAATAATAATTGTAATAATAATAATATTATAGTAACCGGATTTGTCGAAGATCCTACTCCCTATTTTGAAAAAGCACAAATCGGAATTGTACCCTTACTTCAAGGTGCGGGCATCAAACTTAAAACCTTAGAAATGCTGGCAGCAGGATTGCCCGTGATTTCTACTAATATCGGTGCTGAAGGAGTAGAATTATCAGAAAATATGTTTGTCAATGATCATCTCGAACAATGGCTTAATCTGATTATAGACTTAACAAAAAATAATCCGTGATATTTATTTTCTAAACCATTGACAAATTACTCACTTTACTATCCATCCCTAACTTTGCGCCCCTCTGCGTGAACCTTTGCGCTCCTCTGCGTTCAAACATATAATTCCCGTGCTAACAAATTTGAGATGAATTATATTTATTTACATTTTTGAGGAAATAGAAAAACAATACCCGATTTTTGGCATTTTTTATTTAATTACAAAAAAACAATAAATGATAATCTAGGCACATTTTAAGTTAAAATTAATAACTTGGTTTGATTTATCGGCAATACTTCTGCCTAAATATGGTTCGTTATACTATTGTTCAAAGTCCAGAAATCATCTTAACCGTTCCTGGCAAAGATTCCAACAAAGCTCGTGAAAAAGCAATGGATAAGCTGATGGAAATTATGGAAGCTGGTGATTTACCCACCCAACTCGAAGAAGGATTTGGCCCTCAGCAATTAATTGAAGTAAAAGAAGCATCAATGGATACTGCTAGCGGAGAAGATACAATTATAGAAGCAGTTCAACTTCTGAGCAATCTCGCAACTCTGAAGTTGAAAGTTCAAGAAACACGTAGCGAAGCTTTGGAAGTTCGTAAATTAGTTGATATCTTGTTTTCAGATCAATCCGTCAGTGAGGAAGAAATTTCTCACCTCAAAGAAGGTTTTAAATCTCTGAAAAATTTTGCTCAAGCTAATCTACGCTATAAAGAAGCTCGAGAAAAAGCAGAAGAAGCTCGTCAAGTACTAGATCAAGCTTTGAAATCTCCAGATAATTAGCTTGGTGTAATTTAATCGATAAGAGACGTAGCAGTGCTACGTCTTTACAATTTTTAATGTAATTTAATTTTACTTATTGAAGAGGAATTTCTCGACTCAACTAAATCATCTTCCCCTACTCTTTCGACACTCATCTTGTAATATTGTTGATAATTACTTTGAGAAATAGCTGTTGATTCCTTAGACTTATTTGCTACCAAGCCTAAAATCGCAGTACCGGATACTTGAATTTCTTCTAGGGCTTGAGCGAATGCAGTACGCTTCAATTTACCCAAACCAGCCACTAACATTACACCATTAGTATTTGCAGCTAACAAATTAGCATCCGCAAAACCAACTATGGGTGTTGTATCGTAAATTACTAAATCAAAACTATTATGCAGTTCGTTCATTAAATCCTGCATTTTCACAGAAGCGAGTAATCTGGTAGAATCCGGTGGAATCGGACCTGCTGCCATGACATACAAATTATCTTCAAGTGGCGATCGCTCTATAATATTGCTCCATTCCAACTCAGAGGAAATCACATCTGTTAACCCCTGAATATTCATTAATCCGACACGCTGATGTATAGTCGGACAGCGAAGATTTGCATCTACTAATAATACCCGTTGTCCCATTGCTGCTGCTGCCAAAGCCAACTGAATAGCCACCGTAGTTTTACCGTCTTCTGGTGTAGCCGAACTCACCACGAGTGAACGAATCGGTGTATCGGAACCCAAAAGTAGAATATTGGTGTAGAGAGAACGAAAAACTTCAAAAAATGCCGCACGAGTTGCTTGATGAACCCGACCAACTTGGGCATCTTGCTTGGCACTATTAGCAAGTTCTTTACTGAAAGGAACTACTCCTAATAACGGTAATCTGGTAGTTTCTTTCAAATCTTTAGAAGTATAGTAAACATTGCTCAACTTGTCTATAACCAAAGCAGCACCAACACCCAAAAGCAAACCTAAAGCTCCACCCAAAGCCAAGTTTCTTCTAGCACTTTGGGAAACAGCTTCCGGTTGTTCAACTTTAGTCAGTTGAGGATCTAATAATCTCCAAGGTTGCTGTTTCTGAGACTTCTCAATTTCCAAAGCTTGCTGCTTGGTTAAAAACTGGTTTAATCCTTCTGTAGCAATCAGTAACTCCCGCTGAATATTTTCGTAATCACGAGTCACTGTTGCCAAATTTCTCAACTCTGCATTTAGTCGATTGATTTTATCAGATAAAGATAAATCGCGAGCTTGTAATGTTTGGATGCGATTTTGAAATTCGTTTTGGACTCTGTTTTCCTCTGCATTCAGCATTGGAATCAAGTTAGTTGTCTTTTGCTGTAAAGCCTGTATCGTCGGATTATTATCTGTAAATACAGCAGACTGACTTTTAGTTTCAATCTGAATTTTCTGAATTTCGTCGAGAATTTTCTGATAACGAGGATTTTCGCTGAGTATGGAATTCCCAACTCGCTCTCCTGGCTGTTGCGCCAACTCCTTTTGTAATTCTTGATACTGAGCTAGCATTTGCTCGTACTGCACCCGATTCTCTAATTGCTGTTGGGTAAAACTGGCAATTTGAGCGGATACTTGTTGAGATTGTTGTGCGGGTTCAATTAAATTATTTACACTTCTGAGAGTTCGCAGTTTATTTTGTAGCTCTTCAACTCGCTGTCTTAACCCACCGTTGGTGATTCGCCCTTGAACAAAGTTTATCGCCTGATCGATATCTTGCTGACGTTCCTTCAAGCTATAGTTTAGATAAGCATCAGCAATTTCCTTTAAAACATCGCTAACTAGCTGCTGATCTCCAGATACATATCCTACTGTTAAAATATCTTTCTGTTTCGATCCAATAACTAAACCCTTAATAAATGATTCGTATTCCAGATTTGGATATTTGCTCTGAAGATTTTCTACAACTGGATTTAATATTAACGGGCTTTTTAAAACTTGAATCGTTGTGGCAACATCTTTTTCTGTCTCCGGAGGTGCTATGGCATCTCTAGAACCCAAAGTTTGAGGAAGGTTGGCTATCGCTTTACCTTCCCCGGTGACTGGTTGAGTTAAAATATCAAATTGACCTTGATATATCGGAGGTTCTGATTCTGCTTTCAATACCGCAGCAGTTGTTACTACCCCCGTAACACCAACAATTAATAATGCTCTACGTCGTAAAGCTGCTCCTACTTGTCCTAAATTCAATCCACCTTCTTCAACATCATTTAAATGGGTACCTGCTTGAGAAAAGAGGTAAGGATTTTTTTCTGACTTCAGCATAGTCATAGTAAATTTTAATTGCTTGTATTACTTACGTAATTTTTGGCTTTCATTCCCGAAAGGCACTATTTAGTTTTCCGTTTAGCCTTTACAACACCGATGCACCCTATACTTCTAAGGAAGTTAAGAAAACCTACACTCCAGACTATCTCCAAGCTTTCCTCAAAGGTTGTTAAAAACCTATCTTACAGATACACTACCCTGCTTGAAGTATTGAAGATACCAGCCGACAACTGGCGATGCCCTATATATACAGTAACATTACGTAGCCGACGTTTGTTGATTCATTTACATCTATAATAAATTATAGTTAAATTTATAGTTAAATTTTGATTAGTTGTTGAAAATTTTCAGATTCAGTTTTGACTACAGTAAGATTAATTAATTTATTAATTTATTTATGTAAATTCACAACTTCAGACCTTTTCTTACTGATAAATGCGGCAATTTAACCGAAATTTAGCTCACTGTATTATTACTCATATCATAGAAATTTTTCCGGACAAAACCTGGGGTCAATAAATTTACATACATCACTTTTACCCCAATCGTTCCTCTAACAGATGTTTAAACTATAATATTTACCTCCCAATTGCTCATTGAACTAAGAACCGAGTAATTGATTAATGCTTACTATAGAGCTAAATGACAGGACAGCGCGATCGCCTTCATAATTAGTATTTATTATTGCTCTAAATCTTTTATGTAACAACGTGATGCTTTACATACATTACAAAGATTGTTTAAAGAATATATGTAGAAAATATATAGCAATCCTAAATCATATATGAGAATTTAGATCCCCGACTTCTTCAAGAAGTCGGGGATATGAACACCGTACATTATCCTAATTTCGATATTTAGTATCAGCTTGGGGTATCCACAAGCAGTCAAGCGGTCATAATATTAACGAATCAAAATTGATAAACAAAAACCTTTCTAATCTTAGAAAGGTCATTACCTGCAAAATGTTTTCAACTTAGTAAACTGGGGCGCTAGGATTCGAACCTAGGAATGGCGAGACCAAAACCCGCTGCCTTACCGCTTGGCGACGCCCCATCAGCTTTACTTTAGTGAGTATAACAATAGGTTCGGGTAGTGTCAAGTAGTTTCTGTCTTGAATTTACCCAAAAAACCATAGTAATCCGGTTTTGTTATGGGTAACTGAAAAATGGGATCGCGTAGTGCAAGCTCGTTGCTACCGCGAACTTTATTTCTTAAAGACTAATTAATCTTGCTATTATATTGGGATTGCTTTTACCTATTTCCAGGTTAAAAGAAATCTACAAACATAGTTTCTTTAAGAGACTGCCAATTAGTGGTTTTAATTATTTTATGTCTTCTAGTAAGTCAGGCATCAACCCCAGCGTATTTTTTTTGTCTTTAACGGATTCAATTTTCAAAAAATTACGGCAGCAAAAAAACAAAACCCATGATTTTACGGAATGCGTCCGTGGAAGTGACTACGTGTTTGAGATTGCAGAAAACCCAATGAAAGCTTATATGACAGCACAAAGTAAAGATGTTAAATGTGGCGATTATATTATATTACAAATTGGTTCTGCATCTTGTCGATATCAAGTGGAGCAAATTGATTACTATGCAAACCCGTCGGATATGTGGATGGGTTTACTTAAAAAAGTCAGAGATGATTGATTGATTTGATATCGAAATCGTTCAAATCATCCAAATATTCTTTGTATATCAAGTGAATTGACACTTAAACTACTTATTAAAAAGTAGTTAGATTGCTTGTATACTTGTATAAGATAACTTATATATTGCACAGAGCCGTATAATTAGCTAAATAATCAAAAATATCAATAAAAATATAAATAACGTAAAGCTGTAATATTTTTAGTCCATTTTAATAGACTTCTGCTATCAGACTGGGATTTGCAGTCCCAGACGGGTAAAAACGCAGTCAAACAATTAGTAAAACTTATAGAAAATGACGTTGCCAAAAGCAATCGTGTAATATCATATACCTAAAAAACTCTTCGTTGTAAGCTAACTTAGGTATTTGTAAGCAATAAATTATTTCATTTTTTTATAGTATTTGCGTACTAAAAGATATTCGATTGAGAGAGTAATCGGAGACAGAGCCTCGAAATAATAGTTCCCAGGGGAACCGATACTGGGAAGCAGAACATTCCGGTTGAGAAGTCGGGTTTTTGCATAAGTATTTGTAACACGCGGACAAATTTTGATCAAAACCTGACTTCTGTGGTCACTATCATATTTATGTATCAATAAAAACTATTTAAATTATGCAAGCAGGCAAAAAAATCAAAGAAAAATTACAAAGTACGCAGCGTCTATTGCCTGCTTTGCGATTAGTGTGGCAAAGTAGCCCTCGTTGGACAATTGCCCGTGTAATCATCCTTGTTGTTCAAGGTGTATTGCCAGTAATCTCAATTTATCTCGCCAAACTAATTATAGATACAGTAGCTGCCAGTCTCACCACTGCCGATAAAGCCGCAGCTTTTAATAATGTGATATTTTTCGTTGTCCTCGCAGCAGCAGTCACCTTATTAACTAACCTTGCCAACTCCCTAGCACAATTAGTTACTAGCGCTCATTCCCAACGAGTAACCGACTATATGCAGGGAATTATCCAAGCTAAATCAATCGCAGCCGATTTAGAGTACTACGAGAATCCACTGTATTATGATGTATTGCAAAGAGCGCAACAAGAAGCACCTTACCGACCTCCCCAAATTCTCAATCGTTTAGCAGATGCTGGACAAAATGCAATTTCTTTGGTAGGGATGATTACTTTGTTGCTGTCGCTGCACTGGGGAATACCCGGTGTTCTGTTTATTGTTTCCCTTCCGGCGATGTTAGTGCGGGTGAAATATTCTCGGATTTTGTATAAATGGCAGCGCAAAGTTACACCGATGGAGCGTCAGGCTGGTTACATCGGCTATATGCTGACAGTAGACCAATTTGCCAAAGAAATTCGGCTGTTTAACTTAGGTAATTACTTCAGTCAGTGGTATCTTCGCATCCGCCGACAGATATATAAAGAAAGTTTATCTATCTTAACCGGACGTTCTTTAGCTAACTTTGCGGTAGAGGCGATCGCTGGTATTCTGATATTTATAATTTATTCCTATATCATCTACCAAACGATTAATGGTGTGCTGCGTTTAGGGGATTTAGTGCTGTACTATCAAGCCTTGCAGCGGGGACAGGGTAATATTAAAGGTTTATTGAACAGCTTATCTGCACTTTATGAAGATAACTTGTTTCTAGCAAATCTTTACGAATTCCTTGACATTGAACCCAAGTTAATTGACCCACCAAACCCCAAACCGATTCCTCATCCGTTCAAAACTGGGATTGAATTTGAAAATGTGGGTTTTCAATACTCTACCACTACCCGCAAAGCGCTGAGAAATATTAACCTGACAATTAAACCGGGGGAAGTAGTAGCCTTAGTCGGGGAAAATGGTTCTGGTAAAACTACTTTAATTAAACTTTTATGTAGACTGTACGACCCGACATCTGGCAGAATCACCATTGATGGAATTGATCTAAGTCAATTTAAAACAGCAGAATTACGCCGTCAAATCAGCGTGATTTTTCAAGATTATGCCAAATATCATTTTACCGCCCAAGAGAATATCTGGTTAGGAAACATCGACTTACCACCGCACAGCGACAGCATCATAGAAGCAGCCCGTCGTTCTGGTGCGGATGATGTCATAACTAAATTACCTAAAGGCTACGATACTATTTTGGGTAAATTATTTGACAAAGGAGAAGAACTAAGTATCGGTCAGTGGCAGAAAGTCGCCTTAGCGCGGGCATTTTTACGAGACTCCCAGTTAATTGTTTTGGATGAACCCACCAGCGCAATGGACCCCAAAGCCGAGTATGAGGTATTTGAAAAGTTCCGTCAATTAATTAAAAATCAGTCCGCGATTTTGATTAGTCACCGTTTATCTACCGTAAGAATGGCTGACCGGATATACGTAATGGATAATGGAACCATAGTCGAGGGTGGTACTCATAATGAACTGATGGAATTAAAGGGTACTTATGCTCATTTATTTGAGATTCAAGCGAGTCAGTATATGTAGATAAAGAATTCCGGCATTGTTAAATCAAAATATGAAATTGTGACTTCATATTACTAGAGAAGTGGGAAGCGCAGAGGAAAGAGGTAACATACAGCAAATTGCAACTTGATCAGGCAGAGAATTACCCCACCCTAACCCTCCCCTTGTAAAGGGGAGGGAACCGGACTTTTTTATTTTCCCCCCTTTATAAGGGGGGATTAAGGGGGGTAACTTCCGAGTTATGAAAATAAAATAAATTATACCTCTTTGATACATCATATCAAACCAGAAACGCCCAAATTAGACTTTTATCTTATCAAGTATAAATACGATACAACGACAATTTAAAGAATCAGTGAAGTGTAAAAAGCAACATCGTGATATCGCCGAACTACAGACTATATTTGATACAGCAGAAACAACACCAACCAACTAGCACTAACAGTTAGAGAAAATGAGTTATCCACAACCCGACCAACAGGAAATTGCAGAATCATCATTAGTAGTAGCGGCTCCAGACCAAATCTCTTCGGACTTGGGCGGCGAAGCAGTCATTTTGAATATGAAGACCGGAGTTTACCACGGTTTGAATGAAGTAGGGGCGCGAGTTTGGGATTTGATCGAGCAGCCAAAAGCTGTAAAAGAAATCAAACAGACACTTTTGGAAGAGTACGAGGTTGAAGCAGAAGCTTGTACAAACGACCTGTTCTCACTACTGAATAATTTAAAAACCGCAGGGTTAATTCAAGTAATAAATGAAACTGCTGCGTAAACTTGGGAATCTGAGAAAAGTTGATTTTTACTTTCTATTTATTACGTTCTGTTTACTAACAGCAATTAGGTTAGGGTTGTGGTTACTAGAGTTTCGCATCTTATTAAAACTAATAAATAAACTCAGTACAAAAAAATTGCCACTTCCAAATGTAACTCTGGGTAAGATTATTTGGGGTGTCAATGTTGCAACCCGCTATATGCCAGGTGGTGCAAAGTGTCTAGCGCGGGCTTTAACTACACAAATATTAATGAGTCATAGT
The DNA here is from genome assembly GCA_015272215.1 of Rivularia sp. T60_A2020_040. Lineage (GTDB taxonomy): Bacteria > Cyanobacteriota > Cyanobacteriia > Cyanobacteriales > Nostocaceae > Rivularia. Next base: position 6,095 of record JACYMD010000103.1, on the reverse strand, counting down.
GGTTTTTCTCCCGAATTGTGCATCGGGGTTGCGAAAGCCGAGTCAGGATTAGAAGCCCACGCTTGGATTAAATATCAGGGATACGTCGTCATCGGTTATCTACCGGATCTACCACGCTACATTCAACTACCATCCCTTGAAGGAATTAAATTATGAGCGGCATCGTAGGTATTTATTACCTTGACGGTCGTCCTGTAGACCGCGAAAATTTGACAAAAATGGTTGATATATTGGCGCATCGCGGACCAGATGGTGCAGATATCTGGGTTGATGGATGCGTTGGTTTGGGACATCGGATGTTATGGACTACTCCTGAATCTCTGTTTGAAAAGCTGCCTTATTGTAATCAAAGGGGTGATTTAGTAATTACAGCCGATGCTCGGATAGATAATCGTGAGGAATTGATAGCTGCTTTACAGATAAATAATCGTCCTGCTGATAAGATTGCAGATAGCGAACTGATATTGGCAGCTTACGAGAAATGGGGCGAAGATTGTCCAAAGCATTTACTAGGTGACTTTGCATTTGCGATTTGGGATGAGCGTAGGCAGACGTTATTTTGCGCTCGTGATCATTTTGGGGTGAAGCCTTTCTATTATTACTCTTCTAACAATACTTTCGTTTTTGGTAGCCAGATTAAGGCTTTATTTTGCTTGTCAGAGGTGCCGCGTCAGGTTAATGAAGTTAGGATTGGGGATTATTTAACTTCCAATTTTGAAGACAAAACGATTACTTTCTATCAAGAAATTCTTCGACTTCCTCCTGCTCATAGCTTGACGGTAAGTCATAAAGCAATACAATTACAATCTTACTGGAGTCTAGATCCGACACGGGAGTTACATCTGGGTTCTGACGAGGAGTATGCCGCTAAATTTCGCGAAATCTTTACCGAAGCAGTACGCTGTCGAATGCGAAGCGCTCATACAGTCGGTTCTATGCTTAGTGGTGGATTAGATTCATCTTCCATTACTTGTACGGCAAGGAAAATTTTGAGTGAAAACGGTGGGGAAGCCTTGTCTACTTTCTCAGCAGTCTTTGATGAAGTGCCAGAATCGGATGAACGTAATTATATTAACACTGTACTGACACAAGGCGGAACTGTCAAAAATTACTTACACGGAGATAAGATTAGTCCTCTAAATGACATAGAACGTGTACTGTGGCATCAAGGAGAACCACTTTTCGCTTGCAATTTATATCTAAACTCTGGTATATACGGAATTGCTCAAAATCAGAACGTCCGCGTTATACTTGATGGATTTGATGGTGACAACACTGTTTCTCATGGTGTTGGGTATATGGCAGAGCTAGCACTTGCCGGAAAATGGTTTCGCTTGTGCCGAGAAATGCATGGATTTGCCAAGAATTTTCACCTCTCATTTTGGCAGTTACTGTGGCAATATATGCAGACTTATGTTTTTAAGCGAGCGTTTCGCAAGTACAAGCCTCTTAGACAACTACATAGAATTTCCCAATCCGTAACTAGACGAATATGGCATCCTCTGATTAAACAATCCCCTTGGGAAGCAAAACTCAACCCTAGCTTTATTCAGAGAATTAGTTTAGAGCAGCGCTTACAAGACTTTGAAAAACAACGTAATCGTCCTTTACCTAACCAAAGACACCAACATCATCAAGCTCTAACTTCTGGTGTTTTACCATATACCTTAGAAATTCTTGACCAAGCTGCTGCCGCATTTGCCATTGAAGTGCGCTACCCCTTCTGGGATAAACGACTTGTAGAATTTTGCTTGTCTCTACCAGCAAATCAAAAAATGAATCAAGGGTGGACTCGTGTAGTTATGCGTCGCGGTATGGAAAATATCTTACCAAAAGAAGTTCAATGGCGAGGAGATAAAGGGAATCTAGCTCCTAGCTTTGACAGGGGATTGTTAAAATTTGAGCAAGAACGTTTGGCAGAATTACTTATTAAAGAACCAAAGTCGATTGAAGAATATGTAAATATATCGGTTCTTGATAAGGCTTACCAAAAATTCATCTGTGGTAAAGCTTCGGATAATGAGGTGATAACGATTTGGTGGGCTGTGAATCTTGCACTTTGGTTAAAGCATACTGATTTGCAATCCTAAGAAGCGCATTTTTCAACAAAAGCATTTAGATGGTTGTCCTGTTGGATAGTTGTGATAAAAACATCCAACAGCACAGCTAGGCTAGAGGTTCGCTCAACCGTAGGGTGTAACTTCTCGAAAGCTGTATTTCTCAGTAAATTAAATTAACAGAGGACAAAATAATGAACGCACAAAAGAAAGCATACGCAGCACCTTCCCTTATTGTTCACGGAACTGTTGTTACGATTACCCAACAAGGTGGTCCACCAGTACGTGTAGATGTACCTCAAGGTACACCTATAAATGGTGATATAAATAATATTGTCTCATAAGGAAGGATAGTCCATCATTAATGTAATCCAATTGGATTTCTTCTAACAGCTAAGTAGAGACTCTATCCTAGGTAGAGAGTCTCTACTTACCTTAAAAACAGCAGGAAGTAAGTGTGAAGAGTATAAAGAAAGGAAAAAATTACTCTTTACTATACATAAGGAGATAATTTTTTCATTTTAACTGTCTTGTCATCAAGTGCTAATACATATATTTAACCGCTCTTAAAAACATTTAAGAAATACCAAATATTTTTAATTTTTCAATTGTAAGATAATGACATATTCAACATCTCAAATCGCCACAAACAGCTATTATTATCAAGCTTTCGGGCTAACGATTGATTCCAAACTACCGTTACCAGAGTTGATTGTTAGCAAGAAAATAGATGCAGATGCAGTGATTCGGTTTAATAAGTTAGACTACAGCCCATTAACAGCAAATTCGGCTCAATACAACTTTCAACTCACGCCAGAGGGTATGTATCTGTTCTGGCAGGGAGTAGGGATGTTTTTGATTCGAGATGGCAAAGAAATCATCATCGATGCTCAACCAGAAGCAGATATGGATAAAATACGTCTGTTTATCTTGGGAGCAGCTATGGGGGTGCTACTTCATCAACGAGGATGCCTAACCCTTCACGCAAGCGCAGTTGCCGTTAATGGAAATGCTGTTGCATTTTTAGGAAACAAGGGATGGGGTAAATCAACGCTAGCAGCCACTTTCCACGCTTGCGGACACAACTTACTTACTGATGACATTGCAGCCATAGATTTTTGTAATTCCAGTCAACCGTCTATTCTGCCTGCATTTCCACAACTCAAACTTTGGCCTGATGCTGTATCTTCTTTAGGAAAGAATCCGGAAAACCTACCACAGTTAATTACTGATTTTGAGAAAAGGAATTGTTTAGTTAGCGATGGTTTTATCCAAAAGCCCGTACCTCTAAAGCACATTTACGTACTTGGTACAGGTGACACTTTAGAAATCAAACCTCTCAAACCTCAAGAGATTTTAACCTATTTAATTAGTAACTCATATATTACCCGGTTTGGCGACGAGTTACTTCAGCTTGATAGGGCATCTTATTTTATTAAACTAATGTTGTTAGCCAAACAGATTTCTATCTATCGGCTGCTAAGACCAAGAGATATTTCATTACTTCCTCAAACTGTACAGCTTGTAGAAAAGCATCTTGCTCGATATATTTCAAGCGAGCAAGATGCTCGCACTACCGTTATTAAATAAATTATTTTTTGGAAGTCCTAAAGCTACTGTCTTCTTATTTGATAAGTCTTCAATATTCAGTAAAGGAACTGTGTAACCATGCAAACCCCTTCAAAAGAATCAGGCTACAGTAACCTTGATTGCACTAGCGATCCGATGAAATATGTGCGGCGATTGGATCGACAAGGTGCGAATCCTCTTTGGCAGAAAATTAAGTCTCAAATGCTTTCTTTACTTGATGTACGTGAAGGCGATCGCGTTCTTGATGTTGGATGTGGTACGGGAGACGATGTGCGATCGCTTGCCCAATTTGTCGGAATCAGCGGTAGTGTTATCGGAATAGATTCGAGTATTACCATGATACAAGAAGCGAAGCGGCGATCTGAGAAATTATCGTTCCCGGTTGAGTTTTACCTTGGAGATGCACAAAACTTAGAATTTCCAGATAATAGCTTCAATTCCTGCCGGGTTGAGCGAGTGCTACAGCATTTAGATAATCCACAACAAGCACTTGCACAAATGGTAAGAGTAGCCAAGTCAGGAGCTCGTATTGTTATAGTTGAGCCGGATTACGGAACCATTTCCATTGATGGTGGTCATTCTGTCATAACTCGTAAGCTAATCGCTCGACGATGCAGTCATTTCCGTAATGGTCGGATTGGGATCTTACTTCCTTTATTATACAAACATGTAGGACTTAAAAACATTGTTGTCGAATTAACACAAGTAGTTCGCACTAATATTGATGAAGAACACGAGCAATTTTTACTAGACAAATACATTGAGCCTGCCATTGCAGTAGGCGTAATATCAGCATCTGAAGGAAAACAGTGGATAGAGGATTTGAAACAAGCAGATTTAATGGGAAGTTACCGCTATGCTTTTAATTTGTTCCTTGTTTGCGGATATAAGCCAAATAGCTAGACATTTACATCAAACTAATTGAATTAAAATTTGTTAATAATGATGTAGGCAAAAATCAATACTTAAAACTTGATACAGCAATAATTCCTGCGCTAATTCTGTAGGGTTCAGCAGAAACAAAGTGAAAATAGTTTATTGACTCCCTAGAAAATAAACCCGCGCCGTCTTTGTATCTCTAGACTATTGATTTAAAGGAAATTAATCTATTTGATTCACGTCAAAATAATACAAGTATAATTACAGGGTGCTTCTAAAAGTCCAATCAATAAAATTAAACTCTAAATAAAATACTAAAAACTCCTCAAACGAACAATTAAACTTATGAAAACCTTATCCAAACTAAATACTAAAAACCAGATAATCAATACTCACCCCGAAATAGAATTACTTCTATCTTGCCTCAACCCCGATATCAATGATGCCATAACAGAACGCATCAAAACCTTAGTTAAACAAAATATAGATTGGCAATACTTAACCCAAACAGCAGATAGACATGGGGTATTATCCCTAATGTATTCTCGCTTCAATAATATTTGTCCAGAAGCGATACCCGAACCAGTTTTAAATCAATGGCGCAAAAATTTTCAAGCTGTTGCCCAACGCAACTTATTTTTAACAGGAGAGTTAGTTAATCTTCTGAAGTTATTAAAACAACAAAACATCGTAGCCCTACCTTATAAAGGTCCAGTTTTAGCTACTTTAATTTACAAAAATGTGGCTCTGCGACGGTTTGGAGATTTAGATATTATCGTGCAGCAAAAAGATATCTTTGCAGTACGGGAACTATTAATAGCTCAAGGATATCGACCAAAAATAGAAATGACTGACGCGGAATTAGTTAAATATCTAAATTCTAAAACCGAACATACTTATGATTTTATTCATAACGATAAAAATGTTTTTTTAGAAATTCACTGGCGAATTGCACCGAAGTATATCACTCCTATCACTGCAAACCATTTGTGGGAAGATTTAGAACCTTTTTCACTCGCTGGTACAACTATAAATAATCTACCTTTAGAATGTTGGCTACCAATCCTTTGTGTGCATGGTTCTAGACACGTATGGGAACGGCTATCATGGCTGTGCGATATTGCAACGCTGATTCATAAAAACCCAGATATAAATTGGCAAAAAGTAGTCCAAAAGGCTAATCTTTGGGGTTGTCAGCGGATGCTATTCTTGGGACTGTTCATGTCTCATGAGTTATTTGGAATTGACTTACCAGTAGAAATTTGGCAGCAAATGAAAAAGGTTGAACCGATAGTAAAAGGTATTGCTCCCCAAGTATATCAACAGCTTTTTGCTACTGTTAGAACTTCCGATAAATTTATGGGAAGAACTCTTTATCATATTCAAGTTAGAGAACGTTTAAACCATAAAATTCTTTATATTCAATCTTTTATTTACTGGTTAGTAAAAGGGAAAAAGGAGTTGGTTGGGAAGTAGAAACACCGGGTTATTAGAATATGAACTATATTTATTTAGGGCTTGCTGAATAAACACAAAAATGTGATATACCATACATTTCAGACCAAAGGA
>JACYMD010000071.1 GCA_015272215.1 Rivularia sp. T60_A2020_040 | reverse complement strand
ATTTGCTACATAAGTATTCTAACCTATTTTTGCTCTTATAATTGTTTAAGTCCCGTTAGTAAAAAATCCCCAGTTTCTAATTCTCGATGAAGCTACATCTGCCTTAGATACAGAATCAGAAGCTTTAATTCAAGATGCTTTAAAAAAATTATTACAAGGGCGTACCAGCTTAGTAATTGCCCATCGTCTCTCCACAATTCAAACAGCCGATCAAATTGTTGTCCTAGAAAAAGGCGCGATCGCTGAAATGGGAACTCATACAGAACTATTGACAAAAAAAGGAAGATATGCATATCTCCAACAACTCACTCATCAGGAATAAAGGACGTAAAACCTTAATTGTTCGTGGAGTCAGAAGTCGGGTTTTTATGAGTGTTTTCTGATGTTACGGATATTTATATCGTAAAAACCCGACTTCTGTGATTATCGTCCAATTCACGTTTGCTGAATTTGGCGTATTGGCACAACAGTAAAGTGTAAGTATGTCAAGATATTGTTCAAGTTTTGATTGAATATAATTTTTCTCAAGCCAGGGTGTAAGCATCGACTAATTGTTAAAGGTATTTATAGCAAATTTCAGCTGAGTCCAATACACTAAAACCTCACCCCCTTCCCCTCTCCTAATATACGGAGAGGGGTGCCCGGAGGGCGGGGTGAGGTAAAATTTGTATTGCACCCAAGTGAAAACCGCTATATAAAAGTATTGATAGCTCTTTACAAACTAGGCGATGCTTTGGTAACAAATATGTCTACCCTCGAATTGACGATCAATCCCGTTTACCAAAACCGAGATTGTGTTGAATCAGGGAAATTAGGTTACTTGCGACCATTGTCGGCGCACTGGCAAAAGAATAAATGTGGAATATCACTTGTATCAATTATTAACTTTTAACTGTTGATACGGCAGTAAGTAATCAGTAAATTAGGCAATTTAAGAATAACAACATATACCTTAATTTGTAACTTGAAAATTAGTAACCACTACTGCAAAGCTCAACTATATTCAGACTGCCAGTCTTTGCCCCTTGGAACCAAGAATTTCGATTTCTGAAACCAAGACTTGAAAAAAGGAAGTAAATTTATGGGGCAAGAATTCGTTGTTATTATATCCATAGTCATTATGATGATGACGGGGATTATACTTGGTTATGTGCTTTCTCAATTAATTTTGGGTTTTTTAACGCTGAATTTAGTAACTTTTCTGGGAACCCTCAGCTTAATTATTATTTTTGGAACCTTATATTTTGTTTTATTTTGGGAATTAAAAAAGCGTCAATCGCGTTCTTGGTCAACACAACCACCATACCCTACCCCAGAACCCAGCGAGAAAGAAGTACATTTACAAAATCGATTTTTTGCGTTAGTTGGAGATACAGCAACTGCAAACCGCTTAATTGAACAACTCAAGCAAAATCATCCCGGAATGTCAGAAAATTGGTATTGGCAAAGAGCGATCGCGGACTTAGAACGTCAAAGAACAGGTTAAAATAAGTAGTTAGAGAAAATTAATCATTTCAATCAATACCTCAAATTATCCATTACAATATGGCAATATTACGTCAATACATCGCCCCGTTAATTGCGGTACTAATCTTTACTTTAGCTTTAGTAGCAGTTAGCGCTCGGATATTTTTACCTTCAGATATGGCAGCCCCGGCACCAATTGAAGATGAAGGCATTTCGAGCATAGAAAGATGGGACAATGGTGCAGCACCAGAGTTTGTATCCTCAATTTTGTTTCCTAATTTGCCTAAAAACACTTAAAGTGGTAGAAAAACTCCTACCGGATTACACAGTTCGTTCCGGTTCAACCCAGGATTTCGCGCTGCTAGTCAAATTCATGCAGCGCACCTACCAAGATATGTTTCCGCGACAAGATTTTTCTCATTTATCCCAAACAGTCGAGCAATATCTTTCTCAAAATACCCCCTTATGGTGGGTAGAATATTCCCCAGAAAAAAACCAACCAGTAACAGATATTTTCCCCAGTCGTCCAATTGCTTGCTTGTGGATGGGAAACGCCATCGATCAAATTACCGGATTGCGTCACGCACACATATTTCTACTTTACGTCATTCCAGAACATCGGCGAAAAGGTATCGGTACAGCTTTAATGCACTACGCCGAAAACTGGGCTAAAAACCGAGGAGATACTCAAATAGCGCTGCAAGTTTTTCAATCAAACACCCCTGCGCTCAATCTCTACAATCAACTCGGCTATCAAAACCAATCCCTATGGATGGTTAAACCTTTACAATGACAGTTGACAGTGGACAGTTGACAGTTGACAGTTGACAGTGGACAGTGGACAGTTGACAGTTAATAAGAATTATTTTCCCCTTGTCCCCCCATCTCCCCATCCCGAAAGTCTCCCCATCCTCTTCCCAAAGGTACTAAGGTAATGGTAATTTTAAATTTATGTATGATACAGATGACGATTACCTACTTGATGTCGAAGCAGAATTAGAAAGCCCTCTAGATAAGATGGAGCCGCTGAGTGCGGATTCACAAGCGGTAAAACCGAATCCAGAGGTAATGTTAGCGCTGCTCGAAAATCCCCAGCCACAGCAGAGAATGCTGGCGGCTCGTGCTTTTTGCGATATAGAAGATGTTCGTGCTATTCCTCATTTAATTGGCTTATTAACAGATACTTGTCCTTTGGTGCGGGTGAGTGCTGCATATGCTATCGGACGTAATCCCAGCGCGGATGCTGTTGAACCGTTGATTGAGCAATTGAATCGTGATTGGAATGGCTATGTACGAAAAGGTGTCGTTTGGGCATTAGGTAACTGCCGAGATATACGCTGTTTAGCACCTTTAGCTGATGCTTTAAGAACCGATATTTCCGCTGTGCGATTGTGGGCTGCTAGTTCTTTGGCACAAATGGCAGAAGTTGGTTATCAGGCTGTTGTCGGTGCAATTCCACCTTTAATTGAAGGCTTGGTAAAGGACTCAATGCCAGCAGTGCGGAGTAATTGTGCTTGGGCAATTGGACAATTATGTCGCGAATTACCTTCTAATGTTGTTTATGCTACTGCGATCGATGCTTTGATTCAAGCTTTTGCTGAAGACGAAGATTTAGGAGTGCGTGAAGATACTAAAGCCGCACTGTTAGGAGTCGGAGATCCTCGGGGAATTCAATTAATCGAAACTCTCGAACAAGAAGGCTGGTTTTAGTTGTGAGAATTGAGTATGGGCTTAGAAAACGGTTCAAAAAGATTCAAGATTCAACTTTTCCCTATGATCAAAAAGCTACTACAATTAGCTAACTCGTCCATACTACTTGAGAACCCTGTCCCCAAAAGCCATCATACTTAGTAACGCGGACATCTCCATTAACTTTAATTTGACAAGCTAAACGGCGATTATTACTTGAAGAATGTGGAGGAAGTCCCAACCTTGTCTTTTCTTTCCAATTAGGTTCTGACACTTCCCCTTGCACTGTAACTGCACAAGTACCGCAAGTTCCAATACCCCTACAGTTAATCATTTTTGAGTTACCGTTATAAAGGTCAATACCATTTTCTAATAAGACTTGACGTAGATTACTACCGGATTCACATTCAAAAGTTTTTCCTTGAGCGGTTATTTTAGGCATTATTTATAGATATCCCTAAGTGCGATGGCGCTTTACGTTTGTTTCGAGAGGTATTACCTGGAGAAGGAGAAAACTATGAGCAAACTCCATAACCAGTATAAGGAAGTTTATAACATAGATTAAAAAGACGTTGCATTGCAACGTCTCTACATTATTATTTATTACCTATTTCTTCGTTACAAAATTAGCAAAACTCAATTCATTCACGCGATTCCAGTTATAAAGCTGTTCTCGAAATTTTTGCCATTGTTCGTAAACTTTCTTAAAACTTGCATCTTTACTAGCACTTTCTGCTAATTCTTCAATGCTGGCTTTTTGTGCTGCTTGTAATATATCGTCGCTGTAAGCAACTAATTTTGTACCGCTCTTGGTTAACTCGGTTAATGCTTGCCCATTCAAAGCTTCATATCTTGCTAACATATCCATATTTGCTTCATAAGCGGCAGTTTGGAAGATTTGCTTGTATTCTTCTGGTAATTTTTGCCAAGCGTTACGGTTAACTAATACGTCTAAACTGGAACCGGGTTCCCACCAACCGGGATAATAATAAAATTGCGCGGCTTTGTTTAAACCTAGTTTCTCATCATCATAAGGGCCAATCCATTCTGCTGCGTCGATGGCACCCCTTTCCAAGGCTAAATAAATCTCTCCTCCGGGTAATACCTGCACGTTAACTCCTAAACGGGACATGACTTTCCCACCCAATCCGGGAATCCGCATTTTTAACCCTTTCAAGTCACCAAGGGATTTAATTTCTCGCTTGAACCATCCTCCCATTTGAGTGCCACTATTACCAGCCGGAAAATAAATAATATTAAAATTATCATAAATTTCCTGTATTGCTTTTTGTCCCTCGCCGTGGTAAAGCCAAGCATTTTGTTGCTGTGCAGTTAAACCAAAAGGTACGGAAGTTGCAAAGGCTAAAGCGGGGTTTTTACCGATGTAAAAATAACTTGCTGTATGTCCGCATTGTACCGAACCTGTTTGTACGGCATCAAGCACTTCCGTGGCACCTGCTAATTCTCCAGCGGTAGAAGGAGTAATGATAAAACGTCCGTCAGTCATTTCCTTGACACGCTTGGCAATTGTCTCCGGACCGCTGTAAATTATTAAAGATTGAGGCCAGCTAGTTGCCATCCTCCAGCGGACATTAGGTAAACTCTTGCCTACCGTAGGTCCCTGATTACTACTACAGGAAACAATTGTCGCAGCAGTTGCGGTTGCGATCGCAGTTTTTTTGATGATTTCTCGACGTTTCATATGATTTGTTGTAAAAAAAAGCATTCCCAAAGTTGCTGTTGCATTTTAGAACAGTTTGATGGAGAAAATAAGCAATTTTTACGATTAAAAATTACTAGTGGTTTTGCTGGGATATTTTTGATTTATTTAACCGCAGAGTACGCAGAGTACGCTGAGAAAGAAAGAAGAGAGAGATGATACAAGAAGCACTTACTCAGGAACGGTTTATTACTGGTTTGAAGGAGCTTGCTAGGAGGGATGAAGATTTTGCGGGGATTCTCGAAAAATGGGGTAATCCGCCAATATGGGAGGAAAAACCGGGTTTTTCGGGGTTAGTACGGACAATTTTAGGACAACAGGTTTCGGTGGGTTCTGCAAGTGCTACTATGAAGCGTTTGTGTGAAACGGTGGTACCGCTGACACCTGAGAATTTACTTAGGTTTGATGATATTCAGTTAAAAGTCTGTGGAATTAGCCGTCAAAAAATAGTTTACATCAGGGAATTAGCGATCGCAATTTTCAATCACGATTTAAATTTGCAAGAATTAGCGTTTGCTGACGATATAACTATTAGAAATCAACTTAAGCGGATTAAAGGTATTGGTGATTGGACGGTGGATATATACTTATTAATGTGTTTACAACGTCCTGATGCGTTTCCTAAAGGTGATTTGGGAGTAATTGTTGCATATCAAAAGCTCAAAGAATTACCAACACGTCCCACACCTGATGAGATGGAAATTATAGCAGAAAAATGGCGACCTTGGAGGGCGATCGCTGCAAGGATTTTATGGCATTATTATTTAAAAAGTTAGTACCACCGGAGTTAGGAGTTAGTAATTAGTAATTTATATCTCTCCAATTACCAAATAAATATGATTATTAATCCTGAAGATGTACCAATTCAACAAAGTACAAATTACCCAGAGGAATTCAAATCGATAGTAGCGGGAAGATTTCGTCAACGGTTAGGAAATTTTGCTCAATTAAATAATTTTGGCGTAAATCTAGTTAAGTTATCTCCTGGAAGCGCTTCTGCATTAAGACATTGGCATTCACATCAAGATGAATTTATTTATATTTTAGAAGGTGAATTGACATTAATTACTGATGCTGGGGAAGAAATTTTAACAGCGGGAATGGCTGCTGGATTTCCAGCTAATGAAGCTAACGGACATCATTTAATCAATCGTTCTAATCAAGTTGCAGTTTATTTAGAAGTGGGAGATAGAACACCGAATGATATTGTAAATTATCCCGATAATGATTTAATTGCAAAACCATCTGATGATGGAAAATCTATAGTTTTTACTCGTAAAAATGGGACATTTCACGAATAAGTAAGTAATTATAAGTGACTAAACTTTCATAAAATTACTGAGTTAGGTTATAATTGGTAATCTCAACTATTTGTATTCATTTGATTAAATATATGAAAGTAAAATACCCAATTAATTTACATAAATGTTCGACATTTATATTTGTTTTAGCACTAATGGTAATCTATCAAAATTTTACTATTGGTGCTTGGGTTTATTTAGCACTCCACGGAACTTATGGAATATTATGGTTGTTGAAAGATCGAATTTATCCAGATAAACAATGGGAACAAGAAGTTTCACCACTTGCAGGAATTTTTACTTTTATACTAGTTAGCTTATATTGGATAGCACCATTTATTTTAATTAGTAGTGGTTCGATTCCTTCTTCACCTTTGATTGCAGCAGCAATTTCTATTAATATAATCGGAATATTCCTGCACTACAGTAGCGATGCTCAGAAATATTACACTCTCAAATACAAATCTGGATTAATCACAGAAGGTTTTTTTGCTCGCTGTCGGAATACTAATTATTTAGGAGAAATTTGTATCTATTTTGGTTTTGCTTTATTAGTTCAACATTGGCTACCATTTGCAATTTTAGGATTATTTGCAGCGATTCTTTTCGTTCCGAATATGCTTAGAAAAGATAAGTCTTTATCTCGCTATCCTGAGTTTACAGAATATAAAGAAAATTCTGGATTATTATTACCTAAACTTTGGGTAAATCCTTCTCAAAGTGATACTACACAAGTTGGATAAAGAAGTCGGGTTTTTAGAATAACTATCTTTAGGACTAGATAAATTTTTAAAAACCCGATTTATAACGATATTAGTAATACTTTAAAATGTGTTATGAGTAAAAATAGTTTAAATATTAACGTTTCAGAAACTATAATTCAACGCTTACGACAAACTAAAGAAACTGTATTTACTGATGATTGGAAACAAACAGCAATTCAAAGTAGCCATCATGCTATGAATACAGTTACTGATACAGTACAACAAGCTAAGATTTATTTACAAGAAAATTTACAACCTTTATCGGTACAAACTGTTGTTACCTCTTCAGTAGCAGATTGGTTTGAACAACATCCAGCATTTTTAAAAGTTATTACATTATTCAATTGGTCAATAAATCACCCTATTATTAGTTTAATTATTGTTTTATTTAGCTTAGCTATTTTCTGGAATTTAATCAAAGTTATAGGTCGTTTGATTGAATCGATTAGCTTATCAATATTGCAAATTCCTTTAAAATTATTTCAAGCTTTAATTAAATATAGTTGGTTATGGTTAAGTAAATTATTTAGTCATTTTGCAACTAACCAATTTACAAATACAAAAACATTAACTAACACTTTAGAATATAAATTACAAGATAATACTACTTATAAAATAGTCTCTTCTCATTATAAGCAACAAAGATTAAAAGATATTTCCGCAAGATTAGAAGAAATTCACAAAGAACAACAAGAACTTTTACAAGAAGCAGCACATATTTTAGATTCGGAAAGAATAAATAATTCGGTTAATTAACTATTTTTATAAAGACTCAATCTAAACTCGCGATAGACACATCAAAGATGAATTCAAAAAACATGAAATCTAGAGAATCAGTAAATATTGAAAACCAAATGTAAATTTTTATTAAAAGCTGTTGTAAACGTACATAATTGTAGGGAATACCGAAATTGTGAATGTGGTAACTATAAATTTAGTTAGACAAATGTCTAATTATATATTCGTTAAATATTAGAAATATTTAAATAAGTAAATACTTATTGTTTGATTTCAGGATGATTTTTTGGGGAATTATGGTGATTTTGTGAAGATTTTGGGAAACCTAAATATTAGAGCTTTTTATGTAGTAAATCTTTGTTTTGTCTAAAACAAGGTTAAGAGATAAAAATGAAACTCTTTTATTTTTATTTTTATTTTCACCTCTTTTTCTCGCTTTCTAAACTTAGAAAGTTTGAATGATATTAGAGGTGGCAACCGAGTTGGAAGTAAAACAAATAATTAATTGAATTTTTTCTAGTGTTCCCAGTTTTGAGGTGGTTAGCTGATGAGTAGCATTAATGTTGAAAAATTTTTAAATCAAAAAGATATTAATTACCTGATAAAAAATATTTTTGCAACCGAAAAAACACCTTTGTATATCATGAATAGCGATGGCAAAGTTATTCACGGTAAATATCAAAAGGAATTAATCGAAAAATATCCGGTTGAATTATTCGATAAAATATTTGCGTGGGTAGTTGGTGATTCCAGAGCTTTAGTAGTTTCTCAACTGCTTGCTTTTTTAATTAAACAAGAGTTGGAAAAAAAGTCATTAGCGAAGGAGTTATTAGAAAGATATGAAGAAATTGATTTATTTGATGAACTATCTACACAAATTACAAATAGTTTAAATTTAAATCAAATTGCTCAATTAGTCTTAGAAAGAATTAGCACAATAATTGAATGTAATATTGGTGTATTTTTATTATTAGAACCTCAAAGTTGTCAACTTCAACCTCTTTTTAAATTTGGTGATATTAGCTGTTTTAAATTTCCCATAACATTAGGTGAAGGTATTATAGGTAAGATAATTCAAAGAGGTAAAGGAGAGATAATCAACAATCTTTGTGACAGTTTAATATGCCCTACAAATCATAAACCAATTAGTTCATTAATTTGCGTTCCTTTGAAGAATAAAGAGGAAGTAATTGCAGCGATTGCTGTTGGTAGTCAAGCAAGAATTAACTATACCACAGAAGATTTGAAAGTCCTTAATATCTTTGCTGTTCAGGCGGCGATCGCCATTGAAAAAGCGCTATTATACGAACAAAGTTTAAATGCTGCGAAATCGGCTCAAAAACAAGCTAAAGAGTTACAACAAACCTTAGATAAATTGCAGCAAACCCAAGCTCAATTAGTACACAGTGAAAAAATGTCTAGCTTGGGACAAATGGTAGCTGGAATTGCTCACGAAATCAATAATCCAGTCAATTTTATTAAAGGTAATATTGCTTATGGCTTTAATTATGCTCAAGATTTAATTGATTTGATAAGTCTATATCAAGAAAGTTATCCGCAACCAATAATAGAAATTGAAGAGAAAATTGAGGATATAAATTTTAATTTTATTAAGCAAGATTTTGTACAATTATTTAATTCTATGAAAGTAGGAGTTAACAGAATTAAAGATATTGTCCGTTCTTTAGGGATTTTCTCTCACCTTGATAAAGCAGAAATAAAACCCGTTGATATTCATGAAGGTATTGATGGAACTTTATTGATTTTACGTCATCGTTTGGATGGAAATGAAAAACAAAAATCCATCGAGATAGTTAAAGAATATGGTGAAATACCTTTAGTAAATTGTTATGCAGGACAGTTAAATCAAGTATTTATGAATATCATTAGTAACGCGATAGATGCTTTACAAGAAAAGGGAAATTTGATTTTAATTCGCACTCAAATAATTAAAAATAACTGGGTAAATATTTCCATTATAGATAATGGTCCAGGAATTGCAGAAGATATTCAAACAAAGCTATATGACCCATTTTTTACAACAAAAGAAGTTGGTAAAGGAACGGGTTTGGGTATGGCGATTAGTTATCAAATTATCGTAGAAAAACATCGTGGAATCATCAAATGTCTATCAGAATTAGGGAAGGGAACAGAATTTTGTATTCAGATACCGATTGAACCAAATCAAGAGAATTTATCTCAAAATTAAGAAATATATCAATATTTTTTTGTTTTTATTGTTATTTTGACACAGTTAATGGGAAAACTATTAATAAGTTATTTTATTAATACCAAAAATATGAGATTAAATAGTTTATTCAACCCAAAATCTGTCTACAGTTTACACTACAAATTATTCAAAAATTTGCAAATAAATCGCAAAATATCCCTGGGATATGCTGTAGCTTTTGGAATTTCTATATTCGGAACCCTCTTAGGAGTAATAATTGGAAATGAATTGGAAAAACAAGCTTTGGAACAAGAAGAATATGCTTTAATTAATACTAATTCTCTTCATCGTTTACAAACGGCAATTTTACAGGTAAGAACCCATCAACAACAGCTTATTCCCTTGAGTAAGCAGCCAGAAAAATTTCAGGAAGAGTATAGTCATATTATTAAAAATTTAGAAATTATTCAAAAAGGTTGGGGGGAAATTAGATTGATTAAAGCACAACAAAATTATTATTCACAACAAGAAATATCAACATTAGAAAAATTTATTCAATCCTATGAAGGAGCATCAGAAAACTATTTAAAATCATTAAAACAACTAGTACACAAAATTCAAGTTACTAACTTAAATTCAACAGAAAATATGACTACTGCTCAAAGTAACCTTTTAGAATTTACTAATAGTGATTTAGCAATTCAATTTGATGGTATATCCGATAATTTGACTGAAATAATCAACATTTTCTATCAACAAGCCAAACAAGCACAAAAAAACTTAAATCAAGCAATCATCTTTCGTAACTGGATTATTTTTAGCAGTATTTTTATATCTATTATTATAAAAATTTTATTAGCTAGACAAATTAGTTGGTTAATATCCTCTCCGATTATTGAACTAACTCAATTTGCCAAAAAAGTAACACAGTCAGAAAATTTTGATTTGCAAGTTCCGATTACCACAGAAGATGAAATTGGTATTTTAGCATTTTCTTTTAACCATCTAATTAATCGAGTCAAGCAACTTTTAAAAGAACAAACAGCAAATACAGCACATTTAAACGCAATTATTGATAACCTTGCAGATGGTTTATTAGTCAGTGATATTAACGGTAAAATAATTAACTATAATCCTGCTATTACTAAAATGTTTGGTTTGGGAAATGTAGAGATGAAAGGAATCTACTGTCAAGAATTTTTTCCTGAAGTTATAGAATTGGTAAACAATAGTCAGCAAAACCCGACAGCAGTTTTTACAAAAGAATTACAACTAAATGAAAAGCAAATTGCGAAAGCATCTGTCACCGCAATTTTAGAAACTAATTGTAACGAGTCTTATTGTAAATCTTTCGGTTCAGTTATTCTCGTCAGAGATATTACTCAAGAAAAAGAAATTGATGCAATGAAAACAGATTTTATTTCTACAGTTTCCCACGAATTACGAACTCCTTTAACTTCTGTATTAGGATTTGCATCTATTATTCAAGAAAAGCTAGAAGAAGATGTCTTTCCTTTTCTACCTGTGGAAAATCGCAAAATTAACAAAACTATCAGAAGAGTCAAAGACAATATTAATATTATTATCTCCGAAGCAGAGCGTCTGACTGCTTTAATCAACGATGTACTAGATATTGCTAAAATGGAAGCAGGAAAGCTTGATTGGAAGCAAGAAGCAATAAGTATTGAAAAATTAATTGAGCGTTCCTTAGCTGCTATATCCGCTTTATTTACAACCAAAGATTTAGAGTTAATAACAGATATTGAACCAGAATTACCGCAAATTATTGGCGATGAAAACCGTTTGATACAAGTTTTAATTAATCTCATATCAAATGCGATTAAATTTACTCATCAAGGTTCTATTACCTGTACTGCTAAACTCATTAATAGCAATATTGTGATCAGTATAATTGATACGGGTAATGGTATAGCATTAGAAGACCAAACAAAAGTATTTGATAAATTCAAACAAGTAGGAGAAACCCTCACCGACAAACCCCAAGGTACAGGTTTAGGATTACCAATTTGCAAACAAATTATTGAACATTATGGTGGTAATATCTGGGTAGAAAGTGAATTAGGTAAAGGCAGTACTTTTGCATTTTCTATCCCAATTCAAGTTAATGTCACTAACAAGTTTGAGCAGATTGTCAATTTAAATACTATTGTCCAACAGTTACAGGAACATTCTACTAATAATAATCTGACTTATGACCGTCAGAAAACTATTTTAGTAGTTGATGACGATGCAAATATTCGTGAATTACTCAGACAATCCTTACAAAATCAAGGTTATGCAGTTAGAGAAGCTACAGATGGTTTAGATGCAATTTATCAAATTAAAGCTGATAAACCAGATTTAATTATACTTGATGTCATGATGCCTCAAATTAATGGCTTTGATACCGCTGCAATTATTAAAAATGACCCCACTAAAATGGATATTCCCATCATTATGTTATCTATATTTGAAGATAAAGAAAGAGGATATCGATTGGGTATTGATAGATATATGACCAAACCAATTGATAACAATAAATTAATGAAAGAAATTGGCTTATTACTATCTCAAGGTACATCAGCTAAAAAAGTTTTAGTAGTAGATACGACTGCTTCAACTTTATTAACTTTATCTCAAATTCTCAAAACCCAAGGTTATAATGTTGTAGAAGCATCTAATGGTGAAGAGTGCATAGAAAAGGCTTTATCTCTCAAACCTGATATGATTATTGTTGATTCCGTTTTGTCACAAGAACACGATTTAGTCAAAACATTGCGATTTGAAAAAGGTTTAGAAAATTTATTTTTTATTTTATTAGGTGATACTGAAAAATCATAATTTTAGATTTTATAATCATATCATTTTCGGTTAAATAATTATGAATAATAAAAAAGGAAATAGAGCATAAGAGCTACTCCGATTCCTCTTTAAGATTACCTTTCACTCATAGGGTGCGGTTCATCTCTTTTCACCTCTTTCCTTTGTGTACTCTGCGTACTCTGCGGTTTTTAAAATCAGTAATCTTCTGCTGGGAAAGAAGTAATAATTCGGACTCGATATCATAGTTTAAATAAATCAAAATAACAGGTATTTATGGAAAAGAAAATTTTAATTGTCGATGACGAAGCAAATATTCGCATTTTAATGGAACAAATATTAGAAAAACTAGAAGATGAAGGTGTTGAATTACTTATTGCAGAAAATGGACAAGAAGCTTTAGAAATCATCGAAAATCAGAAACCTGATTTAGTTTTTCTAGATGTTATGATGCCGAAAATGAATGGTTTAGATGTATGTAGAACTGTAAAAAAAGAATTACAAATTCCAGATATTTATATTATTATTTTGACAGCTAAAGGGCAAGAAAATGATAAAGAAAAAGGCTTAGAAGTTGGTGCTGATTTGTATATAACTAAACCTTTTCGTCCCAAAGCAATTTTAGAAAAGTCAAGGGAAGTATTAGGAATTTAACTGTTAAAACGTTGTGGAGAAAATTGACAAATAATATCATCTTCATTGCCAGCCAAATAATTCGCAAAACGTCGCGCTAATGGTGGAATAATTACTAAAGGATTACTGAAGCCAGAAAAAATATGAATATGATGATGATGATTATTTTGAGGAACAATACCAATCAAAGGTAAGTTATCTTTACTAAAAGTTACTAAACAATGATTCCATTTTCCCGATATATTTTCTAATTTAGGTAAGAAGTTACCGATATTTTCTCGTAATAGGGCTTCACTTTTTCTAGAATCTACATCAGCATCAGGATTTGGATGAATATAGCTAATTTGTCCTAAGCGTAAACTACCATCTTGAAATTGAACTGCACCTACGTCTAAAATCCAACCAAGTTGATGATTACTTTCATGCCATAATTTATCATCTTTAGTAGAGTCAGCTTCTAATTGAGAACGTTGAAGTTTTGCTGGCATAATTAATGTATGTAAATGTAAATCTACGGGTGCAGTTTCGATTATTTCCGCATGGGTAAAATACAGTTGAATGGGAATACCAGATGTTTGAAGTAACTGTCTGCTAAATCCACCCGCACAAACAACAATATTTTTACAACTAAATGTATCGGTATTTGTTTTAACTGATAAATTATTTTGCTCTATCTCTAAAACTTGGCTAATTTGCATTTTACCCCCAGCCAGCAAAAATGCTTTGATATAAGCTTGTGTTGTTTTTTCTGGATGAATATGTCCGTGTTTTACAGTTAAAGCACCAGATATTGCTGCTCTATTTAATAAAGGTTCCAATTCACAAGCTTGATTAATATTGAGTAATTGTGGAGGTGTTGCAAAATCTTGGTAAGATGCAGCAATTTCTTCTGGATTACTATCTTGAGGAATGGTTAATAATAAATCTAATTCGCGAAATTGAATATCACTATTTAATTCTTGAGATAATCTTTGATAAAGCTGTTTTGATTCATTACATAATTGACGAGTTAAAGGATTTGTAGCGCTCCAAAAAGCCAAACCACCGTAACTATAGCGAGTAGCATTTTCCGGCGTAGTGTGTTGTTCTAATAACAGTACCGAAAAGCCTTTTGTGACTAATTCATAACTAAGTGCAGCACCAGCAATTCCAGCACCGATAATAATAATATCGTAGGTTTTCATAGGAAAATAGGAAGTAGTGAATAGGGAGTAGGAAAAAAATCGTAGAAGTCGGGTTTTTTAGATATTCTATCGGTAACACCAGAAAGTAGTCATAAAAACCCAACTTCTTACTCCACGACTTATAACCACAATCAATATTTATCGCAGCGTCACACACCTTACAAGATAAAATATTTAGTTTGTAGTCAGGAATTTATTCCTTACAAAAAGCGATAAATAGCTTGCTACAAAATCATATTTACAAACTCATATTAATTAGTTAGGAATAACATGACATCACCTTCTTTAACAATATAATTTTTTCCTTCAGCACGAACTAAACCTTTTTCTTTTGCAGCACCAAGGGAACCAGAGGAAACTAAATCATTGTAACTAACAGTTTCTGCACGAATAAATCCTTTTTCAAAATCGCTATGAATTACACCTGCTGCTTGCGGTGCTGACATTCCAGCTTTAATTGTCCAAGCACGAGTTTCTTTTTCACCTGATGTAAAATAAGTCCGCAAACCTAATAAATCATAAGTAGCGCGAATCAAGGATTTCAAACCACCTTCTTTGACACCTAAAGATTCCAGAAAATCACTTCTTTCTTCTTCCGATAATTCCACTAATTCCGATTCTACTTGTGCGGAAACTATCACTACCTGAGCATTTTCTTGCGCGGCAATTTCTCGCACTTCTTCCACATATTTATTCCCAGTTGCCAAATCATCTTCGGAAACATTTGCAGCGTAAATAATCTTCTTTGCACTTAACAGAGTCAAAGGCTTAATTAATTCCGCTTCTTCTTCACTTAACTCAATTTGACGAACCGATTTACCTTCATTTAACTCAGCTGCAACCTTTTCCAACACCGACATTTCATATTGAGCTTCTTTATTCGCTCGCGCTTGTTTGCGAGTTCGATCCATCCGACGCTCAACTTGGGTTAAATCTGCTAAAATTAACTCCAAATTAATTACTTCAATATCTCTAGCAGGTCCCACCGAACCAGAAACATGAATTACATCATCATCTTCAAAACAACGTACCACATGAACGATCGCGTCAGTTTCCCGAATATTGGACAAAAACTGGTTTCCCAATCCTTCACCCTTACTAGCACCTTTTACCAAACCAGCAATATCCACAAACTCCACTCGTGCTGGAACAATTTGCTTAGCGGAAGAAATCTTCGCTAAAACTTCTAAACGTTCATCCGGTACCGACACAATACCGACATTCGGTTCAATGGTACAAAAAGGAAAATTCGCAGCTTCAGCCTTAGCATTAGCCACCACAGCATTGAATAAAGTAGATTTTCCCACATTCGGCAGTCCGACAATCCCGGCTCTTAGCATTTTGGATTTTAGATTTTAGATTTTAGATTTATAACTCACAGGTTATCTTAAATCCAACAGCAATTTGTTTCAATTATATTTGGGTATTGAACCGAAGGGCATTGGGAAAAGGAGTTAGGAGTGAGTACCACCGGAGTTAGGAGTTAGGATTTATTCTACCTTCTACCTCTAATCTTAAATATATGCTCAATCAAAACCAAACACCTTTACTCGACGCAGTTACAACCAACGCTAAACGTCCTCACAGCCCCTTCTATACGCCCGGACACAAGCAAGGTAAAGGAATTTCAATAAAACTCGCCAAAACTTTTGGTAAAGCTGTATTTCGCGCCGATTTAACCGAATTGACCGAATTAGATAATTTGTTTACACCAGATGGAGTTATCCTACAAGCGCAACAACTAGCAGCCCAAGCCTTTGGTGCATCACAAACTTGGTTTCTTGTCAATGGTTCCACTTGCGGAATAGAAGCGGCAATTTTGGCAACTTGCAATGACGGTGATAAAATCATCCTGCCCCGCAACGTTCATCTTTCAGCAATATCAGGTTTAATCCTCTCCGGTGCAATCCCCATTTTTATCAATCCCGAATATGATTCAATTTTAGATATTGCCCACAGTATTACCCCCCAAAGCTTGCAGGCAGCATTAGAAAAACATCCCGATACCAAAGCTGTAATCATGGTTTATCCGACATATTACGGAGTATGTGGAGATATTAGAGAAATTGCCAAAATCACCCATGCATATAATATTCCCTTATTAGTAGACGAAGCCCACGGCGCACATTTCGCATTCCATCCCGAATTACCCATCCCCGCATTAGCCGCAGGTGCTGATTTAACCGTACAATCTATCCATAAAACCCTCGGTGCCATTACTCAAGCATCAATGCTGCACCTCCAAGGCAATAGAATAAATATTAACCGTGTTGATCAAGCCTTACAACTCTTAGAGTCGAGTAGTCCGAGTTATTTACTCCTAGCTTCCCTAGATGCAGCCAGACAACAAATAGCAATCCACGGTAAAGAATTACTTACCTATACTTTACAACTCGCAGATGGAGCCAGAAATAAAATTAGTCAAATACCCGGATTATCAGTTTTTGATTTTCCCCAAGTACCAGGAGCATCTTCCTCTGTGGGAATTCCTCAAGCGAGCAAGATGCTCGCACTACCACGAAATTTGAATTTAGATAAAACCCGTTTAACCGTAACAGTTTCTCAATTAGGAATAACAGGGTTTGAAGCAGAAGAAATTTTAGACGAACAATTCAACGTTACCCCCGAATTTGCTTCACTACAACATCTGACATTTATTATCAGCTTAGGGAATACCGCAGCGGATATAGAGCAATTAGTCAAAGCCTTTACCAACCTAGCGAAACAATATAGTAAAAATATTAAAAACCTCACCTTAGCAGACAGAGGGGGTGAGGTTATTTTTGAGAATCGAAACCACCTTGATATTTTACCGCGATCGCCACGTCAAGCATTCTTCGCTGATACAGAAACTTTACCCATCAAAGAAACAATCAACCGTACTTGTGCCGAAATTGTCTGTCCCTATCCTCCGGGAATTCCCGTATTAATGCCCGGAGAAATCATTACCCCAGCAGCTTTAGAATATCTGCAACAGATACAATCAATGGGCGGATTCATCAGTAATTGTGCGGATACAAGTTTGTGTACTTTGAAAATAGTTAAAGAGATAGTTGTTAGTTGATAGTTGTTAGTTGTTGGTTGATGGTTGTTCTAATAACCACTGTCAACTGTCCACTGTCAACTGTCCACTAACCTATTTCCTCAACACCACTTGAAAAGAATTCAAATACCCTCTAATACTTTTACTCAGATACTTTTCCTGCTCCTTGGTGGTAATCACCATCGCTTGATATAAACGCCCTTCAGCAAAAAACATCCGGTTTCTAGTGATTTTACCAGCAGAATTTACGTATTCAATTTCTTTACCAGGCTGATTGTTGGAACTACGGATATCTTGCTGACTGATTAATTTCGACTGCGTTGTTTTCAAAGCCATATCCCGCGCATTGTTCAACACTACTTCGGGGTTTGCCATATCACCATAACTATGGGGAAAGTCATTGTATGCGACGACATAAGCTACTTGCTGTTTAGCAGGTTGAGCGAGAAAGATGTTTAAATTAATCTCTCCCATAAAGGTTTTTTTGGTTTCGCTCATTGCTTTGGGCATTCCCGGCATTAATACCTTAAAGCTACCATCTGGGGAATTAAATACTTTCCATTGTGACTTTGTTGCTTGAGCTACAGTTGTTTGCTGGATTCCGACTTCCACTGCTGTAAGGCTGCTGAGTATCAAACCAGCGGCAATTATGGGTAAAAAAGCTTTTTTTGTCATAGTTGTTGCTTAATAAGATGCTGATATTACTTAACTTGTTCGCTCCCGTTATAACCTAGAAGCACTAATTGCAGCACCTATTAAACCAACTTGAGAGTTAAGAATTAAATGTACAGGAATGTCTTGCAGGATGCTTCGCATTCTACCTTTGCTACTGAAATTCAATAAAAAACTGCCGTTTTTGATTAAAGGAAGGATTTTAGGTCCGATTCCACCAGCAATATACAAACCACCATAAGGTAAGAGTTTCAGAGCCAGATTTCCCGCTTCCGCACCGTATGCTTCCACAAATAACTGCATAGTTTGTTCAGAAAGACGATCGCGTTTTTCCACAGCAGCCGTACCAATTGCAGCACCAGGATCTACAGTTTTTTCTTGTCCTGCTTCTCGTTCCCATGTTCTCACAGCTTGAGCAACTTCTGGTGATTCTGCGGCAATTTTTCGATCTCGTAAAAATTGGTAAATTGAGACTATTCCCATGCCGGAAACTACTCTTTCTACCGATACCCGTTGAATATCGTGTTTATCAAGCAGATATTTCAACAGTTGAAATTCCAATTCGGTACGAGGAGCAAAATCAGAATGTCCCCCTTCTGAAGGAAACACTTGATAAGCACTTCCAGTTTTAATTAGAAAACCTTGTCCCAAACCAGTACCCGCACCAATAATACCAATAGGAGCTTCGGGATTCGGTTTACCTTGCTGCAAGGTGAATATATCTTCTGTTTCTAAACCCAAAATACCATAGCCAACGGCAGCGAAATCGTTGATTAAAGTAACCTGAGCAATACCTAATTGTTCTTGTAAACGGGAAGTATCGAGAAACCAAGCCAGATTTGTCAATTTAGCTGTATTATTGACAACAGGACCTGCGATCGCAAAACAAGCTTTTTGTGGTGTCGGTGTATCACAGAAGGCTAAAAACTGCTTGACTATCGGCACTAAATCCGGAAAATCTTTACTAGAATAGCGCTCTTCATGCAAAGTACGTAATACAGGCTTATCTGAGGCTTCAACTAAGCGCAGAATAGTCTTTGTGCCGCCGATATCTCCCGCTAATAATAATGTCATAATTTAAATGTTAGTTGTTAGTTGATGGTTGTTAGTTGATGGTTGTTAGTTGTTGGTTGTTAGTTGTTGGTTGATGGTTATTACTAAAAGTTGACTTTTGACCTTTAACCTTTGACTTTTGACCTTTAACCTCAATTAAACCTCACCATTTCTTCAACTTTTGTCAAATGAGAAGTATCTCCTTTTAACTCCAATAACCATTTTGGCTCTTGACGGACAACTTTTACTAAGCTACACAAAGATGCTTTAACTTCTGCGATGGCAATATCTCCGACTAAACCCATGGCTGCACCTAGTACTGATGCACCATGTCCGACTAATAGAATATCTTGGGGAGAATATTCCCTTGCTATACATCTAGCAGTTTGCGCGGAACGTTGGCGCATTTTTTCGCGAGTTTCGGGATAATTGACTGCTATTTGTGGTGTGTAACTTACGTCAATTTGAGGATATAACTGAGCTAATTTTCGGGTTGAAAGTCTTTTTGGTTCTTCAGTCATCCAATCGGGATTTAACCATTCACTCAATCCCGTTTCTAGCTTGATTGATAAATCTAGAACCGATGCAATTATAGCTGCTGTTTGTACGGTGCGTAAAAATGGGGAAGCGAAAATATGAGTAATGTTTTCTTTTTTGAGACGGTTTGCTAATTGTTGCGCTTGTACCATACCATCATCTGACAGCGGTGGATCATAACGTCTTTCGGCTGTTAAAAACCATTCGGGGTTTACAAAGTCGAGACGATTAGCGTGTCTGGCTATCCAGATGATTTGCGACATGAGATAAAAACAGAAAATAATGCAGAATTAATTAAGAATTAATATTATTACATTAATCGTAATTTTTTGTAATATTCTTTGTGTAAGGATTTTTATACTAGGTAAAAATAAAATTTTATTCCTAGGGAGTGGTTTAATTCTCTACATCTGGATAGTGGACAAATTTTATCTAATCAGCTAAGTTGACAAATTTAGTACCCACTATTCGGATATTGTAGGGGAGTTTGAATTGAGTAAGGAGAATTAAACTGTTGTGTGTTGGGTTGTTGAAAATTTGTATTTCCGCTGTTAATTGGTGAATTATAAATATTAGGATTAACTGTTGGGTTATCTCTATTATTCAATCTATTATAGATATTGTTAACTCTTTGCTGTATTTCTGGACTATATCTATTACCTGTTATGGGAGTGTTATTAAAGTTGTTATAAGGATTTTGTACTTGATTATTTAAACTTTGATTATTAAAATTTGGTTGATTGTAGTTATTTGTCGGTAATTGATTACTATTAAAGTTGCTATAGGGATTTTGTATTTGATTATTGAAAGTTTGATTATTAAAAATTGAATTTTGTTGATTATAATTCGTTGCAGGTAATTGATTATTAAAATTTGAATTTTGTTGATTATAATTCGTTACAGGTAATTGATTATTAAAATTGTTATTAGGGTTTTGTATTTGATTATTTAACCCAGATTGATTGAAATTATTATATGTACTATATGGATTTTGTTGTTGATTATTTAAAGGTTGATTAAAAATAGTAGTATCAACCAGAGGACTAGTTCCGTTTTGCCGTAATTGTTGATTGATAGATGACGCTGGGATGGTTGAGCTATTATTATTATTATTATTTAGCGGTAATTGACCAAAATTATTTGTATTAGTTGAAGGATTGTTTGAAGTATTAGAAGTATTACTTAAAGTTGTTTTTGAATTATCTTGATTTTGATTATTTGACTGATTTATTGCTGTTTTTAAAGCACTTTCTGAAAGTCCATTCTGATTTTGACTTGCTGAATTATCATTATTTGTACCCAAATTAAATGAGTTTTGAGGAGTTTGTAAACCGGAAGAAAATGGAGATAAATTATTAGATAAGTTATTAGGATTTCCAGCCTGTTCGTTACTACCAAAATTAAATTTTAATAAATTTTCAGCTTGAGATATAAAAGGGTTTTGCGACAATGTTAATGAATTATTACTATTATTGGCTTCTGATGTTGTACTTGGTTTAATTTCATTTGCGGCTTGATTTTTTTGAGCTAACTCTAATATTTTATTTAATTGTTCTTCGTTTTGTTTTTTTAATTTATTACTATCTGGAATATTTGTAATTATCGGTATCTGAGATTTTTTTTGGTCGTAATCAAGAATTGATAAATTATCGATATCAGCAGCAATAGCTCTATCTTCTTCCGACAGCGAAGATTGATTTGATAATGTTGGTGAAGATGCTGTTTGATTTTGAGCAAATTTTAAAAAGTCTGGATTCGTCCAATATTCTCTAATTACAAATCCCATCGCAGCTAAAAAAACCGCTGCAACTAGAAAACTCGGACGGGTTAAAACCGATAACCGAGCTTTAAGGTAACGTAAACGAGGGGAAGCAAAGCGAGAACGTGACATAAGCAACTCAACTTCAAATTTAAAGACTTATTTTAACTTAATTAACTTAATTCAGGTTATTCTCTAATCCTAACGGTTTTAACCCAGAATTTGTTTTTTATTTATTCACAGATTGTTGATTTCGCATCCTTTCAGGGCTACCTGTGGGAATAGATGCAATCAATTTTTGAGTATACTCTTGTTTTGGCTCGCGGTAAATTTGTTGTGCATTCCCACTTTCGACTATTTCACCACGATTCATCACTAAAATTCTGTCGCTGATAAATTTGACAACGCTTAAATCGTGAGAAATAAAAATATAAGTTAAACCAAACTCATCTTGCAATTCTTTAAGCAGATTTAATACTTGCGCTTGTACCGATACATCTAAAGCAGAAACCGACTCATCACAAATGATAAACTTAGGATTCAAAGCTAAAGAACGTGCAATACAAACCCGTTGACGTTGACCTCCAGAAAATTGGTGTGGATAACGGTTCATTGCATCACCACTCAATCCGACTCTTTCTAATAAATATACTGCCCGTTGCTGTCGTTCTTTCTTATTCTTACCAATAGAATGAATTACCAAGGGTTCCATCACCGCTTCTCCTACCTTCATCCGCGAGTCTAACGCACTAAAAGGATTTTGGAAGACGATTTGCATTTCTCGACGCAGTTTTTGTAATGCTTTTCCTTTGAGCTTGGTAATATCTCTGCCTTCAAAAATTATTTGACCGCTCAAAGGTTCAACTAATCGCAGTAAACTTCTACCAAGGGTGGTTTTACCGCAACCCGATTCTCCCACCAATCCCAAGGTTTCCCCTTGTTTAACCTCAAAGGAAACGTTATCTACTGCCATAAAATGACGTTTAGTACCACCAAACATTCCCTTGATGGGATAACCGACTTTCAAGTTACGGATTTGTAAAAGTGGCTGTTGTTTTTCTAATGTTGCTAATCTTTGAGCAATTTCCTCGTTAGTTACTTCTGGTGGTTGTGTTGGTTGCTGTTCTTTTATTACTATGTCCCCTGTGGGTGTTTCTTCTACATTCATGTAATCGGAAACTGTCAGCAATTTTTGAGGATGACGATCTAAAGTTGGACGGCAAGCAAGCAAACCTTTGGTATAAGGATGTTGGGGATTTGTAAATATTTGTGATGCGTCACCTTGTTCGACGATTTTTCCTTTATACATTACGGCGACTTTATCCGCAATTTCCGCAATTAATCCCAAATCGTGGGTAATAAAAATCATCGCCATATTGCGCTGTCGCTGCAATTCTGCGAGCAAATCTAAAATTGTCGCTTGTACCGTCACATCCAAAGCAGTTGTGGGTTCGTCAGCAATTAGCAGCAATGGGTTACACGAAATTGCCATTGCAATCATCACCCTTTGTAACTGCCCCCCCGAAAGTTGATGGGGAAAACGTTCTAATATTGCTTGTTTATGTTGTTGAACTAACCGTGGAAGCTGTTTTTCGTCTATTAATTTCGGCGATGTTTTAATTAAACTCTCACGAATTTGCTCGTCATTAGGAAGCAGCTTTACTTCTTGCAAACTATCAATTGCTTTTTGACGTGCTTCTGTTTGAGAAATATTCTGATGTCGTAAAATTGCTTCTGTTAGCTGAAACCCAATGTTATAAACTGGATTGAGTGAAGTCATCGGTTCTTGAAAAATCATCGCAATATCGCCACCCCGGTAAAGCTGTAGCTCTTTTGCTGGTAAATTCACTAAATTCAGCGCTTCACCGTTTTCTTGAGGACGAAACCAAATTTCACCGCCACTAATTTTACCAGGATTCTGCAACAAACCCATCACAGCCAAGGATGTCACAGATTTACCGCTCCCCGACTCCCCAACTATTCCCAAAGTCTCTCCTCTATGCAATTGAAAAGAGATTCCGTTTACTGCTTTGACAACATTACCATCATCGGAAAATTCAACTTGCAAATTGCGAACATCTAAGACTGTTTCTCTCATGGAAGTCGGGGTAGATTCTTAACTTTAATTTAACTGGATTTTAACAGCAGCTGGGAATTTGTCAGTAATATTGAGTGATTTTTAATGTTTTAATTTTTTAATGTTTTAATTTTTCTATTTCTATAGCGGTAGTCACAATTGTTAGAACATTTCCCTATTCCCTCTTCCCTATTCCCTCTTCCCTCTTCCCTTTTCCCTAGGTTGAATATTATAGATAGTTTATAACAAATGTTGCAATAGATACGGTAACAAATGTAACGAATATTTGTCTTGTGTTTGTTTGGAAAATTTACGTAAAGCCAACAACGTAAAATTGTTTGTGATGCCATTAAAAATTAAAGACGTTGCAATGCAACGTCTCTACATAACACAATACCTAAAACGGTATTTCATCTTCAGGAATTTCTTCTTCTACCTTTGCTCGATAAGTACTAGGTGCCGGTTGCGGCTGAATATTCTGGGGCGGTGGGGTATTAACTTTATTTCTCGGTGGAGTGGTTGCAGCTACAGGAGATACTTGGGGAGTGCTAATAGGAATTGTTTGAGTTGGTTGTGTTTGCATCCCATTGATGGGAAACTCACCCGATAAAGAATTATTTCCCGTAGAATTCATCTCAAAACCTGTTCCCAGATGCTGAATTTGCTGAACCGTCATTTCAGCACGCTTCTCTTTGAAACCTTCCGGACGTTCAATTGTATTCATGTTCAAACGTCCAATCAAAATCACGCGATCGCCAATATGATAGTTTTGTTGAATTTCTTTGGCTAAGTTACCCCAACCCACTACTTTTAAATTAGCTGGTGGGTCATTTTCTCGCAATCCCCCAAACTGTACCAGCATTTCCGTAATCTCTAATTGATTGTCTGCTGTATAACGCAATTCGGGCTCTTGAATAATTTCTGCCATCAATACGCAACTGTTCATTTAATCCTCCTAAATATCTACAATTAAATATTGGTCAGTCGCCAACAAGCAATTAAAAAATCAAAAAATTAAATTCTACTTGCTGCAATCAATTCCATTTATGTTATGTTAAATTTTTGCTTGTTTTTCAAACTTTGTTAATTAAATCAAAAATTAGTTTCTCACTTCAAACCTATTTCTATGATAAAAGCCAAGGGAAAGTTACGAACATTTATAATTAATCGTTCGGCAACTTTCCTTGACTACTGATTCTGCTTTCAGTACTAGTGTACCACTATAAGGAACAAAATTGGCACAGGGAACCTTTTTCAATTTCCTCGATTGCAATCTTTATAGCTTCTGGAAACGATTTACACCCAATTTCATCAACGCACATCAATTCATAACCTTTCCATACTCGATATCCCCATCGTTTATCTAATGCTTCATGAGAATGATAATATGGCTGTATTACGTAGCCTTTATACTTGACGATTTCTTTCGTAATATACATATATTATATAAAGTGTCTCCACAACATCACTTGTCTGCGCGGATACCCTTAAATCTTTGTTGACCGATATCACAGCCTAACTTTAGTGAAATCACTGACACCGACAATCTAAAATTTACATATATATTTTCGGTGTAAAAGATCGATAAAGAAAGCTTCAGTAAATACAATTGAATCAAATTTGATTTAAATTAAATTCATACTTGTAAATATCTAACAACAGTGATATTACTGAGTATTTCATCAGATTTAAATATGGCAATAATACTTAATGTAAGTCTATTTACTTTCTTTTCCCAAATCTAAGTTGTATTATTAGCGCAAACGGTTTTATTCAGCGAAAATTCAGTGTCAATAATTAAAAAGTATCGCTATGGTCAGGACTCGTGGCGCAAGTTATTTTAGAAAACGTTTACAAGAGTTTTCCTAATCGCAAAGTTGAAAATGTTGCTTCTAAGGGCGCTCATCGTAGCGAAAGTGTGAATGTACTGCGGCGAATTAATCTCACCGTCAAAGATGGCGAATTTATGGTAATGGTGGGACCTTCTGGCTGTGGAAAAACCACCTTGTTGCGGTTAATTGCAGGTTTAGAGGATGTTACGGGAGGTAACATTTCAGTAGGAAATCGTCTTGTAAACTACCTTCCTGCTTCTCAAAGAAACATTGCAATGGTGTTTCAAAATTACGCTCTTTATCCTCACATGACGGTGTATGACAACATCGCTTTTGGATTGAGATTGCAAGCAAATAGTGCAGAAACAGAGCAAGGGAAATTATCCCAAATAGCAGTAAATTTACTGGTAGCAGCGACCAGAAAGTTACCAAAAGGTTTGCGATACGTTTCCGATCGAGAAAACTTAGTCAACGAGAAAGTAAGTAGTGTAGCGCAATTATTGCAAATTGAAGAGTTGTTAAATAGATATCCCAAGGAATTATCTGGGGGACAAAGACAACGAGTCGCATTAGGACGTGCTATTGCTCGTAATCCTCAAGTATTTTTAATGGATGAGCCGCTTTCCAACTTGGATGCAAAATTACGGACGCAAACCCGCGCCCAGATAGTCAACTTGCAACGTCAACTAGGTATAACTACAATTTACGTTACTCACGACCAAACAGAAGCAATGACAATGGGCGATCGCGTAGCAATTCTCGATCGCGGTGAAATAATTCAGGTTGCTCCCCCATTAGAAATTTATAATCATCCCGCAAATCGTTTTGTAGCAGAATTTATCGGTTCACCACCAATGAATTTTATTACAGTCAAATTTCAGTCACCTTGTTTGATTACTAAAGGCGATTTCCGCTTAACTTTATCAGAAACCTGGAGTAGCGCCTTACGAAAATATAACGGACGAACCCTGATATTAGGAGTTCGTCCGGAACACTGGAATTTAAGTTTACCTGCGACTAAGAATTTACCAGCACAAGTAGAATGGATAGAAAATCTCGGCAACGATAGTTATCTAGCAGTCAAACTGATTGAAACAAGCTTTCAAAAAGAATATTTAACAACAGATTCACTACAAGTAAGATTACCACCAGAAAAATTGGTAAATAGGGGAGAGAAAGTATGGTTATCCCTAAATCCAGAGAAAATTCACTTTTTCGATCCAGAAACCGACTTAGCCATATCTCCTAAAACTAATTACCTATCTTTACCATTTGAATAAGGTTAAAGGCAAAAGGTTTAAGGTCAAAGGTTAAAGGTTTAAGGTTAAAGTTTAAAGATCAATTTTTAGTAACAACCATCAACCATCAACCATCAACTGTCAACTGTCAACTGTCAACTGTCAACTATCAACTGTCAACCATCAACTGTCAACTGTCAACTGTCAACTGTCAACCATCAACTGTCAACTGTCAACTGTCAACCATCAACCATCAACTGTCAACTGTCAACTGTCAACTGTCAACTGTCAACTGTCAACTAACCTCCACCACCTGCTCTTGCTCGGTTTCAACAAACTCTTGAACACGAGCGCGGTATGTTCTTAAGGATTCGTCTGCCCATTCGCGATCGTTACTGTTAACGTATAAATGGACTAATGGTTCACTTGCATCTGGTAGAACTAGTACCCAGCTATCATCATAAGGTTGACAAATTTTTACCCCATCAATTAATTCCAGTTGTTCTGGGGGGTGAGTTTCTACCAAGTGTCGCATTAATGCACCTTTGACTGTCCAAGGACAGCGGGTTGTATAAGTTTTGTGAATTACGCGGGGTAATTCGGAACGCACTGTGGTAAGAGAACGTTCTTGAATTGTCAGCATTTCAATTATTTTGGCAATACAGAACATTGCATCAAATCCGGGATGCAGTTCTGGAACAATAAAGCCCGTGTCACCACTACCACCTAAAACGACATTAGGATTCTGTTGACAAGCTTCCATTAAGGCTGTGGGATTTGCTTTGGTGCGAATAACTTTACCGTCATGACGACGAGCAATTTGTTCCACAGCTGAGGAAGAATGAACTGGTACTACTACGCTTCCCCTGGGGTTAGCAGTTAACATCATGTCCACCATCAGAGCAGTAAGTATTTCTCCTCGAATCGGGATACCGGATTCATCAACTAGTACCAATTGTTCGCCGTTGGCGGTGACTTGTACCCCAAAGTTGGCTTTGAGTGCTTCTACTACATGACCTAATTGGGTGAGCAAAGCTTCCAAATCAGTTTCGGAACTGGCAATTTTATTTAAACTAGCATTAAGTACCACCGCATCAGCACCAAATTTATCCAACATCTGCGGTAATACAGCCCCAGAGACTCCATAAACGTAATCAATCACCACTTTTGCCCGACTGTGACGGATGGTATCGATATTGAGGAGATTTTCAAAAGCGTTGCAGTAACGGTCATCTAATTGGCTGGGATAGGCAACATTACCAATTTCATGAATTTGTACCCGTCGCATATCTTCTTTAAAATATGCCCCTTCGATTTTCTTCTCTTTGGCTTTAGGAATATTGATTCCCTTAGCATCGAGAAATTCAATCAGGATATAGTCGGGACGATTAGGATGAATGCGGACGTGAATACCGCCAGCTACACCCATATTCGGGATGATGGTACGGGCAATTGGTAAAGCTGTTGCATCTAAGTTTTGGATTTCGATGCCTACAGACATTAAACCAGCAATCAATGACCGAGTTACCATCCGGGAGATATTCCGCTGATCGCGAGACACCGTAACTTGGCAACCTGGTTTTAAAGTAGAACCGTAAGCAGCACCCAATTTAACGGCAAATTCTGGAGTAACATCAATATTTGCTAATCCTTGAACGCCGCGCTGTCCAAATAAATTACGTTGAGCGGTGTTACCCCAAATCAAGTTGATATTTAGAATTGCACCCGACTCAATTTTTTTACTCGGCCATACCCGCACACCGGGGCTAATTTGAGCTTCTTCTCCCACAGTGGAAAGTGAACCAACTACCGCAGCTTCCAGTACATGAGCGCGACGGTCTACACGAGTACCACGAGAAATTACGCAGGCACTTAATTGAGCTTCATCACCAACGATTGCTCCATTCCAGATAATTGGACGCTTCAAATTGGCATCAGCACCGATAGTAACGTTATCTCCGATAACGGTTCCGGCTTCGATGTGTACTCTATTCCCAATTCGACAATTGTCGCCAATTAAAGCTGGTGTTTCAATTACCGCTGAAGAATCGATGTAAGTATTTTGACCAACCCATAAACCCGAAGAAATTTCTGTGTAGGGAAAATCAGCTTTAACTTTACGGTTAAGTACATCATACTGAGCTTCGCGGTAAGCATCTAAATGTCCCACATCGCACCAATAACCGGAGGCAACATAACCAAACATCGGTTCACCTTTTTCCAGGAGTAAGGGGAATAAGTCCTTAGAAAAGTCCGATTCTTGGTTTGCGGGCAGGTATTCCAAAACTTCAGGTTCTAGAATATAAGCGCCGGTATTCACCGTATCGGAAAAAATTTCGCTAGTAGAAGGTTTTTCTAGAAAGCGATTGATGCGTCCAGATTCATCGGTAATAACTACTCCAAATTCAATTGGATTAGGAACGCGGGTCAAAATTAAGGTTGCTTTGGATTTTTTTTCTTTGTGATATTTAATTGCTGCTGTTAAGTCAAAATCAGTAATACTATCTCCACTTATCACCAAAAACGTATCATCTAGAAGTTCGGCAATGTTCTTTACACAACCCGCCGTACCTAAAGGTTGGTCTTCTTCCACAGCATAAGTCATCTGTACGCCAAAATCGCTACCATCTTGAAAGTAGTCCCGCATCGTATCTGGTAAATAATGCAAGGTAGCGATAATTTCTGTAATGTCGTGCCGTTTGAGAAGATTGATAATATGTTCGGCAATTGGTCGATTGAGGATAGGCACCATTGGTTTAGGTAAGTCGCAAGTTAACGGACGAAGCCGTGTTCCGGAACCTCCAGCCATAAGTACTGCTCGCATAAATCCTCCATTTCATTGGTTTCTAACAGTCGTCGCTTTATTACTGGGATTGAATCGAAGTACTGGGCTGTGAAATACGTGCAAATTAAGAATTACCAATTGGTTAGTTGGATTGAAAAACTTCCAGCCCTTAATTAACAGTGTTTCATAGCCAGTGAATGCAATCAACTTTCCAATACTTGATGAATAAAGTTATATGGTTCTTTATCTAGTTTGCTATGGATATTGAAATTTGAGGAACTTCCCCAAGATGCATATGGTCATAATTAGATTATCTATAAAATCGGCGCATCTTAACAAAGAAAAGATATTAAGCGTTTGGTTTGAGGGGAACAGTTCTGTGATTCGTCGGGTTTTTCCGAGAAATATCTGTAATCTCAGTCAATCTTGATCAAAACCCGACTTCTGTGAGGAGTTTGCAGCGCGAGATAACCACACATGATGAATATCTTCTGACATTGGGAGTAATTGCAGAAAATCCCGCACTGATTCTAATTTCCATTCTAGGGGTGCAATCGGCGATATTTGGGGTTCACTCATGGCGTAACGAAGAATTGCCTCGCATAAAGCCGCAGCTTCTACAATCGGTTGTGAATCTAGCCAAACTGGAAAAATTCGGGCTTCAAAGGTGAGTTTATCGGGGATGGGATGAATTAAGTTTTTCAGGTTAAAGTCGCAGTATTTTGTCAGTTCAAGTTTTGCAACTCGCGCTTTTGCTTGTTCCCAAGGTAATTCCCGGAAGTCGGATTCATTGATTAATTTTAATAAATTTACATCCCATTTTCCCAACCGTCTACATTTAGGGTTGCTTCCTACTAATCTTTTGAGATTTTCTCCATGTGCGTGGAAAACATTAACTAAATTAGCAAATACATTCGCAGAACATAATGGTTTTGCATCAAAATGGATGTGAGTTGCACCCTCTACGGGAGCAGTAAAACCCAGTAGACGTGCTGTTTTTAAAAGAACTTCTAATTTTTCAGCGTGATTTGTATCGATAGGTGCTGAAATTAGCTCGCAGGGACGTTCTCGTTCTCCTGGTAACGGTGCTGCGATCGCAATGGGTAAACCAGTATTATCGGCAACTCGTACCATTCCTTCTGGACTCTCTTCTGCACAAGTCCCAAATAAATCGGCAATGGGTTTAAGAACTTCTGTTTGACTTTTTTCAGGGTTGGCTTGATGAGTGATTAATTCTAAAATTCTAGTATCGTCGCTAACAATTCTATACCATCCTGGTTTCGGTGGTTGCGATTTATTTAAATCATCTTGCAGAGTTAAATCGTCAACGCATTTTGCGATTAAACTTCCTTGTTGATCAATTACTTCAAAACCTAAAGTTAGATTATGAAATAAAGGCTTTCCCGGCACTAAACTGGGTTCGGATTGAGGATAAAATATCCGACGCACTGTTCCATTATTTGCTTGTGCAATAGAATAAGCTAAATCTTTTCTGCTTAATCCTTTCGGTGCGAGCAATTCAATTTCACAACCAATTTTCCAATTTAATTTGGACATAAAATATAATTATTAAGCTAGTAATTCCAATCATTTTTTCTAACGAACTGTAGAGACGTTATATATAACGTCTCCCAAAGTTGATCGAAAAAACGAACTAATACTTTTTACGATTAGTATGATTAAATATTTTATCTTCTAACAGTTTGTTGCAAAGCTTGTTCAATTACTTCTCGTTGCCCCAAAATTAAATTTTTCTCAATGCGTATTTTGGCTTCCCAAGGAGAACTTTCACCCCAAAGTTTAGCAAGTTTTTCCGCATCATTATAGTTATATCCTGAACTACTATACAGTTCCAAGGAAGGATTAGAACCCTGGACTTTCTGCAAACCTTGAATTCTTGCATCTACAAGAAACTGTTCGAGGATAGCAATATTAGATTTACCCCAAAGAATTTTTCTACCCATTCTGGCTTTTGCTTCAGATACAGATTGTCCCCAATAATCTGCAAGTACGCGAGCATCCCAATAGTCATATTTACTATTAAAAAAAGCTTTTAATTCTTTCTCTTTAACTTGTTTTGTTGCTGCCTTGATCAAAATATTTTGTTCAACACTTAACGGTTTTTTCGGTGAAGTTTGATTGGTTATCTGAGCATTAACATTACTAATAGTACTAACAGAACTAACTAACAAACCTAAAGACAATAATAATATTTTCAGATTACACTTCATGATTCATGTTTCCTAATTTTTATATTCGAGATATTAGTTTTTTTGACATTTTAGAATACACTCTGTCCGCAAACTTAAAGTATTTAAACTTGCTTGCTGTTTTTGAATACAGTTCGCTATTCGGTAATTTCTGAAAAATCCCGAAATTTCTGTTTATAATGACGATTTTAGCCATTAATACGAACTAACCAAGCATACAGCATACAAAATAAGCTACTTTCACAATAAAAAAAGTAGTAATTTTTCGTAATTTATTTTTAAAAATAATTTATTTTACTCGAACATATACTTAGGAAAAGTCAGAATTATGATTTAAAATCTTGCTGTATCCATTCCAAATGCTTTGGTAGTAATTGTGCTAAGTCATACTTCTCTAAAATGGTTTCTCGTGCTTTCTCTCGAATTGAAGACATCTTATGAGGATGATTAAGAACTTCCTCAACACGGTTACATATTTCTTCAGGTGAGAAGAAATCCACTAATAAACCATTAACACCATCTGCAATTACTTCGGTTACAGGTGCTGTATTTGAAGCGACTATTAAACAACCTGTAGATAAAGCTTCCAACATTGACCAAGATAAAACAAAAGGACGAGTTAAATAAATGTGAACTGAGGAAGCTTGCAATACTTGCAGATATTCACTGTAAGGCAATAAACCTGTAAAATGAGTTCTTGTTAAATCTAATGGTACTTTTTCCAGCATCAACTGTTTGTAAGTTTGACCGTTGGGAAGCTCTTTTCCATAAGCCACTCTGTCTTCTCCGACAATTACCACATGACAATTTGGTCGTTTCTGTTGAAGTAATCCAACAGTTTCGATAAACTGCGGAAAACCTCGATAAGGTTCCATACCCCTGGCTACATAAGTAATAATTTCTTCTACATGAGAAAGATCGAGATTAATTCGGGGTAAAACTAACTTTGCTCCCGGCTGTGGTTGAAAATACTTTGTATCAATACCATCATGAGATACAGTAATTTTACTTTGATATTCTGAAGGGAACTGTTGACGTTGCCAATAAGTTGGAGACAAACCGCGATCGCAACTGTATAAGTCAATCAAAATCGGAGCATTCTTAATCCGAATCCGAGCTTCATCATCGGGAGTCAAGGGGTCTGTGGGGTCAAAATCAGCATCAGTTCCATGTGCTTGATAGAACCATTCAAAATAACAAAGTAAACTAGCTTTGGGAAAAGCATCTTTGATAAATAATGTCGGACCCCAACCCGAATGACCGTAAACTATATCTGGAATAAAACCCTTTTGTTTTAATTGTTCTGCTAAACGATAAACTCCTTGTCCTTGAAGCACAGCTTTTTCTAAAGGTCTAACATAATGGTGAGTTTGCGGATTTACATCTCTACTAGAACTGTAAACGGCTTTGAAAACCCCAGATAATGAACCTTCACGACGATTAGTACCAAAAACAACTTGATTATGAGGATTTTGCGTTAAAGCTACAGCCAAATGACGAAACTGAGCCGGAAAATTCGAGTGTAAAAATAAAATACGCATATAACCTTAAAGGCAATAGGTAAGAGATAACTGTCAACTGTCAACTGTCAACTGTCAACTGTCCACTAAATCCTCCTCATCCATTTCCAAATCTTCATCGGTGAGGTTTTGCTGTGGTATGGCTGCAATAATCGCGTCTATCACTTTAGAAACTTGAATAATTTCTATATCTAATTCGGGAAATTTCTGTCCTTTAGGAACGATCGCTCTTTGAAATCCCAGTTTTGCGGCTTCTTTTAACCGTAGTTCCATTTGCGATACTGAACGTACTTGTCCTCCTAAACCGACTTCACCAATTAATACGGTACCTGAATCTACAATCCGATCTCGGAAACTCGCAACGATCGCGATCGCAATTCCCAAATCAACTGCTGGTTCTTCTACATTTAACCCCCCAGCGGAAGCAACGTAGGAATCCAATTTTGACATGGGAATCCCGACTCTTTTTTCCAATACTGCCAAAATTTGCACCAAACGACTGTAATCGACTCCGGTGGTGGAACGACGGGGAGATGAATAACTAGTTGGACTTACTAAAGCTTGTAATTCCACAACAATCGGACGAGTACCTTCGCAAGCTACTACAATAGCAGTACCTGGTGCTGGGTCATCGCGAGTACCTAAAAATAATTCGCTGGGGTTAGGAACTTCCCGCAAACCGTTGGCAACCATTTCAAAAATGCCAATTTCATGGGTAGCACCAAAACGGTTTTTTACAGTTCTTAATAAGCGATGGGAAGCAAACCTGTCTCCTTCAAAATACAGTACGGTATCAACCAAGTGTTCCAAAACTTTCGGACCAGCAATGGCTCCTTCTTTGGTAACATGACCTACAATTAACATACTAATGTCTTGACTCTTCGCTACTTTCATCAAAGCCGCAGTACATTCCCGTACCTGAGCGACAGAACCTGGTGCAGAAGTTAATGCTGGGAAAAATACCGTTTGAATACTATCAATTACCGCTAAATTTGGTCTGAGGGATTCAATTTCCTTGAGAATTTCTTCTAAATCGGTTTCGGGTAAGATATATAAATCACTTTCAGTCTTAACTAACTGAACTTTTTTTTCAGTTTCTTCAGTCTCTTCTACTACCGTAACTTTACCATTTCCATTTACTTGTTGACTCAATTCCTGAGCAACACCCAAACGCGAACCTCTTAATTTCACCTGCTGTCCGGATTCTTCCCCCGATATGTAAAGAACGCGATACTCTAAAGACAATGCATTTGATACTTGCAAAAGCAAAGTAGATTTACCGATGCCGGGGTCGCCACCAATTAACACCATAGAACCGGGAACAATTCCACCACCTAATACCCGATCTAATTCTCCATAACCAGAACTCCAACGTTCAACTTGGCGATCGGTAATTTGATCTAACCTTAAAGAAGCTCTGGGTTTAGCAGGTTTGTTAGCAGTTTTCTTCTTACTCATCTGAGAGTGCCAAGCACCCACACCACGAGAACCTACATCCGTGGAGCTTTGTACAGCAATCTCCTCTTCCAAGGAGTTGTAAGTCCCGCAAGCCGGACACTTACCAAACCATTGAGGAGTTTCTGCACCACATTGAGAGCAAACGTAATGGGTTTTTGGCTTTGCCATTCTTAATCTTATTTAATAATCTAAAATCAACTTAAACATTCTTAATTTTGTTTTAAGTTTTTGAAGGAACAAAAATCGAATAATAGTAATACGTTGGAGGTTTTCACTAATTAATAATTGGAATGATATCTTAATAAGATGGTACTAAAAATTAATCTTGAAAAACTTTAGTTAAGGAGCGTTGAGATTGGAGAGCCATAAAGAAAAAATCCTGGTAGTAGACGACGAAGCCAGCATTCGCCGGATTTTAGAAACGCGCCTTTCAATGATAGGCTACGATGTAGTCACGGCTGGTGATGGGGAAGAAGCTTTAGAAACCTTTCGTAAAGCAGTCCCAGACTTAGTAGTTTTAGATGTCATGATGCCCAAGCTAGATGGTTATGGTGTCTGTCAAGAATTACGCAAGGAATCAGATGTCCCTATTATTATGCTAACAGCTTTGGGTGATGTCGCAGACAGAATTACCGGCTTAGAACTCGGTGCTGATGACTATGTAGTAAAACCATTTTCCCCCAAAGAACTAGAAGCTCGTATTCGTTCGGTATTGCGACGAGTAGACAAAACTGGTGGTTCAGGTATTCCCAGTTCTGGGGTAATACACGTAAGTACGATCAAAATCGACACAAATAAGCGTCAAGTTTACAAAGGTGACGAACGCATTCGCTTAACGGGAATGGAATTTAATTTACTAGAACTCTTAGTCAGTCGTTCGGGAGAAGCTTTTTCCAGGTCAGAAATTTTACAAGAGGTTTGGGGATATACACCAGAACGTCATGTCGATACCCGCGTAGTAGATGTACATATCTCTCGTCTGCGAGCCAAATTAGAAGATGATCCTTCAAACCCAGAATTAATACTCACCGCCAGAGGTACGGGATACTTGTTTCAACGCATCATTGAACCAGGGGAGGAATAAACACAGTTAGGAGTTAGGAGTTAGGAGTGAGGAGTTAAATATCATCTTGTTGAAATCAAAACCCCATCGGTAATTTACAGCTCATAACTCGTAACTCATAACTGATGATTCGTAACTTATAAATAGATTGAAATGGCTAATCCAGACCCCAACCGCTTTTTGAGGCGTTTACCGATTGTTGTAGGTGGGTTAGGCGCTGTACTATTGTTAATTAACCGTTTACAGTCACCGCAATTAACCGATTCTCAAGCTCGTGCTGATGTACTAGCTGTAATTTTAAGTGCGGTTTTAATCTTAACGGGTTTAATTTGGCAGCAGGTACAGCCGCGAACTCCCGATAGCGTTCATCTGATAGGTGAAGAAGGTTTTTTTCTCGTCCCAGATTTATCTGATGCCGTAAAAACAGAATTAGCTTGGGCATCTCATTTATTGTTGACCAATACAGTAACTCGTTGCGTAGTAGTCTACTATCAAGGCAAAGTTTTGTTACGTCGCGGAATCTTGGGAGAAAAATCAATTGTGACACCAGGAGCAATATTAAAACGAGTTTTAGAAAAACATCAGCCAGTTTATTTAGTAGATTTAAAAGTGTATCCCGGAAGAGTTGAATTTGATTATTTACCAAGTAATACTCAAGGTGTAATTTGTCAACCAATTGGTCAAGAAGGAGCTTTAATTCTAGGAGCGCACGCTCCACGCAGTTATACTAAACAAGATGAAAAATGGATCGGAGGAATTGCCGACAAATTAGCAGTTACTTTAAGGAGTTAGTGGTTATTTGATGGTGGTTAGTGGTTATCAACTGTCAACTGTCAACTGTCAACTGTCAACTATCCCCTTGTTTATACTTAAAATTAATAATTAATAAATATGCAACTGATATACGGATTAATAATTGCCTTAATGCTTGTGGGTATTATTGGTGCTGTGGTTCCTGGTATTCCGGGAACTAGTTTGATTTTAATTGGAATTATTATTTGGGGATTTATTAAAGGTTCCTTTGCTGCTATCAGTTTACCTTTGATTGTTACCGGAGTAGTTTTACTATTGAGTATGGGAATTGATTTTTTTGCTGCATATTGGGGAGCGAAAAAAGCCGGTGCAAGCAAATGGGGACAAATTGGAGCAATGGTTGGTTTAGTAGTAGCCTTTTTTGGATTATTACCACCTTTTTTAGTATTTGGTGGTCCGTTGATCGGAATTTTTATCGGACCACTTTTAGGAGCAATTATTGGTGAATTCATTTATCGAAGAGATTTAGTAATTGCCATAAAAGCCGGTTTGGGAATTGTTGTAGGTAGTTTAATTGGAAATATTATCCAAGGTTGTTTAGCCTTAGCGGCAGTTATAATTTTTGTTGTCACAACTTATTCTCAGGTATTTGTA
The DNA here is from genome assembly GCA_015272215.1 of Rivularia sp. T60_A2020_040. GTDB lineage: Bacteria > Cyanobacteriota > Cyanobacteriia > Cyanobacteriales > Nostocaceae > Rivularia. The sequence continues at coordinate 102,287 of JACYMD010000071.1, read as the reverse complement.
AATTAAAGTTTTATCTTAATTCTTAATTCTGAATTCAGAAGTCGGAGTTTTAAGATAATTATCTTTTGTAACCGATATCCAAATAAAAACCCGACTTCTCACCCATGAGATAATCAGAAGTCGGGTTTTTAGAGGATGTTTTAAAAGTCAAATTATATACTTTGTCTGGCGACTGTAAGTCGCGACTACACAAGCAAAACCCGCCGGCGCGGGTTCTAAACAGTGTAGAAAAAAATGATTTACTATGGTGGTGCTTACTTAATTTAAAAGACTACTTCTTTAACTTTTGACGCTTCTTCACACCAAACATACCAGCTACAGCTAAAGCACCAAGACTAAAGGTGGTTGTGGGTTCAGGTACGGATCTAACTGCTGATAAACTTACACCATCACCAGTTTTAGAAAAGCCTTCAGTTCTTGGTTGACCCAATTGCAGTACAAAAGAACTAACATTATTTAACATCAATGTTTGAGTGTTTCCGTCAGGTCCTGCTGCCAATAACATATCTTCGATTTTCTGTCCATTCACTTCCAGAACACCGCTGAATCCAGACGCTTCTACGTCAAACAAATCTAATACAATTTGGTCGAACTCTCTGCCAAACTCAAACAAGAAGCGACCTACTTCCAATTCTCCTTTTTCAGCAGGATTAAACTTTCCATCTTTTCCTTGTTCATAAGCTACACCACGTAGCCAATATTCACCTTCTCCTTCATTAGTTCCTAAATCTTTAGCAGAAAACTTAATACCAAAACCATAATCGTTTGCAGTTCCTTTTTTATCAACAAATAGTCTGCTCAGTCCATAAATTGGGCTTTTGTCATCAAAGTCGTACTGCAAACTGGTGACTGAAAAACCTTTTTTTGAAGTGTCAATACAGTTTTCTCCAGCAATACATTTGTATTCAGAATCGTCGTTAAATAGTCCTTGATTTTTTAATATAATTTCACCTTCTTGAGTAGGTATTAATGAAACAGCATGAGCAGCAGGTGCAGCAGCCAACCCTAATCCTAAACCAAAAATTGCAGCAATAATATTAAACTTACCCATAATTTCCCTTCTTCTCTTTTTCTTCTCTTTGTTTTAGTAAGGAGGCAATTAATTTGCTTTTCTTGCCTCTTAACTACTCACTAAGTTAATAGACAAACTTGCAAAAACGTAAGCCCTAGAGAGCAGAATTAATTTAAACTTTATTTTGAGAGAAAAATCGAATATTCTTCCGAAAAATTACTATCTTGGATGTGTGACTAATTATCTATAACCATTTTGGATTTACTATTTGTACCGAAGAAATACTAGATTTTTTACTTTTACTTTCAGATTAATAAATTATTTTTAATAATTCTTTGCGTAATAACTAGGAAATTTAGATAGTAACCCTGACGTGAGTTCTATATTCACGAATTCGATTGCTGCTTAAATCATAAGCAAGCTATCAAATCTGGATTTTTCCTGGGGTTAGAAGTCGGGTTTTTACTAGAATTGTCTCTTACTACAAACATTTATCCTAAAAAACCCGACTTCTGTGCTGGTCGTCGAATTCACGTTAAACCTGATATTTTCAAGCAAAAAAAATTGAGTAGTCAGATAATTTAACTGCTGAAGTTAGATTATCTATCTACTCAATAAAAGTTTAAAGAGAAGGGAATTTTTTTAATAAATAAATATAGATGTAGCTGACTTGATGAATTTTACACTATTTCATATTTCATACCAAGTAGGGTTTAATTTAGTTTAGTAGTAAGATGCGACCCTTAGTCCAGTAAGTAAAGGTAAATCACTAATTGGATTTAGGCTTTTTGAGAAGCTCTTTTGCGGGTTTTTAAGGTTAGAACTCCAGCGACTACTAGAACGCTCAAACCGACAGTGGTTCCAGATTCAGGTACGCTGACTGTTAATGCAACACCATCACCAGTTCTTTTGAAAACGCTCTGTGGACCAGGTTTACCAAGTTGAACTACGAAATCTTTTACATCCTTTAATACTATGGTTTGAATGTTGCTATCAGGTCCTGCTGGAAGTAACATATCGAACAAAGCTTGTCCGGTAAGTGTAACTCCGTTGACTTCGATAATGCCAGTAAAGTTTTTGTCCTCTGTATCAAAGAAGTCTAGTCTGACTTCACCAACTGTTTTACCTAAATCGAACTTGAAGCGACCAACTTCTAAACGTCCATTTTCAAAGGGAACCAGATTACCTAATTCATCTAAGACGTTAGCTACAGGACGGAACCAGGTCTGTCCAATCAGTGGATTGGTTCCTTCATCCTCAGCTTTGAAGGTGATTCCGAAAGCTGTTAATTCAGGGTTTGTGGTGGTTCTGTCATCAGCAAACAAGCGGCTTTTAGCAAATTGTGGACCTTTATTATCGAAGTCATAATCTAAACTCTCAACTGTATAACCAAATGGAAGTGTGGTTGTATCTATACAGTTGTTGGGGTCTAGACACCCAAGATTAGTTTTGATTTCACCTTCTGTCTGAGGAACTAAGGAAGCCGCTTTTGCTTCTGAAATCGATGCGGTAGCAATACCTAAACCGATAGTGGAAATTGCGAGTGTTTTTACTAACTTATTAAAGCTTTTCATCTTCATTTCTCCAGAAAATACTGTTTTTTTAAAGTGTCTCTCGGATACTTGGTGTGTGTGTTTCCTCGTATCCATATTTGTATAGTATTTCTGTCTACGTGAATATGTCATCCCTTATCCCTAGGATTCATGACAACTTAATCTTCGTAAGAAATTAAGGTAAATTACGTAGTTTTGGAAGTATTTAAAATACAGGTAATTGCGTAGTTATTGTGATAGAAATAGCTGTTTCTAAATCAGTAATTCTGATGCTGTGTTAAAGCTTATAGATGTTTAGAGCAAAACTTGATAAAAAGTTAAAGATGAGCAAATTTCTCGTAGTTTAATAAGTCTAATTTCTGCAAAAAATGTGCTGCGATTTGGCAGGTATAAGACGTAAAAAACAGGATTTCCTCGGAGAAAGGAATAGGCAATAGGGAATATAGCGGTTTTCACTTGGGTGCAATACAAATATTACCTCACCCCGCGCTCTTAACCCCTCTCCGTATATTAGGAGAGGGGATGGGGGTGAGGTTTTAGTGTATTGAACTCAACCTAAATTTGCTATATTCCCTAGTTGACTGTAATTTACTCAATAAAAAACCGGGGAACAATACTTACCCGGTTCGGTCATTCTTTTGAGAATCCTCAGTAACTTAGGGACACGCGCTTTATAGTGTCCCTATTTACTTGTTTATTTAATTAAAATTATACTTTTGCAGCAGACTTGGTTTTAGCAGCAAGTTCACCACTAGCATACTTAGCAGCAAACTCATCCAAAGGAATTTGCTTAATCTTACTAGCATTTCCAGCAGTACCAAAGGCTTGATATCTGTCTAAACAAACCTGCTTCATGTACTTAATGGAAGGCTTGAGGAAGTGACGAGGATCGAAGTTAGATGGATCTTTCGCAGCAGCTTCGCGGAAAGCCGCAGTGATAGCTAAACGGTTATCGGTGTCAATATTCACCTTACGTACACCACTCTTGATACCTTTCTGGATTTCTTCCACAGGTACACCGTAGGTTTCAGGAATCTTACCACCGTACTGATTAATCATATCCAACCACTCTTGAGGTACGGAAGAAGAGCCGTGCATTACAAGGTGGGTATTGGGTAGACGATTGTGAATTTCTTCAATTCGGCTGATTGCCAAAATTTCACCAGTCGGCTTACGAGTGAACTTGTAAGCACCGTGGCTAGTTCCAATCGCAACTGCTAGGGCATCAACTTGAGTTCTTTCGACAAATTCAACAGCTTCATCGGGATCTGTCAAAAGTTGCTCTCTGCTGAGTTTTCCTTCAGCACCGTGTCCATCTTCAGCTTCACCCATGCCAGTTTCCAAAGAACCCAAACAACCGAGTTCTCCTTCCACACTAGCACCAACCGAGTGAGCTACTTTCACAACTTCAGCAGTAACACTCACGTTGTACTCAAAGCTCGCTGGAGTCTTCGCATCAGCTTCAAGAGAACCATCCATCATGACGCTGGTAAAGCCGTTGCGAATTGCAGAATAGCAAGTTGCAGGGCTATTACCGTGGTCTTGGTGCATCGCAATGGGAAGATGTGGATAAGTTTCCACTGCGGCTAAAATCAGGTGACGCAGAAAGTTTTCTCCCGCATACTGACGCGCACCACGAGAAGCCTGTAAAATCACAGGGCTATCAGCTTCTTGAGCAGCCTGCATAATTGCCAGGATTTGCTCCATGTTATTCACATTATAAGCCGGGATGCCGTAGCCGTTTTCAGCAGCGTGGTCAAGCAGCAGACGCATTGGTACGAGCGCCATAGATATTCCTCCTAGTTTGGTTATTCGCTCATCCGTTTAAGACAAGCGTAATCTTTAAGTTAATCTTAAGATAATTTTCAACTTATAGGAAATTATAACTATTCGTGGGTAACTATAAAAAAATTTTCTATTCAAAGGTCAAAGATTATGGGTTAAAGGTCAAAGGTGAATGGCACGCTTGTTAAGCCAAAAGTCACCTTTGAGCCTTCTTCTTATCCCAAGCAAGCTAGAAAGAGATAAAAAATATCTAAAAAATATATAAAGATATTATGTTACTATCTTTACATGGGTAGCCTGGGATTCGAACCCAGAACAAATCGGTTAAAAGCCGAGTACTCTACCATTGAGTTAGCCACCCTTCGCGTTTTGCGCGACTAATGAATAATAGCACATAACCCTAGCCATTTGTAAAGGGGGTGCTAGGAAAAATTTGCTATGAGACGAATTATTGCCGATTGAGTAGCACCAGGTTCGACTATAGTTAAGTTTTCTCCGGTATTAATAGCATTACGCGGTCCGCTCCAAGGCTCCAAACAATAAAAGTCTTTACCTTTAACTGTCCAAAATACCAAAGTTGAAAAATTATCGTCGTATTCCAAGGTGATTTTTAAATTACGACCTTTATCTGTAACGCTGGCAGATTTTCCACTCAGCTTGTTAAATGCAACATCAATTTCATCGCGACTAAAATCGAAATTACCGTTAAATGAGTGAATTTCTGGGCTACCTTTCTCTTGGAACTCAACAGACGGAATATCAAACTCTAACTGACTTTTATCATGGGTTAAGAAATAAGGATGAAAACCCACCGAAAAAGGCATTGTTTCGGAAGACTTGTTGGTAAATTCTTGGAGTATTGTCAGTGTATTACCATGGAGTTGATAGGTAAAATTTACTTGAAAATCAAAAGGATAAACTTTTTTGGTTTCTTCGTTGCTGTTAAGACTCAACTTGAGACAAACATGATCTACAGTAACTTCCTCACTGACTTCCCAAGGTAAATTACGAGCAAAGCCGTGTTGTTTGAGCGTAAATTGTTTGTCGTTTAAAGTGTAAGTATCTTCAGGTAAATTTCCGCAAATAGGAAACAAAATCGGATTCCCACCGCGAATACTCATTTCTGGGTTCTTGAATCGTTCTTCATCTAGATAAAAAACTTCTTGACCGTTAATCCGCCATTTTGTAATAATACCGCCACGTTTCGGCAGCACTTCCAATTGAGATTGAGATTTTTCGTCAGTCAGAATATAAGTTTCGTACTGTTTTTGTTCGACATCTATAGTAAACATAATTCAATAATTGCGAATTGGACTGAGAAATAGATAGTTAGGAGTTGGGAGTTAGGAGTTAGTTGACAGTTGACAGTTGACAGTTCTTATTTGTTTTTTCCCCTAACCCCTAACTTCATCCCCCTATAACCCTATCACCTTACCTTTGACCTTTGATCTTTGACCTGATTACTCGTCTTCAGCGAAGATAAAGCGATACAACTCGCCCGGATCGGGTTCGGGGCTGCTTTCGGCGAATTTCACTGCTTCGTCGATGGTGGCTTGAATTTTGCGGTCTATACCTTTGAGTTCTTCTTGAGAAGCTAAATTTTGCTCAATTAGATAACCAGCAAATTTCTTAATCGGATCGCGAGAAAACCAAAATTCTTTTTCTTCCTTACTACGCATTTCATCTGGATCTGCTAAGGAGTGACCCCGGAAACGGTAGGTAAGTGCTTCGATTAAAGTTGGACCTTCTCCAGCACGAGCGCGTAATACTGCCTCCGTAGCAACGGAACGGACTGCTAATACATCCATTCCATCAACTTCCACCCCAACCATACCGAATGCGCTGGCTTTTTTGTAAATTTCCGGTACAGAAGTAGCCCGTTCATGAGACATTCCAATTGCCCACTTATTATTTTCTACCACGAAAATAATCGGCAGTTTCCATAAAGCTGCCATATTTAGTGTTTCATAAAATTGACCATTATTACAGGCTCCGTCGCCGAAAAAAGCCGCCGTCACCTGGTCTGCGGTTTCATCTCCCATGACTTCGCGACGATACTTAGTTTGAAAAGCGGCTCCTGCTGCTACGGGAATACCCTCAGCCACAAAGGCATAACCACCCAACAGACGATGTTCGGCAGAAAACATATGCATCGAACCACCGCGTCCTTTGCTACAACCTGTTGCTTTACCAAATAACTCAGCCATGACTTCATTTGCAGGGACTCCCGCACTCAAAGCATGAACGTGGTCGCGATAGGTGCTGCAAACAAAATCTTCACCCGGTCGCATCGCTTTGATTACACCGCTAGCAACTGCTTCTTGACCGTTGTACAAATGGACAAAACCAAACATTTTGCCTCTGTAATACATTTCGGCGCACTTGTCTTCAAACAGTCGCCCCAAAACCATATCTTCGTAAATTCGCAGACCTTCTTCTTTGGTGATTTGCGCGGTGGTCGCGTTGAAATCGGGTAAAGTACGTTCTTGAATCATTATTTTTCGTAAAAACTCCGTGGTAACACTTAAAGGTATGATTTTAGTAAAGTGACTCTATATTGCCCAAGGCACAGGATTTACTGTTAGTTTAGAAGACTTTGCTAAATCTTTTAATCCTTATTCTATAAGTAGTTAGACTGTTATCAGCTTATAGATTACTGTTTGAGGATATCAATATTCTGCATTTTGATTAACAAATCAACAACAGGCAGCAAATATCCGGAATATCTCTGTAGATATTTGTACTTAGGTCACAATTGTGATAATATCTTTTTCTCGTTCCGGAAAAAACTTATTTCATAATGGTTTTTTCTGCGGATGAAGGGGAAAAGTCTTGATCTACCTTGGTATTATCACTCATCGTACACAAGTATTGTTGTGCAAATACAACATTTATTATATGTAGTGTGTATTTAACAATGTAATTGTCAGCAGGGGTGATATCTTCTAATGTTATGGGGCGTAAATACTTCTGTTACACTAAGCACATTTAACTATGATGGGAGGTCTAATAAAACCTTAATTTAGACTCGTTTACAAGGGCTTAACTCTATATTAAGGGAGGTATAAGTAAAGTTGTTGCGATACATACTTGTAGTGTGGAGTGACTGGGTTATTATTATGGCACGGTTTTACAAGCCCAATTTATTAAGAAAACCTTATTGATCAAAGCTGAGCGGGGAAGTAGGCTGTGCAAATTCCGCTGGATTATTACCGAATTTTAGGAATACCGATGGCGGCAAGTGATGAGCAGTTGCGTCAGGCATATAGCGATCGCATTGTTGGATTGCCGCGACGCGAATATTCCTCCGAAGCAATTGCATCTCGAAAAAAATTTATAGAAGAAGCATACGTGGTTTTATCAGATCCAAAGGAACGCAAGGAGTACGACCGAGTTTATCTGACACACGCTTATACTCCTGAAAAAACGGGTGATAGTAGTGTAGCGGTCGAAGAACGGGCAATGGACAGCAAAACAGATGTAAAATCTACGACTCTGGGCATTGACATTTCACAAGATGAATTGATTGGTGCTTTATTACTTTTGCAAGAGTTGGGAGAATACGAACAAGTTTTAAAATTAGGTCGTCCATACCTAGTTAGTAGAAACGGCAAAGTGGTGGGTAATTTAGGTGAGTCTTCCAGGGAAGCACAACTGGCCCCTGAACAAACCGCTCAACGTCCGGATGTGGTTCTCACCGTTGCTCTAGCTTGCTTGGAATTAGGTCGGGAACAGTGGCAGCAATCTCACTACGAAAATGCCGCTGTCTCCTTAGAAACTGGGCTGGAACTGTTATCCAACGAAGAGTTATTTCAAAGCGTTCAAGCTGAAATAGAAGCAGATTTGCACAGACTGCGACCTTATCGAATTTTGGAATTGTTGGCATTGCCAATGGAAAAAACTGTTGAGCGAAAGCAGGGTTTACGATTACTCCAGGAAGCACTCGATCAACGCAGTGGCATTGATGGCACTGGTTTGGACAATTCGGGTTTAAACGTAGATGATTTTCTGCGATTTATTCAGCAACTGCGCCACTATTTAACAGTTGCCGAACAGCACAAGTTGTTTGAACAAGAAAGTAAGCGTCCCTCTGCTGTCGCCACATACTTGGCTGTATATGCTTTGATAGCACGAGGATTTACTCAACGTCAACCTGCTTTAATCCGTCAAGCAAAACAAATGTTGATTCAGTTGGGTAAACGTCAAGATGTACACTTAGAACAATCTTTGTGTGCCTTACTTTTGGGACAAACCCAAGAAGCGACTCGTGCATTGGAATTAAGTCAGGAATACGAAGCTCTCGCTTTTATTCGAGAAAATTCCCAGGATTCCCCGGACTTGCTTCCCGGACTGTGTTTATACGGAGAAGACTGGTTACAAAATGAGCTATTCCCTCATTTTCGGGATTTGAAAAACCAGCCTGCTTCTTTGAAGGAATATTTTGCCGATACTCAGGTACAGGCTTATTTGGAAGCTTTACCCAGAGAAAATCACCAGTCTGCTCCCCCAAATCAACCGAATCATCAAAATCATCAAAGTAATCACAATACTAATGTCGTTTACCGTTCATTTAATAACCATAGACAAACACCACCAGGATATTCTCAAAACACAACTGCCGATGCTGTTAGTAAACCGAATAATGGAGTAACACCCATTAACGAAACACCTATACCAGCGGCACCGCTTCCCACAGCAGAACGCTTCAGAAATCGCGATCGCGCTGCAAATAATCCTGCAAGAATGACGAAGGGTATACCAACGGAAGTTAATAGCCATAAAAGACACAAGCGCAGCAATATTCCCAACCCCCAACGTGCTGTTGAAGGTACAACTCGCACCCCCAGACAAAGACGACGAACTGCACCAAGCAATTTACAAAAAAGAAACCGCTTTATTTTGCTCGCCTTGGGTTCTTTATCGGGTTTATTAGTTTTATGGTTATTAGTAGGTGCTGGTGTCGGACTTTTGCAAAATATATTCTTCCGCGAACCAGGTTTGCAAGGAGAACAATTAAATATACAAATAAATAAGCCGGTAATAGAAATACCAGATCCGAATAGTCAAACCGCTGTGGATAGTGGTACTTTAACAAAATCTTCCGCAGAGCAAATAGTTAATACTTGGTTATCGACCAAAAAAACTGCTTTAGGACCAAATCATAATATTGAAAGCTTAAACAACATCTTGTTCGGTACATCCCTTGCTAGTTGGCAAATAGTTGCTCGGCAAGATAAAGCCAATAACCGTTATCGAACCTTTGAGCATACCGTGAATGTTGAATCCGTCGATACAGTTCCCAACAACCAGAATCAAGCTGTCATCCAAGCGATTGTGACTGAGCAAGCGAATTTCTATGAAAACGGTGAAGTTAACGAACGAAAGTCGTATAACGAAACCTTACGAGTCAGGTATATGGTGGTTAAAATCGACGGCAGTTGGCGGATTAAGGATATGTCAGTGGTGAATAAAATTAGTTGATCGCGATCGCCTTTTAACCAAATAATACTGGCAAACTCTAGCGATGTCATCGCGGTGTGTTTATGAATTCAAACTCCGAGGCATCTATCGCCAGACGTAAATTAGGATTGCGTTTTATCAAGTTGGCGATCGCACTTCTAGTTTCCATCCGCGCCAACGGGGCACCCAAACAACTATGAATACCACTACCGAATCCGAGATGTTTGTTGTGTTCGCGTGTAATATCAAATACTTCTGGATTCTCAAACACATCTGGATCGTGATTAGCTGCTCCTAGCAGGGGAAAAACCGCCGCCCCTTTAGGAATAGTCACGTTATGTAACACAAAATTTCTAGTGCTTTGTCCCATTAAATATGACGAGTTTGTATCGCAGCCCGCCGGAGGTTGCAAACCCCCGTCTAATATAAAAGTCCTATGAATAGGACTAGAATACAACTCATCAAAACTAGTGAAATGGACTACTAGCTTGCGTTAGCAGAGTTTATAAATATAGCCCCAGGCTTACAGTCTGGGGGCGTTTTTATTGAGGAGTTAGGATTATTTTTGGATTATTGAAAAATTTCGTTTGAATTAGATATTGGTGAAGATGTCGCAATTACTTTACATCTCTAAATTAACACCTTAATTAATGTGTCACATCAATAAGCCATCATTCTGCGGAAGTAGTCTATCTTTTGCATATCGGAATTGAACTGACTCATCGGATCTGAACTATTAGCAGTCCGATTTTCACCATTAGCAATACTTTCAAGTTCGCGAGCTATATTATGTATTTCGTGACCACGCTGCAAGTATTTATTGATGAAAGCAATTGCCTTCTGTCGTTCTTGAGGTGGTGTGTTTGACCATGCTTGTTGCAAGCGAACCCAACGACTTTCGGCTGTTGCAAAGTTCCTCCTTACGTTCGGAGAGGAAAATCCAGAACGTGTTCTTTGTAACCCTCGCGCCCAACCTTCGTAAGTTGGGTTTCTAACAGATGTTCCAGCTAACTGTGCCACAAACTCGCTAGAGGCATTCATAGAATCAACAGTTCTTTTGGTTACTACAACTTTATATTCCGGATCAGCAAAAATGACTGGTGAGTACTTGTACACTATCGTCATTATTGATGGTCTATTAACCTTGTTTTTTGCAAGAAGATTAAGATAGATATTTGTCATTAATGTTTCTCGCCCATAAGCAAGGTTAAGCGGATTTTGTGAATTTTTTCTTATTTCTGAGAGGATTTGTCCAACATTCCTGTAGCCTTGAATTTGCTCAGTTGTATTTTCACCAAACTCTTTTATTGCCACGTCTCTAAACCAACTCTTGTCTGCCTGACTAAACTTATGACCTGCAAGAAATTCTCCAACTTCAATGGCTGAGTTAACCATATCTTGAGTTAATTGCTGACCATTAACTGTGACTAAAACGGTACTAGCTATTTTGGTTGAAGACTGGGTTTGAGCAACTGCCATATTATTGGTAATTGCTGCTGAAGCTGTGGTTAACAATAGAATTGCAAAAGTGGTAGCACGTATTCTGTTGAACATGAGAGAAATTACCTGTTGTCTATGTATAGTTTTATCTGGAGCAGGCAACCTAAATTACGCATAGTTAATATTTATTCATAATTCGGGTTATATATACTAGATTTACCAGAACAATGAAATTGACTGGATACAATGCTGTTATCTGGACTATAAGAAGTGAACAGCCGATGCAGTCGTATATTGCCTAAGAAATATACTTAGTAATATAATTTATATTTTTTTAAATATATATACACAAAAGTGCAATTAATTAGTAATACGGTGCGCTCACGGCTAACGAAATATCACAGCTTAGGAGAAAAATACGGATATTGAATAATTCTTAATAATTAGGCTTAACCATTTTTAGCCTTGACTCCTCCGTGAAGACAAATCAAAGACTTTAAATTGATTGGTTTGGCGTTCTAATTAATTGTTGGGTTACGGCATATTCTAATTATTTCGTTATAAATGAAGATTTTTCGAGCCTTCACCCAACCTACAACTTTTAACCTTTGACCTCTCAAGCCGCTTCTGTCTTCGGAGTTAATAACAAATACAAACAAGGCACGACAATCAACGCAATCAAAGTAGCAGCGAGTAAACCGAAGATAATTGCACTACATAAAGGCATCCAAGTTGGGTCGCTCAGAGCTAGGGGAATTAAACCTATAATTGTGGTGATACTGGTAGTTAATACAGGTCGCAAGCGGTCGGCAGCTCCTCTAGCGGCAGCTTGTCTAACTTTCATCCCTTCTTGTTGATAAGCATTCATAGTATCAACCATCACAATGGCATCGTTAACTACAATGCCCACTAAAGCAATGATACCGATAAAAGCAGAGAAAGAAAAAGGAATCCCGACTAAGTAAAATCCGCTGAAAGTACCAATTAAGGCGAAAGGAATCGCCAGTAAAATAATAAACGGCTGTCGGAAGGAACCGAGTTGCAGTACTAGAACAGCAAATACTAAAAAGACAGCTATACCAAGCGCTTGTCCTGCGGAACCAAAAGTTTCTGCTTGATCTGCTGTTTCACCCCCGAAGCTATAGCTATAGCCACTAGACCAGGACTGTTTCATTTCTTCTAATTTTGGTTCCAAATCCCCCAAAATTTCACCCACAGTACGGTTTTCATTCTTCGCTAATACGGTTGCGGTACGTCTTCCATCCCGACGCGCAATCGAAAGAGATGCTTGTGCCTGTACTGGTTCAACAACAGCGCTTGCTGAGATTAATTCTTCATTGGGATTATCGGTAAAAAAGCGTACCGCCAACAATTCATCCCTGCGTGTTGGTCCGCCAACTTTACCATTACGAGAAGGCCAAGCTGTACTCAGACGGATTTCTAAGTCTTCTTGATTGCCACCAATGGGAAAATTACCCACGTCAATTGCTCTGGTATAATACTGTGCCTGCGCCGTCAGTTGTTCTTCACTCAGACCGTAAAAACTCAATTCTTCGCGTTTGGGTATCAGCCTCAAATCTGCCTGCAAAGCCCCCAAACTATCTCGAACATCGGTAGCACCGGGAATTTGTTGTAACTCGGTCTGTACTTGTTGAGATATTTCGCGCAATTGAGTTAAATCGCTACCCGTAATTTCAATTTGAATCGGGTCGCCGCTTTGTCCGGCTTGCTGAGCATTTAATACCAGTGTTGCTCCTGGATATTCATCTACTGCCGCTTTTAATTCATTACGCAGGTTATCTAAGTATTGAAAAGAAAGTTGATCTCGTTGATCTTCGGGTTTTAAAACTCCAGAAAAACCCAGCAAATAACTACCTTCATTTGGTTGTAGTTCACCTGATGATACTAAATTACTGCGTTGTCCAACGTATTTAATGACGCTTTCGAGGTAATTTTTTTCACGCAAAATTTCCCCTAAATCATCAGCAACTTCTTGGGTAACATTAAGGGTTGTGGTGGGAGGTAATTCAACGTTAACGCTGAAGTTACGCTGGTCGGATTGGGGAAAAAATTCTACGGGGATTTGAGTAAAAGCAAATACGGCACAGACGAATAAAGCAATAGTCCCTAGCGCCCAAGCACGAGCAGTAGCTTTATTTCTGACAGTATAATTAAGACTCCAGCGTACCCAACGTTCAGAAGCTTTTTCACTAAGTCGGTCAATACGAGATTTCTTTTCTCCACCTTTGACATTTGCTAACAGATAGCGAGATAAAGGAATGTCTACGAGAATGGCGATCGCAAAACTCAATACCAAACAAATAATCGCTGCAATCGGCAGTAACTCGATAAATTTACCTAAAGTACCGCTAATAGCCATCAAAGGTGTCAAAGCTAAAATTGTGGTCAATTGACCAGAAAAAGCAGGTGGAGCATAGGTTTTCACCGTTTGCAATGCGGCTTGTTCAAAGCTCAGATGCTTGACAAAAATCGCTTCATGCATTCCCTCCATCATCAAAATGAAAACATCCACTAAAATTCCCAAAGCCAACACCATGCCAATTAACACCATGTTGTTGAGAGTTTGACCCATCAGCCAGAGAATTGCTAATGCTCCTAAAAACGTTAAGGGAATTGAAAGTCCAGCGATTAGAGCCTCGCGCCAGGAAAGGGCAATAAACAAGATGACAAACACTGCTGCCATTGCTTGTAAAGCGTTAACAAATAAATTACCCAACTGTTCCCAAATAATTTCTGATTCATCCGCAATGATGCGGTATTCTAAACCATAAGGCCAGATATTAGGATTCTGCTTAATCTCGTCCATTGCTTCGAGGACACTATTAATCACCTGAATCGAATCTTGTCCAGGAACTTTGACCACACCAATACTGACCACGGGTTGATAGTCTTCCCCTTGGGTACTAATAAAAGCGCGGGTATCTTCTTGTTCGAGTTGCCGACGTACCGAAGCAACTTCATTTAAGCGCACAACCCGTCCTTCGAGACGAGAAATAGGCAATTCTTGCAAATCTTCAATTGTGCGAAATCTACCGTAGAAACGCACTTGAGAACCAATAACGTCGCTTTCTATCTCGCTAAGGGGAACATCTCGGTTAGCAGTGCGAATTTGATTGGCAACGGTAGTAGGTGAAATACCCAATGCAGCCAAACGAAAAGGATTCATTTGTACGCTAATGACTTCTTCCCTCGCACCACCGAGATTTACTTCACTGACACCACCCACCTGTTCCAAACGGTCTTCTATTTCCTTCGCAGCTTGAGAAATTACCGTTGCGTCGATGTTACCATACAGTGCTAGGGTAAGAATTGGGGCATCATCAAGGGAGACTTGCTCAACTATAGGTCGGTCGGCATCCGTGGGTAATTCTGATTCTGCTTGGGAAACCGCTTGCCGCAACTCTTGAATTGATTCTGCGGTATTAGCATCGCTGGTAAACTCGACATTGATAATCGAAAATCCCGTGTAAGAAGCACTTTGAATCTGGCTGATATTTTCAACTGAGGTAATTTCTGTTTCGATTTCATCGGTAATTTGCTGTTCAATCGTTTGTGGGTCTGCACCAGCCCAAGTAGTAGTAATATTAGCAACAGCAATATCAATATCCGGTTGGGATTGCTTAGTCATGGAAAAGTAGCCCAATATGCCGCCAATCACCATCAGTAAGCTTAAGAGAATGGCGAAAATCGTATTGAGGAAAAAGAAACGTTCTAATCGCGAGGGTTTACTGACATCAGCAGTTTCTTTTTGCTCGACTGGTGAAGATTCTAGTTTGGTCATTTTATATCAAGGAATTGAGCCGGAGGGTGAGGAATTGTAGAGACGTAGCAATACGCCCCGTCTGTACCGGAGTTAGAAGTTGGGAGTGAGGAGTGAGGAGTTAGGAGTTAGGAGTGAGGAGTTAGGAGTTAGGAGTTAATCAAACAACTGTCAACTGTCAACTGTCAACTGTCCACTGTCCACTGTCAACTGTCCACTGTCAACTGTCCACAACTCTTACTGGCGTGCCATCTACAAGGCGGTTTTGCCCTTGGGTGACGACAGATTCTCCGGCTTCGATTCCGCTAATAATTTGCTGTTGGTTAATACCTCGAATTCCTAGGTTTACTTGTCGCTGTTTGACTACTCCTTGCTGATTAACTACGAAAATATACGGTGTTTGGTCGCGGTAAACTACTGCATTCAGGGGAACGACAACGGCATTCGGTTCTTCTTCTACAGCAATCCATGTCAAGACTCGTTCGCCGTGTCGGAGATTTTTAGTCGTTGCCGGATTGAGGCGAATTCTGGCTTCAATTGCCCTTCCTCCCGGACTGATGGCGGGGTTAACGGCAAACACTTCACCTGTGGCACGAGGGTTAGCAATTAAAGTATCGTTGTCAGTATTTCCACTGTTAGTATTTTTAATATTTGTTTCATAAGCAACATATGCTCTTTGATCGGGTTCAACTTGCTCCCCAGCAGATCCAGCTAAATCTACAATTACCTCATACTGACTAGGATCTATAACTACCATCGGTATTCTTTCCAAAATTCCCTGGTAATCGCCGCCAAGTTGAGAACTTACTGCTTGAGGTGTGAAATATTCTCCTTCTGTGTAGTTGAGGTAAGCCACAATACCATCGAAAGGAGCGTAAATACTGACTCCTTCCAGGGCTACTTCTGCTTGAGTCAATCGTGCTTCGGCTGTGGCGATCGCACTTGATGTGGCTTCAAGTTGTTCTTGAGCGGCTGTGACTCCGGCTTGTGCGGATTCTACTTGCGATTGAGCAGACTCAACTTGAGATTGGGCTGATCGAACATCAGCCTCGGCATCTCGCAGAGCGTTTTGTCTGGTGTCGAATTCCTGACGAGCAATGGCTCCTTCATTAATTAGCAAGCGATAGCGTTCGAGGTTAGTAGCCGCTAAATTGCGAGCCGTTTGCGTTTTTTGTACTTGCGATCGCGTTTGAGATACTTGGGAACGAGCTTGGGATACTTGCGCTTGCGCTTGAGCTACATTAGCAGCGGATGCAGCCCTTTGCTGACGTGCTTCGGCAATCGCAGCTTCGGCTTGTCGAACATCGGCTACGAGTCTGCGATCGTCAACTCGTGCAAGTAGTTCTCCTGATTGAACTCTATCCCCTTCTCGCAATCTGCGTCCGTTGCGACGAGCTAAATAAGTTACGTCTCCTTCTACTTCAAAGGTAAGATGTTTGTACTTTACGGCTCTGACTCTACCCTCACTCGAAACCCAAGCACGGATTGGATTTTGTTGCGCTTTTGTTGTCCGTACAGAAAGGGGTGCAATCTGGTTTGCAGGAGTTTCTTCTGGAGTGTTTTCCCAAGGACGTATTACAGCTACACTCCCAGCTAATATAGTTAATACAGCAATTAACCACCAATACTTTTTAAAGGCTGCTTTAATGTTGTTATTTTCTTTTGCAGGTTTGTCACCGTTGTCTTGATCTGGGTGTTCTTGAGGTGGTAATTCCTGGACTGCTGTTTGAGTAAAATGAGATTCATCAGAATGGGAATTATTTAATTTTTGATCATTTGATGGTGAATATTTTTTCACTTTTGTTATGTTTTAATTGAAGATTTACGCAATAATTTATCCTGAGAAAATAGAAAATTAGCTAAAAATTTGACTATATTTCAAGATGATTTTAAAGGTAAATTGAAAGTTTTATCATCATCTTAAAGAAGTAACTTTCACTCTTACCAAAGTTGGATTATTAAATCAAAGTGAGCGCTGGCTCCAGGCAACCAGGATAATAGTTTCAGGCTGAAAAATTCATCGAATTCACCTTGTATTAAGAGATTGGGTAATATCATGTCCGGTTAAACACTTGTCATCAAGTTGACTCGGCAATAATTACCCATCACCCATTACCAATTATTAATTAAGCTTACGCTCATAAATCACATTCCCTTGAGCATCGTAAACTACAAGAGGTACGTCGGCATTATCACTGATTGCTTCTAAGGCTTGCTGCAAAGTTTGTAAATGCTGGTTTACACCTGCAATAATATCTGGATTTCCTTGAGCGCTGGCTTCCATCAAGCTGTCTTGCAGGCTTTGTTCATAATCGGGAGCTATCCGCACGGTAATTCCTTGGTTGTTCATGATATAAGTACAAACACGAACTTCACCGGAACAGGTTCGTTCTAAATCGGAACGGGTTTTCTGTATACGACTGTAAACGTTGAGCTTTTCTTGGGCTTGTTCGAGAGAAACAGATGCAGGTACAATTAATTTTTGGGCTTCGATATTATAAGAGCTATTGCTGGAAACTTGTTTTGCAGCACTCAAAGCCGTTTGCCACTGCGCTACTGCTGCATTCCACTGGTTTTGTTGTTCGTACTTTTTGGCAAGATTAACAGCGTTGAGTGCTTGTTTATAAGCTTTGGCTGCCATTAATTCATTTGTATTGCGGTTCTTTACTGCTAATAATCGGGGTTTATACTCCAATATCAGTTTTTGTGCATCTGAATATGCCGAACTTTCCAGAGGAATCACAGTTAATGCATTAATTACAACTTGCCAAGTAGATTCAACTTGTTGCCATTCTGAAGTGGTTTTGGCGGTTGCTTCTCGTTTTTCGGCAACTATAGATACAGCTTTTGCGGAAGTAATTTTTTTTAACCACTTATCTTCTGCTAGTAACTGTTGGTTAACTGCTTGCAAATTATCGCGATAGCTTACTACTTTTGCTTGTACAAATTCATACAGTGCGTCATTACGACTAATTGCCTCCATTGGTGCTATCGCTTGCCGCCATAATCTTTTTCTATCTTGTAATTCTGATAAACTCGATACGGGTACTTGACTTTTCTGAGTGGCGATTTGTGCTGCTTGAGTTGCTGTAAATACCTGTTGTATTTGTTCTGATTTCTCGGACAAACTAAGCGCTAGCTGTTGAGATTGTTGAGAATAAGCAGAGAAGCCGGGAATTTTACCCAGACTTGTTGTGGTAAAATCTATTTTGCGCTGTAATCTAGCTAAATCTTGTTCGGAGTTGATTTTACCGATTAGTTCTCCATAAGAATTATTCAAATATTCTGCTGTTTTGAGTTGATTGCACTTGGTTATCAAACAAGGACGAGTTGCAATGTACGCACCTGCTAAAGTTGCCGAAACTATTACCCCAATTACCGTAAGCAATATTAATTTGGGATTAAAACCGACTAAGTTTGATTGTAACTTTGTTGATACAGGTATTTTCTCAAGATAATTATTAGACTCATCTTCCTTAATTGGTGAATAAATTAAGGCTGAAGAATTCTCAGCATGAGAAAATTCTGGCTCTTGCTTGGTAGTAATGTACTGTTTTTCTATAGTTAAGGAACGTTTAGCATAAGGAAGCTTGACTCCGACTACTCGTAAAAAAATCTCGATTTTTTCTTGTGGGTACTCGCGGGAATTATTTTGCAACCCTTCTTGAAGAACTGTAAAAATATTTTGGGTATCGACTGCCACACCTTGGGGATGCTCAGTTAAAATCATCAACTGGTGATTTTTTACAGCACACTTAACCCCAAAAAATTCTCCAGAGCGAACATCTGCACGTAAGTATTCCTCTAGATTACTTGCTAATAATTGTAAATTGTCCTGCTGAGTCGCTACTGTCATAAAGCCCTGTTCCGTTTATCATCAATTAAAGTTTGTTCAAGCAAGTAGGATTAACCGGCGACTTTTGACGAACTAGTCGCTATATCAAATCCGAACGTTCATTTTGTAACACAATAGACGAATTTTTACAAAAAGCTTAACTATCAACTAAGCTCTTATTTATAAATCATCTCAAGGATAACTTCATTTATTTTGATTTCAGAGTAAATACGTAATTATTTGCCGTTATCTACCAATTAAACTACTTGATAAAATATTTTTATCGATATGATAAATTTTCGGATAGAGGGTGGGAATAATAAGAATTTGGATTGTTTTGACGTTTTGAATTTTGGCAGAAATTGTTTTAAAAATTAATAAATAAGTCTCCAGGCAGATAGATTTTTCTACTGATAATATTTAATATTACTTTTGATAATAAATTACTGAAAGCCTTGATTAGTAAGATGTATAGCTATCTACCAATCAAATTGTGACTTGCCAAAAAATGTAAGCATTTTTACTGATATTATGTATTACTTCCTCTAAAGTAATAGTTATGAAAATCAATTTTTAATTTACCTTAACTACGCTATTGGATAAAATTAATAACAGAAAGATAACAGGTTTTTAACAGCTTGTCTTTTAGGGCATGAAATTAAAAACAGATTATTTAAGATGTATGCTGTATGTTTTAGACAGCACCGTAGTAAACCTCCAGAAGTTGCAGTAAAAGGTGTGCGTCAATGGAATTATTGGAATATCAAGTAAAAGAATGGTTTGGAAAAATAGGTATTCCCGTATTACCTTCCCAAACAATTGACCATCCTACCGATCTTAAACGTTTACAAATTAATTATCCAATAGTTTTGAAGTCTCAAATTTATGCTGGAGGACGCGCAAAAGCTGGTGGAGTAAGGTTTGTAGAAACTACAATCGATGCGATTGCAGCCGCGCAAAACATTTTTAATTTATCGATTTATGGCGAATTACCTGAAGTTTTATTAGCGGAAACGAAATATAACATTGAACAAGAGTTTTATTTAGCGATTGTTTTAGATACTGCTGTATGTCGTCCGATACTGTTAGGCTGTAATGAAGCGGATATCGATTGGGATGAAGCGGGAGAGAAAATGCAGCACGTTGTAGTAGAAGAGCGATTTTCTCCTTTTTACGCTCGTAGATTAGCTTTAAAAATGGGTTTACAAGGAACGCTGATGCAGTCGGTAAGCAACGTCATCGAAAAGATGTACCAATTGTTTATAGAAAAAGACCTGGATTTGGTAGAAATTAACCCTCTAGCTGTAGATTCTTCGGGACAAGTGGTGGCTTTGAATGGCAACGTCAGCATAAATGAAAGAGCTATCCGTCGTCATCCAGATATTGCTGTGATGGCTCGAAAATTGGCTAGCCGTGACATTTCAAAACGGACTAATGGCAACATTGGTAATTGGGATGGCACCCAAATGCGCGGTAAAATTGGTATTTTAGGAAACGGTGCTGGTTCGGTGATGGCAACTTTAGATTTAGTTGTCAGCAATGGTGGTAAACCTGGAGTATGTCTGAATTTACGACACGCATTTCTGACTGACACTGTACCAACAACTTTTAATACCCGTTTGCAACAAGCATTGCAAATCTTAGCTGCTGATAAAAGTATTCAAGTAATACTGATTAACTTTTTGGGTAGTATTCCTGAAGCGGGAGAAATCGCGGAATTAATTGCAAATTTTATTCACAAGCAAGCCAATCAATTTAGTCCCCAAGGGTTTACTAGCAATGGTACTAATGATACGAATGGTAATAAAGCTTTTCGAGACAACTTTTCTCTTCCTAATTTAGTTATTCGTTTAGCTGGCTCCGATTTGGATATAGCTAAAAAATATTTATCAGATTTAAGTATCGAAGGAGAAAATCCGATATTGCTAGTAGAAAGTTTAGATGATGCGGTAGCTCAAGCCGTGAAATTATCAAAAATTAGCGTGAAAAAGTAACTTTTAAATCGATGTTTTGATGCCAATTATTAATAGTCCTCACCTGAAATAGTGGGGCTATATAAACAAAGCCTACCTTAATGGTGGGCTGGATTTTGGGGATTTACATTTAGGACTTATGCAACTGGCATATTTCTATTGTAGGATGCTTGTACACCGTAGCAATTCTTAACGCAATCAGATGAAAGTGAGAGTACGACACCACCCAAGTCTTGTGACAATTGCGTAACTCCTGACATTAATTATACTGAGTAATAAATTCGTAGTGCCTTCACGAATTACGAATTATGTTTGTGTAGCGTCTCCCGGAGAGAGATATTACGAATTACGAATTATAGCAAATTTCATTTGAGTCCAATACACTAAAACCTCACCCCCTTCCCCTCTCCTAATATACGGAGAGGGGTGCCCGGAGGGCGGGGTGAGGTAAAATTTGTATTTCACCCAAGTGAAAACCGCTATATACTCACCTGGAGGGTGAGGTTAACGCACTATAAATTACCAATTTAATCTTTTAATAATCTTGTCTTAACCTAAAATCTTTTTTTTAACTTTAACAAGGTTCTAAATTATTTTTGGTTTATCTGATTCGCGATACGCTAAACGTAAAGCCTTTTACATATCGTGGTAATACTGTTTCTTAGTGACTTTAACGGCTAAGTTCTCCTTCAATTATTATGTTTTTTTATGAATTTAACGCCAGAGAGTAAAGTAATCATCCAGGGATTTAGCGAGTTTATTTCAGCGAGCCATATTGCTCAAATGAAAGCTTACGGAACAAATTTAGTCGCGGGGGTGAATCCCGGATGCGGTGGAAGTAAACTGTGTGATTTGCCCGTATTTGACTTAGTTGAGCAAGTAGTAGATAAATTTGGGGATATCGATACCACAATCATCTGCGTACATCCTTATCAAGTTTTAGATGCAGCATTAGAAGCCATGACTTGCGGAATCACTCAAATTATGATCATTTCTCCTGGAGTACCTCCGTTAGACATGGTGAGTTTATTTCGTCGTGCAGAAGCAGAGGAAACCATAATTGTCGGACCAAATAGCCCTGGAATTATTGTACCGGGAAAGATATTATTAGGGACTCACCCCAGCGAATTTTACATTCCCGGACAAGTGGGAATCGTGAGTCGTAGCACCACCTTAACCTATGAAATTGCTTGGGAATTGACACAGGTAGGATTGGGGCAGTCAATAAGTGTGAGTATCGGCAGTGATGGGGTTGTGGGTTCTTCGTTTATCCAGTGGTTGCAAATTTTGGATGAAGACGAAAATACTCAAGTAATTGTTTTAGTAGGTCAACCTGGTGGGGGGCGAGAAGAAGCCGCAGCAGCTTACATATCAGAAATGATAGATAAACCAGTTATAGCTTATATTGCCGGCTTACACGCACCACCAGCAAAACATTGGCGACAAACGGGGACATTAGCAGCAGTCATCGGACGTAATCCGGAGTTTGGTTCTGCAAAAAGTAAATTAGAAGCCTTTAAACAAGCGAAAATACCTGTAGCAGAACGTCCTTCTCAGATTGCGGAATTGGTAAATAAAGCATTGAAATAATTCAATTAAAAACATCTGATATCTGGACTAAAAACCCGACTTCTCACAATTTATTTGGCGTTGCAGAATCCGGGTATAAATTTAGATTTTGAGACGTTACAGTGTAACGTCTCTACACGGGTTTGAGTTATCCATAAAATGTGGATTTACTCATTGTTATTGGCTACGAAATCAACCTGTTCATAAAGGTCAGTTAGTGTAATTTGAAAATCAACTGTTTCTAAAGAAATATCCGCAGATTCACCTTCAATTTCATCAAAAATCCATTTGCCGTCAGAAGTTTTCACATAATGCATTACATGATATTGATATTGGTCTATTAAAATATATTCTTTAAATTGTGGAATCGAACGATAATATAAAAATTTATTTCCTTGGTCGTAATTTTGTGTTGATTTTGATAAAACTTCTACAATTAATGAAGGATTTGTGACGGTAGTTGTGTTGTTTCCTGTGTAAACAGGTTGTCCCTGTATTAGCATCACATCAGGATAAGTATGCTGCCGATATTTAGGTATCCACAAACGCACATCAGCTATGTAAACCCGGCAATTTTGTTTTTTGGTAGCAACTTTTAAAGAAGCTGCTAAATTTAGGGCAATTTGATTGTGATTGGTAGTCCCACCCGTCATTGGTATAATTTCTCCATCGCGGTACTCATTCTTAAATTCCGCTTGTTCTTCCAGTTCTAAATATTCTTCCAGAGTGTAGAAGCGTTTAACTGTTTGTACTTCTTTTGTCATAGTTTTTATTTTGATCAAATATCATCTATTTTTTGATAATTTTTTCTACCGCGTCAAATTTTCGATGCGGGGACGTTATGTTGCTCTCCTCTTCCTTGAAGATGTTTCCCATGCCAATTTTACTCAGAAACCAAAGTTGTTTTTCTACTTTTTGATTATATTTCTAAGCTTAAACTTCAAAACATCGATCTAGGTAAGGTTTTGGGGTGCTTGTCACCCCTTGAAGTTGATACCACTCTACAAATAAGTACCCTTGCCCGGTATGATATTAAATCAGCCCTATTTTTAAGAATGATTTAAAACTACTATGACCCAAAACTACCGCATTACCCTACTCCCCGGTGATGGTATCGGACCTGAAATCATGGCAGTAGCGGTAGATGTACTCAAAGTCGTAGGAAAGAAATTTGACATCCAGTTTGAATTTCAAGAAGCCTTAATTGGTGGTGCTGCGATTGATGAAACAGGTGAACCTCTTCCAGAAACTACATTAAAAACTTGCCGCGATAGCGATGCTGTTTTACTCGCTGCCATCGGTGGCTATAAATGGGATGAATTACCATCAAATCAGCGTCCCGAAGCCGGTTTACTAGGATTACGGGCTGGTTTAGAATTATTTGCTAATTTGCGTCCAGCGAAAATCATACCTCAATTAATTGACGCTTCAACTTTGAAAAAAGAAGTTGTTGAAGGCGTTGATATTATGGTGGTACGGGAATTGACTGGTGGAATTTACTTTGGTAAACCCAAAGGCATTTTTGATACGGAAACCGGCGAAAAGCGGGGAATAAATACAATGGCTTATACTGAAGCGGAAATTGAACGCATTGGTAAAGTCGCTTTGGAAACAGCCCGCAAACGTGGAGGTAAACTTTGTTCTGTAGATAAAGCTAATGTTTTAGAAGTATCTCAACTGTGGCGCACTACTATGACTCAACTGGCTCAAGAATACCCCGATGTAGAACTATCTCATCTTTATGTAGATAATGCTGCTATGCAGTTAGTTCGCGCTCCCAAACAGTTTGATACTATCGTCACCGGAAATTTATTCGGCGATATTCTTTCCGATGCCGCAGCCATGTTGACAGGCAGTATTGGTATGTTACCATCTGCTAGTCTAGGAGCATCCTCCCCCGGAGTCTTTGAACCAGTCCACGGTTCAGCTCCTGATATTGCCCGACAAGATAAAGCCAATCCCTTAGCACAAATTCTCAGCGCAGCCATGATGCTACGCTACGGTTTAAATCAAGCCGATGCAGCCAACCATATAGAAGAAACTGTGTTGCAAGTTTTACAAAATGGTTTTCGTACTGGGGATATAATGTCCTCCGGAATGAATCAAGTGGGTTGCCGAGCTATGGGTGAAGCAATGATTCAAACTTTAGAGAAATAATTATAAATAATAGTTTTAAATTACTTTTCTAATTCTCATCCTGACGAAAGATTTTAACTTCCATTGTTGAAACTTTCGGATAAACTTAATTGAAAACCTAGCCAAACAACAAAAGTAATTCGTGTACGCATTACGACAAGGGCAGCAAAATTTTACGAATCCCGTGACACAATCTCCGTTGATTGACTCTTCTCTCATCAGGTCTGCGGGTCAAATATACTACACTTACTGCGAGGTGCATCCAGAAATGGCTGGACAAGCTTCAGGAGTCGCGATTAATCGCGGCAATCATCGAGGAAAGGTAATTTTTACCCTCCAACCAGTACTTTTACCACAAGAGTGTTTCGTTCCCTTGAGTCAAATCGAATCTCATATGTATTAATAGTTGACAGTTGGCAGTTAACAGTTGACAGTTGACAGTTGACAGTTGACAGTTAATTTCCCCATCCCCCATCCCTACTCCCTCTACATCAAGTCATTATTTAAGGATAATTACGAATTACGAATTACGAATTACGAATTACTTTAGGTAAATGGCTTTTGGAATAACTTGATGGATCAGTGGATTTTCGTTCCTGCGAGTTTAATTGTTTTTGTTTTAGGTGCATCAATTGGTAGCTTTGTCAATGTTGTAGTTTATCGGCTACCTGCGGGTTTGTCGATTCTTTATCCTCCTTCACGATGTCCCCATTGTTTAAATCGTCTCAAAGCTTACGATAATGTGCCGGTATTGGGTTGGTTGTGGTTAAAAGGTCGTTGTCGTTATTGTAAAAATCCCATTTCTCCTCGCTACCCGATTGTAGAAGCAGCAACGGGTTTGATATTTGTGCTAGTTTTTCTAATATTTAAATTTTCGCTGCTGACAATAGGTTATTGGTTATTTTGCAGTTGGTTATTAGCGCTATCGATCATTGATATAGATACAATGACTTTACCCAATCAGTTAACTAAATCGGGTTTAGTGCTGGGTATTTTGTTTCAAATGGTATTAGGGTTTATACTTAATAGTTGGTCGGGATTAGTAAACCAGATGGTAATCGCGATCGCAGCAGCAGTTTTCGGATTATGGCTGTTTGATATCATTGCTCGCGTCGGTACGATTGTTTTCCGTAAAGATGCAATGGGTGCGGGTGATGCGAAATTAGCAGCAATGATGGGAGCTTGGTTAGGATGGAAATATTTACTCTTAGCTAGTTTTATCGCTTGTATTGCTGGGGTTTTTGTGGAAAGTAGCACTACTGTACTGGCACAAAAAAAATCGAAAAGAAATCAACCTTTTCCTTTTGGTCCTTATTTAGCTTTAGGTTCTGCGATCGCGCTTTTTTGTGGTGAAGCTATTTTATCAAGTTATTTCCGATTCTTTTTTCCAGAATGATCAGAAGCGAACAAACTAACGCATTCGCCATCATCAGATAGGTTAACCATTCTCTCAAAATTAAATCCCAACTTTTCTAACAGCTTTGCAGAATCGTTTTGGTGACATTTAATTTCATTTGTGTGTCGGAAATACTTCATTGAGTGGAGTGGTTTATATTTGGGGTCTAGGAAAATTTCACGATTGATGCCGCTGATGATACTCAGGCTGTTGCACTCTCTGAGCATATGCTAAAACGACTCAAAAATATCGAACGGGATTCCGCCCATCAAAACTAATGCTGCAATTGCGGATACACGCATTTGTAAATCCAATCACCAATCGACCATCATCAAGCCGAAAACTATTTTTGATGTCGAAAGTGCCCTCAATTTTCTGAGTACCGTCAAAGCTAATAATCTCAACGTCAGTGATTTCCTGCTCTTTACCTTGAGCGACTACCCAATTGCCTGATTTATTGGTTTTGAGCAAATCAAGCAAATTGTCTGCTGTACGAACTTGAATGATTAGTTTTTTCATGAGCTTGGGTAAAAGGCTACGTCAATACTGAACTGATTCGCGGTATAACATTCCGCTTCACCCGCCGCTAGTAATTTTCCGGACTCAACCAACCAACTTTATACGGTCGGCGTGCAACGAGATTGTTAGACCGTGTTGACTTTGCGTAATTCGACACAACCGCCTTCAAATATCTCCATTTTTAGCTCATAACCTTCCATGAGCGACATCCCGACAAGTGGGTCTGAATCAGCTTCATCTACCGGAATGGTCAGCAAAGTGTCATCCCAAACGACAACTGCTTCGTAAACATTGAAAACACATTCACTACCATCGCCAAGAATTGCCCGTCCTCGCCGCTTCCATTTTAAGTTCAACTCAGCAATCAGATCGGGAGGCAAGGAAAGCCAACCATTGAAACCTGTGTCTACGATCGCATCTTGCGTAAAGACTTTGCCATCAGCACGACGAATTGCGAGTGGAATAATCGGTTCAAATTCAACATTAACGAATCCCGTAATCATGCAGGTCTCAGGCTGCGCCCGCCAAATCGACGAACATGGCGAGAACCAATCCGCACAATCCAGATTTGAGCATCGGGGTGGCGAGCTTCGAGGTGATCGCAGGCAGCAATTTCGCTCTGATCGACTTCAAAATCCCCGGTTTCGATGTCGATCGCGACAATCTTGCCTTGATTGCCTTCTTCGATTTGCTGACGTATCTGAGACTCGTAGATCTCATCACCACGTCGAGCAAACTCTTCTTTGCTGTACCGGGGTTGTCGAACTGCCATAGGCTTAACCTCGTCTCAACTATACCCCCTTATTCTAACTTGTGCGATCGCCTTTAGCGTGTATGTATGGTGGCAATCGCACTCTGTTCAGAAGTCTGCAAGCTCTTAGACGAACCACTTGCTATTGGCTGTCTCACCTCCTACACCAAAGAATTTTTCCGTATAACATCCTTATCTAGAGTATTATACGGAATTTTCTCCCAAATCCCCCCAAATCACCAATGGAACAACGCCCCAAAAAGCTACTAGAACAGGTACAAGATGTTATCAGGCTTAAACACTATTCTTACCAAACTGAAAAGACCTATATTTACTGGATTCGACGCTATATTTTCTTCCATGATAAACGCCACCCAAAGGATATGGGAAGTCCTGAAATCGAGGCATTCTTGACAGATTTGGCAGTTAACCAAAAAGTTGCCGCATCCACTCAAAATCAAGCTTTAAATGCAATTTTATTTCTCTACAAGCATGTATTAAAACAAGATTTAGATTTAAAAGTAGATGCGGTACGTGCTAAGAAATCTAAATATTTACCGACTGTTTTGACAAAAGATGAAGTTTTAGCAATTATTCAAAAATTATCTGGTGTACATCAACTTTTAATCAAGTTACTTTATGGTACAGGTTTACGGTTAACGGAAGGACTGAATTCATCGCTAATTTCAATTTCACCACTGTCTAAACCTTCAAGCAGTAAAGTTTCTAAACGCTTCCTCTCCAGATTTTCTTGCTCAGTACGAATCAAATGGCGAATATATTCACTCGCACTACTGTAACCCTTTTGTTTAACTTGTTCTTCTATAAATGCCCGCATTGGATCGGGTAAAGAAATATTCATTGTACTCATAGTCAAAAAAGGTAATGATAGTATTATGTTGGCATTCTTTGCCAATTTTTGCCAAATATATTTTATTTGAGGCTGAGCGTTTCCGAACCAACATTTGATAACTGTAAAATTTATGACTCTACAATCCTTCAAGGTCTGATATTATCGTGCTGTGGCTGGGATAATTTTTAATGAAATATCATATTGCGATCGACTGCGAACTAAATAAATTTGGCAATTTGCAATATTTATGATTGGACATATCTACAACAAGCATGAACTGTCGCATTGTCCGTTGTGGACTGCATTGCTTTCAAAGGAGCGATACAAACATATATTATAAGACTTGAATTGGTTTAGATATTTTCGTTAAGCTGAAAAGCGAAGATGCTTTCATATTGCTGCCATTGCTTAAAAAAAATTGAGGAATTAATTTTCTGTCCGGTGTAATTTGTTATAACTTGATAACATTTGCCAAAAAGACAAAAGACAAAAATCCTGTATTCTTGACTAAATTTGACATAAAATCCACCTGCATAAGATACAAATGGCGAACAACGACGAAACACGCGGTTTTAAATCTTTATTTGATTGGTTTGCAAACAGACGTAAAACGGGTTCTATCAGTATTGAGCGTCAGGAGCGCGAGATTGCTGATGGATTGTGGCACAAATGCACGAAATGCGGTGTATTGGCGTATACAAAAGACCTAAAGGCAAATCAGATGGTTTGCATTGAATGCGGACATCATAATCGAGTTGATAGCGATGAACGCATCCGTCAACTGATAGACTCTAATAGCTGGACTGCTATGGATGAGCATTTACTACCCGCAGATCCGTTACAATTTCGCGATCGCAAATCCTATAGTGATCGTTTACGGGATGTACAGGAAAAAACTGGTTTAACGGATGCTGTAAGAACGGGTTTGGGGAAAATTAATGGTTTACCTGTTGCTCTGGGTGTAATGGACTTTCGGTTCATTGGTGCTAGTATGGGTTCTGTTGTGGGTGAAAAGTTGACACGACTGATTGAACAAGCCACTCAGCGACGCTATCCGGTGATTATTATCTGTACTTCTGGTGGAGCTAGAATGCAGGAAGGATTGCTGTCTTTAATGCAGATGGCAAAGATATCAGGAGCTTTAGAACGTCATCGACGACAAAGACTTTTATATATTCCGGTTTTGACTAACCCTACTACTGGTGGGGTAACTGCAAGTTTTGCGATGTTGGGGGATATAATTTTGGCAGAGCCGAAAGCGACTATTGGTTTTGCCGGTAGACGTGTAATTGAGCAAACCCTGCGAGAAAAATTACCTGAAGATTTTCAAAGTGCGGAAGATTTACTCAAACACGGTTTTGTAGATGAAATTGTACCCCGTACTCAGTTAAAGAAACTTTTGATACAACTGATTACTTTACATCAACCACCTGCAATCAAAGCTCCAAATAATTTAGTTGTGTGGGAAACAACAAGAAACTTTAGCCACACTGCTGTCAATGAACAGTGAAGAATTATCAATAATTCATTTAATTAATTAATTAATTAATTAATTGGTAGTGGGAGCGTCTCGCTCCCTAGCTGCTAAGTAGTCGTGCCTTGATTAATTAGACATTCCGAAAAATTGAGAACCTTGAGATGAGCCGCACCAACAAGGGTGAATGCTATTTCCCGGAGGGAGAGGCTTCAAAGACAGTTCATCGCAATGACAATACACAATTAATTTTGCGTAGGTACTTATCAGGCAGCGAGACGCTCCCACTACAAATTTTTAGAAGTCGGGTTTTTAAAGATGCTAAGCTAAAAAGCGTTTAATTAAATGCGCGACAGCTTATCAGGGAGCGAGACGCTCCCACTACAATTTTTGAGAAGTCGGGTTTTTACCAGAATTATCTGTTATTACAAACATTTATTCTAAAAACCCGACTTCTGTGCTAATTGCAATTTACGCAAACCCTTAAATATCTTGGTTAAAGATTGTCTTCGAGCTTCTTGGACAAATAAAAGTGGAACAAGAGCGATTAACCGGAAACCTACAGAAATGATAAATAAATCAGATAAACCACCGAGAAATACATTTTCTGCAAGAAAACCGCCGATTGTAGTTCCAATTGCACCGCTAGCACCAACGACAGCAGCTGCGATGGCAAAGTAAATTGACTGCATTCTAACTGGTGCAATACCTAATTGTAGGTTATTGTTACATAAGTCAATTGCTGCGGTGCTACCTCCTATCAAGATATGTATTAAAGGTAGCCACAACCAGATACTCAGAGAATCTGCACCAATTCCCACCCACAAAACTGGAATTATTGCAACCAATATTCCGACTAAAAATAAGATGGTACGATTGCCGACTTTATCCGCTAATTTACCCCATAAAATCAGCATTAGCATCCCAGCACCGGCTTGAAAACTGCCGTAAATAGTTACCCAACTCACATCTAAATTTAGGGTATCGAGCATATAAAGATTAAAAAAGGGAGCGCTGAGGTTACAAGAAAACATCCACAACCCAAAGTAAGCCAAGAATATTAAAAAGTTAGAGTCTTTCCAAATGTTTGGAGACGGATTTGTAATGATTGGATTATCTAAATTTGCATCTTGACTGTTATTTGAACTAAAAGTTTTGATTTCTGAATAGTTATGAGACTGGGGATTAATATCGGCTTTAAAAAATTGACAACTAAGACTTGCTGCACCAGCAATCAATCCCAACAGTAAAACCAATCCGTAACCTTGGATATGTCCACCAGGATAACAACTTACAGCTAAACCAGCCAAGGGTACATAAAGCAGTCTAGTAAAGCTAGAAATGCTATTTCGGACACCAAAATATCTTCCCCGCAACTGTCGGGGAACCAACATTGCCATCCAACTCAGCCAAGATGCACTTCCTAAAGCCGTAAATACATGACTCGCTAAAATAGTCAGCAGCGTTAAAACAACTAACTGATGGTTATCTAAATCCGATTTACCCCAACTTACCATCCCAATGGCGATCGCCAAAAATAACCATATCAATCTTGCAACACCGTGAGTCCAAAGACAAAAGCTATGACGACTTTTAGTACGTTCGGAAAAATAAGCACCCAAAGGTTGTAACAAATTTACCAGCATGGGAATAGAAGAAAGCATCCCAATTTGTACTGGAGTTGCGCCCAATTCTACAAGAAAATTACTCAAGAGAATTCCAGTAGTCGTAATCTCAAATACTGATGCAAACATCCCATCCACAGTAGAGGCTTTTAAACTTCTACGAATGGCATTTTTAGAAATTCTCTGAAGTTGAGATTCTTGTATTGTTGGACTCAGAGAGAGTACTGACGGTAATTCAGAACTCTGGGTGTTTTGTGTTACTTCAAGAAATTCTGTATTAACCTGAACAGATTGCATTAGCCACCCTTCGGGATGTTTTTTTATAGCCCGTTATTTAAATATTTAAATTAGTTGCGCTGGCAACCTTTTGCTCATGTTACCTTACATACATCAATAAAACTACATATAAATACAAATTTAAGATAGTAATCTTGATGACTTTGTTTAATACTATAAAGGTCTTGTTTAATAAAAATCTTTCTGTCAAAAGTAATAAATAGTTGACAGTTGACAGTTGACAATTCCCTATTCCCTATTCCCTATTCCCTATTCCCCATTCCCAATTCCCAATTCCCTATTCCCTTTCAAAAATCTATTTCCTCTGAATAGCTAATGTGCAAGAAGTGGCTGAACCTATGATTACAAAAAGAAAATTATTTAGATTTTTAGGAATGTTGCTAGGATTTATTTTGGTAATAGGAGTTTTTCATAACTTATTCTTATCGAGTGCTTCTACATCATCAGATATAGTTAATATCAAACTCAGCGGTTGGGGAGCGAGTTCAGTTGAACAAAAGTTATTAAAACAGTTATTAAAAGATTTTGAGTTAGAACATCCGGATATAAAAGTTAAATATGAGGTGATCAATGACCAATATATGGATGTTATCAAAACTCGTTTAATTGGGGAAGCAGCACCGGATGTGTTTTATTTGGATGTTTTGGAAGCTCCTTTTTTGATGAGTCAAAATGTTCTGGAACCTTTGAATAGTTATATAAATTCTGAATTTGATTTAAGTGATTTTGAAGAAACTTTATTAAACAGTTTTAAGTATGAAAATCAGATTTACGGACTACCGAAAGATTACTCAACTCTGGCTTTATTTTATAACAAACAAGCCTTTAATCAAAAAGATTTAACTAATCCTCCTGTTACTTGGAAAGAATTACGTACTTACTCTCAAAAGTTAACAGAAGATAGTAATAAAGATGGCAGAATAGATCAATATGGCTTTGGAGAAATTCCAGAATTAGCGCGACAAGCTTATAAAATTAAAGCCTTCGACGGTGAAATTGTCAATCAAAATGGTTATGCAACTTTTGCTAACTCCGAAGCTTTAAAAGGATTGCAATTAGCTGTAGAACAATATCAAAAAGAACAAACTTCCGCACAAAAAACAGATGTAGGAACGAATTCCGGTAGCGAAATGTTTGCTCAAGGTAAAGTCGCAATGGTAATTGAAGGTAATTGGACGATTCCTTATTTAAAAGAAACTTTTCCTAACTTAGAATTTGGTATTGCACAAGTGCCGACGATCAACAATAAAAAAGGCACAATGGTATTTAGCGTTGCTTATGTAATGAATAAAAAAGCAAAACACAAAGCTCAAGCTTGGGAATTAATATCTTACCTTACAGGCAAACAAGGTATGGAAAAATGGACTAAAAGTGGTTTTGCTTTACCAACCAGAAAATCAGTAGCAGAAAAACTAGGTTACGAACAAGATAATTTGCGATCGCCATTTGTCGCGGGAGTAGATTACGCTACTTCTTGGCAAATTGGTAAGTATCCGACAATAATTATTAATAACTTTGAAAATCAATTTACCAGCGCTATTTTAGGACAACAAACCTTAGAAAAAGCGATGAAAAAGGCGCAGATACAAGCCAATAAGCAAATTAAAGCGATGGAATATTAAAAATAAAATAGTGCAAGTAAGATGATTCGCTATTTTATATCAAGTAATCTACGGATTTACACGGTGAAGAGATGGGTTAATACATGGGTAAAATAGCAAGCGTATAATATTATCCCTAGTTTGCGATGTTATCCGATATTGATTTGATTAGAGAATTTATTAAACTATCTATCCAGAAAAAGGAAGTTTTATTAGCAAACTTAACATTGCAGGGTGAAACAATTTATAAAAGCAATCGATTAACAGCAAAAAAGGAAGGAGTAATTGCTACTACTCAATTAGGAAGTACATTAAATCCATTTTTAATTAAAAATAATTCAACTCACTGGCAATTAATAAGTAAGGTATTAGCCGAATATCACTTTATTTTGATGGGAAATGTCGATGAACGTGGTTTTTATCAATATGAATATTGTCAAATTCCCCAAGATTATCAAATGTATTGCGACAAAGCAGCTATTTTATGGAGAACTTGGTGGAAATATCGTCAGCGTATTCAGGGTAAAATAATTCAGTTAGAACTTCTCATTCGCATCAGAAATACATGGTACCCCATTAGAAGTTTGGCAATTAGTGATGGACTTATATATCTCGAAACATTAGGAAATGAAATTGCACTTAATTTAGAAGACGTAGTAATTTGGTTAAGTAAAATCAAGGAGGATAAAAAGGTCAAAGGTTAAAGGTTAAAATTCATAACTCCGGTACAGACGTAGCATTGCTACGTCTCTACAATTCCTAACTCCTCCATCCCCTTCCCCAACCTCTTCTTAGTCAACCAAACAGTAATCTTGAATCAGCTTCACATCCAGATTAGTATTTTGTAAAGAACGGATAGCAGCCAGGGTTGCTTTTGCTCCGGCAATTGTGGTTAGTATGGGAATTTTATAAGATAATGCAGTACGTCGAATTAATCTACCATCGCTTTGGGCTTCTTGTCCCGAAGGAGTGTTGATAATTAACTGAATTTGACGATTTTTGATAGCATCAAGAACGTGGGGACGACCTTCATGAAGTTTGAGTACTAAGTCTACATCTAATCCATTTTCTTGTAGTACTTTTCGGGTACCGCTAGTTGCCATTACCGAAAATCCTAATTCGATAAATTCTTTAATTACTGGCACCGCAGCAGCTTTATCACGGTCGTTCATCGATACAAATACTGTACCACTTAAGGGTATATGTTCTCCTGCACCCATTTCTGCTTTAGCATAGGCTCTACCAAAGTCGCTATCTATACCCATTACTTCTCCTGTAGAACGCAT
This sequence comes from Rivularia sp. T60_A2020_040, assembly GCA_015272215.1. Taxonomy (GTDB): domain Bacteria; phylum Cyanobacteriota; class Cyanobacteriia; order Cyanobacteriales; family Nostocaceae; genus Rivularia. The sequence goes on along the minus strand of JACYMD010000071.1, from coordinate 67,941 downwards.
TTCTGGTCCTAAAATGGTATCGGTACCGGGGAATTTATTAAATGGTAATACTGCTTCTTTAACGGCTATGTGCGATGGTATAACTTCTTGAGTAAATCCTAATTCCTCTAAAGTTTTACCCGACATAATCAAAGATGCTAATTTCGCGAGCGGTACACCTGTTGCTTTGGAAACAAAGGGTATGGTACGAGAAGCGCGGGGATTTGCTTCTAAAATATAAACTTGAGGAGAATAGCTTTGAACGCCTACAATCGCAAATTGCACATTCATTAATCCTACAACTTTTAAAGCTTGTGCCAACTTGATTGTAGAAGTACGAATTTGGTTGAGAATCCCTTGGGGTAAAGAAATTGTCGGTAATGCACAAGCTGAGTCTCCTGAGTGAATTCCCGCTTGTTCGATGTGTTCCATGATGCCACCAATTACCACTTTACCTGTGCTATCAGCAATTGCATCCACATCTACTTCTGTGGCGTTTTCCAAAAACTTATCGATTAAAATCGGATGTTCTGGTTCCACCAACACCGCAAAAGTCATGTAGCGCTCTAATTCTGCATCCGAGTAAACGATTTCCATCGCTCTTCCACCTAATACATAACTCGGACGCACTACTACCGGATAACCAATACGCTTAGCAACAATTAAAGCATCTTCGTAGGTTCTAGCAATACCGTTCTCGGGTTGGGTAATATCCAATTTCTGAAGAATTTTTTCAAATTTTTCCCTATCTTCAGCAGCGTCAATGGAAGCAGGAGAAGTTCCCCAGATTTTGGTTGCTGGAGATTCTGGACTATCTAAATATTTCTGCAAGGGTAAAGCTAACTTTAAAGGTGTTTGTCCTCCAAATTGCACGATTATTCCTACAGGTTTCTCAGCTTCAATAATGTTGAGAACATCTTCTAAGGTTAACGGTTCAAAATAAAGGCGATCGCTAGTGTCGTAATCGGTAGAAACTGTCTCTGGATTTGAGTTAACCATAATTGTCTCATAACCCGCATCCTTGAGAGCATAAGCAGCGTGACAACAGCAATAATCAAATTCTATTCCTTGTCCGATACGGTTGGGACCTCCACCCAAAATCATTACCTTGGGTTTATCGCTGGGAATGATTTCGTTTTCTGCTTCGTAAGTCGAGTAATGATAAGGGGTAAATGCTTCAAATTCCGCCGCACAGGTATCTACAGTTTTATAAACTGGGATAACTCCTAATTGTTTACGTTGTTCTCTAACTGCATCTTCGGTAGTTTTGGTGGCATAAGCAATTTGCTTGTCACTAAAACCATGCTGTTTTACACCATACAATTGTTCTTTTGTCAATTGTTGCAAAGGAGTTCGCTTGATAAATTTTTCCACCTCCAGTAATTGCTGCATTTTATTTAAGAACCAAGGATCAATCCCGGTAAGTTCGTAAATTTCCTCTATGCTAATTTTCAACTGCATGGCATGACGCACCGCAAAAATCCGCTCTGGATTGGGTGTTCGCAATTGAGCGCGGATTTGCTCCCCAGAAGGCAATTTTTCATCGCTATCGCAACCCCAACCGGCTCGCCCAGTTTCCAGGGAACGCAAAGCCTTCTGGAAGGATTCGTTAAAAGTCCTACCAATTGCCATTGCTTCCCCTACTGACTTCATTTGAGTTGTTAAAACTGAGGAAGAACCGGGGAATTTTTCAAAAGCGAAACGAGGAATTTTAGTAACGACATAATCAATAGTTGGTTCAAAGGATGCAGGAGTTTCCTTGGTAATGTCGTTTTTGATTTCGTCTAAACTGTAACCCACAGCCAATTTAGCAGCAATTTTAGCAATAGGAAAACCCGTAGCTTTACTAGCTAAAGCCGAACTGCGAGAAACACGGGGATTCATTTCAATCACAACCACTTCCCCGGTAAGGGGATTGACGGCAAACTGAATATTAGAACCACCAGTTTCTACACCAATCTCACGGATAATTTTAATCGCCATATCCCGCAAGCGTTGATATTCCTTATCAGTAAGTGTTTGTGCGGGAGCTACCGTAATCGAATCTCCCGTATGAATACCCATTGGGTCAATATTTTCAATCGAGCAAATAATTACCACATTATCCGCCAAATCCCGCATGACTTCTAATTCATATTCCTTCCAACCCAACAAAGATTGATCGATGAGAATTTGCGATACAGGAGAAGCCTCAATACCTCCTTGAGCCATTTCTTCAAATTCTTCTTGATTGTAGGCAATACCACCACCAGTACCACCCATAGTAAAAGCTGGACGAATAATCAACGGGTAGCTGCCAATATTTTTAGCTACAATTTTAGCATCCTCCAAAGTTGAAGCCGTACCGCTCGGACAGATTGCCACACCAATTCGCGTCATTGCATCGCTAAATAGTTGTCTGTCTTCGGCTTTTTCAATGGCTGGTAACTTAGCCCCAATCAATTCCACACCATATTGATCTAAAACGCCATTTTTCGCCAAAGCTACAGCAATGTTGAGAGCAGTTTGTCCTCCCATTGTTGGTAACAAAGCATCGGGACGTTCCTTAGCAATAACTTTTTCTACCATTTCCGGAGTTAACGGCTCAATATAAGTCTTATCAGCCGTTTCTGGATCAGTCATAATTGTCGCTGGATTAGAATTTACCAGCACAACTTCGTAGCCTTCTTCCTGTAACGATTTACAAGCTTGGGTTCCGGAATAATCAAACTCACAAGCTTGCCCAATGATAATCGGACCAGAACCTAATAATAAAATTTTTTGCAAGTCTTCGCGACGGGGCATAATTGTTGCCTTTAAATACGAGAATATGAATCCTGATTATTTTAAAGGTCTTTGATAGCACTTATGCAGTTTATTATCAAGGTTTATTGATTTCATGACGAAATTTTCTCCACAGATTCCGTCAAACCTTGCCTTCATGAGGGGTCTGACACTATAACCTCTAAGAACTTAATTTAATGTAATATTTTCAACAACCCATTAGATCAACGAATCATTCGTTAATACCCACAAACTTCCAATTCGCTTGTTGTCACCAGAAAGCGAAATGCTTCAGGAGCCAGACGCTCCCAAAACAAAAATACAGCTCCTTCCCGCCCTAAAATCAACTTTCTTTTCTCTCTTTATCTCTTCCCTCTGCGTTCTCTCTCTAGCCAAAGTTTTACCCTACGGGAAGGCTTCGCCAACATGGGGGAAACCACGGCGCGGGTGCGGTGCGATCGCCACGGTTCCGCACCCGCGCCGGACCAAGACCACACTTTCCGCTGCGTCTAGAAGGGTTTTTTTCGGCAATATTTCAAAGTAAAACGAGTAGTTAAGTAATAAATTCCTTCAAATAATTAAATCAAAAACATGAAATTACTATAAACAAAATATCAATTGAAATTATCAAATACAAATAAACGATAATAATTATCAAAGTTAATATTTAGTATAGAATTGAGTCAAAGTATCAAAAATTAACTGAATAGATAATAAAAAATGACAGAGGGATTGGGATGTATCCTCTGCCATCAATTAAAAAGTTGAATTATATGAAAAATTTCCTTCAGTAAAATCCGAAAAAGCCTGTGTTAATTGAGCAGAAAAAGGTTAGTTACTAGCAGATTGAACAAATCCTAAAGTTAAGCTATCTTTGGCTAGGAAATGAGATAAATGATAGGCACGCTCTTCAGTTTTTAGAAGAATTTGCTCGTATAAAAGCCGTGTAGCTCTATCACCCAAACTTTCAGCCTGAGAAGCTTGACGACGAATTACACCAATCATAGCTTGCTCTGCACTCAAGTCGTTTTCAATCATTTGACGGCAAGAATAGATACCATCAGATTCAGGTTCAAAGCAACATAGTTCAGCTAATTTACTAAAAGAAGCAGCAGGTACACCACCAAGTCCATTCAAACGCTCTCCAATTTCATGGACATGACCTTGCACTTCTTCATAGCAATCGCTGAAAAAGTCGTGTAATGAATAAAATTCCGAACCTTCTACAACAAAATGATGCTTTTGGTACTGTATGTATAGGGCTTGAAAACTCGCTAATACAACATTAAAACCTTCACAAACTGGCTCTGTAACGCTCTTGTCAAGTAAGACTGGATTATCATAAACCTGACCAAAATTTTGTAATAAAGTTTGTGTGTTAGCCATTGTTCTCCTCGCTTATTATCGCTGATTTGCTAATTACTTTGTTTTTACATCTTAGCACCATAAAAATCAAATGATCTCTGTAAAATATGAGGTTTTTTTGAGATTTCAAGTCAATTTTTACTAGTTATAAACATATTTTTCTCAGCTTATTGACATCTTTTTTTCCTTGATTGAGTTAATCGAGTTTATTGAGTTTGCCATTTTATGCAAAGCCTGCACTTGAAAGCTTATAGCTGCAAAATCACCTAGGATTTAGGCAAGCAATGCAAGCACATTCAAATCAACGAATCTGATAAGTACATCTAAATAAAAATACTTAGAGATAAGATTTGCGAAAACTTACTTAAAAATAGCGAGTATTTTTGTTTTATCAAGCCAAATTGGCAGATTTTTGAACAAAGGGAGTAGGTAACGGCTAATTAAATCCGTGAAATCAGCGCAATCCCTTTTAATCCGTGGTCGGTAATTGGTGATGGCTAATTGTCAACCGATAAAAAGTTTTTATTTTTTTTCAAAAGTTACTGAGAAATCTTTGCATTTAATTTATAATGGTTGAGAGAAACTGAGTTGCTATTTTTGAATGCACTTTTGTAAACAACTACTGCGAGTTTATTGCACTTTGAGGGTACCTATCTTGAAATCGTTTGATTTACAGTCACAGACAAAACACGTTGTTGAAGTGAATTGGGCAGACCGTTGGCAAGTCTACAAAAGGTTGGAGGAATTACATATTCCTTGTTCCTGTAGTCCTAATCAACCTTTAACAGTTGAAATTGCCAATACCGCCGCTGCAATCCAACTTTGGAGCGTAATGCGTCAATTAAATGCCTCCCGCCAAGAGTTAATCATTACTCTTAAGGAATGTTTGAACTATCGTCCGAGACATCTGTAATTAGACAATGAGAGGGTCATCTGGGTGTAAATCCTTGCAAAGTAGTAGCTTTGCATCAGTTGTTGATTGTTATACAAAATTGGTTAAGTAATCATGGGAAAATCTCAGCGTAGTGAAGTGTCAGAATTTTGTCTGGAAGGACGATTTCTAGATTTTGTAATCAAGGATGGTTACAAGCTCAAAGGTTTACTATTGGCGACTTCTGAAGGCGAACGCTACATTAAATTAGCTAAGCATTTGAGAGATGCTTTCGATTTACGTTTACCCCCTGGCACTTGGTTACAGGTTGTAGGTGAAAGAAAATATGATACCAAAACGGGTGAAGTCAAATTAAAAGCCGAACGAGTTATGGCTGCTCGTAGTTCAGTGGAAATCCCAGAAGAAGTACAGACTATCCCCACTGAGAAGCCCAAAGAGAAATCTGCTAAAAAAAATATATTAGTGTGTCAAAAATCTAGCTGCATGAAACGCGGTGGTCAAAAACTGTGTCAAGCATTAGCAGCTTCGATCAGCGAACGTGGTTTAGAAGACCAAGTTGCTATTAAGGGTACGGGCTGCATGAAAAATTGTAAAGCAGGACCTAATTTGATCATGCCAGATAAAACTCGCTACAGCAAAATTCAGGCAGAACAAGTATCTACTTTGATGGACAAGCATTTCGGTCCTAAAGAGCAAGTAGAAATACCTGTATCAGAAGTAATAAATGTAAATAAGATGTAAATTGGACAACATTTAATGCAATAATTTAGCAAAAGGATTGTAATTAAAGGTTTTAATATACCTGTTTTTTTGATAAGTATTTTCAACTACGAAAACCTGGTTTGGGGAAAAAGCCGGATTTTTTGTGTTTGAAAAATCGTTTATATACGTGAGTTTGAATTCTCATAGAAGTCGGGTTTTTATGAAGATTGTCTATTCCCACTAAAATTTATCCTAAAAACCCGACTTCTAACCCCACAAATGCTATAAACGAATACATCGCAAATTTCAGTTGAGTCCAATACCTACGTCTCTACAAAACTAACTCCTAATTCCGGTGGTACTAACTCCTTCCCACCAACTTATCTCTTAAATGCTTGATTCTATCTCTAAACTTTGCCGCTTCTTCAAATTGGAGATTTTTAGCAGCTTCTTTCATCTGGTTTTCTAATTTATTAATTAATTGCGGAATATTTTCTAAAGGTATTTCATCAACGTGTTCGTCTACAACTTGCAAATCTTGTGAATTTAAGCGTCGTGACACTTCTAAAAAAGATAAAATTGCATTGCTAGATTTCTTCTTCACAATTGACTTAGGAGTAATATTATGCATCTTATTATGTGCCATTTGGATACCCCGACGACGTTCGGTTTCGTCAATCGCCTTGATCATACTATCGGTCATTTTATCGCCGTATAAAATAGCTTGTCCTCTAATGTGACGCGCAGCTCTACCAATAGTTTGAATTAAAGAACGTTCAGCACGCAAAAATCCTTCTTTATCAGCATCTAAAATCGCTACTAAAGAAACTTCGGGTAAATCTAAACCTTCCCGTAACAAGTTAACACCAACTAATACATCAAACACACCATCGCGTAAATCTTGGATAATCTCAATTCTTTGAATTGAATTAATCTCTGAATGCAGATATCTAACGCGAATCCCGTTATCTTCTAAATACTCCGTTAAATCCTCAGCCATTCGCTTGGTTAAAGTAGTAATTAACACTCTTTCATTCAGGTCTACTCGGTCTTTAATTTCGCCTAATAAATCATCAATTTGACCTTCAGTAGGACGTACAATTACTTCCGGATCAATTACTCCAGTTGGTCTAATAATTTGCTCGGCAATGTTGTTTCCAGAAATTTCTAATTCCCAATTTCCAGGAGTCGCAGAAGCAAAAATACACTGGTTCACTTTTTCCCAAAATTCTTCTGCTTTCAAAGGACGATTATCAGCAGCACTAGGAAGACGAAAACCATGTTCAATTAAAACCTTTTTCCGTGCTTGGTCGCCGTTATACATCCCACGAATTTGAGGAATGGTAACATGAGATTCATCGATTACCAATAACCAATCTTTGGGAAAATAATCAATTAAACATTCCGGGGGTTCTCCCGATACTCTCCCCGCTAAGTGACGCGAATAATTTTCTACACCGTTACAATAGCCAACTTCCCGCAACATTTCCAAATCATAGCGGCAGCGCTGGTCTATCCGTTGAGCTTCTAATAACTTACCATCTGCTTCTAATTCTGCTTTACGGGCTTTTAATTCTGCTTCAATATCCCCACAAGCCACTTCTAACCTATCTTGCGGTGTGACAAAGTGACGCGCCGGATAAATATTTACTGCTTGTAAACTTTGGAGAATTTCACCTGTAACCGGATCTATGTAACGAATAGCGTCTATTTCATCACCAAAAAATTCAATGCGAATAATTCTATCTTCGTATGCAGGACCAATTTCTAAAACATCACCACGAACCCGAAACCGTCCCCGACTCATTTCTATATCGTTACGACTATATTGAACTGATACTAAATCTCTAAGTATTTCCCGTTGGTCAACTGACCTCCCCACTTGCAATGGAATTGCAGCATTTAAGTATTCCGAAGGCATTCCCAAACCATAAATGCAACTAATCGAAGCAACAACTATTACATCTTTACGTTCAAATAAAGACCTGGTTGCGGAATGTCGCAACATATCAATCTCATCGTTAATTTGAGCCGTTTTTTCGATATAAGTATCGGTAACGGGAATATAAGCTTCTGGTTGATAATAATCGTAGTAACTGATAAAATATTCGACCGCATTCTCAGGAAAAAACTCCCGTAACTCGTTACAAAGCTGTGCAGCAAGAGTTTTATTATGCGCCAAAACAAGAGTCGGTTTACCTATTTTCTCAATCACCCTAGCGATAGTGTGAGTTTTTCCCGTACCAGTAGCACCCAAAAGCGTCTGATAACGGTTTCCTGCTTCAATAGTTTCCACAAGCTGCTTAATAGCTTTAGGCTGGTCACCTGTGGGTTCAAAAGGGGCTTTTACCAGAAAATTGTTCATACAGCTTGCAAAAACTTTAACCTATTCAATGGTAGCTAATAGTGCCACCTGGCGAACTGAAAATGGCAATTTAAAGAAGACAATTTATATACATTAATGTTTACAATACTTTACAATTAAGTTTGACTTATGTGTCAGTTTTAAAGATACTTATATTTGTACAAGGCTTTTTAAAGTTACACTTAGTAAATAAAAGTAAATTTTTAATTTACCGCGATCATAGTCAAATTTATTTATTAGAGGCATAAAATTATGACCGTCAGCAGTAATGGTAGACAAGCCAGTACTAGACAAAGACGAACCAAAACTGGGGTGGAAACCAGTACAAAATTAGAAAATATAAAAGGTGAAAACGTGAGTACAGATAATCAAAACAACAATACTGATAAGGTTGTAAAAGCAGACGCTGCGAAACAAGAAGTAACTGGAACCCTTGCGGTTTCTGGGAATCGTCCGATTACCACCAGCGACTTAAATATCGCAGGTACAATGATGGTTTCTGGGGAACGTCCCATTAGCAGCAGCGATTTGCAAATTGTTGGTACGGTAAATATTATGGGAATTCGTCCTATTGGGGCTAACAAGATGCAATTTAGCGAGACAATGAATTTATCTGGAATTCGTCCTATTGCTAAAAGTGATTTGGTAGTTTCGCAGACTTATTCTGTGATGGGTAATCGTCCGGTAGCATCGAACGAAGTTGATGATAGCTTTTCTTTGATGGGTTTTTTAGATTAGATTTATAAGACTAGTAGTCCAAATCATTAGTTTTAACTGGTTCGTTTTCCCGTAGATTTTGGGAGACGTTATATATAACGTCTCTACATTTATGTTCGTTCTAATTATGCACAGTAGGGGCAAGTATTTTGATTAAAAAAATCCCCTCTGCTAATTAGAAGAGGGATGTTAAACGATGGGAATATTTATTAACTCATATTCATGTTAAGAAGCTTTGGGTATATCTTGTGCGGGACGCTTGCTGTTGCGGATACCCTCAATGGCTTCTTTATAGCTTTTAGCTTTAAACACAGCGGAACCTGCAACAATTGCATTTGCACCAGCTTCCAAAACTTGCCAGGTATTATTTACCTTAAGTCCACCATCAACTTCAATCCAAGGATCAAGTCCGCGTTCGTCGCACATTTGACGTAGCTTGCGGATTTTGGGTAAAACTCCAGGGATGAAGCTTTGACCACCAAAACCGGGGTTAACGCTCATGATCAGCACCAAATCGCATAAATCCAGACAGTACTCAATCATATCCAAAGAAGTACCGGGGTTTAATACAACTCCTGCCTTTTTACCAAGTTCTTTGATTTGTCCTAAAGTACGATGCAAGTGAGGGGAAGCATTATGCTCGCAATGAACGTAAATGTGATCTGCTCCGGCTTTCGCAAAATCCTCTACATACTTTTCAGGCTCCACAATCATCAAGTGGACATCCAGAGGCTTTTGAGTTACCGGACGAAGCGCCTCCACTATCAGAGGACCAATCGTTATATTAGGTACAAAACGACCATCCATTACGTCAACGTGAATCCAATCTGCTCCGGCTTCGTCTACAGCACGAACTTCGTCACCAAGACGACTAAAATCTGCTGATAGGATGGATGGAGCGATCACAACGGGTTTTTTAGATTGTTTATTGGTCATGGCTAGTGGGTCTTTAAGCGTCCTCTTCTGTAATCATTGTAACAAAATATTGAGATTTTTCTCATGAAAAATTGGCAATTGGTAATGGGTAATGGGTAATGGGTAATTGGTAACTCCTAACAACTAACAACCAACAACCATCAACTAACAACCATCAACCATCAACCATCAACCATCAACCATCAACCATCAACTAACAACTAACAACTACTTTATGAAAAAACTAACCTGGGTGATTTTGGGTTGTGGTGCTTCTTGCTTGAGCTTGCCGGTATTTGCTTTGACTACTTCTATTAGTAGCGAAGGTATTGATGCTTTGAGGTTACATAAGCCACCATATAATCTATCTGGTAGAAAAATTGCTCTTGGTCAAGTGGAAATTGGTCGTCCTGGTCAATTTGGTGTAGATAAGTCTGTTTCTAAAAATCGTTCTGTACCTTTGGCTGGTGTTTTTCAAGGTAATCAACCCGCTAAGTCTGATAAAGGTGTTGACCCTCATGCCTATAATGTTGCTGGTGTAATGGTCAGCAATGATAAAGGGTTCCGGGGAGTTGCTCCAGGAGCGCGTCTCTATTCCTCTGCTGTTGGTTCTATCAAGGGTATGGGTCAACCTGAAGAATGTTTATCGACGCAACATATTGCTTTACAAAATGGTAATGATGTACGGGCTATTAATTTCAGCTTTGGTGAACCTTTAAGCCGTGACCCTAGACCGGAACCAGTTTTGGATGGTAAAGCTTTACTTACATTATGCGTTGATTGGTCTAGTCGGGTTCATAATGTTTTATATACTATTGCAGGTAATCAGGGTAAGGGTGGTATTCCCATCCCTACAGATAATTTTAATGGAATTAACGTTGCTTTTTCCTCTCGTCGAGAAAATATTTTTGGGAAACTTGATGTTTCTAATTTGGTCGCGATAAATGAGTCAATGAACGCACGCTTAGCTGGTAAGGAACTTAATTTAGGTCTGCGTCGTACCATCAGCATTGTGGCACCTGGGAATAATATTCGCTTGCTCAATCCTAATGGGCAAATTAAAAAGGTCACGGGTACGAGTTTTGCTGCACCTCACGTTACAGCCACTGTGGCTTTATTGCAAGAGTTTAGTGATAGGATGTTAAATAAATCGCTAAAATTAACTGCTCCCCAACAACTTGCTTGGAGTCTTGATGCTCGCCGTCATGAAGTGATGAAAGCTGTTTTACTCAATTCAGCAGAGAAGATTAAAGATGATGGAAATGGTTTAAAGTTGGGGATGACTCGTACTTTAATTGATAAACAAAATCAAGACTGGTTAGCTTCTGATGCTTACAAAGACGCAGCAATTCCTTTACACACTCAGATGGGAACCGGACATTTAAATGCTTTTCGGGCTTACCAACAGTTTAGTGCCGGACAATGGAATTCATCCCAAGCAGTACCGGCTATTGGTTGGGATTATCGCACAATTTTAACCGGAATATCTGCCGATTATACTTTAGCAAAACCTTTACAAAAAGGCAGTTTTGTGTCTATTACTTTAACTTGGGATAGGTTAGTAGAACTTGAAGATCAAAACAAAAATGGTAAATATGATAAAGGGGAAAATTTTCGCGATCGCGGTTTAAATAATCTCGATTTACATTTAGTAAAAGCCGATGGTAAAAATTCGGATAATCCCAGTACTTGCGCTTCTGTTAGTCAGGTTGATAGCGTGGAGCATATTTTCTGTCAGATACCAGAAGATGGTAATTATAAAATTAGCGTCAAGTTTAAAGACAGCATCAACGAACCAACTCAACCTTATGCTTTGGCTTGGTGGACTCGTTAATTTTTCGTAGGGTATGTGTCAATACCGTTCAGTTAAGCTTGTCCCTCAATCAATTTATTGAGAACCAAGACTTGGGGGATTCTCCCCCAAACCCCCGATTGGGGGACGGTTGCGTCCCCCAAACCCCCTCCAAAAAAAGTCGATCTGTTTTGTTTCCGATAATTAATTATATCCTTAACTGAACTGTATTGGGCTATATGTCGGGTTTTTATGAGTTTTTTGTGGTGTTATGGATATTTATTCTCAAAACCCGACTTCTGTGATTCTAAATTTCAAGTTCCCTGTAATCTGCAATATCTAAATTTTTACAATCACTTCCTGCTTCTTCACAGAAACTTAATATTAAAATGAAATAAGTATAAAGTAACACTTTGAATTTCAAAAAACCCGGATAAGGAATTCATTCCAATGGAATCTAATGTGTGGAATTTAATTCGCTCCTCCTTCACTCAATTATTTTATCCGGAGTGACGAAATGTTATTCGCTAAATCTAATATATCTACTGATGTTCAGATGTTCATCAAAAAATTAGCACGACTTGATTTGGGACCAATTGCCTATAGACTTATGTATTGTAACGAAGACAAATGGAATATTCAACAAACAAAACAAGCGATTTTACAATATCTAATGTTTTTGTTGTTGATTTATCTTTACCCTAACGGTGAACTTGTCCCGAATGAAGAAATTGATCGGGTATGGCATTACCACATTCTTGATACTATCAAATATGCTGAAGATTGCGAGATGCTATTTGGTCGATTTATCCATCATTTTCCTTACTTTGGCAAGCGGGGGAAAACGGATCAAGATAATCTACAAAAAGCTTTCGAGCAAACCCAGGTACTTTTTCAAGAACACTTTGGAATCAACATGGAAATCACAAACAAGAAGAGCATTGCATCTGATTGTCAACCTATTGGTAAGATAACACAACTTATTCGACCGCGTGTAGATATTGGTGAAATTTTTACTGTTGGGTATCGATAAAGCGATATTTGATTTTTGAAAAACTGTAAGTATATTTTGTGTTCCCTATCTCGACTAGTCATAATTGCTGCAACAATCGCATTTAAACCTGTTATTTTGAAACTACGGTCAGGTCAAAGAAAAATTAAACCGGACTCCTGTAAACTAGCTGAAGTTCCTGTTAATTATTATGGAAGGATCAAAACTTTGCCAAGTTGCTTTTAGCGAACCGTTATCTAGATACGCCTGCAAAGTTAAACTGTCTCCATTGGAATCTAAACTACTCGAAGCATTCAAGGTAAAATCAAAGTTACTGTAAGCATGGATGGTTTGATCGGGAATCATATTTTTGATAGTGAGAGGATATTTAATTCTATTGATCATAACAGTTGCGATGGTCATAGTTTGAGAATCGTTCCAACCATACAAATTATGATTTTTTGTAATCCATTCTAATGTTAAAGTGCTTGCCGAATGAGGTATTTTTTGAAGTAGTGCTTCTTTAAGAATTGGATTTCCATCAATTTTGATATGGGAATAAATATTACATTGTTTATCCCAAGAATCGATAACTGCAAGCACAAAATCTAGTTCTATACTTTCATGAACCGGAAGTCCAGCGAAAGTAATTACTTTTGTATATTCTGTTTCTTTTGTTAATTCTGTTTGAGTTGTAAGGCTGAACAATTTATCTCCTTTAAAGATTAAATAGGGAATAGGGAACAACAATAATGAACGAATAATTAATCTTGAAGTACTTTAATATTGGTTTGCCAAGTTGAAGGTAATATTGTCAAATTGGAGTTGATTTCTCCAAGAAAATAGTTTAACTGCAAGCAAACTCCTTTAGCGCTATCATCTACTTTCCATATAGACGCACCAACATTAGCTCCTGTTAATAAATGCAAGCGCCGAATAAACTCCTTTCCTGTATTTCCAACCGCAACATTGCATCCGTAAAGCAACAAATTGGGTACAGACCAAGTTTTCAATTGAGAAGCATAATATTTGAGATTAAATAAGTTAAAATTACTCTTTCCTAAATATAAGCAACCAGGAGAACCGTTAGAAATAATATGAAGATTTTTGAGACGGTTACATTTATTTAATGTTTGAGTAATTTGTTCAATTTCATGATGATTAGGTCGAATAATGATTATCTGTGAACAAGGTAATAAAGCTTGAACTAAACTCTGAAAGTCTTCCACCGCATCGTCAATAAAAACTAAAGTACGGACGGCGTTAAAGCTGAATTTCTGCTCGTTATACATATAATATTGTTGAGAGTTACTGTTGAAATTTGAAAATCATCTGATTCACAATTTCTGATTATTGAGTTGAAAATACTGTTTTCTGCAACTAAAAAATATAGATGATCATCTATATTTTAATAATGCTAATTCTGGTTGAATTGATGTATATTGATTGCTAGTCCAAATCCCAACTCCTACTTTTGTATTTGTTCCTTGCGTGCTGAGCAAAGTAGAAATTTTTGCGCCGGTTGTTTTGTACAAACGTAAAATAAATTTTTTGCCAATCTCCTCAGCACCTAGGTTAGATCCGTATAAGAAAATGTTGTTAACTGACCACTTTTTCAATTGAGAAGCATAGTAATTAAAGTTATGGACAGATAAACTACTATTACCTAAATACAAACAACCCGGTGAACCTTGGGAAATAATATGAATATCCCTAACTGGAAAGTTTTTCTGCACTGCATAAGTAATTTGGTCAATTTCCTGCTTATTCGGTCTTAATATTATCACCTCCGCTTGAGGCATTATTTCTTCTGATATACGCTCTTCTAAGATATGAAAATCTTTAAGAGATGGGTCTATAACAACTAAAGTAGTAACTCTATTATCACTCATTTTTTGATAGTTATACTCTGATAAAGTTTCTGAGTCTTACTAATGGAATGGTCTTAATTACCGCAGTTTTATCGCAGAAGTTTATATCAAAAAATATAATTCTGCAAATAGCATTGATCAGAGAATATCTGAGTCAAAACAAATACTTGGAATGACAAAAAATAGATGCATAGCCCCGATATTTTAAGTCGCTGTAAGTGCATTTTTGATGTATTACCCTGATGATTCAAGTTGTTATAAGTGTGAGAAAAGATGCATGATCCTGATGTCAAATACCTCTATCAGTGTATTCCAACTGTGTATACCTTGAATAAGGAAAACTGCTTTATAGGCAGGAAGCAGATTACACGCTCATATTGTTAAGCAGTATTTCCTATTTGTCAGCAGGGAAAAGTTAAGTAAAAGGTAGTTATTGTAGTAATAAATATAGTTAAAAAATAGCTTCTATTTTACTTTCGTGACAATAAAAAATATTAAGGTTAAAGGTTAAAGGTTAATTTTCACTGTCAACTGTCAACTGTCAACTGTCATTCAATAGCTTGTAGTAATTCTTGAGATTCTGTTAATTCCGGGAGCATACCTAGATTTTCAAAGTCTTTTATCGCTTCATTTACCCAGCGTTTAGCTATATTTAAATTACCAAGTTTTTCTTCTAAACGAGCTAAAGAACGCTTTGTATATGCTCTACTACATTTATCTTGATTGTTTTCTGCTATTTGTAAAAGTTCTGTTAAATAATTTTGGGCTTGATTTAATTTTCCCTGTTTGATTGCAATATCTGCTAAAAAATCTTTAGCTAGAAAACTCGCACGTCGCCAATTGATTAACTGAGCTTGCTCGAATATTTGTTTAAATAATGCTTTACTTGCTTGATAATTTCCATTTTTATAATTAATCTCGCCTTGATAATACAGAATATGTAGGGATAAGCGTGTCGCACTCAAGGAATTAATCTGAGAATTATTGGAATTATCTAATAAATTTTGAGCTTCATTTAACCAATTGATTGCTCTAACAAATTGCTGCTTTTGAATATGCCATACACCAATATGAATTGCTAAATCCACTTGTATCTCTAATGCTAAATGCTCGTGCAATTCCCAAGCTTGGGTAAATAAATTATCAGCTACTCTTAAATGCTCTTCTTGCCCCATCAAGGTAAGCTTCCAAGCGCGATCGCCAAGCATTTCAGCTGCGATCGCCAAGTCTTGACGAGAAATAGCTGCTTGAGCGAGCCATTCCAACCATAATAGCGGTCCTTCCCAATAAGTTAAACGATTTTGCCGATAAGCAAGGGAATATGTATAGCATTTCACATTCCGCCAAAGTTGACACAAATCGCGATAACGATCATCTTTAATACACCATTCAATGACTTCTGTCAAGTTATCCCATTCTTGTTGCAAATGTTGATAATCTTGCCATTCTCGCCAATCTTTACCTCCGTGTTGTTGAGCAAACTCTAGATACCAGTTTACCCAACGCTCGCGAGCATTCTTTTCAAATTCAGGATTGCAAAACATTTCTCCGCTCGCGTATTCGCGAGTTAAAGGTAACATCCCGTAACGTTCTTGACGATAATTAATCAAGGAAAGTTGTTGCAATTTAGCCAAACCATCTGCTGCTTGCAAGGTATTCTCTACCCCAGCAACGATTCGTAATGCTGAGGTGATTGGTGGTTTAGCAAATAGTGACAGAGCCATTAAAAAGTAGTAAGCTGGTTGTCCCTGCAATGGCTGCACGGAACTGTCGAAATAAAATCGGCAGAAATCTCCTCGATCAGGTATCAAACAAGAAGTAACATTATCGAAGCTGTAACCAGCATTTAACTGTCCAATGGCGTAGATGATTGCGGCGGGAATTCCCCCTGTGGTTTGATATAGCTGGACATATTGCTTTAAATTTAAGTCTACTTGTTTTTCAGCTGCTTTTTGTTGAATTAATATTAAAGCTTCGGTTTGAGTCAAAGATGATAAACGAACTGCATTAAAAGGGGTTTTTTCTCGACTAGTAATTAAAGCTTTTACTGTTGGTGGAAGTTCGTATAAAAAGCTTAGTACTTGTTGTTGTTCTTCTAAAGTATCTAAGTTATCAATAATTAATAAAGTCCGCATATTTGCCAAGCATTTGTAGATTTGCTCATAGGCTTGTTCAAAAGTTGCGGGAGGAGAATTATCAAAGTTAATTGTGCGGATTATACTTGTAAAAATATCCCTTAAAGTTTTTTCTCTTCTTAAACGCGGTAAAATTCCTCTAGAGGTAAAAAATTCAGTTTTTGCAGAAGTAAAAACGATTAATTCAAAAGTTGGAATATCTTCTGTTAAAGACTTTTCTAAATCAATATCTTTACTAGCTTGCAAACAACGGTAAGCAATATCCAAAGCTAAAGTAGTTTTGCCCACACCTCCGATTCCTTCGATGTTTACACAAGGAGTTAAACTTTCAAAAGAAAGTAGTTCTAAGAGTCTTTTCGCTTCAGCTTCCCGACCAATTAATCTTGTATAATCTCGTGATGGTAGATTGTGATATACAGGTTGAGGTATTTCTGGAAACTTCAGATTATTAACAAAAGTTTCTTTGGCGGTTAATTCCTTAGCAATTATTTTTCCTTTTTCTGCCTGATAAACCTGCTGTTCAAGAATTGCTTTAAAATTAGTTTTGTTAATTTTTTTTTCTAAAGCTTGCGACAACCGTTTCCATAGTTTTGGTCCAACATCATTTTTGATATATTCCTCCGTATAACCACCTTCCGCAGCAATTTGGTTATATTTTTGACCTTTCCAGGAACCACCTAAAACTAAAACCTCTATATTAGAAAGATGTTTGCCTGTTTTAGCCATAAATAGGCTGGACACAAGCATTAAAACTTCTTGAAAGGAAATATTGTTACTTAGAGAGCTATGATTTTTATCGCTCATTGCACCACAAAATTAAAGGAGTAGGTTTCATAGAATAGTTTACATAATATTTCTTTACCATTCATTGCCTCTAACTTTAGAATATTATATGGTAATATTGTAAAATCTGTAATCTAGATAACTTTTATCTTAATAGATTTAGATATCAAAAATTGAATAAATAATTGAGAAGGATATTCTGTTGCCAAAATTGTAACCACCCAAGTATTCTCCAGTTTTGGATGTCATAGTCAGAGTAAATTGGGATGGTGAGAATTGTAGTCATATGAAGCGAAAATTAAGCAACGCTCAGCAAAACTTTTTACAAAGACGTTACGCGGTGAGTTTAGGAAGACGTTATGTTCTAGCTGCTGCCGGCGTAATGCTTATGGGTGTGATTGGATGCTCTCAAGTAAATAATACTAGTAATCGCGCTCTTGCGGAATCACCTTTACCGCAATCGGAATTACCAGTATCAGAGAAAGCTGCATCCCTGGAGACAAAATTAGTGTCGGCGAATACTAAATTTGGCTTTAATTTATTTGAGAAATTGTTAGTTAAAGATAATAACAAAAATATATTTGTTTCACCTTCAAGCATAGCTCTTGCTCTAGCCATGACTTACAACGGGGCTAGTGGTAGTACTCAACAAGCAATGGCTAAAGCACTAGAATTGCAAGGAATCAATCTTCAACAGATCAATTCCGATTATGTACAATTAAAAGCTAGTTTAGAAAACCCCGACCCCAAAGTAACATTAAATATAGCTAATTCATTATGGGTAGATAAAAATGCTAGCTTGAAACCAGATTTTATTCAGAAAAATCAAAATTTTTATCAAGCTAAGGTAACAAATTTAGATTTTGCAGATACACAAGCACCGAATACAATTAACAATTGGGTTCAAGAAAATACCCAAGGTAAAATTGAAAAAATTGTCGATAAAATAGACCCAAATCAAATACTGTTTTTACTGAATGCTATTTATTTTAAAGGCAATTGGACAAACGAATTTAAATCAGAAAAAACAGCCGAATTTCCTTTTTATCTTTCGTCAGGAGCAGAGAAACAACATCCGATGATGTCGCAATCGGGTGATTATAGATATTACGAAAACGAACAATTTCAAGCTGTGAGTTTACCTTATGGTGAAAGTGGCAGAATCAGCTTTTACATATTTTTACCCAAAGAAAATTCTAATTTGAATTCTTTTTACCAAAACTTGAATGCAGAAAATTGGCAAAAATGGATATCTAAGTTTGGTAAGCGAGAAGGATTTGTGCGTTTACCGCGCTTCAAAATGGATTATCAAGCGACATTAAATGATG
The DNA here is from genome assembly GCA_015272215.1 of Rivularia sp. T60_A2020_040. GTDB lineage: Bacteria > Cyanobacteriota > Cyanobacteriia > Cyanobacteriales > Nostocaceae > Rivularia. Next base: position 49,343 of record JACYMD010000071.1, on the reverse strand, counting down.
CACTTTCAGCTTTAGGAATGGCAGAAGCATTTAGCGATGACGCTAATTTTTCTTCCATGGGAAACAACCTGAAAATTAGCGAAGTTAAGCATAAAACTTTTTTAGAAGTGAACGAAGAAGGAACCGTTGCGGCTGCAACAACCTCAGTGGGAATCGCATTGTTATCAGCCCAACTACCTACAGAACAACCATTTGAGATGATTGTTAACCGTCCCTTTTTCTGTGCTATTCGAGATAATCAAACCCAAAGCGTCTTATTTATGGGTTCAATTGTAGAACCACTTACTTAATTAGTTTAAAAGTTCAAAAATCAACAATTCATATTTTAATTAAGCAGTAGGAGGAGATGTTTTTGGAGGAACTACATCAATAGAAGGGACGCTAATTTCCGAATTAGTATCCTCTGTTTGCTCTATTTTGTTGTGGTGACAATCTTCATTTTTTTCCACAGTAAAATCATCGCGATCGTTCTTAGCAATAGAAGGGCGTACAGCGTTTAAAGCCGTTTTAATTACAACAGCACTGGGAACCGCTACAACTACACCTAAAAGCCCACCAATTCTCGCTCCCGTCAGTACAGAAATTAACACCCAAGCGGGATTTAAGCCTGTAAAACTACCTAGAATCCGTGGAGCAATGATATTTTCCAGTATTTGCTGAACGATTACCGCAGCCAATAACGCCCGCATCCCAATCCAGAAATCTTGCAGTGCGACCAAAAATGTGGTAAGAGCGATCCCTACAGAGCCACCAAAAGGAATTAGCGCCATAATCCCGATAGTCAAGCCAAAAAGTAAACCAAAAGGCACTTTCAGCCATAAAAATGTCGGAATTAAAGCTGATGCCATACAAACAGATAAAATTATTTGAGTGATAAAGAAATTTTGGAAGCTAAGACGTACTGTTTCCGAAAACGGTTTACTAAATCGATCCGGAAGCCAGCCAATCAAGCTTTGCCAAAGTTCTCCTCCATGTTGTAGTAAGTAAAACGTTAAAACCATAGTCAAGACAATATCAAGCAAGCTCGTTACCGTGACTACCGCTAAATTCAAAGCCTGTCCGGCTATAGCTTGTAATTGTCCTTTAACACGATCATTAATCTGGACTACTAAAGCATCCAGATTGATTGGTAAACCTAAATTATCAGCTTTTTCGTTGAGCATCATTAGCTGATAACGTCCCGAATCAATCAATTCCGGTAAACGAGCTACCAATTGCTGAGCTTGAGTAAACGCTAAAGGTACAAGTGTGACACCTAATGCTAATAAGATCGATAAAGTCAGTAAAAATACTAAAATTGCAATAGGTTCTCGCTTTAAACCTTGACGCTCCATCCAGGTTACGGGATAGTTGAGCAGAAAGGCTAATACCGAAGCTCCGGCTAAAATGACTATCAACGAGTGGAAGTAATCAAAAATTACTGAAAACGCCCAGCCATTAATCACTAACAGCGGAGCAAAAACGGCTAGCGCGCCGATTCGCGCTATTGGTGTTAAGCTTTGCCACCAGTTAAGGAGCTTAAGTTTATGCATAAAAAAAGCCGATTGCCGTTGGACAATTAATTAGGTCTTCGATTGTAAGCTTATTATCCCCGACTACAGACCAATCATTCATCCCCCTAGTTTAGGATTTTACTCAAACTAATGAAGCATTTTGAATCTATTTCTAATTCCAGTACTTCTGATTCAAACAAACTAAAAACAGAAGATATTTCTTTAATGGGAATGCTGATATACCTAATTCCGGTGATTGGTTTTTTCCCTTCCCTATGGACGCTTTATCGGGGTGAAGCAAGTCGAGAACAACTAAAAACTTGCCGTTTGTCAATTACATTAGCATTAACTTGGATAATCGGATACATACTTTTAGGAACTGGAGCTTCAAGTTCGGATTTTTTTGCTTTGCGTTTGTATATTCTTAACAGCTTTGTGACAAGTGGTTATTTTGTGGTCAGCGTATGGTTGATTATTCGCACAGTCCAAGGTAAGTCTCAAAGATTACCGGCATTTAGCCAGTTGGCGGAAAAATTACTAGTACGTGAACGACTATCGAAGAAGACACAAGGCAGAAAGCGCAAAATCCTATAATCAAAGCAATTTAGCTGATGCAATCAATGTTTTGATATTTATATTTTTTGAAATAAAAACATTTGTGATCAAGCCGTCTTGCACTAGGGTTATCAATGACTTTACAGTCAAATTTAGTATCAAGTTGCCATACTTCTATTCAACATCTCCGGATTAAGTAAAAAAATAGGAGAAATACTGCATAAGTGTTGTGGTTGACACGAAAGTTGTGTCGTTAGCACTGATAATTAAGAGTTAGCTATTATGGGTTGATTCGTCCGATGCGGATGCAAAACAGAAGTTTGAATTTTTATCAATAAGTGTGAGGAAGTCAGTGACCATTCAAAGAACTTCGGCGCAAGACAGCCATTCTGCGTCCCCTCCCAACTCAAATGACAAAAAAGAAAATAAACCTAAATCGGGAAAGTGGTTGTGGTTCTGGGTTGGAATGAGTGGTATTGCGATGATATCGGCTACAGCAGGAGCGCTTTTAGCAGTTTCCTTGAGCGGTAGTCCTTTCATGCAAGCCAATCTTAGCCCCGATGAAGCGGCTGTATTCGAGAAAGATAGTATTGCTGGGGGTGGACTACGGTTTTCCGAATTAACTCGTCCCGTAAACGTTTTAATTATGGGAATGAGCGTACTTCCTGACGACGTAGCAAATCCTCCATCTGAAGTTAGAGATTTAGGATACTTGCCTCAAGTAAATTCTTTTAATGGTCTTGCTGATGTGATGCTGCTGGTCAAATTTGATCCTCAGACCAAAAAATTGACCATGCTTTCCATACCCAGAGATACTCGTACTGAAGTAGAAGGATATGGTATTAAAAAAATCAATTCCTCTAACGTCCTAGGTGGTCCAGCTTTAAGTGCTAAAAGCGCGAGTAACCTTTTAGGAGGAGTTGCAATCGACCGCTACGTAAGGATTAATGTTCTGGGAGTAGGTAAGCTAATTGATGCTTTGGGAGGAGTAACGGTAAACGTTCCCGAAGATTTAAAGTATCAAGATGATTCTCAGCATTTATACATCAATTTAAAAGCAGGTAAACAGCATTTGGATGGTGACAAAGCGCTCCAGCTTTTACGCTTTCGTAATGATGGTAGGGGAGATATTGGTCGGATTCAACGTCAGCAAGTGCTGCTGCGAGCATTAATGGATCAAGCGCTTAACCCTGCAACGTTAACACAATTACCTCAAATTCTTAACGTAGTCAAAGAAAATATTGATACTAACTTGAAAGTAGAAGAATTGTTAGCGCTGGTTGGTTTTGGAGTCAGAACTAATCGTTCTAATATGCAAATGTTAATGGTACCGGGTCGATTTAGCAACCCTAGCGAGTATACTGCTAGCTACTGGATACCAGACTCCAACCGTATAAATGCTATGATGACTCAGCACTTTGGTATAGAAACTGATAACCAATTTCAATCTGCTGAACCAGCATCTTTACGAATTGCGATTCAAAATCGTACTGGCAGTGATAATATTCGTTTCCAACGCTTGACTAGAAAGTTACAAAAAGCTGGTTATACTAACACTTACATCACAAAAAGCTGGACTCAACCTTTAAAATCAACCCACATTGTTGCTCAACAGGGAGACGAAACCAGCGCTGAATCAATTCGTAGTCTCCTAGGATTTGGAGAAGTGCGAGTCGAAAGTACTGGTAGTCTTGATTCCGATATTACGATTCAGTTGGGTGAAGATTGGTTGAAAGAATCGGGTGCTCCAAAATCTTCTAATGATATACCATTGTTATAAGTCCCTAAATAAATGGCAACTGGCAGAACAGATACTTCAAGTTATGATCTCTGCAATAATCAAGCCATTCTAGTTGTTCAATAATTAAAAATGATCTGTTTTTACTTCCGTCAAACTAAGGTTTGACGGACAGAGCATTGAAAAACATTTCTGGACTCAATTCGACTGCGACGAAAGCTCTAAAATCCAATCCTCTAAAATCGGATTTACTAATTCTGGAGCTTCATCCTGGGGACAATGACCTACCCCTTCTAAAGGAATAAACTTGGTGACTTGGGGAAACTCAGCCAGCTTTCTACCTAACTCTATTGGTTCCCAAGGATCTGCTGTCCCCCATAAAATAATCGCCGGACAAGGTAGAATTGGTAATAAGTCTTCTGCTAGGGGACCCCTTGAATAAGCTGTAAACGCTAAAAATACGGCTGCTGCACCTGGATCTTTGGCTGGAGCCATTAAAATATCGATTAATTCGTCAGTAACAGCTAAACCCAAAGGATAAGCTTGCAACAAAATCGAACGCACGGTTTTGGGTTTGGCAATTTGATTAAAAAAGAATTCACCAATAGGCTTGACAGAAAGTATTCTTTGCAGTATTGGCGCTCCCATACGCCGATAATAAGGCAACTCTGCTTGTTTACGTTCGTGCAAAAGTCGTAGAGAACAGTTAAGCAACGCTACACCCAATGCAATTTCTGGGTTATCGACTGCGGCTTGCATTGCGACTATACAACCAATGGAATTTCCTACCAAAAAAGCAGATTCACCTACAACTTGACGGCAAAAATCAGCTATCAACTGTCCCCAAGTTTCAAATGTATAAGCAATTTCTTCACCCGGTTTGGGTTTGGCTGAAGCCCCAAAACCAATCAAATCAATAGCATAAACACGACAATTTTCTGCTAACACGGGGATATTTTTTCGCCAATGTCCCCAAGAAGCCCCAAAGCCATGTATTAAAACTACAGCAGAGCCGGTAGTTCCTTGAGTTTGATAGCAAATGGGAAAACCTTGCCAAATCCAGGTTTGTGTTGAACTAGATACCGGGGTAGAAATAGAAGTATTCATGGAATTTTCTATGTAAAAATAAAAGTAAAAGTAAAAGTAAAATAATATTATGTTTGAGCTTTTGAAGATTTATTTTACCGGATGTTTATATTGTGGCTCAGACAGCGAGTTTGAGGGAGATGCTCACACTACCATCCATCATTTATATTTTGGCAGACTACTAGAAGCTTGTCTTGGATATGAGAAATTTAGTTGAGATTTTGTTAATACATCGAAGGGTTGGGGGGAACGGCTGTATAACTGAGCAGTAAATATATAAATAATTTTGCTTGGCTAGTTATTCCATGTCTTACCTATAAATTATTTCCAGTATTTTTTCTGATGTCAATTCAAGTATTTGTCAGATAAATAATCAATTAATCAATCACGGTTAATTTCAAATAAATGGTTTATAAACACAATAAATAGCTAAGGTTTTCATGTAAAAAATCGCAAAAAACCGCTGAAAAACTGCTTGATAGCTGGACTATATTGATGATTGTAATTTTAAACTGCTTAGAATAGAAAATCTCATCTTAGTTGATGAATGTAAAAAAAAGCTAAAAATTACTAAAAATTACTAAAAATTATACAAAATAATATTTCCAGATTTATTCAGTAGTTTTACAATGTACGATAATTAACGGTGAACTATAGAATTATTGGATATCAGTTAAGCATCTACACAAAGGGTGGCTTGAAATTGAACGCGGCAAGCCCACATGAAAAATGTGTTTTGCTGTTCCCAGTTCCTTTGAGCAACCAAAAATATGAGTGTACTAGAGACAATGCATACCCCCGTAGGAAAATACGCACCTGATTTTGAACTGCCAGGAATTGATAATCAAGTACACCATCTCAGACGTTATTTAGAAAAATTTCGTGCAGTTGGCGTAATTTCGATGTGCAACCGCTGCCCCTATGTAGAGTTGTATATAGACAAACTCAAACAACTACAGGCAGAATTTGGTCCCCAAGGCTTTACGTTGATTGGTGTAAATGGCAACATTGCCCAAAATGACCCCAAAGAAAGCTTTGATAACATGAAAGCTTTTGCAAGACTTAATCAATTAAATTTCCCTTATTTATGGGACTCAACTCAAGACGTAACCCGTAGCTTTGGTGCCACTAACACACCAATGGCATTTTTAATTGACCAAGATGGTATTGTGCGTTACAAAGGTCAAGTGGACAGCACCGCCCAGCAACCCGGTTCAACAGAAAAAGCTTATCTAAAGAATGCAGTTGTTGCTTTATTAAAACAACAAGAAATCCGTGTCACCGAGACAGAAGCTCTAGGTAGTAGTTTGGTATGGCGAAACTAGAGACAGATAGTCATTCTACTGATATCTTAAATGGTACGGCAAATACAAATTTTGGATAAAGCTTAACTTCATGGGAACAGGTTACCGACGGGTTTTACTTAAACTGAGCGGTGAAGCCTTAATGGGCAGTATGGGCTACGGAATTGACCCCGAGGTGGTTAATTCCATAGCTTCAGAAGTAAAAGAGGTTGTAGCCACTGGCGTTCAGCTTGCCATAGTCGTAGGAGGCGGAAATATATTTCGCGGGATGAAAGCTGCGTCGGCGGGTATGGATAGGGCTACCGCTGACTATATTGGCATGATTGCCACAGTTATGAATGCCATGACTTTGCAAGAATCTCTCGAACGAATAGGTGTACAAACGCGCCTACAAACCGCCATCGCTATGCAAGAAGTTGCCGAACCATATATACGTCGTAAAGCCATCCGTCATCTAGAATTAGGACTGGTGGTGATTTTTGGCGCGGGTTCTGGTAATCCCTTCTTTACAACTGATACGACTGCTGCTTTAAGAGCAGCTGAAATCGATGCGGAAGTGATTTTTAAAGCGACTAAAGTAGATGGAGTATACGATTGCGATCCACATACTAACAGCAACGCCAAGCGTTACAAATCACTAACATACGCACACGTTTTAAATAATGAATTGCGAGTCATGGATAGTACTGCTATCGCCTTATGTAAAGAAAACAATATCCCTATTCTTGTCTTTGACTTGAATACGCGGGGTAATATCCACCGCGCAGTTATGGGAGAATCTATTGGCACCATTGTGGGAGGTTCTTGTGAAATTAGCTGATGCTGAGAGTACAATGCAAAAGACCGTTGAAGCTACTCAACGTTCTTTTAATACGATTCGCACTGGTCGAGCCAATTCGAGTCTACTAGATAAGGTGATGGTTGAATATTATGGCGTAGATACAGCTTTGAAGTCTTTGGCAAATATCAGTACACCGGATGCTACTACCATCACAATCCAGCCCTATGATCAAAGCAGCTTGAATTCAATCGCAAAGGCGATTTCTCTTTCCGATGTGGGTTTAACTCCTAATAACGATGGTTCTACCATTAGGCTGAATATTCCGCCTTTGACTACTGAACGTCGTAAAGAATTTGTCAAACTCGCTTCTAAGTACGCCGAAGAAGGGCGTGTTGCGATTCGCAATATTCGCCGAGATGCTTTAGATTCGATTCGTAAGCAGGAAAAGAATGCTGAAATTTCTGAAGATGAATCGCGAGATTTGCAGGATGAAGTGCAAAAGTTGACAAATAAGTACACAGCCAAAATAGACGATTTGTTCGCAGAGAAAGAAAAAGAAATCACAACTGTTTAAGATTGTGAATTGAAACAGTCTAGAGTTGGAAGTTTTTAACCATATAGTTATGAGTTAACTTCTAGCTCTGGGCTTTTTATTTGGAATATCGAATCAAACAAACTCAAAAGATTGTGTTTTTTTAATGAGGCGATGGCGAATACTAAGTAATTTTGTCGAAAATATATGGCAGCATTCATCTCAAATTTACTCAAACTTAATCAAATACTTGGAATATTTTACAAAAAGTTTTTAATTAATTTCCTCGGTTAATTATAATTTATTAGCGGTTACACAAGCTCTAAGTATTAAAATCGATGGTCGCACAAGTTGGTTTTTGATGAGGATTTTCTAATATTACGGATATTTATATCCTCAAAACCCGACTTCTTAGAATAAATAAAAATTCCGGTTCAAATATAATGTAAAGTTCAATACATATAAGGAAATTAAAATTATGTAGGCAAATTAATTATGGAATTTAAAAATTTATTCATAATAGTTATATTTACGGATGAACATAGTTAGTTAAGAATAAATATTCAGATAAATAGAAATAGCATAACTGTGAGTAAAATTTTTACGAACTAAGTCGTAAAATCGGTAACAGTTTAGTTTGATAAGCCGGTCATTCTTATACACGATATATTGAGGAGCAAAAGTTTAATTATATGTACGATTGCATCATCGTCGGCGCAGGTCCTGCTGGTGGCACCGCTGCATACCATTTAGCAAAACAAGGACGTTCCGTACTTGTATTAGAAAAGGAATCCCTACCGAGGTATAAACCCTGCGGTGGTGGAGTCTCCCCTGCGATCGCGAAATGGTTTGACTTCGATTTTAGTCCTGTAATTTCTCTCAAGGTAGACACCATCCGGTTCACCTGGAAAAAAGGAGACCCTGTAGAAAGCAAAATCCAAACTATCGAACCAGTATGGATGGTACAGCGAGATGTTTTTGATCATTTCTTAGTTGAGCAAGCACAGAAGAAAGGCGCGGAACTCAAAGACGGTACTGAAGTAAAATCAATTGAGTTCAAAAGCGACTGTTGGCAAGTAAATACAACAAATGGTACATTTTCGGCACGCTATCTGATTGCAGCAGACGGTGCAGCCGGACCAATGTCAAAATGGCTCGGTTTCAAAGAACCCAAGCGCCGTTTAGCAGCAGCTTTGGAAGCACCTGCTACATCTGGACAAGATAAGTCTAAGATTCAGTTTGAATTCGGCACAATTAAAAACGGCTACATTTGGAGCTTCCCAAAAGCAGATGGTCTTTCTATTGGGGCTGCAAGTTTCCTTGGTGGAGAACCTGATAATTTTAAGAAAATTTTTCAGGATTGCAGTTCGATGTTGGGGGTGGATGTGAATGCTTGCAAAGAGTACAGCCACCCTTTGTGTTTGTGGAATGGAAATAAAACACTCCACACCCAAAACGCTGTCTTGGCTGGAGAAGCAGCTTGTGTAGTTGACCCCATGACAGCAGAAGGGATTCGTCCCTCAATTTTTAGCGGGATGAAAGCCGCTGAAGCTGTGAATAAAGCTTTGGGTGGTGATATTGATGCTTTAGAAAAATACACTCAAGTCATGACCGAAGAATGGGGCGCTGATATGGCTTGGGCGCAAAAGCTGGCAGGCGCATTCTATCGTTTCCCTGGTGTTGGTTACAAAGCGGGTGTAAAACGTCCTACTGGTAGCCAAATTATGGGTCAAATTCTCTGCGGACAATTACGTTATGGTGACGTTGTAGGTCGCGCTCTCAAGCGTTTGGTTCCTTTCGGATAATTTGGATCACAGAAGTCGGGTTTTCGTTAAAAACCCGACTTCTTTAAAACTGGGATGAGAAGTCGGGTTTTTTGCCTAAGTCTTAAGTAAATTTATTCATTAAAAAATATAAAGCTGCTGTGGCGATCGCCATACAAAATATTCCCGCAACACCTGCTAGAGGTTTTTGATTTTTACCTGTAATCCACTCAGATGTCTTGCCAGTGTAATTAATTAAGCCAAGTGTATCAATAGTTGCAATTGACCACACCCAACCCGCGTGCAATCCCCAAGCTAAACCCAAGCTGCCATTATCGGCAAATCTTGCCAATACCAACACCATTCCCATTAACCATAGTCCGGGTATTTGAGGGATTGTTTCGCGTTGCTCCCAAACTAAATGTAGCAATGCAAAAATTAAGCTGGAAATTACTGCTGCGGTTAAAACTGAATAATCTTGTTCGAGTTGAGTGAACAGAAAACCTCGAAATACCAGTTCTTCAATCCCACCCACTAATAGCCCTACCAACAGAATCGAAAATAATGTGGATGGTACGGATTTTAGATTTGATAGTTGTAAGCTGCATAAACCAAAAGACAACTGACAACCAAATACAAAAGCTAAACTCACCACTGCTAAGCTAAAACCTGAAAATAGTGAATATAAAATTGACAAATTTCCGTTCCAACCATAACTTGAAAAAGATTTATCAGTAAGCCAAGTAGTCAACAGTAGGACAAAGGGAACTAGTAAATAAAGAGAAACTAATAAAGGAATTTTTTGTTCCGGTTGCAAAGGTTGCTCCGGTTTCCAATCGAGTACTTTTGTCAAAATCAATCCAATCGGTAACCAACATCCGATCCAAATCAGAAAAAAAGCCACTACCACAACTAAAGAAGGCGCATCTTTCCACTGGGACACGAAGTTGTTGGTTAATGGCTCAAATAAGGCTATCAAAATAAACGAAAGAAACACAACGGACTAATCTAATCGCTTTCAAGATGTTTTTTATTCCTGAATAAAAAAGAAAAAGCTGGCTGAAAATATCGAGTGTTTAGAAAAGAGAAGCATTAATCGCATCAATACTTCTCTATTTCCTGCTTGACGACTCGTAATTGAATCGCTTTACCAATTTTTACTCAATTTTATGCCAAAAAAATTTCCGAGTAATCTAGTCGTTTAGGCACATTTAGCTTGATAAAAACTAATTAAAAATTTGCCAAAACAACTAATTTTCTATAATTGCACGGACAAGTTATCAAAAATTGTCTTCAAACTTATCCTCAACATCAGAAAAATTTACTCTTCTTCTTCTTCTTCTTCTTCTTCTTCGTCGTCAACAGAATCTTCGTCAACTTCTTTGTTATCGCTGTCAACTTGAATTAAGTGAATATGCTTGTATCCCAACTTAATTTCAAACTCATCACCCGATTTTAAACCCATTGCTTTGGTATATGTAGCACCAATCACAATTTGACCGTTTTGATGAACGCTAACTCTGTAAGTCGGTTCGCGACCTCTACCATCTTTTGGTGTTTCCGGACTCAAGGGAATTCCCCTAGCCGATAACAAAGCGTCGTAAAAATCTGTGAGGTTAACTCTTACCTGACCATTCTTAGTAGTAGTGTAATAACCGCACTGCTTTGCTCTTTCTCGTCTTGGTAAAGTAGACAATTCTTTGACTTTTGCAAGCAGTGTTTTTCCTGTTAATGGCGCTGTTGCTGTTTCACTCATTACACTCAAATTTTCCTTAATCTGTGCTTTCGCGATCATTAATGCGGTTTTATGCCTGAACTAAAGGCAATTTTTAGACATCCGAACATCAAGCTTCTTCGGACTTTCAACTGAGCTTCAATTCCTGCTTATATAATTCCCTGAGTCAATTTTTGTGGTATTCCACAATATTTTACTCATAAATTACGGTCTTTACGGGAATTAATTTTGGCTATTTTACACAGTTTTAGCCGATGTTTACAATCAGGGATGAAAAATTTTTCTCTCACCAACTTTAAACCAAGCTAATTAACTGTAATTTGCTTTGACAAAACACACAAGTCTACTACTACAAAAAGTTGCAAACTCAAAAATGCAGCAGGCATTTTATTTTCAGCCAAAGTCTTTTAAACCTGAAGAGTTGTAGGGTTTTCCCTAACATTACTCTGTGGCTCTAGACTGCATAGTATTAGCTAAGGGATTACAAGCATATACCCTTGAACACAGCCAATAGAGACAAAAAATTTATGTCTCTAGATTACGAAGAAACAAAGCTATAGTTACCGCGCTTGTGCGGCAATTTATTATGGTTTTGTTACCTCGTAATTTTATATTAAATACTAACATGGACTAATAATAGCAAAATAATTGTTTAAGTTTTAATTATTTTTGCTGTTATGCTTTTATCTATTGTTCTGTCCTTAAGGGGCTAACTGTTGCTCCAATAATTTTCTCAAAATTCATTGAAGTTTGAGAAGCTGTTTAAAGGTTTCATAGTTACATATCCCACTTTCACCGAATATTCCTTTATGGGTAACACTGGCTAATATACAAAGCAGATGACAAACAAATCCAATATCAGATATATTAATCAATTGCTTCAAGTCTTCTATATAATCTTGAAATCGATTGGGGTATAAGTAAATCAAGATTTTTGCCAATTCAACCCTTAAGAATGGTGCGATTGTTCGATAATAAAGCAGTTATCGCCAATTGGTATATTTGAATAAATCTTGAAAAGTCCTATTCAAGTTTTGTGAAGAATGCTCTTGAAATCAGGGCTGACTCGCAAAAACTCTCGGTTAAAGTTTATCTAAGAGTAAACTTATATTAATGGATATGGTTGATAATTTTTTTACTATGTTTGGCAGAGTTGGAAGCGGTTGGGCGTTTGATCGGAGAATTTTTACAATTATCCTTCAAACTATAATTAAGATTCTCTTTTATAATTAATCATTGTTAAACAGCTATTTAAACTTGGTCAACAAGGATATATAAGAATTCGATTTGATTCCTGTAAGCCCTGGGGGTAGCGAGGTCATAATTGCTCTACCGGGTGAGATAATAGGGAACAGGGAACAGGAAACATCAAAAAGTCCTGCTTTGCATCCCGAATTTTCCTAAAACTCACATATTACTCTTATAAATCCTCCTTGTTATATAGTGCTGTATTCACAATAATTTTTTTTAATGGGCAAGGACAGTTAAAGTCGGAACACGAGGTAAAATGCAAGTTAATTTTCAAGTTATTCGCCAAAATCAAAATACATCTCCTACTGTACAAACTTACCTTTTGGATGTAGAAGAGGGCAATACAATCCTTGATTGTCTCAATCGGATCAAATGGGAGCAAGATGGGACTTTAGCATTTCGTAAAAATTGCCGCAATACAATTTGCGGTAGTTGTGCTATCAGGATTAATGGACGTTCTGCTTTAGCTTGTAAGGAAAATATTGGCAGTGAAATAGCTAGATTTGCTTCAGTTGCATCGTCGGAAAATCACGCAAATTCTATCCCTGAAATCGCGATCGCGCCATTGGGTAATATGCCTGTACTAAAAGATTTAATTGTTGATATGAAAGGTTTTTGGAACAGCTTAGAAACTGTTTCTCCTTACGTCAGCACTGCTGCAAGAAAGGTACCACTACGAGAATTTTTACAAACACCAGAAGAAAGACAAAAGTTGGAGGAAACTGGTAACTGTATCATGTGCGGTGCTTGTTATTCCGAGTGCAATGCATTGGAGGTAAATTCAGATTTTGTCGGGCCTCATGCCCTTGCGAAAGCTTATCGAATGGTGGAAGACAAACGCGACAATGAAAAGCAAAGTCGTCTAGAACAATACAACGAAGGAACAAAAGGAGTTTGGGGTTGTACTCGTTGCTATTACTGCAATAGCGTTTGTCCGATGGGTGTCGCACCTTTAGATCAAATTAGTAAAATTAAGCAATCTCTGTTGGAAACCAAACAAGCAAGCGATAGTCGTTCAATTCGTCACCGCAAGGTATTGATAGAGTTGGTAAAAGAAGGTGGTTGGATTGATGAGAGACAATTTGGTTTACAGGTTGTCGGGAATTACTTTAAAGATATTAAAGGTTTGCTAAGTATTGCTCCTCTAGGTTTGAAAATGATGGCTAGAGGTAAATTTCCTTTGACTTTTGAACCTTCCCAAGGAACTATGCAGGTGCGTTCTTTGATGGAAGCGGTGGAACGAGAAAAGGTGAATAAAGATTAAGATTTTGATAATTTTGTTTAGATAGGCAACAGGGTTGGGGGCTTGGGGAGAATAGTTTTATAACTTAGTGGTAATTATATAAATAATCAAGGCTTGACTACTTACCGAAAAAGGCAGTCGGCAGCCTTTCATTGCTGTTCTTTACCACTGCCGACTGCCTACTTTCCACTGCCCTTGATCACTTTTCCCATGTGAGTTTGTAATGTATAAGTAACAAAAAACTAATAGTTACAATTTATATGCCGATTTTTTACGTAGTTTTAATAAAATTAACAAAAAAATGAATTTAATCAAAATTTTTTACATATTCTTTAGGAAAATTTTAAGTTTATCTACCAATCGGACAGGCGACAATGAAGAAAAGTATCCAATGGTAGTCAATCAGTTCTCATAAAGGTTACAATTGTTTACAATGTAAAAAAATAACAAATGTTGAATTAATCACTTTTTATCTAACTCTAGGTACTTGTAAAGCATGGTTAAAATCTGCAAATATTAGCAATTAATAATCATAAATATAAAAGTACTCTTGTATGTAAAATTTCTAGAGTGCCAGATTTGCACTTTCAACTATCTGGGTTTCTACTTACTTTTTGTGAGATATACCCGGTCTAGGAATTTATTTAATTGTGAACTTATCGCCAAAATTCATTTTCACCACCCTTTATGCCTAGTGCTATGAAGACCGTTCAGACACCTAAAGACCTCGTGCGGACTTATCTGCGTGAAATTGGTCGCGTACCACTTTTAACTCACGAGGAAGAAATACTTTACGGCAAGCAGGTACATAATGCCACAGTCTTGCAATCGATAAGAGAATCCCTTGTTGTCGAATTAAAACGTCAACCGAGCTTAGAAGAATGGGCTGAATGTGCCAAGTTAAAGCCATCTGAATTAGAAGAAACAATAGAAAAAGGCGAAATAGCTAAACGCAAAATGGTAGAAGCCAATTTGCGGCTTGTGGTTTCGGTGGCGAAAAAATATATAAAACGTAATGTTGATTTACTTGATTTAATTCAGGAAGGTAGCATCGGAATGCAACGGGGTGTGGAAAAGTTTGACCCGACAAAAGGTTATAGATTTTCTACTTATGCTTATTGGTGGATTCGTCAAGCAATTACCCGCGCAATTGCCGAAAAAGGTCGTACTATTCGTCTGCCGATTCATATTACCGAAAAGTTAAATAAAATTAAGAAAGCACAGCGTCAACTATCTCAAAAATTAGGACGTGCTGCAACAGTTTCGGAATTGGCACAAGAGTTGGAGTTAACTCCCAAGCAGGTACGAGAGTATTTAGAAAAGGCAAGGGTTCCTTTATCTTTGGATTTGCGTTTGGGAGATAATTACGATACCGAGTTAGGAGAAATGTTAGAAGATCCAAATGCTTCTCCGGAAGATTTTGTGATGCAATCTTCATTATCCTACGAATTAGAGTGCTTGATTTCAGAACTTACTCCCCAACAGCAACAGGTTATTACCTTGCGGTTTGGTTTAAATGATGGAAAAGCAATGACACTTGTGAAAATAGGCGAACAGCTTAATATTAGTCGCGAACGAGTACGGCAAATTGAGCGAGAAGCTTTAAATAAACTTCGCAAGTCGAAAGGTGATATGGATGAATATTTGGCTAGTTAAGGTTAGCTAAAAATATTAATTAATAGTTATACCTGGTATAAGTAGCTAATTTATGACTATTTGAAAAGGGGAAAATGTGGGGGAACTAATCAAGCATACCCACTAGTTTCCTCTTGATTTTTTGATCACTTTTAATCTTTAACCTTCGTGTGTTTATCTGTTGGGTGAGAAAATACCCGCTCTTGGTACGGTTACAACGACTTTCATCCCATAACATATTTGTTACATTAATACCACGCAGAAAAGTTAGAAATATTCTAAGTTTCAAAAGCCACATAGCATCAAAAACAAAAGTTATTTATTATACTGGTGGTAATAAAAATATTAAAATATAAGGAGAAAAAGCGTGAGTAACCCATCCAACAATAGAGTGGAAGAGTTTTTTAATGGCGAATCCCAGACTTCTAATTCATTGTGGCAGTATGTTAGCTCTTTAAGTCCTGAAACAATTACCCAATTATCCAAGCCCTCTTCTTCTGAAGTTTTTGGGGTAATAGAGCGCAATATTATCGGACTTTTGGGAAGTTTACCCTCAGAACCCTTTCATGTGAATATTACTACTAATCGCGAAAATTTAGGTAAGCTTTTAGCATCAGCAATGATTAGTGGTTATTTCTTACGCAATGCAGAACAAAGGATGAATTTTGAAATTGCATTGCAAGATAGCGAAGTTAATGAACAAACTAATCGCGATCGCGATTAATATTAATTAAGTCTTTTCGCCATAAGTATTAAAAAGTGAATGTTGTGAATGCACGATTATTAGGTAGGGGTTGTGTATACAGGGCGCAACATATTTCACGGAGAACCTTACTATATAAACAGCGAATTTTTCCTTGCTTATTAAGGTTTTACGATCAAAACCGAGCAATGAGCATCTTCTGTGACTTGAGAGCTAACGGAACCTTGAACAATTCGCTTCATTCCTGTCAATCCACGACTGCCAATTACAATTAGATCGGCTTGATAAATATTCGCAAGGCGAGTGATTTCTTCCGCTGGATCGCCCATTACCAATTCTAAATCACTTTTAACAGGTAATTGCTGCTGATAGGATTCTAGTTGTTTTTCTATCTGTAAATAGGAAATTTCAGATATATTTTGAGGATGATCTGCGGCTAACTGCATTTCTGATTGGGGTGGAGGAAAGACATGACATAAAACGACTTTACTCTCTTTTTGCATTACCAATTGCCCTAAAAATTCAATTATTCGTTCGGTCATTTCCGAACCATCCAAAGCTGCCACAATTGTTTTTAGCACTGATGAGTATCTCCCGCAAATAAGCCCCTAACAAAATTAACAGTTAGAAATCTAGGGCTAGATAAACCCTTAATGCTTATTTATATTTAATGAATTAATTAATAAAAATTAATCATAAATAAACATATTTAGACTTCTAACCTTTAGATTTTAGTTTGACCTGCTAAATTAACTTTTATCAAAATTAGCAGAAAAAATTAATAATTAGCTAATCAGAAACAACAGATTGTGAGACAAGCTAACAAAAGGACTATGGTATTAGGAAACAGACAAACAACAGAAAGAATTTAAGAGTTATGAATTTATTTTTCATAATTATTAACCTTTGATTTTTGACCTTGAACCTTTAACCTTCTTGTACTCGTCGTCTTACCGACTCAGCATGGGATGGTAAACCCTCTGCGGTGGCTAGTAAATCGATTGCATTAGCGACTTTACCCAATGCAGTTTGCGAGTACTGGATAATACTAGAGTGTTTTAAGAAAGTTTCTACTCCTAATGCTGAAGCATACCTAGCTGCACCGGAAGTAGGTAAAGTATGATTTGGTCCAGCCAAGTAATCTCCTACGGCTTCTGGTGTAGAATGACCTAAAAATATTGCCCCAGCATGACGAATCAAAGGTAATAGTTTCCAAGGATCGGATACTTCTAACTCTAAATGTTCGGGGGCAAACTCGTTAGATAATTCGGCGGCTACTTCCAAGGATTCTACTATCACTACTAAGCCATAGTGAGCTATAGCTTTTTCTGTATTTAACCGTTTTGGATGGTCAACTAGTTGCCTTTCTAATGCCACCTGCACGTCTTTAGCTAAACTAGCATCGGTAGTTATTAATATTGCTGCTGCTAATGGATCGTGTTCTGCTTGGGCTAATAAGTCTGTTGCAACGTGTACGGGATTTGCTGTTTCATCGGCAATAATTAACACTTCGCTCGGACCAGCTAATGAATCAATTCCAACCGTTCCGTAAACTAACTTTTTCGCCAAGGTGACGTAAATGTTTCCCGGCCCAGTAATGACGTTAACTTTGGGAATCGTTTGAGTTCCATAAGCTAAAGCGGCGATTGCTTGCGCCCCTCCAACACGATAAATCTCTTCGATTCCGGCTTCTCGTGCAGCGACTAATACTGCTGGATTAATTCCTTTTTCACCTCCTGGGGGTGTCACCATAACCCGGCGCGGGACTCCTGCCACTTTGGCTGGAATGGCGTTCATCAATACGGTACTTGGGTATGAAGCCCGACCACCTGGTACGTATAAACCCGCAATGTCTACGGGAGTATATCTTTTCCCTAAAACAATTTCATCTTCACCGAAATTTACCCAGCTTTTGGGAACTCGTTGTCGATGAAATGTTTCTATGTTGTGGCAAGCCAACTTGATTGCTTCTAACAAATCCTTGGAGGTATTTTCGTAAGCTGCATCGATTTCCGACTTACTTACTCGTAATTCTTCAGAGTTAAGGATTTGTCCATCAAATTCGGCAGTGTAATGTAATACTGCTTTATCACCTTGGCGCTTCACCGCTTGCAGTACTTCCCGCACCGTTGCTTCTTTGTGAAGCACCTGTTCGTCATTAGTGCGATCGCAGATACGTTGCAATTCTGCTATAACGTCTGCCTGCTGATTAATAATTCGCAGCATGGAGTAAGGACTATGCTTTCCTAGAGACAATTCGGGGATTTGAGGAATGGGAGTATTGCTCTTTGCCTAGCCTAGATATAGGCAAAGTACACGCTCTCTCTCCTCTAGCTTAACCTGTATTTTTTTAATACTCCCACCCTTGATGGTGAGATGAAAAATAATTTAAGACGGCAACTCCTGGTGTTTATCCTACCTAGGCTTGGATTGACTCTAGCGAGGTCAAGTTTTTTTTGAAATCCTTATGGAAGGTCATTTGTAAATACTTCCCTAGAATATCTCTAACTTTAACCGATTGCCAGTGCTGGGGGCTGCCTGTGTACATTCACTTTTTTCCCCTCCCTTTTCAAAATGTTGTATGGACTAAGTATAATTTTTGCTTATTTTCTAGCTTACTAACTATTATTAGTACAGACACAATATAATATTAAGCCTCTACATTTAAATTACCAAACTATTTTTAATTTATAGCTTTTATTTGCCGAGAATATCTACCGTTTATGATCCGGACTTATATTCGATAATTTTAATCAACACATAATAACAGATGGCATATATTGGAAAATTTTGTGTATATATATGGAATTTAATTTTAACTTATTTCTGACTAGGAATGCACGTTTTTGAGATTTTGGATTTTAGATTTTAGATTTTAGATTAGGAGTGAGGAGTTGGATAAGTATCAATCTCTTCGTGTCAACTGTCAACTGTCCACTGTCAACTGTCAACTGGTATGAACTGGGGCTTGATAAAAATCACACATCACGCCATACTTCATGGTCGTGACTAAATGCTGCAAAAAAATTAAATTAAAAAAATTAAATTATATGTATATGAGCAAAAATTCGTCTGATAAAGCAATTCCTACCTGTGCCTGGAGTCGTGCTATTGGTTTGGGTTGGGAACAGCCTTATACTGTTCGTAAAGCTAGTAATATTGATGATGGCCCTTGGCAGGGGATGCCCTTGGGTGGTTTTGGTGCTGGTTGTATTGGTCGTTCTCCACGGGGAGATTTTAACTTATGGCACATCGATGGTGGGGAACATACTTGGAAAAATATCCCCAGTTGTCAGTTTAGCGTTTTTGAAAGTAGTAATCATCAAAATATTGCTTATGCCTTATCTACTGAACCGAGTCATGATGGTACTTTGTCGGCATGGCAGTTTTATCCTCAATCTAAATCAGTAGCGGATTCTACCGGAACTTATCATGCTTTATATCCCCGCAGTTGGTTTGTATATGAAAATGTGTTTCAAGCACAGTTAAGCTGCGAACAATTTTCACCGATTTGGGCTGATAATTATCAAGAATCTAGTTATCCGGTGGCGGTGTTTGTTTGGAATGCTCACAATCCCACAAATACGCCGATTACTCTGAGTATTATGCTGACTTGGCAAAATATGGTTGGCTGGTTTACTAATACTCTCAAGTCACCTGAAGTGGAAATGCGGGATGATGGTAGTCCGGTTTATGATTATCAACCGAATATAGGCGAAAGTAAAAATAATTTTAATCAGTTAATTACAAATTCTCAATACATTGGTTGTGTATTAGAGAAAGTCGGTATTGTTGAACCAGCTGAAGGTGAAGGTACTTGGTGTATTGCGACTTCAAAACATCCGAAAGTTGAAATATTTCATCATACTCGATGGAATCCTACCAGTACTGGTGAAGATATTTGGCGAAGTTTTGCTGAAAATGGTTCTTTGGCTAATATTACCGATGAAACTCCGGCTATTCAAAATGAACAAATAGCCGCTGCAATCGCAGTACGTTTTACTCTTGAGCCGGGAGAAACTCTTTCTATTCCTTTTGCGCTCGCTTGGGATTTTCCAGTCACTGAATTTGCATCTGGAATTACTTATAAGCGCAGATATACGGATTTTTTTGGCGTTAATGGTCAGAATGCTTTGAATATCGCGATTACTGCTCTTGAAGAATATCAAGGTTGGCTCGATCAAATTCAAGTTTGGCAAGAACCCATTATTCAACGTCAAGATTTGCCAGATTGGTTCAAAATGGCTTTGTTTAACGAACTTTATGATCTTACTGCTGGGGGTACTTTGTGGAGTGCGGCTTCAAATCGCGATCCGTTCGGGCAGTTTGCTGTACTTGAGTGCTTAGATTACCGCTGGTACGAAAGTTTGGATGTGCGGCTTTATGGTTCTTTTGCTTTACTGATGTTGTTTCCGGAATTGGAAAAAGCAGTAATTCGCGCTTTTGCGAGAGCAATTTCTGAGAGTGATGAAAATACTCGTGTAATCGGTTACTACTACACTATTGGTGCAGAAAGTCCTTTAGCAGTGCGGAAGCTAGCTGGTGCAACACCCCACGATTTGGGCGCACCCAATGAACACGTTTGGGAAAAGACAAATTATACCAGCTATCAAGATTGCAACCAGTGGAAAGATTTAGGTTGTGATTTTGTGTTACAGGTATATCGCGATTTTATCTATACAGGTAGTACGGATATCGAATTTCTCGCAGATTGTTGGAATGCGATTGTGGAAACTTTAAATTATCTCAAAGCCTTTGATCAAGATGGAGATGGGATTCCCGAAAATTCCGGCGCACCAGATCAAACCTTTGACGATTGGCGGTTACAGGGTGTTAGCGCTTACTGTGGGGGGTTATGGTTAGCAGCTTTAGAAGCGGCGATCGCCATTAGCGAAGTTTTATCAAGTCAGTCGGTACAAATCGATAATTTAGCCGCGCAAAAAGCAGTTTACCAAAATTGGTTAGAAACATCTCGTCCGGTTTATCAAGAAAAGCTATGGAATGGCAAGTTCTACCGTCTTGATAGTGAAAGTGGTTCGGATGTAGTAATGGCTGACCAATTATGCGGACAATTTTACGCTCGTTTATTACAGCTACCGGATATTGTACCAAATGAATGTACAATTTCAGCATTAAATACTGTTTACGATGCTTGTTTTCTCAAATTTAATGAAGGTAAATTTGGTGCTGCTAACGGTTTACGTCTCGATGGTTCTCCTGAAAACCCCGATGCAACTCATCCCTTAGAAGTTTGGACAGGAATTAACTTTGGTATTGCTGCTTTTTTAGTACAGATGGGAATGAAGTCAGAAGCATTTAAGTTAACAGAGGCTGTAGTAAATCAAATTTACGAAAACGGTTTGCAGTTCCGCACTCCCGAAGCGATTACATCTGTTGGTACATTCCGCGCTTGTGTTTACCTCAGAGCTATGGCAATTTGGGGAATTTATTTGATGCTAAACCCTAAATAGTTGGTTGATAGTAGTTGGTTGATAGTGGTTGGTTGTCCACTGTCCACTGTCCACTGTCCACTGTCAACTGTCAACTGTTTTCTATTCATCAAATCTTGATGTTTAAAAAGCAAATGAGATTAACTGTAACGATAACCACAGCTAATAAGTCGGACTATATGTTCATGTTGAACAAGTTTTGTAGCGAAAAACTCGATTTAAAAAAATGCTTTTGAGCAAAATACTGATAATTATCGTATTTTTAACAATAATTTCTATGGTAAAAGTAACTCATTGTAAATTATTCACTAATTAGAGTTTGTATTTAAAAATACATAATTATTTACTTAATAGAATTAACACATAATTAACACTAAATCAAGGTGGAAGTAAAACTTTGATGAAGTATAAGATATTTATTGAGGCTAAGGGCTGAAATTTAATCAGAATGCATTTAATGGTAGCCAATAGTCTGCTAAAGTAATAACTTGGGTTTGGCTAAAAAAATGTTTTACTTTCAACTTTCATTTGACGAAAATACACTAAATATTTATATAAGCAAGATGAATGAATAATTAGTAATTATTAATACGGGTGCAAAGAGCTAATTCAGTGGTTAATAATCAGGATAAAGCCTTATATTAAAAGTATTTAAAGCTCTTTTCAACTACCGCTACAAGATTTAACTAGAGTCAATAAAATTACCATTACTCAGAGATTAAACAATGGACTCGTACCCACAGTTGGGAGTTCAGAAAGCGGACGTTGATATAAACAATACTCCATCCCTGATTGCTTCATCTGCTATTGACAAGCTTTGGAAGCAGGTTGTTGGGGATAGTCATTTGACATCTGAGTTTAACCAAGCTTGGATTTGTCGTGAGTTTAAATTAGGTGATGAACTTACTCAGTACAATTACAAGCAGCATTCAGCAGTTAGCGGCGGTGTTGTTTATTTAGTTTGTCGGGGAAAAGTCCGTTTGCTGGCTTTTGATAGATGTTTAAAAAAGCAAGTTTCAATTCAATTACTCAATCCAAATCAAATTTTTGGAGGAGATAATGCATTTTGCGATGATTTTGCCGAATATCGAGCTGTTGCATCTAGTAGCGGAATTATAGCGCAAATTTCTTTACAGGATCTTGATACTTGGTTACAGCTTTATCCTGTTTTGCACGATTATTTCTCGGAAGCAAGTAAATCACGTCAAAAATTGATTTTTTTCAAGACGCTGACAGAATTGCGTTCAGCGAAACTGCCTTTATCACAAAATACCCCAACTCTACAAAAATTACTTCCTTATTTTCTCAACATCAAGATTACTGCTGGTTCACCTTTAATAACATCATCTCCATCAGAAGGTCGTTTTTGGCTTGTTAGCGGGGAAATTGGCAGCATTTCGGGGAAAGAAGCATTGCCGATTGTCGGTGAGAGTTGGGGATATCCTCAGATGATTCCAGAGGATTTGATATCTTTAACGGATTTATCGCTATTCTATCTACCGAAAGAACACTTTGATTTAGTCGCGGAGATTGTACCAGAGTTAAGAAGTCAAAAAGAAGCAATTAAACAAGAGCTAAAAAACGAAAGAGAGGAGAAAGACTATCAAGTTGAGTCGGAATTTGAGCAAGAAGCTGGGGAAGAAGATGAGAAATTCACTGAGTATATAAAATTCAAAAATCAACATCCTCCGCGACGCTGGTTTCGGAATTACCCTTTTATTCAACAGCAAAGTTCATCGGATTGCGGTGCCGCAAGTCTGGCAATGATTAGTCAATTTTGGGGTAAGCGTTTTAGTCTGAATACCCTGCGTTCAATAGCACGCATCAATTCTATGGGTGCGGAACTTAGCGATTTAGCTAATGCGGCTCAAAGCTTGGGATATCAGGCTTTAGCAGTACGAGGTGCTGTGAGTGAATTAGAGTCTCAAAAATTACCTTGGATAGCCCATTATCAGGGTAATCACTACATTGTTGTGTGGTTAATCAAGGGTAAAAGTGTGTTAATTTCAGACCCAGCGATAAATAAACGATGGGTTTCTCGTTCGGAATTTGAAGCAAATTTTACGGGATATGCTTTACTTTTATCTCCAACAGAGCGTTTTTACGAACGCAAGAGCGAAATAATCTCGTTGAGTCGCTTGCTGCAATCTTTTAGGGATTATCGGCTTGTATTAGCAAAAATAGTGATTATTTCGATACTATTACCACTTTTGGGTATAGTTCCAGCGATAGTAGCCCAAAATGTAATAGATGCAATTATTCCCGTCAATGACTTTAATTCTAACTTTGATTCGATAAATATTTTTGCTGTTGGTTTTCTTGTATTCGGATTGGGGCGTATCGCTTTAACATCAATCCGTCGTTGTTTGCTGGATTATTTATCTAATCGCTTGGATTTAACTTTGATTGGTAATTTGATCGGTCATACCTTGAATTTACCATTATCTTTTTTTGCATCTCGCAGAGTGGGAGATATTCTCAGTCAAATTCAAGAAAATCCCAAAATTCACCGTTTTTTAACTCGTCAAGCCATAACTACCATTTTGGATGGGTTGATGACGGTTATCTACTTTGGGCTGATGGCTTATTACAGTTGGCAACTCACTTCGGTGGTGGTGGGTTTGATTTTACTGATGATGGGTTTGAGTACGGTTACAAATCTATTTTTGCAAAATTTACAGCGAGAATATTCTTTTAACTTTGCTGCTCAAAACTCTGCAATCGTAGAAATGATTACTGGTATTGTCACAATTAAGACTAACGCTGCGGAGAATTATTTGCGATCGCGCTGGGAAGAACGTTTTACCCAGACAATGGAGATACGACAAAAAGGTCAAAAAATCACTAATAGTTTAGAGTTTGCAACTAGTTTGATCAATCATTTGGGCAATACCACGGTGTTGTGGTACGGCACCCACATGGTAATAAATGCTCAAATTTCCATGGGTGAGTTTATCGCTTTTAATATGCTGATCGGTAATAACATAAACCCCATGTTGGCATTGGTAAAGCTGTGGGATGAATTCCTGGAAGTATTAATTTCTGTTGAAAGGCTTGACGATATTTTAGCTACTCCACATAGAGAAAATCCCCAAAACCCTTTAACAATATTACCTTCAATTCGCGGTGAGGTGCATTTTGAGAATGTGAGTTTTGGCAATCATCAAGAACAACCGGAAAATATTATACAAAATATCTCTTTTCATGTCAAACCCGGACAAACCATCGCCATTGTGGGAGCAGATGATTCTGGTAAAAGCACTTTGATTAAGTTGCTTACTGGTTTGTACCATCCCGATAGCGGACGTATTTTGATTGATAGACACGATATGCAAAAGGTGTGTCCCGATTCTTTGCGGAGTCAATTAGGTGTAGTACCCCAAGAAATTTTCCTGTTTTCTGGAACCATCGAAGAAAATATCACTTTGTACAATCGAGAATTTAGCCTCGAACAAGTTAAAAATGTTGCGAAATCAGCAGGAGCGCAGGCTTTTATCGAGGAACTACCTTTTGGTTACAACACCATCATTGGAGAAGCAGGAATAAAGCTCAACGGGTTACAGCAGCGAAAAATAGCTGTTGCTCGGGCTTTAATTAAGAATCCCCGTATTTTAATTGTGGATGAAGTTAGCAGTTCGGTTGATTATGCTTTCGAGTATCAGTTTCAACCAAATTTAGCTGGCTTTGATGCTGCTTTTATTAATACTTCATCCACATTTCGCACCACCTTTATCGTGACTCGGAATCTTAGTAGCATCCTAAATGCTGATACTATTTTGCTTTTCGACCGAGGTGTTTTAGTAGACCAAGGTACTCATGAAGAGTTAATGAGAAAAAATATAGTTTATTCCAGGTTAATAAAAGAGCAATTAAACATTTAATCTTACCTATAGCAACTATTTACTTGCAGTGCTATATGCAAATCTTTTGCAAATAAAAATCTTCATAACATGGGGTAAAAAGGCTTTAGTTATTTGATAATTACGTAAAATCAAGCGGGCAGAAATAGCTATCTTTATACTACACTTACATTTGGATTAAGTGTATTTTATGATGTTATGTGAAAACTTTATATTTAATTTGATAGATAATACCAATAAACTGTATTGTTTGCAACTGTTCATTCCGCTTCATTGCTGGCAATTAAAATAAAAATCATCATAAATTTAAAAATCATGACAATCTAGTTAAGACAGTAAACCCTTTATTAGTGAAGCTTTTAGCTCAACTTTTTCGATAGTAAATCAAGAAATAGCTGACAAACAGGACTTAATTAGATGGCTAATTTTTGCTAATTACAATACGATATATATTTGATAGGTTTTAGTCACTTAGATAAAAATAATTACAAGCAAAAAAATCAAAGTAAAGAAAAATTGCAGCATTAACATCCTAATTTTATAGGGGGTCTCACCCCTCGTTAAATAATAAGTAAGGGACAAAATCTAAACTTGCACAATACTTAAGTATTCGTATAATTATATTAAGTAGATTTAGTTGGTGAAACTGATTTTCTAGACAGATGACATTTCAGAAAAAAAATAGTATAAATACTAATGTGTTATCAACAATTAAAGATGAAGAATTATTGTTTGCTATACTAAAAATAAGAAATTTCACATAAATACTCCTAAACTAAAATAGTTTCGATTTATACAAAATATTATCAGGGCCAAAGAATTATATTAGGAGTTTAGGAAATTGAAAAAAGGCGAAATTGCATCTACCAAGTACTAACTTAGATTTTTTATTACCAGTCATCTGAAATGACTCTAAGTAATTGTTTGAAGCATGGTAGTACTATTGCCAACCTACTGCCACTGAAATTTATTTATTTCAGTAGTCGCAAGCATTTGTTCCGATGGCAGGAAAGTCGGCTTTTTAGTCAAAGGTTAAATTAATGAAAAGGATCATCAGGTTAAATGCAGTCGAAATTTTATGCCAATCGGGCATTATTGTAGGGATGAACCAGCATAGTTTGCACAAGAGCGAACATTTAGCTCCCCAGAAATTGATAGTATCGGGGATGAATTTTGCCTCACAAACAGAGGCTTTTGTAAATACGGCAAATACAAAATGTAATACATTACTCGCATTTAAAGCAACAATTGCAAATACACGATTCTTTCGTACATTTTCTTCTTGCCTAGTGCAAGTTCAAATCAAACTGGCACTTCTAAGGAATGACGGTGGTAACTTCATCCATGGAAAGGTCATTTCTAGCTACGAAGATGCAGAAAATAAAAGGAAAATTAGCGAGCGTCTTATCAAGTTGAATGGTGATGGTGGGACAAAAACTGATTAATTACATGAATCAGAACAAACAAACTGTTTTATCGAAAAGGAATAATACAGTTGATGCATTGATTATCAGCCATCAAATTTTTGTCCGGATGCTCCTTTAACAATTCAAAGCGATTTTCGACTATCTCAAGCAAATCACAGTCTAGAGGCTAATTTACTTAATTCGAGACAACTAACACCATGAATCAAGACTTTTCTGGCATTAGTGGCAATTTAGATAAGGCAATACATTCAGAACAATTCGATCAAGTAGTTGAGGCAATTCTAGCGGGTAAGTATTCGTGGGCTTGTGTTTTGATGCTGCGTTTTGCTGGCTATAATCCTCTACATTACATTCCCTACCGGACTTATAATAGATTGATTAAAGAACATTCTCCTAAAAAGTCAAATCCACAATGTAATGAAAATATAAACACAGCCAAGCAGAATCCTCACAAAAGAAAAGATGGCAATATGTCGCCAAGTTGTTTAAATAAAATCAAAGACTTGGCTTATCTTGAGGTTGTTGGTAAACAGAAGACAGAAATTCGTGGCGGCTCTAATATTGACAGATGGCTTGAAACTCAAGTCCGCGAATATCAATCGATGAAATCTGATTTTCACCCAGAAGAAAAGCGGGATTTACAATTGAATTTTTGCAAATTCAATTAACTAAGCTGTCAGAAATTAAACAGTGTTGAGAAAACATACTTGGTTTTACCAACTCTTAATTCATCACCTGTCATCGGATTATTATTCCTATGGCGGGTTTTACTTTTACTTATTACACACTTGTATAAGTGACGCATTTAATCCATAAAATTTCTAGAGCTTAAACTAGAGCTTGAATTTTTTTGGCTTTTTTGTGTAGGGTTCTATAATATAGCACTTTTATTTGAAAATTCCAAGAATAAATATCAAAATATCAAAAAAATTTTAATCACCTTTGTTTGTGAGGTGAGAAGTCGTGAGAAGTCGGATTTTTCGGATAAATATTTGTAATCTCACACCACTTTTATCAAAACCCCACTTACTTAAGAATTTATCAAGTAATGTTTTTTGTGATGATTTATATTTGAATTACTAGTATCTAAAGATAGATATTTATTCATAATTACTTTGAAATAAATCTGCCAAAATGGCAAATATTATTCTCTTTGATACATTAAATTATAAATAGCAACAATAACAGTATTTGAAAAAGTTTATTTGTGAGGTGAAAAGCAATGATTAATTATTAAAGTGCAAACAATTTGATTGAGCAGGCAATCAAAAAACGGGGCATATAAAGAAATTAGTTGATATTTATAGTTTATCGTTGCGAATGGTGGTTCTTTTTTCCAGGAAGATTAAGCGAATAAATTAGAGCGGTGAATTTCCCCAATCTAATTTAATTAAGGTTTTACCTCCCCCTACTAAACCTTTAACAATTGCAAAACTTCTTGATAACTAAAGCTCATAAAAATTTAAAATTTATTAGCTGAAGGAAAAATGAATAAGTAACGACAAAAATATTTTTATCCCTAAGAAAATTATGTATACATTGCTAGTTTAATTATGCTTTTTATCGATTAATTTTCGGTAAATATACTGACAATCTATCCTACTAATAACTGGAGGCTAAGAAAAATAATTAGCATCCAGTTTTTTTTGGATATTCTCTACATATCTGACAAATTTTCAGTTATTTAAGATAATCTCTATTTAGAGATTTTTCGGTATTTTCTACAGTTGATATTTTTTGGCTTTGAGATACAAATTTGAGAGAAGCTATTTTTATTGCAGTTATTCACCAGGTTATTGAGGAGTAAATTGATAAAATGAAACATCTGATACAGGATATAACTCCATTATCGAGCAATATATTTACTTTGAATTGTCTAGGTTGCTAAAAATTAAGTATTTCTACTCTTAACAATAAAAAGAATATCTTACAGATATATTTTGATGGAAAATAAGCAAACATCTTGGATAACACGAAATTAGATTAGTATATTAATTCGATTTTTTATAGATAATTTATAGTTTGTTATCAACCCGATAGTTGTATTTTATAATAGTTTTTTAGAGAAAATAATCATGAATAAGCATTTACAAATCATTCTAGAACCCGACGAAGTTATCAATTTTATCAAAAGCAAAATCAAATTGAAAGAAATATATATTAATATTGCATCTCAAAAGATAATTGAAAAAGTTGCACAAGAAAAAGGCATAAACGTCACAACAGAAGAAATTGAAATTGAAGCAAATCGTCAGCGCCGAGAAAAGCGTTTAGAAAAAGCTAGCGATACAGTTAGATGGCTTGAACAAGAAATGTTAGCCCCATTAGATTGGGAAGTGGGAATTCGCAATAGTTTACTTAGTCAAAAGTTAGCTTCAGCATTATTTGCTAAAGAAGTGGAACAGTTTTTTTTGCATAATCGCTTACAGTTTGAACAAGTTGCTCTGTATCAATTTGTAGTGAAAGATGAGAAGCTAGCTCAAGAATTGTACTATCAAATTGAAGAAGGTGAAATCTGTTTTTACCAAGCCGCTCACATTTACGATATCGATGAAAACCGTAGATATAAATGTGGATATGAAGGAAAAGTATATCGGTGGGCTGTCTTACCACAAATCGTAGCTCTGGTATTTAATGCACCACTCAAACAGTTGATTGGTCCGATAAAAACCGAACATGGATACCATTTATTTATAGTTGAAGATTATATACCCGCAGAGTTAACACCAACACGATATGAAGAAATTCTTCATAATATGTTTCAACAATGGTTAAATACTCAACTTGATTATATGTATAATCACTTTGAACTGAGTAATTTGTAAACTAGTGTCCTGTGCCATAAAACATGACGGATTTTGATCCAATCTCGACGAGGGTTATAAACTCCCGTCTAATAGGTAAAGTCCTATGAATAGGACTAAAATACAACTTATCAGAATTAATGACATGAACTACTAGTGGTCTTTTTCATGAATTATGATGGCTTAATTAATATGACCTTATTAGTAGTCGGATTTTACCAGAAATCTTGTAGAGACGTTATATATAACGTCTCTACATTACATCGGTAGACAAACAAAACCCGTCAGAATTAATGACATGAACTACTAGTAATATCCTATCTGCTTGAGCCTTCCATAATTAAGAATGGAGTTGCTAACAATACCTGTTTGTTCCTTAAGAGTTAAATCGCTAGATACGGTTTTCAGTGCAGACAAAAATACATTATCTTCTGCTAATTGATCGATAGTTTGTAAAATAAATTTTTTACTTTGTAATTTATTGTTGAAATTAAATCCAGTAGCTGGAATCTTTAATTTATTAGCAGTGGAAACGGTTGTCAACGTTAGTACCATACACCCCCCATATTTTTTTGACTTTACAGGGTAATTTTCACAAACAGTATCTATCAATTTACTTAAAACTTGTTTACGAGAAACTGGTTGAGAAGGATTTCTTTGTGCATAGACGCTTGTTGGTAAAATTACACTGGATGAAATTGCAACTGGAAGAATAAGTAGAGTTAATTTACGGGTAAGTTTTGAGAAGTTCATAGCTTGGTTGATATTATTCGTGGGTTAGTAATTTTTAGTTTTCTAGAAGCGACAATTGACTTGACAGGGAATATTTTCCCGTTGTTGATTTGCACCGAAAAAAGTGACACTATGGACTGTTCCACTAGGAATCATAAAACCTTTTCTTGTCCAATCAATATGGACTCGTGTGAGTTGAGTTTTTTCACCATTGATGGTAGTAAAAGCTGAAATTTGACAGTCTTGATTTGCGGTACGATTTGCTTGAATTGTGATTTGTTTGGGAATTTTGCGGTTTTTCAAACCATTGATTTCCATGACTACTTTGTTCCCAGAAACTGATTGATTGGCAATTCCAAAAGCTGGAACTTCAAATGTTTCTAAACCTTCGATACGTCCGTTTGTGAGTATCCAATAGGGGTATACAGGTTGAGATGTTTTGAGGGAGCAATCTGGGTTGATTTGTACACCATAATGAACCACATTGCGGTTGTCACTTTTACTGACGAAGAAAATGCTATTAAAATTATTTGCGTAGGCAGGAAGCGAAGGTAATGTTAATGCGATCGCACTTGTAATTGATAAAATTTGCGCTAGTTTGATTTGGGGTTTGGATGTAAATTTGAACATGATTTTAATGACTTATTTCCTTATTGTGCGGTTTTAGTTTTTCCAGCAATCGCAAGTCCAATTCCCAGAACTCCGCATATTCCTGCAACTGCAAAAGAGGTGTTAACTCCAGTTTGTATTCCCTCTAGTTTTTGCTTGTTAAATTCATCCAAACCTATAATTTTACTGACAGTTTTATTGAAATCACCCCGGTTGGCTAGTTCGTTTTCAAATTGTAGTTTCTGAACGAAAAATCCACCTCCAAAAATTGCCGATATAATTGCGATCGCAAACAAAACTCCTCCAGAAACGGTTAGCATTTGTTTCATTGGTTTGATTCCTGATTCTCTTAGTTAAATTACTTATTTCGGCTAAATGAAGAGAGGATAATTAGCCAGATTATCAAGCTAATTATCAATATATTGATGGTAAATTTAAGCTGAGATGTTATTAGCAACCAGCATGATGGCAATCTCCATAAAAACCACTGTTACCACCAATTGGTGTAACTGGATTAGGAGCAGGATTGCTGCTTGGTCTTGAGTTGTCATGTATTATGTAATGCTCTTGTGCTTGTTGAGGAGAATTATTTCCACCAGCGCTCATCATTAAGCCTAATAAAAGCAAGCCCGCTGCCATTTGTTTTTGTTTAACTTGTTGTTGTTGCTTGATATAAGCTTCTTTTTGTTCGGGAGAAAGACTATTAAAATACTGTCTTCTTCTTGCTGCTTCTTCTAGTTGTTTTTGTGTTGCGGCTCTTCTTGCTGCTGCATATTCTGCCTGAATTCTAACTCTTTCTTCTTCACGCGCTTTACGTTGTTGAAATATCAATTCCCGTTCCTTTTGTTGCATCTCAAATCTAATTTTTCTCTCGTTTTCTTTTACCTTTCTGACTCTAATTTTGTCTGCTGTGCGGTCAACTCTATCAACTGTATCGATAATTTTTTTTACGTCTTTAAAGATTCCAGCAGTGATAATCGGTTGCGAGCTTTGTTGATGAGCTATTTGCTGATTTAATAACGATGTATTTTGGTATTTTGATGCGGCGAAAACGGGGGTAGCATTAGCAACGATAATCAAGAAAAGTCCGAGTTTGGGAAATAATTTATTCATGGTTGTGCAGTTTTTGAAATTTTTATAAGTCTGGATGGTTTGAGATAGGGTAGATACAATTATCAAAGGAAACTTGTTTTTGTTGTTTTCTACCCTTGATACCTTATATACGTAGTGGATTCACTGGGTGCTGCAAAAAATTGAAAATATTTTTAGAAATAATCTGAAGTAAATTAAAAGACAATATTGCTAACAATGTCACCAAATAAAATCAAATTTCTGTTTGAAATGGTGATGCTAATTGAGATTGGTAATCACGAATATTTGCTGCTAATTCGTTTGCTTGTGATTGCTCTTGTGCTAATAATTGTTGTTCCGATTCGATTTGCAATCGCACTGTTTGAAAGTTATTCGTAAGGTTCTTGGTATTGTTATCAGCCAGAACTAATTGATCTGCGACAAAGATAACCCTATTTCTAAATTGTTCATCCAGTAAAATACCTCCTGCACAGACGAGAGTAACTGCACTAGCTACATTTTTGACATCTTCGGAATACTGATTATTTTCGTTTAAACTGACGTTTGCAGCACCCATACAAGCAACAGCATCTTTATTTTGAAAGATGAAAGACTGAATTTTTTGGTTATATGTTTGTATACTGCTTTCTAATTCGTTTTCTCGTAGTCTGAGTTGGGAAATTTTTTGCTGTCTGCCAATCATTGTTTGTGATAGTAACTCTGATTGTTGTTCGATTTGTTTGATTTTCGAGCTAATTATTTGTCTTTGATTTTCTTGTTGTGTTGCTCTATTAACTTCAATTTGTTCTAATCGAGAAGGTTCGCTTTGTGCTGCTGGGGTAATAGCTGAATCGTTTGAGTAGCTCGACGGGGTTTGAGTAGTACAACCAATTAGAGTGATAAGGGATACTGCACAAATCAATTTTGTTTGCAACATAATTACTCGTGAAGATTTAGGGAATTTAACTTACACTAGATATACGTACTCAAGTTTGAGGATGCTGCAAACACGCCACAAATTTACACCAAACCCACCATCGCGAAAAGCAGCGGTAAGAAGGCTATGGTTTTAACTACGTTCCGTAGTTCACCAATCATGGCTTGGATGTGGCTTACAATAGAAGGATACAGAGTTTTCTTTATTTATAAGGAGGCAAGATGGCAACGCTAATCTTGAGTAATGAGCAGGTAATCGAGCTTGTTAAGCAGTTGCCAGTTGGACAACAGGTAGAAGTGTTCAGATTCTTACTTCTCCAGCAGTGGGGAAAATGGGAATCACTCTCATGCTATGGAGCTGAAAAAGCAAGGTTGGTTGCTCAAGGGAGAGGCCTTGACTGGAACGCGATGACTGAGGAAGAACGTGAAGTTTTCATTGATGATGTGGTGCATGAAGACTAATGCAGTACATTGTCGTTTTTGACACTAATATTTTGCTTTCCGCCCTATTATCTACGAATGGTAATCCATTTCGATGTTTAGCTCTGGCAAAAATAGGACAGGTTGAATCTGTAACCTGTCAAGAAATTTTGGACGAATTTGCTGAAAAGTTGCTTGTGAAATTTAAGTTCTCTCAAGAGATGGCACAAGCGGCAGTGGAAGAGGTGAGTAGATTTTCACGCCTGATTGAGATTTCTGGGACACTCAAAGCTGTTCTGGACGATCCAGATGACGATATGGTTGTAGAGTGTGCAGTGATGGGTAATGCGACTCATGTTGTCACAGGAGACAAGCATCTTTTATCGTTAACTAGCTACCAAGATATTGCGATTCTAAAAGCAGCAGAGTTTGTTACATTATTGTCATCACCATAACGTGCCAGCAGCCCAACAATTCAAATGCAGCGGACGGTTGGGAGATATTAGTGCTAAGTTCAAGGTTGTCTGCCGCTGCTGATTTCAGCCGTTATCAAGAAAATGATTGATTGAAAAAAGATAATTATTACGATCGCAACCAAAATTTACACCAAACCCACCAAAATCGCGATCGCACCTAGTAGGGAATGGCTTAAAATCACACTATATATATTGCGGTATTTGGCGTAGTGGTATCCCCAGTACAAACCAATTACTAGGGTAAATACTAGGGTGGGGATATCTCGATAGATCAGGTGGACGTAGCTGTAAAGCAGGGCAGAAAGTAAAATTTGTAGCCAAGTTACTAGTTTGGCTCTAGTGAAAATGCTGAATAAAAAGCCGCGATATAAAAATTCCTGGATGGGAGAAGAGATAATTACAAAGAATACATAAAAAGCCCAGGGATAAGCTGAGTTGTCCAGACGGGAACCGTTGATTGTGTAATACACTACCATTAACAGTCCTGACGCGAGAGTTGGTAGTGCGATCGCTTTGAGGGAGGTTTTGAGGTTTTGTTTGGTGAATCCCAGTTCAAGGGGTGATAATTTATACACTTTGGTGAGAATAACAATTGCGATCGCGGCTAGTATTAATAAATAAAATCGCCATGCAAAGGGGACTAATTGTAAATAAACTAGTAAAACGGGCAAAATATATCCCAAAACAGAAATTAAAATAACTTTTTGTCGTTCTCGACGAATTAGTGGAGTTAACATTTTATTTATCATGAACGCGAAGGTCAATTAAACGTACAAGTAAAAAGAATATAGTTGCAAAGAAAATCACACAGGAAAACCAGGGTGTGAGGGGATTGGTACTATTCATTCCAAATAAGCTATCGACGAGGGAAGTACCAAAAATACTTGCGAGCAATGTTAAAACTAAGCTAGTTGAAAAGAAGGTAAATAAAATAGGTTGATATTGTTTGGTTGCGTGTCTATTTATGCTGCTGAGAGTTGCTAAAGAAAGAGCAAAAATAATTGCGTAGAGGAGAATATTTAAGCCAGCAAAAGTACCTTTGAATTCGGGTGAAAACAATAAGCTTTTAGTATGTTCAATGCTATAGAATTGAAAGGGAACCCACAGCAAAATACCTAGTTCACAGATAATTAAATAGGTTAAATATCTGTTTTTATTAAAAATAGAATCTGGTACAAATAAAATTGTTGAAACTAGCGCGATAATATCAGCACCGCTACTAATAATAGCAATAAAAATTAGTGCGTAAAATAGGCGAGTAACTGAAAATTCTTGCCAATTATTTCGCCAAGCTGCGTAGGAAGTCGCAATCCGTAATAGTCCTGGTAAACCTGGTACTGGTTCTTTGGTATGAATGCGGATAGCTGATTCTAATTCGGATTTTTTCAGCGTTAAACTGCCATTTTTATCAAATGCTGCGCGACTATCAAAAATATCTGGAGGGATATTTAATATTTCATCTAGGGAATTGTACCATTTAGAATAAAGTTGCGAGAGTTGCTGTTTATTAATTGTTGTCATTGCATCAGCTTTGAACTCCATTAACATAATGCGATCACCTGTTAATTCAAAAAATAAAGCTCCCAATGTGAAAAAGATAGTTACTAAACTGGAGTTTTTTATTAATCGCATCTGTTAGTAAATCTTTTAATTCACTAATTTGAATAATGCCTTGTGCGTCATAGGTATTAATCTGAATTTGACCAATTTTACCATTGCGATCGCTTTGGCTGTGTCCGGCAAAAAAGAAAATATGCCATCCCTGTTTATCGGTTAATTTTTGTTCTAATTCTTGTCGTGTGGGTTGTTTGAGAATATGAGGTTCTCCCCCATATTTTTGCAAGTTTTTAATAAATTCTTCTTCTTGAGCAAAGCCTAAATTTTCATCACCAAACACAACTAAAATTCTTGCAGATGCTTTAAATTGTGGTGTTTGTTTTTGAGTTAAACGGCGAAAATTAGTAGCACTAATCGCTACCTCAACGCCTTGATTTGTGTATGCTGATAAAATATCCCATTCTTGCCAAGGTAGTCCCCGCAATTGTCGATCTTCTGTTTGAACAATAATTTGTACTTCTTCTTTTTGAGTGATATTTTCCCGAAAATTTTCTAATACTTGACTGACACGCGGATCTGGTTTGCCGTTTTCATTAATCCAACCATCTTTTCCTAACCATTGATTTAATTCGCTTTTTAAAGAATTGGCTAATTCTGTAAGATTGACAACTCCAGACATCAGCTTGTCGCGGTTTTTGGCAACTCGACGATTACCTTGGAGACCAATATAATATTGCCATTGTTTAAACTTATCTTCGAGAGGCTGGGGTATTGGATAAAGAAACGAAACAATTTCGATCATTTGTCCTTCTCTGTCAAAAATTGCTAGGGTGACAGGTAAAACTTCTGCATGATTTATTTGTACCCTACCGCCAATTTTCAAGGAGATTTTAAATACCATTGCAACCTTTTGATAAGTTGTAAATTTATTTAGACATCAAGCAATAAAATATTCTTTAATTAATTCATCTTTGTAGCGCAACTCTATCCAAAACTCTTCATTTGGTGCTAATTCTAAAGGAATTGAAATTAAACTCGCAATCTCATTTACGGTTTCGGTGTAAATATCAGCTTCATCGGGGACACTAACTTGCATTCCGATTGGTAAATTATTAGTTTCTGATTGTATAATTATCCTTACCAAAATTAATTGCTCGCTACTTTGAGAAACTGCAAGCTGGATATCAAATACTTGCCCTCCTAGTTGCAGTTTTTTGTGACAAGTAACGGCTTGCAAATCCCGTACTGAAGGTTGCCATTCTCCCTCATAAATATGATTTAACCAGTTTCTCAGGTAAATCATCTTTTTTTTCGCAAATTCTTGAGCTAAATCGTTTTGTTCCAAACTACTAGAAGATGCTTCTCGCTCGTTCAAATAATCGATGAACTGATCAATTGATATTAAATCTGTAATTGCAATTTCTCTATGTTCGTGTTCTTGTAAAGCGGGGAAAAAACCCGTCAATATCGCGGTTTTATCAGAATTAGTAATTTCCACAAATAAATAACCAATATTTATCTGATAACTCAATTGTGGCTGTGGTAACACAAATTGTTCTGAATTAATTACACAACATTCTAAAATACCTAATTCCTCAATTTCCAACTCATTAACTTCGCTCCACAAACGATTGATAACATTCCATCTTTGTGGTTGATTCAAGTTAGTTTCAAACCCTAACAAACGTAGATAATTATCAACCGCTAGTAACGCTAAAGTTTGCCGATAAATTCGTTTTTGCACATCTTGGACAAAAAACTGCGAAGCATAAACTTGAGCTTGACGACGAAAGGATGCGGGAATGGGAACAGGAATCGCTAGTTCTCGTAAATTCAATTTATCGCTCATATATATCTTCTCCAAACAGCTTTTGATTTGCTTGTAACCACTCTCGCATTAAAACTTCACATTTTCGACACCAATGAGACGTAATTGCACCACGACTCGAACCAATTTCTGTAGCGATTTCTTGCCATTCTTTTCCCGCAATCAATCTTAAACGAGCTAGTAATTGACAGTTTGCTTTCGGGTTATTTTCTATTTGGCAATTTTTGAGCATATCACTCGCATCATTAACAATCCATTCTACAAATGATTCCCAAGTATCAAGCAATAACTTGCCATCAACTGGTGAAGCAACTCGATCTAATGGATCGATTTCGGTGTCTTCATCTTGCGATTTAGATAGATTATAAGTGCGATCGCGATCGCGTTTTGCCGCCCGAATTTCATCGATATACTGATTGTGCAGACTCCGATTAAACCAATTCAAAAACGAACCTCGCTCTGGATTGTATCTTTGACACAGCGATTTAGTCATGTTAAACATAGTTTTATTGAGAGCTTCTTCATACAGAGTTTCTTCGTAAACATCCCCGACTGCTGGTCTCCAAATCCGTCCTGACTTAAGAACAGTTCGGAGTATTTTATTGAGAGCTTGACGATGTTTTGGACTAGATGGTGAATTGCTACAAGCCTCCTGGATGAGTTGTTGCAAATCATGGTTTAGCTCGTCCATAAATTTAATTACACTCTAAATATTCATGTAATTAAGTATACTACTCTTCAGTACAGTATAAATTAAGCCTTCATGAAGTTAAAATATAATTAGCATTACCTCCTATCTACATGGAATGAATTAGCCAAAACTGATTCACATTTAATACCTATACGAAAGATAGTTAGGTGATGCTGCAAAAAATATCAATAAATAGTAAAAAATATTAAAAGTCGCGTATTACGAATTTCGATCCCCAACTTACTTTACTTACCCTTCGGGCTGATGTAATTAAGTTAGCTCGTTACGGCACAAATTTAACTCATTACAAAAGATGCTACCCTGATATCAACAGTAGATACACTTAAATTATGTCGTCAGCCAAAACTGGAATTATTGTAGCGCAATCCACACAAAATCAACATTTTCAGTGCATTCCGATACATTTGTATTTTGATAAGGATATTTATTGAATATTCGGACAAATTATATCGTTAGGCTTGTTAGAAAAACTTTTCCATCCCGAAAGTAGGCTTTTTAATTCACCCTGCAATTTTAATAAATCATCAATCTGTTGATCAATTTGTGATATTTTATCTTCTAGTTTGTGTTGAATTTGATCGCAAGGTAATTCACCGCCATCGTAAATCTGGAGAATATCGGCGATTTCTTGCAAACTCAAGCCGAGTTTCTGAGCGCGTTTTATAAATGACAATCGAGTAAATATATCTGCGGAGAAGTATCTAAAACCACCGTCGGTTCTTCCTGCTGATTTAATCAAACCTAGCCTTTCGTAATAGCGAATAGTTCCAATCGGAACTCCACTAAGTTTCTGCACTTTACCAATTAACAGCGTTTCATTTGTGTTGCTTAACATGATGACTCCTCTTACTGTGAGCCGAACAGTTCTCTGACAAGTATACAGTAGTAACGTTTTAAGTGTACTTGCAGGGCAGCTTAATCCAGGTCATTTTAATGGTGATGAGTTAGTTTATTTTACGGAGATTAATGAACAAAACCTCACTCGTGCTGGACGTAGAATGTGGTTTTATAGAACAAGTTCTGTCGATATAATTGTAAATTCAAACTGAAAAATTCCGGCTTCAAAATAGAAAATGTGATTGGGTTAAAATCAGAGGCGTTGGATAGTTTGGGAATGAAGCTTTCAACACAGTAAAAACTGTTAATTTTTGATATAACGCCTTTGAATATAACTTATTTATCAGTCGGAAAATCCGGGAATTAAAATAACATGAAAGCCGTATCAAATACTATTAGTTCATATCGTTATACGGAAATATTTAATCATTCAAAACGGTTTATTGAAGGTTGGTATTGGGCTATTCCTGCGAGAAAGTTAAGAAAAGGACAGGTAAAGCCGGTTAGTTTATTGGGTAGAGAATTAGTAATTTACCGCGATATTGAAGGTGAATTAGTTTGTTTTGATGCCTATTGTCCTCACATGGGCGCTCACCTTGGAGAAGGTAAAATTGAGGGTGGAGGATTGCGTTGTTTATTTCATAATTGGAAGTTTGATCGTGAAGGTAATTGTGTTGATGTTCCTTGTTTGGGAACAGCACTTCCTTTACAATTAAAAACTTGGCACGTTGCAGAAAAATACGGAATGGTATGGGTTTGGACTGGTGAAACTCCTTTACAACCTTTACCTTTTGTTCCAGAATTAGAGAACTTTGAATGCGATAGTATTTTGACTTCTCGGTTTTTCAAAAATTGTCATCCCAACGTATTAATGATTAATGCTATTGATGCTCATCACTTTAATATGGTTCATAATTTACCTGTAGAAATTGTTTTTCGTAAGCAACAACTCAACGAAAATGCGGTTATTTTTAGTAATGTTACATGGGGTGGTGAAGATTCATTTTTGGTTAAATTAATTCGTCCTTTTTATAAAAAAGCGATTACTTATAGTGTGTGTTATTGGTACGGAAGTATTGGTACGGTAACATTAGGTCCAGATTTTCTGCACTTTCATATTATGTTTGCCTTACGTTTAATTGAAGATGGAAAAGCGGAAGGACAAACAATTTTAATAACTAAAAAACGTCGTTCAATTTTTGGTTGGTTATTTAATAGAGTCGTGCTTTGGTTAACAGATAGAGTAGGTAACTACTTTGCAAAAGGAGATACTCAAATTTTTCAAACCATTAAATTCGATTTGAAAACACCAACAAAAGCAGACAATTCAATTTTGCAATTTATTCAAAATGTCGAAAAACAAAAAGCTTTACGTTGGGGAAGTTGGCAAGCTGTAAACGAAGATGAAGAAAAAAAACAGCAAAAAAAAGCTGAGATGCTGAAATCGAAGGGAGAACCCAATGATTAGCAGGTTAAAAAAGGCTAAAGGTTAAAGGTTATTTTACCTTCAGGATGGCAAGCTGAGTATACACAAAAAAAGAAGTGGCTGCGCCACTTCCAAAAAAATTCCCAGGTAGAACCTGACAAAAAGTATAACTATTAAATTGCCTTGAAATCGTATAAATTGAAACTGATTTATCAATATGTTGGTTTTCTTTACATTCGTAATTCTTGTAGCACTAACCGTTACAAATAGCAAACAACCCTTTTTTATCGCTAAAAAGAGTCGTGAGGATTGGTTATTAGACGGTATTGGTTTATTTTTTCAAGGAATTGTGATAAAAAACCGACTTCTCACAGAGACGAAAAATTAAGATTTTAAAGTTATTACAGGCACAAAATGTAAAGAAATTGTAGCCTCACTTATACATATCCGGATTTATACGTACCTTTAAAGGAATTGGTATTAGTACTTAATTTGCTAAATACCGTGAAAATGACTAAACTTTTAGATCGCATTATTGATATTGCGATCGCGAACAGTTAATCTATGACTTTAAGAAGTACTATACTTGCGTTTTTTACCGCTGCTGTAATGCTGATGGGATTTCTTTCTTTCCTGTGGATTTGTGATTCACCTAGAATTTTGAGCGTCGATTATATCCAAATATAGTAATCAAAAATGAATTAGCAAAAGACACGATTGAAATTTGAAAGGAATATATCGAATACTTCATCAAAATTATAATATCTAAATTATCAAGTTATATTATTCATTATGCGCTTAATTATCAAACTTTTCGGTAAACTCATATAATTCGCTATTCGTGATTTTCATCAAGCTTTATAAAACCCCCAAATTGCACAGCAAAAAGTAAGAAAATAAATATTAAAGAGCTTGATGAAAAGCGATTATGGTAGATATTTGCGCGTCAAAACTATTGAAGATTGGCATCGCATTCCGATTGTGGAATATCATAATATTGAAAATTGGATTCATACGCAACAACAAGATAAAACTTCTTTACTAGGTAATTGGGAATTGGTAATTGGTAATAGGTAATTGGGAATTGGGAATTGGGAAAGACTACTTATTTATTTGCTCGCAATATTAATAAATATGTAAAATGGAATTAAGTCATACTATCACCTGGAAATAACCAATGGTTGCTAATCCTCAATTTAAATACATGAGTCCCCAGGAATACCTAGAATGGGAAAAAACTCAAGAACTCCGTTATGAATATATTGACGGAGAAGTATTCGCAATGACAGGGGGAACAATACCCCATAACCGCATTGCTTTAAACTTAGCTATTGATTTAGATGATTTTTTAGCGGAAAAAGGCTGTGATTATTATATCTTTGACGTAAAAGTACAAGTAACACCATCAGGCCCTTATCATTATCCTGATGTAGTTGTAACTTGCGATGACGAGGATAAAGACGCAATTGATATGATTCGACATCCATGTCTAATTGTCGAAGTGCTTTCCCCATCAACCGCAGCTTTTGACAGAGGTAAAAAATTTACTCGCTATCGTCAATCGGATACTTTAAAAGAATACGTTTTAATTGAATCCGATGAAATTGCTGTGGAATGTTTTCGTCGGAATAATGAAGGTTTATGGGTTTTACATACCTATGGACAAGGAGATAGTTTAACTTTAGAAAGCGTGGGAATTTCTATTCCTGTAGAGAAGCTGTATCGACGAGTTAGATTTGATGTGGGAGAGAATAATTAAGACTCAAATTTTCAACTTCAAAAAATTAACGCTAAAAACATATCCCAATCTGATGTCACTTCAAGCTTAAAATAAAAAAGGTGCAATCTTTCTATCACAACTTTCATGCGTCGAGATTCGATTTTTTATAAACTATTTCAACAAGCAGTTAATCACGACAATAATGGTTTATAAATTTGAGGGTAAAAGCCAAAAAGAGGTAGAAGAAATGTTAGGAATTACACTTCAAGAGACACGAGTTTATCGGGAAATCAAAGAAGAAGGACGTTCATTAGAAGCAAAGACACTCATCCTCAGTTTATTAACTCGAAGGGTAGGAGAATTACCTCAAGAGGTTAGATTATGTGTTGAATCTCTTTCTTTAGAACAGTTGGAAAATTTGGGGGGGGAAGCTTTGCTTGATTTTCAGGGAATGTCTGATTTGGATGCTTGGTTGGAAGTAATAGTAGATAACAAGTAAGTTAATCAATTTTGGCTTTTTTGCCAATCTTCCAACGCTGCAATTATAAAAGTTGATGCTGGGTGATTGAGCATTTGTCCTAATGCTTGAATACCACCAGTTTTTAACGCGCTGAGTACTCTTTGACGGAGATTAGAGTTATTTTCGATATGTTGAATCGCTGTTGTTGCTACCTCCATTTTTTCGGTAGTTGTGGTTGTAGGGTAAGTTTGGGATAGTTGATTGAGTACTTGTTGGATTTCTGCTGCTGCTTGGGATAATGTTTGTTGTTGGGGATTAACGTTAAAATCACCTTCTACGTTACCAACCGCATTATTTACTGAACCATGAAAGTTTTGAGAAAAGTTTTTAGAATTATCTGACATAATCTTTGTAATCTCCTAATAATATTTAGATACCTTGTGGTTGCGGTGTATAAATAAAATTGCCTCCAACCTCACCAACAGCATTTGTCACGGGAGCATAGAAGTTCTGTTGGGAAAAATTCATAATTGGCTGATTTGACTTAATCGCTGTTTTCAAAAATTTTGTATATTCATACTGATTAATCTTGCCATGATTAAACAGAAACCCTAAAATATCCTCTTTATAAAAATCAAAATCTATATCTGTCAGGAGAATATATATTAGCTTTTCTTTCTGTACATAGGGAGGCATATCTATAATCAAAGGCATTGCTTTTGTCAAGTATAAAAGCATTTGCGGTTTATTTTTAGCTCGTGCGGCTAAAAGAGCTAAATTAACTAACGGATAAGGATTTGAAGTATAGACATTATGTGACTGATGATATAAGCTTTGACTATTTTGATAATCTTCTAGAGCAACAAATACTCTTGCTTTGTCATTTAAGCAAGAACTTAACTTGAATCGAAACATTTCAAGATTAAGATTCTGCTTTTGGGCAATATTTAGCGAGATTTGATAATGTTTAATGGCATTATCAAAATGAGATAAGGATTCATGAAAAACTCCCTTATCTCCAATATTAAAGGCAACCGCATAACAGATATCTCCAATTGTTAAATATTCAGCGGCTCCTATACCGTTTAATTTGATCACTTGCTGAATAAAATGGTAAGTTTTATTTAAATCTTGCTTGATTTGATAGCACCAAGCTAAACGAAAATAGGTTGTTGGACTACTGGGATATTTATTCAGACTTTGAAATATTTGTAAGCATTCGAGAGATAACTTTATTGCTGCATCAAATTCTTGTCGATGAGCATAAACTTCTGCAAGAGTATCTATAAAACAGGCTCTATCAACATGATTATTTGCTAGTTGAACTGCATTTTTTGCAAATGCTAGTGCTTGATCGAGTTGATAGTTATGAATTGCATAAATCCAAGCTAGGTAGTTATAGGTAGGTGCGTGTTGAGGGTTTTGTTGCAGAATTGCGAGGAATATCTGGGTTGCTTGATGATAGTTTCCTTGTTGTGTATATGCTAATGCTTGATTAAATGAAGCTTCGATTTCAGTTTGATTGTAGTTGTTACTTGAGTTATTGGAGTTATTGAAAATTGACCAAATTCCGGTTGCTGCTGCGGCTAGTGCTGCGATGGATAAGGCTGCATTGTTGTTTTCGCTACTATGATGCATTTTTTATACTTTCTTAAAATAAGTTTTGGAGTTAATTAATTTGATGGAAACGTGCTATTCATAATAAATTTATGTAACAGATATCGGGAGCATATCACCTTTGCAAATATATTCTTGTAGGTAACGAGAGAATAAGATTTTCAGCTTACTCGGTAAGTGTTTTTACGAAAGTGAGATGCTCCCCAGATATCTTACTAGCTGAGGCATAATCAAGAACTAGGATGTATGTTGTAGATATTTATATCATTTTGAGGACTATTAATTAGTTACTAAACTCGTATTCACTCTCACTTTGAGATTCTTGTTCAACCTCAGTAACTGCATCATTTACTAATTGGTCTAATACATAATCTCCAAGTCTTCCAACAGCACATTTTTGAGCTGTATCTTTTGCTATTTGAGTTAAATAATCTTGAGATATTTCA
The DNA here is from genome assembly GCA_015272215.1 of Rivularia sp. T60_A2020_040. Taxonomy (GTDB): domain Bacteria; phylum Cyanobacteriota; class Cyanobacteriia; order Cyanobacteriales; family Nostocaceae; genus Rivularia. The sequence goes on along the minus strand of JACYMD010000071.1, from coordinate 5,136 downwards.
CTATTCGATGATGCTGCTTCTCTTCCAATTCTTTTAACAGCTTTTTTTGCCTGTAATTTACACTTTTCTAAGATTTCCTCTGGTTGCTTACTAACTATTCTAGAAATTTTATTTCCCTGACTATCGAATGTTTCAATAACTTCATCTCCTTGATTTTTTAATGGTTTTACAATTTCGTCTCCTTGATTTCTCAATGGTTTTATAATTTCATCTCCTTGTTTACCAACTGTTCTGACAATATCATCAGCATTTTTACATCCAGAAAAGAATACTAGCACGACATAAAAAATAGTAATTGTAGTAATTGCATTATTTTTAATCATTGTTTTTGCCTTGAAATTGTTTCCAAATTATGCTGTTGTTTTTAGATTTGAATTGAGGTATTCATTTTAATTATTAATACGAGATGCTAATAATATTCTTTCGTATATTATTAGTTACACCCGAAATTATTTACAGCTTTACCAAGTTATATTTAGACTAATAGTTTTTTGTTCAATTAAAAACTTGAAAAAACGCTGATAAAAACTGTTATAAATCATCAGCGTCTGCAAAATTGAACGGTATACATTATTTAGGAAAATATATTTCCAATTGCATCAATTACATCACCAATACCATCACCAATTGCATCGACAACATTGTGAGCAATTTCGCCAACATCTTCTAGCTCTACTTGACCATCTTGGTCTCCGTAATAATCAATAAGTTTTTTACCAACTATTTTATCTACGCTTGTAATCTCTTCTTCCCCACTAGCTAGATCTACAGCTCTTTTCACAACTGTTCCAGTAATAATATCTCCACCAAGTACACCGTTTAAAACTCCTCCAACACCTTTAGCTGCTTTAACTACATCACCATCAATAACACCTTTTGCAGCTTTGTGAAGATTAATAAGTTCACCTAATCCACGAAATATATTCATAGCTTTTAATTCTCCTACCAACATTCATTATTTTTTTGCTTTGTCTTCTCAAAGGTCTTTTTCTAAACCTTAAAACTGACTCCTGTATCCTTTCACCCTTTCATCATCCATGAATTTACTGTCAAGCTCCAGCACAATTCCGGATCAGTTACACCTCACTCTGTAGTGTTCCGTAAATGTACTTGAAACTACGACATTAATCAGTGATAATGCGGAGCTTAAAATCATCGCCAAAGGGGCTAAGGCAAATCAGAAAAGCGCGGGAATCACGAGAACTAGCCATTGACCGAGAAGAGTGGCTGGAAGAGGCAAGTAATTTTATACCGCCAGTGAAAAATGGTAAAAATGTCGTTCCGGCAACTGTGTCGATTGGTACTTGGAAGCGTTTTTTGCAGGGTAAGCCCGTTAAATCTCCATATTTCAAGGCTTTTTGCCAAGTCTTACAACTAAATTGGGAGGAGGTTGTTGAGACTGAGAATGAGGTTAAAAGCGCGAAGGATGAAGACAAATCATCAACAATATATGATTGGGATGGTGCGCCAAATATACCAATTTTCTCTGAGAGAAGTAAAGAATTACACACGATAATACAATGGCTAATTAACGATAAATGTCGCTTAGTAACAATCTTGGCGATGGGTGGTGTGGGTAAAACTGCTTTGGCGAAAAAATTAGCGGAGGAGGTAAGTGGGGAATTTGACTACATAATTTGGCGAAGTTTGCGGGAAGCTCCGACGGTAGAAAAAACTATTGCGGATATGGTATGGTTTCTTTCCCAGCAGCAAGAAGTTGATTTACCGGAAAGTCTAGGGGACAAAATCACACGACTTATCCACTATTTAAATACCTCCCGTTGTTTGCTAATCCTCGATAATGCAGAGTCGATTTTGCAAGGTGGTGCTTCCACGGGTTGCTATCTTCAGGGATATGCAGGTTATGGTGAGTTGTTTCGACGGGTGGGAGATTCTCAACATCAAAGTTGTTTGCTGTTAACTAGTCGGGAGCAGTTTCCAGAAGTGCGACGATTCGCGGGGGAAAGTTTACCTGTGCGGGTTTGGGAGTTGGCAGGTTTGGAGTCAGCATCGGAGATTTTGACTGCGAGGGGTATCAGTGGTGCTGCGGAAGATATTAAAGATTTGGTGAAGCATTATCACGGTAATCCTTTGGCTTTACAAATTGTTCCAGAAACGATTAAAAATTTGTTTCATGGGAATATTAGAGCTTTTTTAAATTCTGGGATTACAGTTTTTGATGATATTGATGATTTATTGACGCAACAGTTTCAACGATTATCAAAACCAGAACAATCTGTGATGTATTGGTTAGCAATTCATCGTCAACCTGTGTGGGAAAGTGATTTAATTGAGGATGTTTTGGGTTTATCACCCAAGGAAGTTAGAGAAGCTTTGAATTCTCTATCACGACGTTGTTTAATTCAATCTACTCATGATGGTGTAACACTACAAAATGTGGTGATGGAATATGTGAGTGAGGTTTTGATTCATAAAGCAATTAATGAGTTGGAAAGTTGCGAATTAGAGTTATTGAAAACTCATGCAATTATTCAAGCTTCTGCACCAGATTATATCCGCGAAAATCAAACTCAGGTGCTATTAAAACCAATAGTAGAATATTTATGCAAAAATCAAACGCAAAAAGTTATAGAACATAAATTTCGTCTCATTGTTGAGAAGTTAAGGGAATCAGAATTACAAGTACCTGTGGGATATGCGGGGGGAAATTTAATCAATCTATTAATCCAGTTGCAAGTAAATTTAACTGGTTACGATTTTTCTCGTCTTCCCATTTCCCAAGCTTATTTACAGGGGGTGGAATTACCACAAGTAAATTTTAGCGATTGCAGTTTTGATAAAACTGTTTTTTCCCAATCTTTAAGTAGTATATTTAGTGTCACATTTAGTCCCGATCAAAAATTACTCGCAACGGGGGGAATGGATGGACAAATTCGTCTTTGGGATGTGGCAGATGGTACGCAAATCTTAGCATGGCAAGCTCATGATGATTGGATTCGCTGTGTGGCTTTTAGTCAGGATGGTAAATTGATAGCTAGTTGTGGTAATGACCATACGGTGAGAATTTGGGATAGTCAAACTACAAAATGTTTAAAAATATTGCGTGGACATACTGATTGGGTATGGTCGGTGTATTTTGTATTAGGTAAGCGATTGGTGATTAGTGCCAGTAGCGATCGCACTGTAAAAGTTTGGAGTCTGGATTTAGGGGTTTGCGTTTATACTTTCCACGAACCAGATCGAGAAGTTTGGTCTTTTGCGTTTAGTAATGATGGTAAAACTTTAGCTACAGGTGGTGCTGATTCAGTAAAATTATGGAATTTTTGGACAAATCAATGTATGAAAACGTTTGATGAAAGTTCAACACGGATGCGGACTCTAGCGTTTAGTCCTGATGGTAAAATCTTAGTGGGAAGCAGCGATAATCAGAGTATTACAGCTTGGGATGTAAAGACAGGAAAATGTTTGCGGAGTATCAAAACTGCACCAACTGGGGCGATTTGGGCTGTAAAATTTAGTTCAAATGGGGAAACGGTGATGAGTTGCGGAACCGATAAAATTCAACTTTGGAATTTGGAAAATGGGGAACCGCAGATGACGTTACAAGAACCATATCATCGCATTCGTTCTCTAGCTTATAGTTCCGATCAAAAAATCATTGCAGTGGGTAGCGATGACCAGTTAGTTAGATTGTGGGATACTCAAACAGGTAAACCCATCAGAACTTTGCAAGGTTATAGCAATCGAATTTGGACTGTAGCAGTTAGTCCCATTCCCAACCATAATGTAGAGACGTTATATATAACGTCTCCATACATAACGTCTCCTTGCTTAGCCAGTGGTAGCGACGATGGTAAAATCAGGTTGTGGAATCCAGCAAGTGGAGAATGTTGTAAAATATTATCGGGACATAAAAGTAGAATTCGCCACGTTGCTTTTAGTCCAGATGGTAAATTACTCGCAAGTGCTAGTCACGATCGCACTATTAAACTTTGGGATATAAATACAGGAATATGCCTGAAAACCTTGCGAGGTCATACAGACTGGGTATGGTCGGTTATATTTATCCAAAATAATCATACCTTAATTAGTGCTAGCGATGACCACACGATTCGATTATGGGATATAAACACCGAGCGATCGCAAATTTTAGGTAATTTAGAAACAGAATGGATGTGGGCGATGGCATCTCATCCCCAAGCAAATATTATTGCCACAGCCGGAACAAATCAAGCCATCAATTTGTGGGATATTTACACTAAAAAATGTTTAACTCGCTTGAAAGGACATACCCACCGCATTCGAGCCATAACTTTTAATAATTCTGGTAAATTACTTGCTAGCAGTAGTGATGATTTCCAGATTAAATTATGGGAAGTAGAAACCCAAAAATGCTTGCAAAATTTTTCTGGACATCAAGGGGAAATTCGCGCACTGACTTTTATCCCTCCATCTTCTACCCAACCAGAAATTTTGGTTAGCGCTAGTGATGACCACACCATTAGATTATGGGATATTCAAACAGGAAACTGTATTCAAATATTAACAGGTCATCAACACCGTATTTGGTCAGTTTGTTATAGTCCCCAATTAAATATTTTATTTAGTTGTAGCGAAGATCAAACTATAAAAATTTGGAATATTAATCATATTAATAAAATTAAATGCATTAAAACTCTAAAAATTCCTAAACCTTATCAAAAAATGAATATTCAAGGTGCGAATGGTTTAACAACAGCGACACAGCAAACACTACGGGTTTTAGGTGCTGTTTCAGGTACAACATAAAACCTCCAAACTTACAACAAAAAAGCAGAGAAATTCCCCTCTAAACAGAGCTAGCCTCACTTTTCTAATTCGACATTAAGCGTGCATAGCCCCAATTTTATCTCTTTTTTCATATTCACAAACCCTTTAATTAATTAAAGTAATTAAATAAATATTACAACTTTCTTTAATTCTGATTACGAAAAATATAGAAATGTAAATAACTATTGACAATATCCCTATTCTCTTTACCAGGCTCGATTTGGAGGCAGAATCTTATAAGTACTTAAGCAAAATTATTTATATAATTACTACTCAGCTATATTGCAATACGGTTCAGTTAAGGTTGTCCGTCAATCAATTTATTGAGAACCAAGACTTGGGGGATTCTCCCCCAAACCCCCGATT
>JACYMD010000030.1 GCA_015272215.1 Rivularia sp. T60_A2020_040 | reverse complement strand
GCAGATAAGGAGTCACGCTTGAATCTAGCGGGTAGGACTTTCACCTACATCGTAAGAAGAGTTCAGTGCTTAAGTCGCCTTAAGTTTCACTGGCTTAGGTATGTACGGACTGATTACCGTGATTCCCTAAGCAACGAATCGCACAAGTTCTTCCCCTTCAAACAAACCAATTGCATCAGCCAAGTTCATGATGGCATCCGTATCATCGAGCTTAGCAGGTCGAATATTTACTGTGGTGTCCATAGGTTTTATTCTTGAGTGAATTGCCAGAGAAAGGGTTATGAATTAATTCTAGAACCTGACATTACGTGATGTGCAAGGGGTAATAATACGAAGTTTTTAAACAGAAGGTCAAACAAAAACAACGATGCTATTTTAAAAGTAGATATAGATAAAATAAACGAAAGATGTTAAGGTTTTAATCAAAATCTATCTCAGTAGTTCAGCGTTCAAAAATTTGGTGATAAAAAGGGATTAGAGGTAAGGCTTTAAGTAAGTATAAATATTCTGTTACACAACGATAATTAAAATATTTGTGCCTACTTATTTAGCAGATATTTTTAATAAATTGAAACCTTTTGTGACAAAATTTTGATTCTCTGCCAAAAATCTTCAAGAAAAAGGTATTTTATCCGACTTTATAATTATTCACCAAGCTGCAATAATTACTCATACCAAATAAATAATTAATACAAATAAATGACTCAATCTGCAACCGATTTACCGCTGCAAGTTGTTTTGATGCAAATGGCTACTAGTAATTGGGTATCGCAGTCGCTGTATGCAGCAGCAAAACTGGGAATAGCCGATTTACTCAAGGATGGAGAAAAAAGTTACCAGGAGTTAGCTCAAACAACCCAAACTCATGCGCGATCGCTATATCGTCTTTTACGAGCATTAGCTGGTATGGGAGTCTTTGCGGAAACTGAGTCGGGTTGTTTTACACTGACACCTTTGGCGAATTATCTCCGTAGCGATACTTCAGATTCCCTCAGAGCGATGGTGATTTTGAACGGTGATGAACATTATCGTTCTTGGGGTAACGTGATGTATAGTTTGCAGACTGGGGAAAGTGCTTTTGAGCATTTGTATGGGATGAATGTATTTGAGTATTACGAGCAAAATCCCCAACCCGCAGAAATTTTTGATCGAGCAATGACTAGTTATTCAGTTGTTGAAAATGCAGGAGTAATTTCAGATTATGATTTTACTGGGATAAAAACTTTAGTAGATGTTGCTGGGGGAAGGGGAAAGTTATTAACTGATATCCTCAAAAATTATCCTGATATGAAAGGAGTTTTATTTGATTTACCAGCAGTGATTGCTGGAGCTAAATCATCAATATCAGATGAATTTAAACAGCGTTGTCAATTTGTCGAAGGAGATTTTTTCCAGTCTGTACCCGTTGGAGGGGATGCTTATATTCTCAAACATATCATTCATGATTGGGGTGATGAACAAGCGGGAGCCATTCTGAAAAGCTGTCATCAAGCGATGTCAAAAGAGAGTAAGTTATTGATTGTAGAGCAAGTAATTCCACCAGGTAATCAACCTTTTTTTGGTAAAGTGTTTGACCTTCATATGTTAATAATGTGTCCGGGAGGATGCGAACGTACTGAAGATGAATATCGCATTTTGTTGGAAAAAGCAGGATTTAAATTACTCAGAATTGTTCCGACTCAATCTCTGATGAGTGTAATTGAAGGTGTACCTTTATAAAAAATTTTTCTGAATTGAGAATAAGAAAATTGAAGCGGGTATTTTACCTGCTTTTTTATTTAGGATGTGAATAGATATACTATATAAAAAACGCTGTATAGTATTTTTCATATTTCATTCATTCAAAAATAATGAACGAAAACAATCATGACACTCCTCTTTATAACCTCAATCCTTTAACTCGGTTCTCCGATAAAGCGGAAAACTATACAAAATACCGTCCTGTTTATCCAGATGCAGTAATTGATAAAATACTCGAAAATTTAACATCACCAACTCAAATTGTTGCAGCGGATATTGGTGCAGGTACAGGAATTTCTGCTCGATTGTTAGCTTCGAGAGGTGTAAATGTAATTGCAATTGAACCAAATCCAGCAATGAGAGAAGCCGCTATTTCATCACCAGGTATTGAATGGAAAAATGGAACAGCAGAAAATACTAATTTACCAGAGGCATCAGTTGATTTAATCACTTGTTTTCAAGCATTTCATTGGTTTAAACCAGAATCTACATTATTAGAATTTCGTCGTATTCTTAAATCAAAAGGAAGATTAGCGATTGTTTTTCAAGATTTAAATTGCGATGATGAATTTACCAAAGTTTATCGTGAGTTAATTAGTCAAGCTGCAAACAATCGTCCACCGACGGATTTTAGTTCTAAAATTGAACCTTTGCGAAAAAGTAAGGATTTTCAATATATTGATTGCTATCAATTTCCTGATAAACAGCAATTAGATTTATCAAATTTAATTGGTTTAGCTAAAAGTATTTCGTTTATTTCCTCGGAAGAAAGAGTACAAAAACAACTTGTTACTGATTTAGAAAATTTACATCAACGTTTTTGCAATCAAGAAGGTTTCGTTTATCTTGTTTATCGCCATAGCGTACATTTCGCAAATGTTGGTTGAATTATCAGACATTTTAAACTTATACGTGGGATAACTAAAACTATTGAGACGTAGCAATACGCCCCGTCTCTACATTAATATTCATGTTTTGAACTATAATATTTAAAATTTGATATTTAATCCTTCAAATGAGTGAAGCTAACAACGAAATAACGCCATTACATACCCTCAATCCCTTACATAGATTTTCCGATAGAGTGGAATATTATGTAAAATATCGTCCAAGTTATCCAACAGTAGTAATTGATAAAATCCTCGAAAATTTAACATCACTAACTCAACTTGTAGCTGCGGATATTGGTGCAGGTACGGGAATTTCTTCACGATTATTAGCTGCAAGGGGTGTGAAAGTAATTGCAGTTGAACCAAATGCGGAAATGAGAAACGCTGCTGAAAACCATTCAAATGTAGAATGGAAAGATGGAACAGCAGAAAATACTAATTTACCAGATGCATCGGTTGATTTGATAACTTGTTTTCAAGCTTTTCACTGGTTTACTCCCGAACCAACTTTATCGGAGTTTCGCCGTATTTTGAAACCACAAGGAAGGTTAGCGGTAGTATGGAATAATCGCGATCTGCTTGCAGCAGCGCTTCGCGATCGCAACGACGAATTTACCGCAGAATATAGCCGAATTGTTCGTGTAGCATCGAACAATCATCCCGCAGAATCACGAATCAAAACGGTAGAATATTTAACAGAAACGACCTATTTTAAAAACTTTTACGAATACAATTTTGATTATCAACAAGAGTTAGATAAAAGCGGACTTATCGGACGTGCGATGAGTTCTTCCTATGTTCCCCGTAAAGGAGAAACTTACGAACAAGTTATTTCAGAATTAGAGAATTTATATCAGCAATTTAAGAATCAACAAGGTTTTGTTTATATGACTTATTCTACTAGCCTGCATCTGGGAGAGGTGAATTAACAATTTACTGGTGGTGCAAATCAATTCCCACCTAAAAAAACTTGACTCTCTTTTCCTTAAATTGACATACAAACACCCAAGTAGATTATACACAAATTTATAAAAGAAAAAAAACAACTTATATCACATCCAAAAAAACAACGTAATTGCGTTAATTAAATAAGAAAATTTTCTATTATTAATAAGATTTTTCTCAATTAACGAAAAATATGTAAATTTTTATTGCAAAATACTGAAAAAATCGCGTCAATGCATGACATATATCACTCAGTGTTGAGTATGGATAGTATTACTAATCACTAAAAAAAATCTAGAAGCAGTAAATTTATATAGAGAAGCCAGAAATTAGATAAATCCCAATTATTACTAAGAAAACTTGTGAGTATTTATCGATTTGATAAAATAAACTGTAATTTGGCAAAAATAATCAAAAAAACCTACTTAGAAACACCAGTGGAATATTTTCAAAGCTGGCATGGAAAACTCAACTTAGTTTACAACTACAATCAAAATAAAACGATATTAATTCAAAGTAAAAATCAAGCCCCGTTGAAAATACAACGTCCCTTTTATCCAGAAGGAGATTCAATTTGTCATAGCATTATTTTGCATACTGCTGGAGGAATTGTTGGTGGCGATCGCCTTTCTTGTAACTTCTACCTCCAACCCCAGGCAAAAGCATTAATTACAACAGCCGCAGCGAATAAAATTTATCGTAGTAATGGTTTACAAGCCAAACAGAAGATAGAGATAAAGATTGATAATCATACTTGTTTAGAATGGCTTCCCCAAGAAACAATCGTTTTTAACGGTGCAAATTATCGACAAGATATACGGATAGAACTAGCTACAGAAGCAAACTTTATTGGCTGGGAAATTACTAGATTTGGACGTACTGCTGCTTGTGAGAAATTTGTAGAAGGAGAATGGCGATCGCACTTTGAAATCTGGCAAAATAATCAACCATTATGGATTGATAGACAATATTTACCCGGTAGCGAAGAAATTTTTCATAGTGTCAACGGTTTAGCAGGAAAATCAATTATAGGGACTCTAGTCTATGTAGGAAAACCTGTTTCTCCAGAAATAGTTGAACAAGCACGTAATCTTTCTATTTCCCTGCCCCCCAGTTGTTGCGGTGTGACTCGATTAAAAAATGGACTTTTGTGTAGATACCGTGGTGATTCGACAGCTGAAGTGAGAAACTGGTTTATTAGTATTTGGCAGCTATTAAGGATGTCTTTTTTAAATCGTAGTATTTGCTTACCTAGAGTATGGATGCTTTAACAGTTATCAGTCACGTTTATACAATATTGGTTTAAGTTGGGAGCCGTATTAAGGTGATCGGCGTCTTCTGTATTGGTTTAAATAGAACACCATATGCCCGTGTTTACTGTATGACGCTACCGCGTCACAAGTAAAGCTAACACTGTTCACTGCTTTAAAACACAACTATAATTTCTAATACCAACTGACTGACAAAAATGCAATTAACACCGCAAGAAAAAGATAAATTACTAATTTTTACCGCCGCATTATTAGCAGAAAGACGCAAAGCAAGGGGTGTAAAATTGAATTATCCCGAAGCTATTGCGTTTATTACTGCTGCAATTTTAGAAGGTGCTAGAGATGGACAAACTGTAGCTGAATTAATGAGTTTTGGCACAACTTTATTAAGGCGAGATGATGTCATGGAAGGTATCGCAGAAATGATACCAGAAGTGCAGGTAGAAGCGACTTTTCCCGACGGAACAAAATTAGTTACAGTACATAATCCAATTCAGTGAATTTTGACAACTGATGCTTTTGTTTTGGATTTTAGCTTGTTAGTATTTTCTCTTATTCAAATTACCAATTACCAATTACCAATTACCAATTCTTAATATGATGATTCCAGGTGAAATTATTACCCTAGAAGGTGAAATCGAATTAAATGCAAATCGTTCCACCATAAAATTAAAAGTAGCAAATACAGGAGATAGACCAATACAAATAGGTTCTCATTTTCACTTTTACGAAGTCAATCCCGCATTAACTTTTGATCGAGAAACCACACGAGGAATGCGACTTGATATTCCCGCAGGAACAGCCGTTAGATTTGAACCGGGAGACGAAAAAGAAATTATATTAGTACCCCTGAGTGGTAGTCGTCAAGTTTACGGATTTAACGCCAAAATCAATGGAAAATTGTAAAAACTAATAAATATTCTCTCTCTAACTTCTTCCCTCAGCGCTCTTTGCGTCTAGTAAGGTTCATTAATTCTTAAAACCATGAACAACAACGAAAAACCCCAACCACTGATTAAAGCAGAAGCAATCAAACAACTTGCTCAACAAAAATTTTCTCATCCTTTCAATGCAAATTCAGAAATCAGCGGAGTATCTCTGAGCGAAGCAGTAGGTTTACAAAGAATAGGATTTCACTTAGCAAAAATTCCTCCAAAAAAAGAATCATTTATCTATCATTCCCATGAATTTGAAGAAGAATTTATTTATATTTTGTCTGGAAAAGGTATAGCTGAGATTGATAATCAAGAATTCGAGGTAGGAGAAGGTGACTTTATGGGTTTTCCTACTCCTTCAGTCGCACATCACCTATTAAATCCCTTTGAACAAGACTTAATTTATATCATGGGTGGGGAAAGACGCGAGTATGAAATTGCAGACTTTCCCAATTTGCAAAAACGAATGTTTCGTAATGGCAAGCAAATACAAATAGCCGATTACGATAACCTCAAACCATTGTTCTAAAACTTCTTTCTCTCCACCTACCCTTTGCGCTTAACTTTCCCTCTGGGCAGGTTTTGAGAATAATCCAAAACTTCTATTCTTCTACCACTTCCACTAACTCTTCAATCATTACATCAAACACGCGAGCTAGCTTTTGAATGGCAGTATAATCAACGCTTCCCATTCCTGGAGAGCGAGCATAAGCTCTAACCGTACTATAAACTAGCCCAGAACGTTCAGAAACGTCTTTTAATGTCCAACCCTTCTCGTTGGCAAATTCTCTGATTCTTAATCTTACAAGCCCCATTATATGCTTGACAAATGATACAGTAGTGTCATTTAATAATTGTAGTTTAAAAAACGATTGCCTTATAGCATAATAAACTATTAGGCAACCGCATACAACTTCACACCGTAATTCTGAATGTATCTACTAACAGAATGCATTCAATGTCTACGGAGTGCGTCTACTAATTAAATGCACTTACTATGGTATCATCATTTAAACCAAGAAGACTCGTGATCCGGAAATCAAAAATTGTTTACAAATCTTCAAACATTCATCCTTTAGCTAGATTTGTGACCGAAGAAGCAGTTTGTTTAAAGTTTAATATCAAATTTGAAGATATTTGTGTGGTCGAATGCTGGGAGCATATAGTTTACGTTCACGGTAAAGGTGTCAGCAAATTTGTCAGTTACGCCGATTTTCCACCAGTTATAGGAGTTGCGCCACCAACTGCTTCAGAAATGGCAAAATGGTGCATACGCTGGTTAAAGAAACATGACTTTGCAAACAGGAAGCAGGCACCTAGATGGTGGGCGGAATTTTATGCAATTCAATTTAACCAAAGTATCTGTGAAAAATTTCTCTTTGAATGGGGCAAATTAATCAATTTAATTAAATTTGCCTTTAATCAAGAAACATTACAGGAACTGCGAAATAGCTATCGTCAGAATAAGGAATTGTTAGTGGTTAGTGGTTAGTTGAGATTTATTAAATCCTCCAACTATCAATTCCTCACCTTTAACTGTTAACTCCTAACTTAAATTAAGCATTAGCTGATTCTAAAAGCTGTTTCCTGGCTCTTTCGGCTCGTGCTTCAGCGGAAGACATGACTTCTTCGATATTTTCGAGTATTTCACCGGGAAAATTTTCTAGTACTCTGGTAGAAACTGCGATTCGACCTTTTCCTTCGTCGATGTCAATAATCAGAGCTTTAATAGTTTGGTCAATTTGAAATACCTTTTCTAGATTTTCAATAAACTTCTGAGTCACCTGCTTAATATGGAGTAGAGCGCTGACACCATTAATATCAATAAACACCCCAAATGGTTTGATCCCAGTAATTTTCCCTTCTATTAGCTGACCAATTTCTAATAAACTGAAACTGGCAGAACTTTTCGCCAAACGTTGGGAAAGTACAAGTTTATTAATATTGCGATTAATTTCCAAAAAGCTGACGGTGAGTTTTTGACCTCTAAGTGCTTCCAAATTGTTGCGCTCAAGCAGGTGAGAACGAGGAATAAAACCGCGTAAACCAAGAATATTAACTGTAACACCACCTTTGTTGGCATTGGTTACTTCCACATCTACACTTTTGGAACTTTCCTGCATTTGTAGCAATCTGTCCCAAATTTGCCTAACTTCTAATTGACGGCGAGAAATAGTTACTTGTCCTTCTGCATTTTGCTCTTGGACAATTACAAATTCTAATTCCTCATGAAGTGGTAGAACCGATGATAAATCTATGACTTCTCTCAAAGCCGCTTCATGACGAGGAATAAAGGCACTTGACTTGCCTCCAATATCAGCATAAGCCCCATCTGGGTCAATTTGGAACACTTTCCCTTTAACTAATTGTCCTTTTTGGAACTGATAATCATGTTTTTCTAAAGCTGCCGCAAAATCGTCCATTGTAAAAGACGTATCGGCTTTTTGAGAGATGTTTGCTTCGTTCTCCATAACACATTCAAGATGAATTAAGATGTATATTGTCCTTTCATAAGGACAGTGTATTATTCATTAGTCATTAATTAATAATCATAATCAATCTTTTCCTAGATGAAAAAATTTAGCGATTTAGAAACAGTTGATTATTCGATTGTAACTAATGGTAACTCTTACACCATATCCTACAAATCCCGTTCCTATCGTTAAAGTTGCCCAAATAATTGTTTAACCTGCTCCCAAGCATCAGCAGCAGCTTGAGAATTATAGCTGGCACGACTATCGCAAAAAAAACCGTGATTGGCATTATTGTAACGAAAAACACGTCCAGGTACTTGATATTTTTCTAACTCGGCTTCAATTTGGTCTACTTGTGCTATTGGGATACTAGAATCTTCCATGCCAAAAAAGGCGTAAAGCGTGCCTTTAATTTTTGGAGTAACATTTATAGTAGGTGCGCCGCCACCGGGAGTACTAGTAGTTACACGTGCGCCATAAAATGAAGCGGTAGCTTTTATATCAAGTAAACTGGCGGCGAGATATGCCACATGACCACCAAAACAAAAACCAATGCAACCAAAAGTATCTTTTTTTACTTCACCTAGAGTTTTGAGATAATCAATGGTCGATTGAATATCGCGTAACAATTCATCCCCTTTGGTTTGTCCCCAAGCGTAATTTCTACCGACTTCTATATCCTCAGGGGTATAGCCAGTGGCCGTCGCCGGGTGCTTGACGTTGAAATAATGCAGGTGCAATTGCCACATATCCTTCCTTAGCAATACGTTGGGTAACTTCCTGAATGTGGGCATTGACTCCAAATATTTCCTGCAATATCACAATTCCCGGATAACTACCCTCCTCTAGAGGCTTTGCCAAATAAGCATCTATTTGGACTGAATCTGCTGCTATGTTCACAGTTGTAGTGTCGATTGCACGAATAGTCATAATAGTTTTTACCAGTATGCTGTGATAATTAGATATAGTTATGCCAGGAATAAGAGCTTGACTCCGATCAAATTATTAACAATGATTAACTAGTAATAACCTTCCCTGATGATAAATTTATCCTGTTCAAATTCGATGTATAAATAAATTGTTTAACCTAATAGCGATTAGCACCGCTTTTTAAAGTTCCCTTTGAAGCTAATAGCACCCAGAAAACCGAAGGTGATGATTCAATTCCGCATTCAGCCAGATAGTGAAATTCCCGCATCGACTCAGCTGTTCAATCAAATTCGATTTGCTATCGCCTCAAGGCAATATCCACCAGGTTATAAATTGCCTTCAACTAGAGCCTTAGCAATGCAAACCGGGTTGCATCGCAATACTATTAGTAAAGTTTACCGTCAATTGGAGGAAGATGGACTTGTCGAAAGTCTGGCTGGTTCAGGAATTTACGTGCGCGCTCAAGGGCATGAGGGCGGTAGTAAGTTACAATCGCCGATTTTCAAACAACATCCTCAAGCATACAAAATTGTGCAGAAGGCTCTTGATGAACTACTTTCTCAAGGTTGTTCTCTCAATCAAGCCCGCGAGATATTTCTGGCTGAAATTGATTGGCGGTTGCGTTGTAGTGCGCGGGTACTAGTAGCGGTACCGAATCAGGATATCGGTGCTGGTGAATTAATTGTTCAAGAATTAGAACAAGCGCTACAAATACCAGTACAGCTAGTTGCTACCGAAGAGCTATCTGCCGTGTTGGATAAAACAAGTTCAGCAACGGTTGTGACAAGTCGATATTTCATCGGCGAATTAGAAGCTATTGCAGCACCTAGAGCAGTACGTGTAATCCCCCTTGATATCCACGATTATGCTAAGGAATTCAATATTGTTAAAAATCTATCTAAAGATAGTTGTATTGGTATCGTCAGTCTTAGTTCGGGAATCCTCCGAGCCACAGAAGTGATTCTCCACGGTTTACGGGGAGACGAAATATTGGTGATGACTTCCCAGCCAAAAGATAGTTATAAGTTAGGAGCAATAGTTAAACGGGCGCAAATAGTTTTTTGTACTGACGAAACGAGTTATTCCGGGGTACAAAATGCTATGCAAATAGCCATGGAAGACATCATCCGTCCACCCAAACTGGTTTACTGTGAAAATTATATCGGTGGTAAATCGATTAATTTGCTCAAGAGAGAATTAGGTTTGGATTAGTAAAGGTAATAGGTTAATTGTCAACTGTCAACTAACTCCTATTTACGCAGAAAGCGCCGTGGGTAATTGTAAAAATTCTGTTAATGCATCTAAGTAAATACTTGAGTCTTCTAACATCGGGAAATGAGCGGTATTGGGAATCATCACATATTCAATTTGCTGGCTCATTGCTGCCGCTTTTCTTCCCATTTCAGCGGGAATAATCTGATCGTATTCCCCAGATATTAATAAAGTTGGTACTTGGAGTTTGGCAAATTCTTGTGGCATCAATTCCGATTGAGCTTTACTAACAGAAGTATAAATTGTATTTAAAGCCGCATCGTAATCGGCTATGAGAAAGTCTTGCAAAAAAGCTTGACGTTCGGTTGCTTTGATCGAACGATACAGAAATCGTGCCATAAACATTCTGTCAACTAAGGGAATTTTCCCTAACCATTGAGGACGAAATTTGACAACGTAACCACCAAATTTGTGGAAAGCCTCAAAAGCTTGTTTGTCATACTCGAAAATACCGCTACAAGTCAAAATTGCTTTTTCTACACGTTGTTGATAGCGGTTAAGAAATAAAGTCGCAATCGATGCTCCCATAGAATGAGCATTAATATACACGCGCTGCAACTGCAATTCTGACAGCAATACTGCTAAATCCTCGACGTATTCTTCTAGCTCATAGGTTAATTGTATGACTTCTCCTGCTTCTGCTTGAAGAGGCTGGGAATCCACAAAAATCGGCTTGCCACGGGAACGTCCAAATCCCCGCATATCGTAAAGCAAACAATCGAATTGTTCGGATAAAACTTCAGCCGTACTCTGCCAATACCGAGCGCTACCAGCCCAACCGTGAATAAACACCATTACTGGTTTCTCTAAACCATCAGATGTTTGTTTAATCCACTCGTAGTAATGTTCTACGCCACGAACTTGAATATAAGCCATCTATCAAAAGCTAAATGTCAAAAATAAAAAATTAGAAGTCGCCGGTACAAGAGCCGTGAAACGACTTCCGCGTCAGGCAACCGGCGTTCCCCGGTTAAGAATTAATTCCTAACTTCTAACTTTTAACTCCTAACTCTATTTAAGCTGATTCAGGCTTCGGTAGGGAAGAGGGATGAACTAACAGTTCCGCAGTCGAACGTTTTTCTACCATTTCCCGCGTTACTGTACAAACTCCTACATCCTTTCTCGAAGGTAATTCGTACATTATATCCAGCATCAGTTCTTCTACAATGCCTCGCAAAGCTCTAGCGCCAGTCTTACGACGATAAGCTTCTTGAGCAATGGCTTTCAGAGCATCCGTATTAAACTCTAACTGGACGTTATCCATATTCAACAGTTTTTGATACTGCTTAACTAGAGCGCTGCGCGGTTTGGTTAATATTGCCATCAACGCTTCTTCATCAAGTGGATCTACTACCGCTACCATTGGTACCCGCCCAATAAATTCCGGTATCATCCCAAACTTAACTAGGTCTCCCGGCTCCAGTTGGCGTACTGTATGTGCCGCTCGCTTTTCTTTTGATAGCCCTTCTCCTGGCTGCAAAAAGCCAATTGACTTTTTACCCGTTCTCTGCTCTACTACCTTTTCCAAACCGACGAAAGCACCACCACAGACAAATAGAATATTGCTGGTATCAATTTGGATACAGTCCTGATAGGGGTGCTTGCGTCCTCCTTGGGGCGGTACATTAGCAACGGTTCCTTCGAGCATTTTCAGCAAAGCTTGCTGTACACCTTCCCCAGAAACATCCCTTGTGATCGAGGGGTTCTCGCTCTTGCGAGCTATTTTGTCAATTTCATCGATGTAAATAATTCCTCGTTGGGCTTCTTCTACATCCAAATCGGCAACTTGTAATAGCCGCAACAAAATATTTTCGACATCTTCTCCCACATAACCGGCTTCGGTTAGAGTAGTCGCGTCGGCGACAGCGAAAGGTACATCAAGAATTTTTGCTAGGGTTTGTGCCAACAAAGTCTTTCCGCAACCTGTAGGACCAATTAACAAAATATTTGATTTTTGCAGTTCTACTGCTTCCTCATGGTCATCTTTGCCGCCCTCTTTAGACCCACCAACCAGCGACAATCTTTTATAGTGATTGTATACTGCGACTGAAAGTACTTTCTTGGCTTCTTCTTG
Organism: Rivularia sp. T60_A2020_040; assembly: GCA_015272215.1. Classification (GTDB taxonomy): domain Bacteria; phylum Cyanobacteriota; class Cyanobacteriia; order Cyanobacteriales; family Nostocaceae; genus Rivularia. The sequence continues at coordinate 33,656 of JACYMD010000030.1, read as the reverse complement.
ACCAATAACGTGCTCGTCTAAATAATTCTTAATCTCTCGTGGTTTGGGTATTTGGTTCAACGAGAGACTGGCTGTCCGGGTACGGCGTTTTTGAGGTGGTTCTGACCGTGGTGCTGGCTGCGAAGCCGCTGCTGCACTGTTGGTATCGAGCAATTCCTCATCTAATATTTCGTTACACAGGTCAACGCACTCATCGCAAATGTAGACTCCCGGTCCGGCGATTAGCTTACGTACCTGCTCTTGAGATTTGCCACAAAATGAACATTTTAAATGGGAGTCGTACTTACCTGTCATACCAGCCTCTTATTTCACACTAGTGACGTTTTCCCCTGCTGTGGGAAGATTTTGTCTAGAGATAACCTGGTCGATTAACCCGTAGTTTTTAGCTTCCTGTGCCGACATGAAAAAATCTCGTTCGGTATCAGCGTTGATTTTCTCTAATGGTTGACCAGTATGAGATGCTAATAGTTCGTTTAGCTTAGACTTATGATAAAGAATTTCTTTAGCTTGGATTTCGATATCCACTGCTTGTCCCTGAGCGCCACCCAACGGTTGATGAATCAGGATTCGCGAGTCCGGAAGAGACATCCGCTTACCGGGGGTTCCTGCTGCTAGTAAAAAAGCACCCATGCTAGCAGCTAGTCCAAAACATATAGTTACTACATCTGGACGTATTTGTTGAATTGTATCATAAATTGCCATGCCTGCCGTAACTGAACCGCCAGGAGAATTGATATAGATTTGAATATCTTTTTCTGAATCATCGGCATCTAGAAACAGTAGTTGGGCAACAATCGAGTTTGCAACTGCATCATCGACGGGAGTTCCTAAAAACACAATCCGTTCTCTGAGCAAGCGCGAGTAGATGTCAAAAGCTCGCTCTCCCATGCCTGATTGTTCTACGACTGTCGGCAGCATTGAAGTAACATTCGCGCTTTGGGAATAAATCAAAAATTGATTCAAACTACTAATGGGATAATTTTCCGACTGCGATACAACCATAAAGAAATTAATGAAAATTTTGACAACAGTAAGTATAAGGGAGCAATTGCTGCTCGTTGATAATCAGAACCGAATTTCTATAAGACAGTATGTATTAACCATTATGCCTTATATAAATCAAGAGCGTGTGGATATGATCAATTTGTCACAAGATTACCAGACAAATTCGATGTCGGCTTTAAAGTTTCTGAAAATTAATTCCGACTTTTGATTGAGACAGCGCTCAGCTATCAGCGATTGATTTCACACTCATAAAATCCCATTACCTCAAGCTGAGTGCCATAAACTTTGATTATTCTTGTACGGTAGCCGGGGTAGTTTGTTCCTCGGTTGAAGAATCATTTTCGTTTTCTTGTTGTGACTCTATGGTTTCCTGTTCTGCGACGGTTTCTTGAGGATTCAAAGAACCTTCGGGGACAAGTTCAATCGAAGAACGTTCTAGAAGCCAGTCGATGATTTTCTCGGTTAATAATTCGTTTTCGACTACGGATTGCACTCTATCTGGATCAACATCCTGCTCAGCATATTGTTCCATGACTTCTTGTTTTCTGGCTTCTATTTCCTCTTCACTGACTTTAATCGATTCGCGATCGCCAATTTCGCGTAAAGCAAGAGTTCTTTTGATGCGATCGATTGCTTCGGGACGGGAACGTTCGCGCAGTTGGGGAATAGTATCTTGATTAAACAATTTCTTAATATCCAAACCTTGCTGGGAAAGACGCATTGCTGTTTGAGTAATCATCGCATCGACTTCCTGCTGAATCATTGTTTCGGGTAAGTCAAATGTTACGTGTTTAACTAATTCATTCAACAAAGCTTCTTGTTTTTTTGCCTTAGCATTATCTTCTACTTCTTTTTTAAACCGCTCTTCTAAGGAATTACGTAACTCTTCTAAAGTCTCAAATTCGCTGATTTCCTGAGCAAAATCATCGTTGATTTCAGGTAGTTCTTTCTCCTTAAGCTCTTTGAGTGTTACTGTAAACAAGGCGGCTTTTCCTGCTAATTCTTCGTTAGCATAAGGGTCGGGAAACGTTGCTTTAATCTCCTTAGTTTCTCCAGGATTCATCCCGATTATTCCTGCGATGAAACCAGGGATAAATTTATCTTCTTCTAAGTCAACTTGAAAGTCAGTAGCTTCCGCACCGGGAATTGCTTCGAGTTCTTCGGATGGCTTTTCTTCACCTTCTATGGGAGCGAGAAAGCCTTTAAAATCGATAATCGAAGTATCTCCCAACTGTGCCGAACGTCCTTCCACTGGAATTAAAGTCGCCATTGAAACACGTTCCTTATCCAACACTTGATCAACTTGTTCTGGCTCGTACTTGACTTCCTCAGCTTTGAACTGTAAACCAGAATACTCACCCAAATTAATCTGGGGTGGTACATCTACCGCAGCCGAAAAAGTCAAAGGCTGCCCTGGTTCATAATTATTGATTAATTCTTCAAAGGAAGAGCGTAATTCCGGCTGACCAATAGCTTCAATACTTTCTTGTTTGATCGCTTCTTCAATACCATTTTGAATCAATTCTTCCAATGCCGCAGCTTTAATACGGGTTTTTCCCAAACGCTGTAGTAATATCTGTCTAGGCACCTTACCCTTACGAAACCCAGAAATATTCGCTTCTCGAGCGTAATTTTGAATTACCTTTTCATAGGTTTGCTTGGTTTTTTCCGGTGCAATCTCGATTTCTATGCCGATTCTACTGGCTGGCAATTTTTCTTGGGTTACTTTCATAGACTTGTTTCTATATTTATTTGTGCTACTTTTTGTATTTCAACTTGGCGATCGCATTATCCAAACTGCTTGTCGAGGAAAATCGAGCGATTTTTTCGCGACAATTCCTGACTAGGAAAAAGCCCGGAGCCAATACAAAGGCTAATTTTGGTGCTGTCCTTGGAATATAACCATTCCGTCCTAATCTGCTTAAATGGGAGTTATTACTCAACATTTTGGCACCGAATCGTGATATCCCAATTTTCAACACTGTGTTGTCAAGAATTCACATGGCTTTTATGCTTGAGCAGGGTTAAAACCTAACTTAACCACAAGGAAGGTGAATTATCTAATTGTTATTCGCCTTGGCGATTGGCAAGAGTCCATCTGAATAATAGTACATCAACCGAATTAATCAATGCCGTTTTGGTCAGTTAAAAATCTACACTACTATCAGGGGATGTCAAAATATTTGTCTTATTATACTCTTTCAAGTAAATATGGTGTATAATATGATTTTTATTATAAAATTGTATATTTGAAGTTGTGTATTTAATTATTTAAGAATTGTTGTCATGTTGTAGACTAAAGTAATAATATGTATGTGGATGTATCGAGTAGTATAGTTGATGGTAAAGCCACAAAAAATAACAGCATTATAATATAATAATTATTTGATTTTATTTATTTTGAATTTGATGTTCAATAATTTTATAAAGAATAAATTCTCAGCTATTTTTAGAAAAAAGTTCTAAAGACAATCAAGTGATAGTGATAGTTATTTGTGATATCAAAAAGAATTTACAAATATAAGAAAATCCGTTTAAATACGATTAAGATTAATATTATTTTTGGGTATGAATAGATTTGTTTGAGTTGTTTGAGAATAGATGAATAATTGCAAATCGAATTAATTTTTTGGAGGAAGTAAATTTGTCTCAAGGTTATCGTGTAGCTGTTTTAGGAGCAACTGGTGCTGTAGGCACAGAATTGCTAGAATTACTTGAAGAACGAAATTTTCCTTTAGCCGCTCTCAAGTTGTTAGCTTCAGAACGTAGCGCGGGGAAAAAGCTGCCATTCAAAGGAGAAAATTTGCTGGTAGAAGCGGTAAGCGAAGCTGCTTTAGAAAATGTAGATTTGGTATTAGCTTCTGCGGGTGGTTCGATTTCTAAAATTTGGGCACCCAAAGCTGTAGAAAAAGGTGCGGTAGTAATTGATAATTCCAGCGCTTTTCGGATGAATCCCGAAGTTCCGTTGATAGTACCAGAAGTAAATCCCGAAGCTGCGATTAATCACAAAGGTATTATTGCCAATCCCAACTGTACTACTATTTTAATGTCCGTAGGGATATACCCATTGCATAAAGTAAAGCCGATTAAACGGATTGTTGTGGCGACTTACCAGTCTGCAAGCGGTGCGGGAGCTAGGGCGATGTCCGAGGTTAAAAATCAGAGTTTAGATATATTAGCAGGGAAAGAACCAGTGACAGAGGTATTTCCTTACCCGTTAGCATTTAACTTATTCCCACATAATTCTCCGTTAAATTCAGCGGGTTATTGTGAAGAAGAAATGAAAATGGTGAATGAAACTCGCAAAATTTTTAACGATTCAAAGATTAAAATTAGTGCAACTTGCGTGAGAGTTCCTGTTTTACGCGCTCATTCAGAGGCAATTAACTTAGAATTTGAAACACCTTTTAAGATAGAAGAAGCAAGAGAAATTTTAAGCAAGTCTCCCGGAGTAAAATTGGTAGAAAATTGGCAAAAAAATTATTTTCCCATGCCGATAGAAGCGACAGGTCAAGATGAAGTGTTAGTGGGAAGAATTCGTCAGGATATTTCTCATGAATGTGGTTTAGAATTATGGTTATGCGGCGATCAAATCCGTAAAGGTGCTGCATTGAATGCAGTTCAGATTGCCGAATTACTAGTAGAGAATAATTATGTTTAATCCTGAAACTGCATAGATTTATATGTAATTATATGTAATGAAATATGAGAATAAGTATTATAAAATATAATAGTAGCGAATATTTAATCTAAGTTATAGATTAGACAAAATAAGTTAGACAACATTAACTAAAAATTGCTATTAACTAAAATAACTAATAATTAAAAAATGATGAATGAGGTATCGTTTGCACTTGAAAAAAATAGCTTTGAGATTATTAAATATAGACAGCCACCAACAGATGTAAAAATTGTCTTTCTGTAATTAGGAGAAAAAAAGAGTGGTGGTAGATTTTGGTAGAGTTATAACCGCAATGGTTACACCATTTAAAGAAGATGGTAGTGTAAATTACGATGTAGCAGAAAAGTTAGCAGCACATCTGGCTGATAGCGGTACAGATACATTTGTAGTGTGCGGAACGACTGGTGAATCCCCTACACTAACTTGGGATGAAGAATACCAATTGTTTAAAGTGGTATTGCAAGCTGTGTCGGGTAAAGCAAAAGTAATTGCCGGATGTGGCTCTAATTCTACCAAAGAAGCGGCTTTGGCTACCCAGCAAGCAGCTAAAATAGGAGTGCATGGCTCATTGCAAGTTGTACCTTATTACAACAAACCCCCGCAAGCTGGACTTTATCGACACTTTCAGACAATAGCCGAAGCGGCACCGGAGTTACCGTTATTGCTATATAATATTCCAGGTCGTACTGGTCAAAACCTACATCCCCAAACAGTAGCCCGTTTAGCTGAAATAGAAAATATTGTCGGCATCAAAGAATCAACTGGAAATATAGATCAAGCAAGTGAAATGCGTCGCTTGACACCAGAAGAATTTCAGATTTACTCTGGTGATGATTACATGACTTTGCCGTTGTTGTCTCTTGGAGCAAAGGGTGTAGTAAGCGTAGCTTCTCATCTGGTAGGTTTGCAATTACAACAGATGATTCAAGCTTTTTGTAGTGGGAAAGTCCAAATTGCTAGTGAAATTCACCTCAAACTTTTTCCACTGTTCAAAGTTTTATTTGCAACTGCGAATCCGATTCCAGTTAAAACAGCTTTACAACTTCAGGGCTGGGAAGTTGGCTCAACTCGTCTACCTTTATACGAAGCTGAATTAGACTTTACTCAAAAACTAAAAACAGTTCTTGAAGAACTCGATTTGAATAAAGTTTAAATGATATAGTCGCAAATTTTGTGTCAAAAATATCATACACACAATAATTACCAACAGGTTTAGTTTTTTAAAAGTATACTGTTGCGATGAATCGGTAAATTTTTGATGACGGTATTTAAAATCTGTTTTTTTGGGAAAATTAAACATTGATTAAATCTTGCAAAAAAAGAGTATGCAAGCAAAGGTAGCAATAAAAGTTTGTCCGAGAAAAACTTTAATTAAGCTTTTAACTGCAAAAAAAATCTAACTAATTTATTAACTAAGGAAAAACATGGCTAAAAAGGAAGTAACTTCTGCCCTTAAAATTATTCCATTGGGTGGTTTGCATGAAATTGGCAAAAATACTTGCATTTTCGAGTATGAAGATGAAATTATCTTACTAGATGCTGGTTTAGCTTTTCCCAGCGACCAAATGCACGGAGTTAATATTGTTCTACCCGACATGACTTACGTGCGGGAAAATCGCCATAAAATCAAAGGTATGGTTGTTACCCATGGTCACGAAGACCATATTGGCGGTATTGCCTTTCACTTGAAACAGTTTGACATTCCTGTGATTCACGGTCCAAGATTGGCAATGGCAATGCTAGAGCGTAAATTAGAGGAAGCTGGTGTTCGCGATCGCACTGAATTAAGAAGCGTCAAACCCCGCGATATGGTGCGGATCGGAAACCATTTTGTGGTAGAATACATCCGTAATACCCACAGTATTTGTGACAGTTTTACGGTTGCGATACATACACCAATAGGAATAGTAATTCATACGGGAGATTTCAAAGTAGACCATACTCCAGTAGATGGAGAACACTTTGATTTGCAACGGCTAGCCGAACATGGGGAGAAAGGCGTACTTTGCTTGATGAGCGATTCTACTAACGCAGAAGTACCTGGTTTTACTGCTTCAGAACGTTCGGTTTATCCAAACTTAGAAAAAGTTATCCTTCAAACCGAGGGAAGACTTTTTATTACGACTTTCGCTTCTTCGCTACATCGGATTAATATGGTTTTGCAATTAGCGCAAAAACATAATCGAGTAGTATCCGTAGTTGGGCGCTCAATGTTGAATTTGATTGCCCACGCTCGTAATCTTGGCTATATCAAATGCGAAGATAAACTATTTCAACCCTTGCACGTCGCCCGTAGTTTACCTGACGAAAGCGTATTGATTTTAACTACTGGTTCTCAGGGAGAGACAATGGCGGCAATGACGCGCATTGCCAGAGGAGATCACCCCCATCTCAAGATTCGTAAAGGAGATACGGTTGCTTTTTCAGCTAATCCGATTCCCGGTAACACGATTGCGGTGGTCAACGTTATCGATAAATTAATGCAACAGGGTGCGAATGTTATTTACGGTCGTGATAAAGGAATTCACGTTTCGGGTCATGGCTGTCAGGAAGACCAAAAGTTGATGCTGGCTTTGACAAAACCCAAGTTCTTTTTACCCGTTCACGGCGAACATCGGATGTTAGTTAAACATTCGCAAACAGCCCAAAGTATGGGTGTTCCGTCCGAGAATATGGTGATTATTCAAAATGGTGACATTGTACAATTGACTCAAAATTCTATTAGTGTTGCCGGTACAGTGCCATCTGGTTTGGAATTAGTAGATACTTCCGGCTCTGGTATGGTTAGTGATAAAGTCTTGCAAGAGCGCCAACGTATGGCAGAAGAAGGTATTGTTACTGTTGCAGCAGCTATTGATTGGAACGGTAAAATGTTGGCTAGACCAGAGATTCATCTGCGTGGTGTAGTTACTAGCATGGAAAAATCGATGTTGCAAAAATGGGTACAGCAGCGATTTGAAGAAATACTCGCTTTACGTTGGCAAGAATTTGCTAAACCCTTGAACGGGCAAAAGCCGAATATCGACTGGGATGGTTTACAAGAATTGATCGAAGGTGATTTAGCCCGTAATTTACGTCGAGAATTACGATGTCAGCCTACGGTTACATTGTTGATGCAGATTCCAGACGAAGCACCCGTACAAGTTTCTGATGGAAGAAGACGACGTACTCGTACTGCTGCTCAGCAAGTTGCTTCCTAGATTTTCTATCACAAAGGTAGGACTTCACCTTTATCTGAAGAATAAACTTTGAGACTTGATTTTTTGTTAAGTCTAGAAGTCGGGTTTTTATGATAATTTTCTTATCTGACAGATATTTAGAAAAAAACCCGACTTCTGTAATACTTTACTAAAAAAGTAATCACAATATTTAATAGGATGCGCGAAAAAGAGGTAATCAAAGCATCCTATTTTTTGCTGTTTCAAATTATAGGGGTTTGCGATCGCGCTTTGATCGCGTTTTTCATGACAAATCTAGAACGACATCGTTACCCAGAAAATAATTTACATCCTCAATACTCAGATAATACCAAATAATAAAAGTCGTCAGAGAAAAATCATTTGACAAATAAACCTCGTGAAACCTAAGTAAAACCAAGTTTATTTGTGAAAATTCTATCTAAACAAAATAATTTGGGATCGATAAATAGCTAGCTTAAAACGCTGTAGAACAGGTGTATTTGAGAATTAATCGAAATATTTAGATTACAAATCCAAGACATATTACACTTCAATGCAATCGGAATATACCGCAATCAGCCTTCGGAATTTACCCCGATAAAAACTATTTTTTTACTTTAGAAAGAGTTAATCTCAAACCGATTTCGGTCAATTTTGCCCAAAAAAGACCAAAATTAACCTTTATCAGTCATAAATATTGGCTAGCATCATAAAACTTCATAATATTGACTCTTAGGTGTGATCTACGCACTAGTCACTTTCAAGCCTCTTGCGCTACTCTTATATAGCCTTTGGCACAAAGCTACCGCTCAATTTCACTGATCAAATTGATTTGCGTTAAATTTTGTAAATGTTACACTACAATATGTCTATAGGTAGATGACTTTACTAAAATTTCAAATGTGTCAAGTTATCAACAAGATGGGAGTATCCTACTTCCGATTTCAGGGAAATTGCGCTTAACTTGACGTAGCAAAAGATAGCTGTCTGATCTACAGACTGCCGAACAAAATTGATGAGATTTTCGTCAGAACAAGAGGCTTCCCAAAAAAAGCTGGTTGATCTGTCGTCAATGCTCGTTAATTAAATTAAAAACCCTCAAAAAACTAGAGGAAAACACAATGAAGGTATTCAATAATACCACAAGAAAAATATTCCTGGCAAGTTGGGTATTAATCAATCAAGAGATTGAAAATGAAGGGAATCTAACCCAGGATAATCCAGGTAAAAAGTTTCGATGCGACGTTTTGAAGCCTTTGCGGCTTTGGATAAATAATATTGAAGTGCGCGATCGAGAATTTGCTCATCGGGTTTGTCGGGTGATTCCGGCTCAATGTCCTTTTGAACGGGATGTGAAGTTATTTGGTAAGACTTTGTTTCATATTCCTCCAATGTGCAAGCTTAACCCGTTGTACGAGGAAGTAGTTGCCTTGCGTTTTCGTTCGTTGTGTTATTTAGCTGATGAATGTGGCGAGGACATTTCGCAGTACTGTTAAGTAAGCCAATACAGAAGAAAAGTAGATTTGTGTTCATGCCATCTTAATTACGCTGTATTTTTTGTTGCCACTGTTGGATTAATTCTTGAGCTTCGGCATAAGCAGCTGTATCTTCTGGAGCCAAAGTAGCGGTTGCAATTGCCGAAGAGAATTGCTGATTATCAGCACGATTTTTAGCAAGCCTGATTATTTCTCGACTCCATTGATTAATCGATTCTTGAGCCATCGTGAACCCCGGTTGAGATTGCGGTATTCTTTTGGCAACTTCAATAGCGCGATTGTAAGTAGATGCTTGTTCTGGTCTAATTAAAGCTTGAGCTGCTTCTAAAACAGTTTTGTTACTTAAATATTGTTGGCGAAGCAATTGCCACTGCTTGATGGCTGCTTGGGCTTCTCGGTAATTTGAGTCTTGTTCCTTGACCAACTGAGCAGCTGCGATCGCGCTATCATATTCCATATTTGCGGCACGATTTTTGGCTAAATCCAAAATCATGTTATTCCAGATTCTAATATTTTTTTGAGCTTGTTTGTAACCGGCTTCATTTATCTTAATATTTTTGCTAATGGCGATCGCTTTGCTTAAATCGCTAGCTTGATTAGGGTTAAGAGACATCTTTTGCAATTCCAAGATTGCTTGGTTAGTTTCTTGCAAATTAGAATTGCCACCTTGAGGCTTTTCTAAGGCAAAATTACTTGGTAAAGGGTTGACAACCGTAACATGATCGGATGCTTGGAATATCTGACTCGATTGATTGCGTAGAAAAACTAATAAAAGTAATCCACTGACTACTAAAGTGCTTGTACCCCATAACAGCAGGGATTTAGCGAATAGACTGTTGCTTGTGGTTTTTTCTTTTTTTACAGGAATCGGTGAATCGGTAGGAACCGTATTGCTTTCTGTAGAGACTTGTGGAACTTGTGAAGAAGTATTATGCTCTGCTGGTTTTTCCTCAAGCTTTGGTGCCGCACGAGCAGTAAAAGTTTCATTCAAGTCTAGGATATTCGGTGGTTCTTCGGTATCACTTTGTTCTGGTAAAAATAAACTTTGTTGTGGCGATGTAGTAAAAGTGACAGGGTTTTGAATTGGTCGCCAATGATGCTGACATAATTCAGGAGTGCGAACATTCAAATAACTTTCCAAACCAGCCAAATTATTGATATTACCGTAACGCAAAGCTTCTAAAAGTGCGGCGGTAAAAAAGCCGTGTCCTAATTCGCTGCTTTCATGAGAAAACTGTTCTGGTTGACAAGAAAGTATCGTGGAGATTTGTAACTCTTGGGCTAATTCAATAGTTTCTTCGCCGATACAAGAATTTGCTTGAGTGCCAAAAGCGCGATTAAAATCAAGTAGTAATAATACGGAAAGTCCAGCAATTTGTAGAGTTTGCATTAATTGACGGATTTCGATGGCAGTTTCACTAATGCGTTGCGAATCGCCATCAACAGGTATCAAATAATCTTGTCCTTCATAATTAATTCCATAACCGCTAAAGAAAAACCATAATGTATCTTCGGGTTGCCAAGAATTCGCTGCTAAATCTTCGAGTAACTGAAGAATATTATGCTTTGTCGGTAAGGTGGGTTTATCTTTCATCGGTACGGAAGAATCCGTCATTAACAGACATTGCTCTTCCGTCCAACCTGCTTGCTCAACTAAAAAATCCCGTATTCCTTCAGCATCTGCTTGAGCATAACCCAACGGTTGAAAATACTGATATTGATTGATGCCAATCGCGATCGCCCATAATTTTGCCATGCGCCCTTTGTTATTAGTTGGAAACTGAATATATATATATACTCTGAGTACTCCTGTATTGCCAATTATCAGGCTAAGTACTGCCAGGGTAATTAATGTAATTTGCTGATGCTAAAAAACAAAGCTAACCTATGATAAGTCTAAGTGATTTTCATCAGCTAGATGCAGATGAGAGGTCATTATTATTACTTGAATCCATGAAAACACTTTTATTAATCCTAGGAGCTGATAAATAATGGTCGGCAAAAAATTGTTAAAAATAAACACATTTATTCCCCTTATGCTGTCGTTCGCAAAGAAAATCCGGATAACTAACGCCGTACTTTTGCTGAGTACTGCCGTACCAACGTGGTTGGTGATTGATGCCATCGCCCCTCAAATGGTAAAAGCTTATACTAATAGAACCGACCTTGAAATTGATCGTCTGCCGGGAGACAATTACCAAAGCTTGCTGCGGAGAGCGGAAGCAGTCGCAAGGGCAGCGGCTCAACGCGGTTTTGATCGAGATATTTTAGTAACAGACGTATCAATAATCGTTTCCGTACAGAATTATGGGGCGATCGCACCTGTTTTAGAATTAAACGTCAGTCGTACCGAGTGGCGCAATCGTCCCGACCCGCAACGTTGGGCAAAGTACTTTAAAATGGCACAGACGCTACTATTTTTCGGACCAAGTGCGACAAAAGCTAATAATGCCAACCCTACCGATAATGTAGAAAACAATCCGGTTGAAGAGGCTTCCCCACAATCATCTGACACAGTTCCCAATCCGGCACCATAGATGGAAGTTGAGTAGTATAGTATTTCTTAAGAGCTATTAATTAATTCATGCCTTAGAATAAAAAGGTTGTGAAAAATTAGGGTATTTGCTTTTATGGCTGTTCCAAAGAAGAAAACATCTAAATCCAGACGAGATAAACGTAGAGCGACTTGGAGACACAAAGCGACTGTTGAAGCTCAAAAAGCTCTTTCCCTTGGTAAGTCAATTTTGACCGGACGTTCTACATTTGTTTATCCATCAGCCGAAGAAGAAGAGGACGAAGAGTAATTTTGTTTTAAGAGGGAGTAGGGAGTAGGGAGTAGAAAAAGATTATTGGTTTTCCACTTTTGAATTGCTGTAGGTACGGTTAATGACTTTACGATGCAGTTCATCACTACCCCTTCGTTTCCCTGGAACAATACTGTAAATTACCTATGAATAACTTGCACCATAGAAACCTATAGTTAAAATAAGTACTAATTGTTTTCCTGTGGTTCTTACCCGCCTGGGACTGCAAGTCCCAGTCTGATAGCATAAGTCCATTAAAATGGACTAAAACACTACATTTTTATGTTAGTAATGTTTTTCTTGATATTTTTTGTTATGTAGTTAATTATGCGGCTCTGTGCAAGATATTAGCTATGAATAACTTGCTCAATTTCAGGAAAATATAATTTGCAAATTTCTTGTTAGACAATTATTTTTGAATAAATATTATAATTATAAATATTATAAATATTATAAATATTCATTATTATTGACACATTTACACAAAAAAATATTATCCAAAACCATGCTGGGAAAATTTTTCCAAAAACCAACTTCTGAAAATAGCGATCGCGTTCCTCCAGGACAACATTTAGCTCAGGGTTTTCCCGTACTTACTTATGGTGCGACTCCCCAAGTTAGTACGGAGGAATGGGAATTCAGCGTCTGGGGTTTGGTACAACCGCAAAAATGGAATTGGTCGGATTTTATGGCACTACCCCAAAACGATTTTACAGCCGATTTCCACTGTGTAACTCGGTGGTCGAAACTCGATGTTAAGTGGACTGGGGTTAAGGTGACAGAATTGATGAAAGTTATTCAGGTAGATTCCAAAGCCACTCATGTTATGGAGCATTGCTACGGTGGTTACACTACCAATATTGCAATAGAAGACTTTTTACGAGAAGAAAACTTTTTTGCTTTTAAATTATTTAATGAACCCTTAAGTGCGGAACATGGTGGCCCCATGCGCTTAGTAGTTCCTCATCTTTACGCTTGGAAAAGTGCAAAATGGATCAATGGTTTAGAATTTTTAGACCATGAAGAATTAGGTTTTTGGGAACGTAATGGTTATCACCGTCGTGGTGAACCTTGGAAGGAAGAAAGATATAGTGGATTTTAGATTTTAGATTTTAGATTTTGGATTTTGGATTTTGAATTATTTAGAGTTAAGAGTTAGGAATTAATAATAATAATAATAATAATTATAATTATGTTCTATGCTCCATTACCAATTACCAATTACCAATTACCAATTACCAAAAATCCGTCTGAGTAGGGACAATTTATTCTTATAGGGTGGATAAAGCAGTTTTATGTCTAGAAGAAAAGGTTTTTTGAGTATGCTTTTATAATGAGAAAAAGTGTCAAAACCGGCTTTACCGTGATAACTACCAATACCGCTATTTCCAGTACCACCAAATGGTAAAGATGGAACGGCATAATGAATAATTGTATGGTTAATACAACCTCCACCGAATGAAGTTTCGTTTATGACTTGTTTTTGTAGGTTTTTATTTTGAGAAAATAAATATAATGCTAAGGGTTTTGGTTGAGAGTTAATTATATTAATGGCTTCTGATATCTCGGTAAATTCAATTACTGGTAGAATGGGACCAAAAATTTCTGATTGCATTACTGCATCTTGCCAAGAAATATTCTCAATTATAGTCGGAGCAATATAAAGTTCTTTGGCAATTGTTTCGCCACCAATAATGATATTTTTATTGGTATTTTTTAAATTTTTTAAATTTTTAAAATTATTGAAATTATCTAAATAATCTATTAATCTATCAAATTGTTTTTGATTAATTATTCTAGCATAATCGGGACTTTGAGCAGGATTTTCACCGTAAAATTCTTGGAGACATTTTTTGATTTCATCTAATAAATAATCCTTGATTTTTTGATTAACTAAAAGATAATCTGGTGCCAAACAAGTTTGTCCAGCGTTAAAGAATTTTCCCCAAGTTATACGTCTAGCAGCTATTTTGAGATCAATGTCGGTATCTACAATGCAAGGAGATTTTCCACCAAGTTCTAATGTGACAGGTGTAAGATGTTTTGCAGCGGCTTCCATAACGATTTTACCGACAGCAGTACTGCCAGTAAAAAATATATGGTCAAATTTTTCTGCTAATAACTGCTGAGAAGTTTCTACGGCTCCTTCTACTACAGACAAATAGGATTTATTAAAGTATTTATCAAAAATTTCGGAGATAAGATGAGAAGTATGAGAAGCAATTTCTGATGGTTTGAGAATCGCACAATTACCGGCGGCTATAGCACCTATTAAAGGCACAATAATTAATTGAAATGGATAATTCCAAGCACCAATAATTAAAACTACTCCTAAAGGTTCTGGATAAATTTTTGCCGAAGCTGGAATGAATTGCCAAGGAATTTGTGTTTTTTTTGGCTTTGTCCAATTTTTTAGATGTTTGATAGCATATTCAATCTCTTTGATAACTAAGACTATTTCCGCATTAAAACTTTCTACTAATGGTTTATTTAAATCGGCTTGTAATGCATTAAAAATTGCTGTTTCATTATCAATAACAGCTTGTTTAAGTGTTTTTAACTGTTGAATACGAAAAGAAATATCTTTAGTTTTACCACTTTGAAAAAAATCACGTTGTTTATGGATTATTTCACCAAACATATTAATTAGAAATTTTAATTAGAAATTAGTTTTGATTTAGTAAGCAGTAGGCACTCAACATGATTTTTTTTCCGAGCCATCAATGTAAGGGTTTTTCTCACTACTCACTTACAAGTCAGTAGGGTAAAACCATGATAAAATATAAAATCCAATTTAGGGTTTAGGGTATAATTCATTGTTTTATCGGTAAAATAACGGTGAAAACACTACCTTTACCGACTTCGGAATTAATTTCAATAGTACCTTGATGAGCTTCAACAATACGCCGAGAAAGGTACAATCCTAAACCACTACCGGAACGTTTGTGACTTCCCGGACGAAATCTTTCAAATAACGTCGCTTGTTGCTCCGGGGAGATGCCTTGTCCACTATCAACGATTTTTAGAATTATCCTATCGTAATCAGTCGCATCAGCCTCCAAAGAGATTGTAATTGAGCCATTGTCGGTAAATTTGATGGCATTTCCTACTAAATTGGTGAATAATCGATGTAACTCCAAACGATCGCCCATTATTTTAGTTGCGATCGCCATTTCATTGACATCAACTTTGATTGCTAATCCTTTTTGTTCCGCTAAGGGACTTAACTCACTCTTGACTTCTTCAATCAATTTGGGAATATCAACTGGTAGAAATGCCAGAGTTTTACGTCCGGCTTCAAAACGGTAAACTTCTAATAAAGTATTTACCATAGCTAACAGATTGCTGTTAGAACGAGCCATGATCGTAAGTGCTTCTTGCATTGATGGGGATAGTTCCCCCAAAGCACCTTCAAGAAATAATATCATCATTCGTTCCTCTGCGACCAGAGGAGTGCGTAAGTCGTGGGTGAGACGGGAAACAAAGTCTTCTCGCTGACGAGCAATTTCATCCCGCTCATCAATACTGTGCTTGAGTCGGAGGAGCGATCGTACTCTTGCGAGTAATTCATCGACTGTTACGGGTTTACGAATGAAATCATCAGCACCCAAATCCAAACCGTGAGCAACATTCGGTGAATCGTGAGCAGTAATCAACAAAATTGGCACAAAAGATAAATCAGTATTTTTTCTGATATTTTTAGTTACTTCATAACCATCCATTCCTGGCATCATTAAATCTAGCAATATTAAATCAAAGGTTGATTCTTTGATTTTGCTCAATGCTTTATAACCATTTTCCGCCGTACTAACTTCATAACCTTCTTCTTCTAGAATCGTTTTGATTAAGAAGATATTGTCAGGAGAATCGTCAACAACTAGGATTTTGTCAGATTTGAAATTGTCAGAATTCATAGTTTAATTAAAAGGTTAATATAAGATTGTGTTTTGATTAAATCACTTGATTTTAGGTTAAT
Source organism: Rivularia sp. T60_A2020_040 (assembly GCA_015272215.1). GTDB lineage: Bacteria > Cyanobacteriota > Cyanobacteriia > Cyanobacteriales > Nostocaceae > Rivularia. The sequence goes on along the minus strand of JACYMD010000030.1, from coordinate 17,514 downwards.
TTATAAATTGATTGTTTTCAACTACCTACGGCGATAGTTTTAAGGTAAATTCAATATTTGCGATTTTTTTTAATATAAGAAAATACTCCGATGAGTGAAAATAATTGAGTTTATTGATTTAAAGTTAGTATAGGGAATATATAATTGATAGCAGTGATAAAAATCACGATGTAAATTGATTTATATCTCGTTTTTTTGTAATAAAAATCTCTTGAAAATGTAAGATAAACAACAAAATATGTATTTAGACTAATTTTTGTAATAAGTTAAATTAGCTTACCCAATCAAAAAGTAGATATATAAAAGCAGAATAGCAAATATTAATTGCCATTCATATTGAAGTTCTGTTGGTATTGCATCAGAAAGTAATATTACCCGAATTGTGATTTATTTATTTATTTATTTATTTATTTATTTATTTATTTATTTATATTTGAAATTCGCTACTAATATAAATAAATATTCAGAAAATAGAATTAAGCTTTTATTCCGGTTCAATTCCCGCAGCCCTTAATTGTTGTGCCAATTTTTCAGCACGTTGACGCTCAGTATCAGCACGTTGACGCTCCTTATTTGCTAACTCCGAACCCCACAATAATAATTCTTGATTTTCATTCCAGAAGCGCAACCAATAGCCAGCGCGGTTTTCTCGAATACCTGAGTATACACCTAAAAAAAGCTGCATTTGGACTATCCAATAACGATTATTTGCATCCGCTGTTTGTAGTTTATATCGTCCAGAATCATCTAATTTATAGACCTCTAAAATTCCGCTATCAGGTTCAAAAATAGCATAGTTAGGAACTTGTAAAATTTGTTCATAAAAGAACCATTTACCTGGAGGATAAGTTGGTTTACTCGAATATTCATTACCTTCAGTATCTGATAAAAATTCCATCACGATTAGTGGAATATCTCCTTGGAGTCGTGGGGTATAACTGCGTTTTACCTCTGCTCGCGGAACTTTAATTGATGGTACATAACTCCAATCCGGTGCTTTGACCACAAATTTATTATTCAACATTGCACAAATGCCGTAATTAGTTGTAGTTAAAGCATTTTCTGGCAACTTTCCGGCTATTTCTAAACTTTCCGTTAATGCAGCAGCAAGTAAAGGTTGATTAATATTGTCCACGGGTTCGTCATCTAATATAAAATCATCAGGTAATTTTTCCCAAGTAACTTGATGGGTGGTTGAAGTTGTTAGCATAATATCTATCTTATTATTGATTTTGAGTAGTTTAATCTGATTTACAATAGTGTTTGTAAAATTGATTCAATCTCTCATAATAAAATTGCTTCTTGAAGTATTCGTTCGCGGATTCGTTTCCTTAAACTTTTTTCTGTGACTACATCAACATTACAACCTAATAAATCTTGCAATTCCATAAGTAATCCACCCAAGTCAAAAAGGCTTCGTCGGGCATCCATTTCAACTAAAAAATCTACATCACTCTTTGCATCAGCTTCTTGACGCGCTACAGAGCCAAAAATCCGAACATTGTATGCACCATATTTAGCTGCTGTGTGCAAAATTTCCTCTCGCTTTGTTCGCAACAATTCGTAAATATTCATGGTTTGATTCACATCATATTTAAGAAAATTTTAACTAAAATAATGCTTTTTAATTAACACTCAAAACAAGAAATACCGTTGCGCCATCGGTACAATTGCCGCAGGTTCACAAGTGAGCAACTCACCATCCGCTCTTACTTCGTAGGTTTCCGAATCTACTTCTATACGTGGTAAAGCATCATTGAGCTTCATATTTCGCTTGCTTAACTCCCGTGTTCCCAAAACTGCGATCGCCTTTTTTCTTAACCCTAATTGTGCAGGAATTTCTCTTTCCAAAGCTGCTTGAGAAACGAAGGTAAACGACGTAGCATGACGAGCATTGGCAAAACTACCAAACATTGGTTGCATATGTACTGGTTGTGGTGTAGGAATACTTGCATTAGCATCACCCATTTGCGAATAAGCAATAAATCCCCCTTTAATAACTATCTGCGGTTTTACGCCGAAAAACGCCGGATTCCACAAACATAAATCGGCAATTTTCCCTTCTTCCACCGAACCCACATACTGAGAAATACCGTGAGTAATTGCCGGGTTAATAGTGTATTTAGCTACGTATCTTTTAGCGCGAAAATTATCTGATCTTTCCTCAACTCCATTGTTAGAAGTAAGATTTCCTCGTTGAACTTTCATTTTATGCGCCGTTTGCCAAGTACGAATTATTACTTCACCTACCCTTCCCATCGCTTGAGAATCGGAAGCAATCATACTAAACGCGCCCAAATCGTGCAAAATATCCTCAGCAGCGATGGTTTCCCTACGAATACGCGACTCTGCAAAGGCGACATCTTCGGCTATATTGGGGTCAAGATGATGACACACCATTAACATATCCAGGTGTTCGTCCAAGGTATTGACAGTGTAAGGACGAGTAGGGTTAGTTGAAGATGGTAAAACGTTAATTTGCCCACAAACCTTGATAATATCCGGTGCGTGTCCTCCTCCCGCGCCTTCAGTATGGTAGGTATGAATAACCCGGTTTTTAAAAGCTGCGATCGTATTTTCAACAAAACCAGCTTCATTCAAAGTATCGGTATGAATCGCTACTTGCACATCATATTCATCAGCAACAGTCAAACAAGTATCAATAGCGGCGGGAGTAGTTCCCCAATCTTCATGTAACTTCAACCCCATTGCTCCCGCTTCGACTTGTTCAGCGAGTCCTTGGGGTTGGCTAGAGTTACCTTTACCCATAAATCCCAGGTTTACCGGGAAAGCATCAGCAGCTTGTAGCATTCGGTGAATATTCCAGACTCCCGGCGTGCAAGTAGTAGCATTTGTACCAGTTGCTGGACCCGTACCACCGCCCAACATCGTGGTAATACCGGAAGCAATAGCAACCTCGATTTGTTGCGGACAAATAAAATGGATGTGGCTGTCTATACCACCAGCAGTCAGTATCATACCTTCACCGGCGATCGCCTCGGTTCCGGGACCGATAATAATATCTACATTGTCCTGAATATAAGGATTTCCAGCTTTACCAATTTTGAATATTTTACCGTCTTTAATCCCAATATCAGCTTTAACAACACCCCACCAATCGAGAATTAAAGCATTAGTTATGACAGTATCCACCGCACCATCAGCATTGGAAATGGGGGATTGTCCCATGCCATCGCGGATAACTTTACCACCACCAAATTTTACTTCATCACCGTAAGTAGTGAAATCTTGTTCGACTTCGATAAATAATTCGGTGTCAGCAAGACGGATTTTGTCACCAACTGTGGGACCAAAAGTTTCAGCGTAAGCACGGCGGGACATTCGGTAAGACATAGATGCACTTGTTGTAGGGGTACTTTGAATATTTTAGGCTTGGAAGGAAGACTGAGGTTATGATTGAGTTTCTTTTTTTAAACGCAAAGGGACGCTGAGGGAAACGCAGAGGGACGCGGAGTATGTATGAGAATGATTTGAGTGGAATTATAATTGGTTGTGCTATGCGAGTGCATACTGCTTTGGGAGCGGGTTTGTTGGAGTCTGCTTATGAGCAGTGTTTGGAGTATGAGTTGAGAAAAAAAGGTTTAAATGTTGGAAGACAAATTCCGGTTCCTCTTGTCTATGAAGAAGTAGAATTAGATTGTGTTTATCGATTGGATTTAATAGTTGAAAATAAAGTAATAATTGAAGTTAAATCGGTAGAGTCTCTTAAACCAATTCACTCAGTACAACTTTTAACTTACCTCAAACTCACAGATTGTAAGCTAGGACTTCTTTTCAACTTTAACGTCCTCCACCTCAAAGAAGGAATCAAACGAGTAGCAAACAAGCTCTAACTCAGCGTTCCTTTGCGTTTACCTTTGCGCTACTTTGCGTTTAAAAATAAATTATTTGCTCTTAACAAAATAGTAAGTTATGTCAGTTTTAACAGAAGCACTTGAAAGATTTGAATACTGGTTATGGCATAATCATCCAGAAGATGAATATCTGGATGCTGAAGAAGAATTTAAAAAGATAGTAAACAAAAACAATTTCATATTTAATTGGCAAGCGATTTTGAAAAAATATAATATGAATTCAAATGGGTTGGTTGATAGACCCAGATAACAAACGGTGTTTGTTTATTGTCCTAACCTAGAAAGTGGTTTAGCTGGTAGGTTGGGTAGAACGAAGTGAAACCCAACACCATGCTGGGTTTCGTTCCTCAATCCAGCCTACAATTATCCTTTATAGTATGTAGAGGTATTAAAGTTCAGTAATTAACTTTTAACAGCAGTTTGAAAAGATGAGAAAGTGAAGACGTAGAGAATCTTACTTAGTCCGACTAAATGCCCAGAAAAATTCGAGAGTTAAAAGCTCAGATTGCGCGTGAAGGATTTGTTTATTTGCCCAAACGTGGTAAAGGTAGTCACGAACGTTGGCGACATCCTTTACTCAAAAAAACAATGACAATTCCAGGCAAGGATGGGGATGATGTGCCACCATATCTAGAAAAGCAGTTAGCGCAGTTATTAGCTCAACTTGAAGATTTTAACGAGGACGAAGATTCATGAATCGATACAGTATGATTATTCAATGGTCAGATGAAGACCAGCTTTTTTTAGTCACCATCCCAGAATTTAGCGATCGCGTTGTCATGCCTTGTACTCATGGTAAAACTCGTCAAGAAGCTATTCATAAAGGTGAAGAAGTAATTGAAATGTATTTGGAAGCTTGGAAAGCGAATGGTGAATCTATTCCCGAACCTAGTACGCTACAAATTGCTTGATACAAGCACGGCTTCACCATATATTAAGGTAAGGTTACTTAATATAAGTGCGTCTACACTTGAATGGCAAAACCCGCAGATGTTAGTACCAAACGCTTAATTAGTCTCGCACCCGATAACTGGGTTAGATGGGTGACACAGATTCCCGATTTAAGCGCAAGCGAAATTCTTAACTCGGAATTTCAATGGATAAGCCGAGAGAGTGATGTTTTAATCCGTGTTGAAAGTCCTCAATTCGGACAGTTTTTAGTTCTCAACGAATTACAATTACGCTACATTTCAAAAATGCCGCGTCGAATGCGTTGTTATGCGGGACTTGCGGAGGAAAAATACGATTTACCAACATACCCCATATTAATCAACATTCTCAAAACTAGTAACGCGGAAATACCGACAAGTTATGAATCAAATATTGCCGGATTACGCGCAATTCAAGATTATCGTGTCATTAATTTGTGGGAAGTTGATGTCAATATCGTTTTTGACCAACCATTACCTTCGTTACTTCCCTTCGTCCCTATTCTCAAGGGTGGTGAGGACGAATCTGTGATTCGAGAAGCTTTACAAATTTTACGTCAAGACGAACAACTTAATCAATTAGAAACGGTCTTGGCTTTTTTTGCTACTTTTGTATTAGAAAGTAGTTTAGTTCAAGAAATTATGAGGTGGGATATGGCTGTGTTACGCGAATCGCCTTGGTATCAAGAAATTCTACGTGAAGGAGAAGCCCGTGGAGAACAACGTGGAGAAGCTCGTGGAAAAAGAGAACAAATGCTGTCAAATATTCAAATGAGTTTAGAAGTTAAGTTTGGTAACGATAGCTTGCAATTAATGCCACAAATAGAACAAAAAGCTGATTTAGAAGAATTAAAAACGGTTTTACGAAATATCATCGCTGTAAATACAGTTGAGGAATTGCAACAAACACTCTAACATCATTCTCCGCGCTCCTTTGCGTTTACCTTTGCGCTACTTTGCGTTTCGGAATTACACCCCGTATTCCACCTCTAGCACCTTCAACATCACCTTTATAACGAGGAATAACATGAATTCCCGCGTGCATCACATTTTGTCCAGCATCTCGATTAATATTCATTCCTACATTAAAACCGTCTGGTGCAAATTCTTTACCGATGATTTCTTGCACTTTATTAGCCATTAACCAGCAAGCGGATTGTTCTTTAAATGGTAGTTCAAAATAGTTGCTGACGTGACGTTTGGGAATAATTAATGTATGTCCTTTACTTAAAGGATATCCGTCAAGTATGGCGTATGCTGTGGCTGATTCGGTTAGTAATGTCAGGCTTTTACGGGGATTACAAAATATGCAATTTTCGGATGAATGTTGCTGGTAATTATAATGAATATATTCGTAGATTTCGCAGTTTTCGTTTAAATATATGGAATTAAAAGGAAGTTTTACGATACATTGATATGTAGGTTTTTTATGAACGTAGTGTTCTCTAAATCCTTCTCTTTTTATATCCCTTCTCACAGCAAAATAAGCTTTTCCTCCTGGTTTTAATAAATGGGATACTTCCATTAATACGTTAGTTTGTTCTTCTTGAAATAAAACGTTTAAGACGTAAAAACAAATTATTGTATCGAATTTATTATGAGGATATTGTGGAAGATAATAAGGGTCATAACCTGTAATATCAAATCCTTTTTTTTGTAATAATTGGACATCATTCCCGAAACCACAACCAAAGTCTAAAATTTTGCCTTGAAGTAAATTTTGGTCTAATAAAACCTTTGCTGGATATGATAAATTAGTCCTTTCTATTGCTGTAAGGTGAGTAAATTTATTTTGTTGTTTTTGCATTTAATTATTTATGATCAAATCAATCGAGGTTTTTAAAAACTTCGATTGAAGTATGAATATTTATTTAGTGATTCAAAATATAACTTATTTGATTAATTTAAATGTTCAGTAAATTTTCGGGTATTTTTCTTTTTCAACGCAAAGGTACGGGGAGTTAAGCGCAAAGAAAACGCCGAAAGCAAGAAGTTTGACATCAATGGCTGATTTGAGCCTCTGACTGTATAACCACGGATGGTTAGAAAATCAGTGGTGAGATATTTCAGGAATAATGCGGACGCACTCACCCGAAATATCATGGTACTTTACACATTAGCGTTCCTCTGCTAAAGAGGGCGGTTTAAGCCCGCCCCCTTAGCATTTTTCTTAGTTTAACTCAGAAATTGCTAAACATCCTCCCCATCTCCAATATCGCGTTTCGGTGGACGTTTGTATGTAAAGGTAAAGGTATCGCCACTAGTAATTACTCGCCGCATCTCATCATACATCGGATAATTACCTACACCGCTAAGACTTGCCCAACCACGCGCTCTAGTTAAGGCGACAAACAATTGGTTGCGATGATTCATATCATTCTCGTTGCGAGCAACTTTATCAAAACCCACTACATAAACCATATCAGCTTCGTGTCCTTTGGCGCGGTTGATGCGAGACACAGTAACACCATTTTCGCACCAGAATTTATCGGGACTGTTATTGGGATATTCTGGATATAAATCGTTTAATATTTTAGCAGTAGGAATATAAACGTCAATATTTTGGTCAATCAAGAAGTCAGCAACTTCTCTTTCTAGTTCTATTGCTTCAGAAGTGGAACCTAAAACAACTACTAAAATATCGCGACTGGGATTAAGACTATCATTAACGATATTGTGCATGATGTTCTGGGCTAAAGCTGTTAATTCTTCTTGACGAGAATTATAGGTTTGGAATTCCAATACGGGTTCTCCCCAAAGTTGGGGAATTGGATTGGGAGAATATTGTGGCGCTCGCACTATGGTAATTGGTTTACCAACTTTGCGAAAATCACCTTGAACTTCGTAACCGATTCTGTCCCAATCTTTTTTATTAGTAATACCAGAAAGCATTCCTTCTTCACGCAACAAACCCATACCAATGGCGTGGGCTGCGGTTAAAATTGGTCCTGGAGTACGGTAACAATGGCGCATCACTTCGGAACGTTTGATACCGCCAGGATATTGTGGCTGTTTGTTGAGAAGGTTGCTTAATTCTGCACCAAATATTTCTTTGGCTTTTGGTACAACTAAACTATCAAGGCTTTGGGCTTCATCGTAAGCCCAAATTAAACGTTTTTCTTGTGGTGTTTCTTCGCTGACAGGTCGTAAAGCTTGATAAGCTAACCAGTAAATTGCTTGTTTATCTTGATATTTTAAACTCTCGTCAGCAACTAAATCTTGACCTTCATCAATCAAGATAGCGTCAAACATCGGTTCAATTGTGATTTCTTCTTGTAAACGTTTGCACAACTCCGCTAAACCCCGATTTGGTTGTCCTTGATTCGTATCTGCAACCGTTCCGCGTCTTTTACCATGATATTCGCAAATTGTCCCATATAAACCCGGTTGTTCCTTTGCACCCCAAGCATGAAGTACGCGCAATTTCAAATTGGTTTTGGGGTCATAGTGTAATTCGCCACCACTAAAACGACGTATCCATTGGTCTACCAAGCCAGTCATTAAATCGTATAGAGAGCGAGTGAAAAACACCAAAGCAATATCCCAATCGGGATGCTTCAAATGCATATGCGCTGCTTTTTGACATAACAACACAGTTTTCCCAGAACCTGCAATACCGCGAATACGCTGAGGTCCTGGGGGTATTTCTTTACCAATATGTTCTTGCTGTAAATCGATTTCGTAAAGAGTTTGACGCAAAGCATCCATCACACTACCCCTGGTTTTACCAGTGGTGGTGATATCACGTTGAGGTTTACGAAGGATGGGAGTTCCACCAATTACTGAAAGTAGTAATTCCCAGTCTTTATCCTCTAAATTGTCTCCAGGAACTAGGGGAGAGCTTTGTTGAATACCTTCAAGTAAAACAGCTTTGCTTAACTGGTCTTGAAAAATAATTGTAGGGCAATTGGGTAATTGATTAAAACCTCTTTCCTGCCACTGTTCCTGAGTAATCAAAGGTAGTGCAACAATAATTCTACCATTGACTTTACGCCAAATCGCCGGTTCTCGGTCAGCATATGCGATGATTGCCCGTAATTGATGTTCTGCGTGTTGAGATGGAGATGCTTCGGCACGAACAAAGTTTTGTAATCGCCAATTGCGATCGCTAATTTCGACTATTTGGTCAATGGTAACTGGTAAAATTTCAATTACCGTTAAACCAAATTCGCGATCGACAACCAGAATATCGGGTTCCTTACGAATTTCCCCGACTTTCGAGAAAATCGGATACCTCCAATAGCCGATACAGTTTCGATCTGCAAAGGCACTTTTAATAGCATCCCATACTTTTTGTTCTGCTAATTGTGTTCCGGATTTGATTGGTTCTGTCGTGATAAATTTATTATTGGTATCTTCAAAAGTCATTTAAGTTAATCCACATTTAATTGCTGAAAAAAATGAACTTTTATTATGCAGAATTGCCCGCAGACTAGAAGTCTGGGGCTATAGTTACAAAACTTGTCTACGCACCCTTTCAAAAAGTAATAAAAGTTTCATTAGTGTTGCTAAATTAACATTGCTTCAGTATTTGCTACCAGTGCAGATACACGGATGAAGAGTGATGTGAAGGGGTTTTTAGTTTCAGTAATAGTACTGATTGTTTTGAATACTTATATCAAGATTAATACTTAATTATGACTTAGAAAAATATTTTGTTTAAATTTGAATTACAAAAGAAAGATCAAGACTTAACTGTAATGGTGATACTTGTTTTTCGTGGCTATTTGTATTTATCTTTGACTTAGAACCAATTTCATAATTGGCAATGAATAATTCTTTACCAATAGCCGCACTACCTTGTTTATAGTTATTCATCCCATACTGCAATTCCCAGTCTTGAATCTGTGCCGATTTAAAGTTTTCTCTAATACAAGGAGAATCATCATAGGTTATCAACCACTTTTGCGGACAATTTGTCACCAACGACGCAAATTTATGATGGTTAAAAGAACTGTGTAAATCACCATTTTTACCATATAATTTAGATTTAGTTGCTGCAAAATAAGGTGGATCTAAAAATATAAATATATCTTTATCTTTGTTTTCTCGAACAATTTTATGAGGTAAAAGTCCACCACAAAAACTTTCCGGTTCTGATTTTAATAGTTCGCTGTAATCGAAATTAGTAATTTTTACATCTGGTGTTAATATTTGTGCTAATTTTTCGAGACGCTCTATAGATGAATCTGTAAACCTTTGATGAAAAGCTTGCTGAGAAAATCCCCCAGATTCGACAGTTCCAGAAAAAGTAATTCGATTGAGAACAAAGAAGCGAACTGCTCTGTCAAAATCAGGTAATTTGTTGACATCTAAACTTGTCAATTCCTTAAATAATAATTTTCCATTTGTATATTGTTTTTTAATATTACGTATTTCTTCTACAAGTTTTGGTAGATGAGATTGCGAATATTTCCAAAATAAAAATAATTCGCGATTTAAATCATTAATCCAAATTTTGAGATGGGGAAATTTTTGTTTTAAATATATAAATACGGAACCACCACCCACAAAAGGTTCTCTATACTCAGAAAAACTATCTGGTAAACATTCAGCTATTTGGTTGATGGCTTTCGATTTCCCACCTGGGTAACGTAGTGGACTTTTTATGATCATTACTGGCACAACTCACTCAATTTTGTGATAACTAACAAATTATATATATATTACAGTAGCCTGCATTTTCTTTGAATCCAGATACAGGTGACATATTTAATCTTTAAGGTGTACTTTCTGCAATTTTCAATTTGCTGTATAGATAAGATTGCTAATTACTTGTTACTTCTATTCTCAGTTTTGGATTATGTTCGGTTTCTAGAGCGAGTTTTTTAATTATTTCTTTTTGGTTACTCTTAAAGATTTTTGAATTAGCGGCTAAAAAAGATTCCAATTCTGATGAGGTATTTGGAAATATAATAGACCCTATCACATTCTTACCAGTTAATTTTAACTTAGTTATAAAAGCTACTGTTTGTCCGTTAAGGATTAGAGAATCGAGATTAGAAAATAATATTAACTTGAATAAACCATCTTGAATATCTGGTAATTTTGGCAAAGATTCTTTAGAAGTATTTTTGGATTCTTGGATGATATAAGTTTCATTTTCATGAAATATTTCATCTGGTGTTAAATAGTAAACTCCTCCTAGATAATTTTCAATACTAAAAGTAGCTTTTAAACCATCAACCAAATATTCTAGCTTATGAGATGTAAGAGCTTCCCTTTTGCTAGCGCTTTGAGAACCTTTAAGAGAAATATTTTTAAATTCCTCGAACTCTTCTATAATTTTTTGTAAATAGCTATTCATTCCTTGTCGAGAATGAATAGATACTCCAGTTGTTCGCGAAATTGAGTCATAACAATCGAGAGCTTTTTCAAAAATTTCTGTAAATCTTTCTTCAAATAGATTTTTATTCCAATGAAGCGCACTTTGGTGATATGTCAAAATTTGCTCAATTTGAGATTTAACAAATTCATTATTAAATTGTTGGTTGGTTAACTTATGCTTATTTTCTTGACCTTTTTTTGCACTTTTCTCGGCAGTTTCGTAATAAGCAAGTACGATATAAATATTGAGTAAATTCATCCAAGAGATGGTCGAGTATTGAATTCTATCCCTGTCACCGTCGCTTCCTTCATCCTTAATTACCGGAATAATCGTTATTACTTTAGAAGAATTATAAGTATTATAAATTCTGGCAAAAGGATAACTTCTAGTTCTTTTTGGTGATACCCATTGTGCATAAGCTATTTCAGTATCGGGGGATTTAATTAAGCCAAAGGTATTTGCTTTATTTACATCAAAATTATCTAAATTAATCTCTTTTAATTCCTGGGTTAGATAAGTTCTATAGCTTATTCCCCTGATAAATCCTGTAAAGTGTAGAACTTCTGTCATTTTTGCCAAATAAACATTTTAATTTCAAGTTTGCAGGTCAAACTCGAAATGGTTTGATTTTCGTAAACCTTAATTATTAAAGCATAAAATATTGGCAAGCATCGGATGTTGGGTTTGTCTGCAATTTGTTTGCTGTAGCGCTCAGGGGATGACAAGTATCCCAAAAAAACTCTTCATCTGAGACGGCTACAAGCTGAATTTCAAATTAATTCTCACTTATAGTAAAACTTAGCCACGGAAAACCTAGACTTCCTTGCAGATTTTTCTCAGTTCAAATATTCAACGGAGAGGGTGGGATTCGAACCCACGGTACCTTTCGGTACACTCGATTTCAAGTCGAGCGCATTCGACCACTCTGCCACCTCTCCAGGTAGTAGCTGTCAGCAATTAATCCTGAGCAATAAAGCTGAGATAATGGCTGACCAAACAAATATATATTGTACTATACTTTTACGTTGTTTGCACTATGGTCGTGGATTTTTGATAAAGAATATCTTCAGATTTAATCGTGAAGTCGTTACCAATCCATACAAGTGAAGCTTTCGTGACTTTTCCATCTTCAAGTTCCACAATTGAGAAATTACGCAGCTTGTCTTGAGGTTTTGCGATAATTCGCGGTACCCTGGCTGCATTTAAATAAATAATTCCCTCCGGACTTCTAAAAATAGGTTTTCGCAAAGCTTTTGTATGTCGCAGAGTGTGGTGCATATGCCCGAATGTCACCAAAGGAATATTTTTACCTGCGGTGATACTTTGAGAAATTGCTTCAGCAAAATCTGGGTCGCCGTAATCACCGCCGATAGGATGCCAATCTTTGCCGCAGGGATCTTCGGGGTTGTCTCCTAATCCGCAAGGACCGTTGTGACCGAGAAAGATAATGGTTTCATAAGCAGCACTATTGACTGCTGCCATAATTCGGCTTGTTGATTCTTCGAGGGTTGCGACTCCAAATCTTTCCTTACATAAATCGGCAAATTTCCATATAGGTCCACCCCAAGTAAAAGGACGACCTCCCACCACGGTTAGGTTAAATTCGGGAAAATCTAGTTTACCGAAACCAACGTGAGTATCACCTAAAAAATCCAGTTGTTGCTGCACCCAATCTTCTTTAGTGCGGTCATAAGGACACTTTTTACGTCCCCATTCGGTGGCAGTGTACCATGCATCGTGGTTGCCCATTACGGCTGCTTTGGGGATATCTAGATCGGCGATTTTTCTCACAACTTCCACCGACTCATTACCAAAATCCCCAACGAACAGCACTAAGTCAACGTTCAGACGCTCAAGTGCAATACCGTCTTCGTTTTCCCATTGGTCGTGAACGTCTCCGACTACAGCGATTTTTAGAGTTTTCGAGTTTGTTAACTGAGTGCTTGTCATGCCACTTTCCTTTCCATATGTTTCACTCTAGCAATTACTAAAGCTATTGGAATCAGCACAATTCTTTGACTAATTCTTTATACAACAACTTGGCACCTTTAGCCGCTGTTCGCGATCGCGCTAACTGTACGGATGTAAATTTGAGTTTTTGTGCGTCAATGTATACGTCTAGCTCTTTTCCAGGATAGGAAACTCAAACCGATTTTGGCACAATTTTTCGGAAGTAGTATTATCCGCCTATTATTTTTGGTAAAAAGTACTATAATTATTTGAAGACTAAAAATTACATCTTGCTATATACGTATAATTTGATTGCCAAACCCTCTGAACAATTTTTGATTTTGGATTAATGATTATGAAATATTTTGATTATAAGCAAGCTCTTGTTTTAAAAGCTGTGGGGACAATTTAAAACTTAATCCTAAAATCAATAGCTTCTTCTTTCAAATAGTGGATAATCTATCTAAAATCTGAAATTTGAAATCCAAAATCCAAAATTGTTTTTGGGGTTAGGTAAGGCTTTGTACCAAAATGCAAGATTTTTGATTTAAAAAGAACATTTTGCCTAATCCTCCTATTGTGTTTACTACTGCACTGCGAAAACGCGAAACAACCCAACCGGGTGCATTACCGCTAGATTTATTTGCAGCAATTGAGAGTCTTAAGAAAGAACTCAATGCTGTTATTTTGGCGCATTACTATCAAGAACCAGATATTCAAGATATTGCAGACTTTATTGGCGACTCGTTACAACTTTCCAGAGCAGCAGCTAATACTAATGCAGATGTTATTGTCTTTGCTGGTGTTCATTTTATGGCAGAAACGGCAAAGATTCTCAACCCTGATAAGTTAGTGTTATTACCAGATTTGGATGCTGGTTGTTCCTTAGCAGATAGTTGTCCACCCAAGAAGTTTGCAGCGTTTATTGCCGCTCATCCAGAGCATTTGGTGATTTCTTACATCAACTGTACGGCGGAAATTAAAGCGATGAGCGATATTATCTGTACTAGTTCTAACGCGGTGAAAATTGTGCAACAGATACCCGAAGAACAACCGATTATTTTTGCACCAGATCGCAATTTAGGACGTTACGTAATGCAACAAACTGGACGTGATTTACTGTTGTGGCAAGGTAGTTGTATCGTTCATGAAACCTTTTCCGAGAAGAAGATTGTCCAGTTAAAAATTGCACATCCACAAGCTGAGGTAATTGCTCATCCCGAATGCGAAACAACTGTATTGCAACACGCTGATTTTATTGGTTCGACAGCAGCTTTATTAAAATATTGTCAGCAAAGTTCGAGTGATCAATTTATTGTTGCTACCGAACCGGGAATCATTCATCAAATGCAAAAACAAGCACCCCACAAACAGTTTATTCCCGCACCACCAACGAATAATTGTAATTGTAATGAGTGTCCGTTTATGCGGTTGAATACTTTAGAAAAGCTGTATTTAGCTATGAAGAATCGCACACCGCAAATTACGATGAGTGAGGAGACGCGGGTTAAGGCTTTGCGTCCAATGGAGCGGATGTTGGAGATGAGTGTTTAGATAGATATTTTTAGAGACGTGGTGGTAAAGCTGCGTCTTTATATGTTTTTTCTTGGGTTGAATGAAGACAGAAATAAACAATAATTTTTATTTTTTTGCTTAACCTAATGTATGAGTTTAATTTTTTTTAGTTAGAGCCAAAACTTCTTGGTGTTCTGCAATTTTTCCTTGATTAAAAAATAATCCGGCAGCTTTTTGTAAATCCTCCATCGCGCTTAGATTATTTCCTATTTCTATACAAGCCAAACCACGAAACTTATAAGCTTTTGCATAATCAGGTTTAAGATAAATTGCTTGGTCGTAATCTTTAATAGCCTTATCGTATTTTTTTAATCCGGCATACGCAATACCTCTAAAACCATATGCAGCGATATATCTCTGGTTAATTGCTATAGCCCGACTTAAAACTCTAACTGCATATTCGTAATTCTGTAATTTTACATAACAAACTCCAAGTTGAAAATGAGCTTGAGGTATTGAAGCATCTATATATAGCACCCGCTTGAAATCTTCAATAGCTGCTTTTATATTTCCAAGTGCTTCATGAGATATGCCTCTATTGTTATAAAAAGCAGGGGCAGATGAATCTAAACGAAGTGCTTGATTGTAATCTTCTATTGCTCTGTGATTATTTCCTAGTTGAGCAAATGCAAAACCCCTGTGTCCATAAGATATAGCGTCGTTTGGATTGAGAGACAATGCCTGATTATATTCATTAATAGCTTCTTGAAACTTTCCTTGCTTTAGTTTTCTATCACCTCTTTTCGATGCTGTATCGCTGAGAAAAAAATCAAATATCTCTTTCATATATGTTACCTTTATCTACTGCTCACAAATATCTACTAACATTCATTTCAGATAATTTGTATTAGTTTCAATCTGGCTTAACTTAAGAAGTAAAGGTAACAGAGATTGTACGGTAGTTAATGTAA
The DNA here is from genome assembly GCA_015272215.1 of Rivularia sp. T60_A2020_040. Lineage (GTDB taxonomy): Bacteria > Cyanobacteriota > Cyanobacteriia > Cyanobacteriales > Nostocaceae > Rivularia. Next base: position 1,946 of record JACYMD010000030.1, on the reverse strand, counting down.
AGATATAGAAAAGCTAAACTCTAGATTAGATTGAACGTTCGCGTAAGTTTGCCGTTTAACGGAACTGCTATTTAGGCACGGTTAAATCCAGAAGAGTAATTGATGGAATAGCTTGGTTTAAACACAACAAAGGTTTCGCTATTCATGATATAAATATCGCTTAATTAATACCTGCTCATTAATACACAGCTACTTTTTATTCGCTTGCTTGAGCGCTGACTCACTATAGTTCTTATAAAGCTGAATCCTTGTTTGCGCGTCTTTGAAGCGACTATGACTAGATGGAACCTTAGCCATCAAATCAGAGGCACGTTGCCACCTAGCAGCTAAATCTAACCAGTCAGCAGAAGTTGTGATTGTTTGTCCATCTTCAACCGCTTGGTTGGCAATTCGCACTGCTACACCAAAAAAGTCATCTTCGGCTTTATAAGAATTAACAACAGATGCTTCTAACCTATTTTGGTAAACATCTTTAGGTTTTAATGACTTAATTTCGGGTGTATTAGGTGCTTTATATTTTAAAGCTGTTGTTTGTATTAAATTATTTTTATTACCACCCTGTAAATAATAAGCAAGCCAACCTGCCGATAATAGTAATATGCATAAAGTTAGTACATTTAATATCCTTCTTTGGAAGGATTTTCTAACTCGATTATTGTTATTAATTGTTAAATGTCGAGAAGACTTAGACTGGAGTAATTGCGGTTTTTGTGATTCGTTTTTATTATCTTTGAAATCTTTAATTATTTGCTGTAAAACATTCGGTTTTTTTAAAGTAATTTGTTCTGACCACAGCAATTGATTTTCTGGATCGCGATTTATTTCTTCTAACCACAACAATTGTTGCTCTCGGACAATACGACTATTTATGTGAACCTTATAAATGTTACGAGGTGCAATAGATTCTAGTATCTGCCGAATTTGCTGTATTAAAGTCGATTTCTCCAGTTTTTCTATGGTTCGAGCTTCACATAAAAGTTGTAAAACTCCACTATCAAACATTGCTCTGGTTCTCACGCCAGAATTAGCTAATTTCTCATTCAATATCTGAATAATTGCTGCAATACTACCTTGGCTAGCTTGCAAAGCAATATCATTTATTTGATTAACCATTTGTGAAATCGTAATTGTTTGTCTTTAAATTGTTAACAGACAATTTAATCTAAAAAAGTCAAAATTTTTGTTCCTTAGAAACTTCTATATACTTATATTTTTTATATTTTACTTTGATTGTAAGTTGAAAAATATCAAAGCGGCAAACAATTTCAAAAAAGAAAGTCTCCCTCAATTATACAGAAGGAGACTTTCTTTTGATTTAAAAACCTGGCACCGAGCTATTTTCACAGGAGGCAACCCTCCAACTATCGTCGCCGCAACAGCGTTTCACCTCTGAGTTCGGGATGGGATCAGTGTGGTTCCACCGTGCCATAGGCACCAGGAAACTTGTAGGGAAGAATCCCTGAAGGCTACATATTGACGCGATTGGAATTAAACATATAGAGATGAGGTCAAGCCCTCGGTCTGTTAGCATGGCTCGGCTGCATACATCACTGCACTTCCACCTACCACCTATTAACGGATAATCTTTCCGTGACCTTACTGGCTTATGCCATGAGAACACTCATCTTGAGGTGGGCTTCCCACTTAGATGCTTTCAGCGGTTATCCGCTCCGCACTTGGCTACCCAGCGTTTACCGTTGGCACGATAACTGGTACACCAGCGGTGCGTCCCTCCCGGTCCTCTCGTACTAAGGAGGACTCCTCTCAATGTTCTTGCGCCTGCACCGGATATGGACCGAACTGTCTCACGACGTTCTGAACCCAGCTCACGTACCGCTTTAATGGGCGAACAGCCCAACCCTTGGGACGTACTTCCGCCCCAGGTTGCGATGAGCCGACATCGAGGTGCCAAACCTCCCCGTCGATGTGAACTCTTGGGGGAGATC
>JACYMD010000090.1 GCA_015272215.1 Rivularia sp. T60_A2020_040 | reverse complement strand
TTATCAGGCTTACTTTTCCTAGAACAAAACTCAGTCTATGACCGTGCAAAGTATAATTTGATACCTATCCGATAAATGAACAAGCTTAGTTATCCCCAAATCGCAACCAAGAATAGAATTAATTTCATCTAGTGGCTTTGATATGTAATCTGGTATGGTTTTATCTTCAATCCTAATCGAGACGTACCAACCATCTTGACGCTTGCGAATTGTTGCAGCTTTAATTGTGAATCCATTAGGTATTGAGCGTGAATCGTGAAAGCGCATCCATCCCAACTTAGGTAGATAGATTTTGCTCCCTTGTACCTTTATTCCCATTTGGTAAGTAAAGGATGTAAAGTTACTGCGGTTTTTGAATTTTGGGAACCCTCTACCCTCAAAGAAGTTTTTGTAAGCAAGGTCAAGACGTTTAACATTTTGCTGTAGCACTGTAGAGTCAATTTCACCAAACCAAGGTCTAGCTTTCTTTAACTCTGGTAATGCTGTTACTTGAATGTCTCCCGCACTGCGTCGTGGGTTTCTAATCTTGCCATCCTTATCAGTTTTGGTATCTTTCCAAGGTTCACCGCTCGCACCGTTCTTGCTTACAAAACAAGTTAGTGGGCAGGCTTCTCCCCTGGTTTTAATATCGCAATATTCACCCTGGATGAATTGTTGATTATACTGGGCTATTCTGTCGGCTAAACTCCAGTTGTAGGTCGAGCGAAGAATATCTAGCCAGTTACTCATTTTTCTGGACTGAATGACGTTAGGACGAAGCTTGTAAACATAATTTGTCAGCAAATGCTATCACCTCCTGTTGTTGATTAGCTTCTTTGAATATACACTATGTATAGACAAAGCACAATCACTAATGCATTCGTATGGAAAGTTTTTCTCCTGACGAGTATAGGCACGAAGGAAACGCTATATCACTACTCAACTACCACTTTGTTTTTATCCCTAAGCGCAGAAAGAAGGTATTGATAGGCGCAATAGCAGAGAGGTTGCAGCAAGTCATCTGTGAGGTTTGCATTGAAAATAGATGGAAAATTGTTGCAATGGAAATTATGCCTGACCATGTTCACTTATTTTTGAATGTCAAGCCGACAGATAACCCGTCCCAAATCATGAATAGGATTAAAGGACGGGCTTCTCATCATTTAAGAAGAGAGTTTCCAGAATTACTTAAACTTCCAACTCTATGGACACCAAGCTATTTTGTTTCCACTGCTGGTAATATTTCTACTAAAAATGTAATAGAGTATATCGCACACCAAAAAGATTAAATCGGAACACCGTAAACGGTGCTGCTAGCTTTCATCCCCTGCCTGAAGTACTTTGGACGCAACTGCGTTGCTGTTTCTCAGGGGTTTTCAGCATCTCCCTTATAATATGCCGACGGGGAATCAATCACAAACCATTGATTCCCTTGGGAAAGTAGCAGGAAGCTAAGAAAGCACAAAGTCACTGTTAACTGTTAACTGAATTCAACCAAACCGATTGTTGTAGTACAGGAATAGAAATTCCGGCTTTATCGAAGGCAATTTTGAGACGACGACGGAATTCTCTGGCTACATCCCATTGTTTGAGGGGTTGGGTTTTAATCCAGACACGAATCATCAAACCGCGATCGCCAAAGTTATCGATTCCTAAAACTTCAGGTGGTTCAATAATTTGATTATCCCATCGGGCATCTCGATCCATTTCTAACCCAACAGTTTCAATTAATTGCAAAGCTTGGTCAATATCAGCTTGATAAGCGATGGGGATAGTTAGGTCAGCCCGAGACCAGCGGCTCGAAAGGTTGGCAACAACTTTAATCTCACTATTAGGAATTGTAATCAAGCGTCCTTCAGCATCCCGTAACTGGGTTATCCGTAAGTTGAGATTTTCTACCAATCCTCCTACATCACCCACTGTAATTACATCACCCAAAGCGTACTGGTCTTCCACAATAATCAAAAAGCCGTTGATGGCATCTTTAATTAAACTTTGAGAAGCGAGGGAAAGTGCTACACCAATTAAACTTGCACCAGCTAACAAGGGAATAATATCTATTCCTAAAGCCGTCAGAGCTACCAAAATACCAATTGTCACCAAGATTAATGCAGCGATACTTTTTGATACACCCGAAAAAGTAGAAACCCGTATTTGCAATCGGGCTGAAGTTTCTGGAGTTAACAAAGTACTACTTTGGACAAAAGCAGATGTAAAACGGTCAATTAGTAGATATATCAGACGAATAGCTACATAAGTTCCCAATCCCACAACAGCTAATTTGAAAGGAATCCGTAAGGCTGTAATGATTCCCACTTGAATGGGTCGTGTGTAAGGGAATAAACTCAGTATTACCAAAGTTCCACCAGTCCAGATTGCAGCTTGAATTAGCTGAAAGACTCGTCGCTTGACTTCTAAAATATGCCGATTTTGCTGATGATTCAATTGTGTGGTAATCGGTTTATCGACTCGTGTATCGGGAGGGGGTGGCTTTAACATAAAATTTCGTTTGGAACGACGTGAAAAGCGCTTAACTCCCCAACTCATCAGCATCATTCCCCCAGCAATAGCCAAGGCGATTTGACTTTGACTAATAATAAACTCGGATTGTCGCTCCAATTTACCTTGCTTTAAACTCTCCTCAATATCTCGTTGCAGATTCTCAGCCAAAACTTGAGGTTCTAGCTGTCGTAGTTGTGCATCTTCTTGAGTAACAGTTAAAAGATATTGGTCGTTGACATAAATTACTGGTAATCTGTTTCGAGTCCGCACCTCAACATTAAGTTTGTCATCATTTGAGCGAAAGTAATTTTGACTAATTTCAGCTATATTTCGATTTATATCTCGCAAACGATTTTGAATAACCGCTCTGGGAGCAGTTATTTGGAACAAACGCCGACCATCTAAGTAAACCCAGCTACTAGTAACTTGATTTTCTGAGTCTCCAATATCCAAGGAAGGCGGTTGTAGTTGAGGTAAAAAGGGAATTTGCGCCATCCCCACTTCACTAGTTACCCCAACAGTTATCAATATGGAACACAAAGCGATAATAATAAATCGATAGCGCAATCAATATCTCCTTTTTTTTTATAGTTAACTGAAATCGATTTTGACAAATAATTGTTGTAAATATACCTATCGATAGGTGAGTTTTAAATTACTTAGTATAATCTTGTTTCATGAAATACATTAAGATGAGTTATAAACTAGTAAAAAGACTTATAATATTTTCAAATTGAATGCAAATCATCCTCCTTGTTTGCCAGACTTGGTTTAACTCTTTCGGCTATTCATCCCCACCCTATAGAGGCATGGGGATGAATAGCCGGACGATGTTAAAAACAATCCGATTTATGATAATATACAAATGGTTGTTGACCCACCCACTCGACTCACAACAAACGGCTACAGTAGCGGTGATACGCACGGCCTCGACGTATAGCGAGAGAAAAGGGGAAAGACCTTGGTCACTGGTTCGCAAGATTACGTTCGGCGGTAAAAAATAAGCCATACAAAGGTGTACGAAAAAGAAATAAAACTGTCTGCGGGAGGCGGACGGCTGCCTGTGGACGCTGAGTAAGACCAAATCAAACTTAGGTTTGGGGAGGCATTGGCGGTTGAGACGGGAAACTCTAAAAACGAATAAGACCGTTCCTGAATTCAATGATGTTGGAAGCTCCAACCTCGGCGAAGCAGGTTGGAGTACTTCACTCTAGTAGAGTGCGTTTAGTTAAACGCAAAATTTTTATTCAACAGAGGACTATTTAATGACTGCAACAACTCCCAGATTAAAGCACGAGGTTAAAGACCTTGGCTTAGCTGCTTTGGGAAGACAACGTATCGAATGGGCTGGGCGTGAAATGCCTGTTCTCCGACAAGTTCGCGATCGCTTTGCTAAAGAAAAGCCTTTCGCTGGACTCCGTTTAGTAGCTTGTTCTCACATCACCACAGAAACTGCACATTTGGCGATCGCGCTGAAAGCGGGTGGTGCGGATGCACTGCTAATTGCTAGCAATCCCCTATCAACTCAAGACGACGTAGCAGCAAGTCTAGTCGCAGACCACGAAATACCAGTTTTTGCGATCAAAGGTGAAGATAACGCAACTTATGAACGTCATGTTCAAATTGCTTTAGACCACCGTCCCAATATTATCATTGATGACGGTTCTGATGTAGTTGCGACTTTAGTTAAAGAGCGTCAACACCAACTTTCCGACATTATTGGTACCACAGAAGAAACCACAACCGGAATTGTTCGCTTGCGTGCCATGTTAAATGATGGCGTATTAACATTCCCGGCGATGAATGTCAACGATGCTGACACCAAGCATTTCTTCGATAACCGCTACGGTACCGGACAATCAACTCTTGATGGAATTATCCGCGCTACCAATATTTTATTAGCTGGTAAGTGCATTGTGGTTGCTGGTTACGGTTGGTGCGGTAAAGGCTGTGCGCTCCGTGCTAGAGGTATGGGTGGAAATGTCATCGTTACTGAAATTGACCCCATCAGAGCTATTGAAGCAGTAATGGATGGTTTCCGCGTCCTACCGATGGCAGAAGCTGCATCCCAAGGTGATTTGTTCATCACTGTAACTGGTAACAAGCACGTAATTCGTCCCGAACACTTCGATGTCATGAAAGACGGTGCGATTGTTTGTAACTCCGGTCACTTCGACATTGAAATTGACCTCAAATCCTTGGGTGCAAAAGCGACTGATGTTAAGGAAGTTCGTAATTTCACCCAAGAGTATAAGTTGCCCAGTGGCAAATCGGTTGTTGTCCTCGGTGAAGGACGTTTGATCAACCTTTCAGCAGCGGAAGGACACCCCAGCGCTGTCATGGACATGAGTTTTGCAAACCAAGCTTTGGGTTGTGAATACCTCGCGAAAAACAAAGGTAAACTCGAACCCGGTTTGTACTCTATTCCCGAAGAAGTAGACAAGGAAATTGCTCGCTTGAAGTTGGAAGCCATGGGAATCAAAATTGATACCCTAACTTCTGCTCAAATTGAGTACATGAATTCCTGGACTTCTGGAACCTAATTTTAATTTAATTCTGAATTGGGATTAAATTGCAATTAAATTGGAATTAAATTTATTTACATATCGAACGGGCATTGTAGCCCGTTTTTTGTTGCTCAGTTTACTAGAGCCATCAAATTATTAGCCTACTCCCTTTACTTAGACTAAAGACTAATACTCACTGATTACTGGTAACTCAATGGTAAAAGTAGAACCTACTCCCCACTCACTTTGTACGTGAATTTGACCACCCATCATCTGACAAAAATGCCGAGTAATCGCCAATCCTAAGCCAGTTCCACCATACTTTTTGGTAGTAGAAGCATCACCTTGTGTAAATGGTTTAAATAATTGTTTTAGTTGAGGTTCGGACATTCCAATCCCGCTATCTTTAACGATAAAAGTAATAATTTCACTCGGAACACCTGCAATCAAATCTTTTTGCCGTCTAATTTTCAGCATTACTTTACCATTAGTAGTAAATTTTGCGGCATTGCTTAATAAATTTAATAACACCTGTCGTACTCTTGTTTGATCGGCATACATTGTACCGAGTTCTCCATCGCAATCAATTTCTAATATGCTGCCATTTTTCTCTACAGTTGGCTTGATGGTAAGAACCAGATTGTTGATCAGTGATACTACCTCAAATGTCTCCGGATAAAGAGTCATTTTCCCGGCTTCAATTTTGGATAAGTCAAGAATGTCGTTAATTAGTTCTAGTAAATGTTTTCCTGCGGTATTAATTGTTTCTAAATCAACAACAAAGTCTCCCGTTACACCCAAATCAACAGCATCTTCTTGCAAAAGTTGACTTAAACCAATTATGGCATTCAAAGGCGTGCGTAATTCATGGCTCACGTTTGCCAAAAATTGACTTTTTGCTTTACTCGCGGCTTCTGCTAATTCCTTGGCTTTTTCTAATTCCTTGGTTCTTTGTGATACTCTTTCAATTAGTCTATTCAGTGATTTTGCTAATAAACCAATTTCGTCTTCCGTTGTAACTGGAGCGCGTAAATTAAAATTCGATTTGAGAGCAACTTGTTCGGCTACTTGAGTTACCACAACCACTGGTTCAGCTATAGCGCGGGAAGTTCGCCAAGCCACCACAACGGCGATCGCCACTGAAACTAGCATACTCGCGATCGTGATTGTTCTTTCAATTCCTTTGGAAAATTCTAAGTTTTTTGCTCTTTGAGCCTCTTGTGCCTGGGCGCTTTGAAGAATATTACTTAGTGTCTGATTCAATTGTTCTAAGCGCATAGCTGTTTGAGAGCGTGTCAGTTGAAGTAATTGTTGTTGAACGGCAATTAATTCTGAAGATTCCGACTGCTCTTCCACTTGGCTAATTATTGAGTCTAATTGTTGCGTGTAAGACTCCAAATTCATTTCGTAATATCGCAATAATGCCTGAAGAGTCGCTTCAGTAGCGGCTAATCTCCCAGGTTTACTATTGATAAATTCGGAAATTTTTACTTCAACATCTTTAATTTCGTCAATATTTTGGGAAAATTCAGCTTTTTTACGAAAAAGTTTTTGGGGTTCTTCTACCAGTGCAGCCAAACTATAACTGTGCAATTGTGCTTCAGTTAGAGCATTTTTATAATCTGCCAGCATTTGGGTTTGATATTGGGCATGATTAAACTGCCTGATTTCTCGTGCGCGATATGAATTGGCAATTGCTAACCCAACAAGCGAACCAAAGAAACCAATAGCGATCGCCACAAAATATCCACAGCCAATTTTTTGATGAATGCGTCTAGAACTAGCCTTGAGTTTCCCGCTTGAAGGAAATTCTAAAGTAGGCAGTTCATCATTTGAGGGTACATCTTCTGACACTTGTTTACTTCGTGAACTGCTGTTAAGTGCGGTTGGCTTTTGAGTTCGCATTCCTCAAATCTCCTTACCCTCCCGCCATAATTTATACATTAGTTAAGGCGGTGAATTTAAATCAATATATTAATCAATATTTATGATCATCTTCTTTTATAACAGTTACAAAAGTCTAATCGCTAGATACTTTGCACGAGCTTTATAGTATTCAACTAATTAAGTGTTAAAACTTAACATATTTTATTACCACTAAGGGTGTGTTTTATTGATTTTCTTCCTGTTGTGGAAACCCGTTAGAATTAATCAAGGATTATACCAAATACGATACCAAAAAAAAGTGAGGAATTACAAACCCCGAGTTTGCTCCTCACTTTCTATGTAAGTTGAAAATGTTTGATTGCGTCTTTCTGTTGAGAAAACAGCTACCCGTTCATGAAAAACGGGGCAATCTTCATTTAGGAAAGACTCAAAGCTTTAGTAGAATTTGGTATTGCTACCGAATTCAATTCGGCTATTTCTTGCTTTAAAATCTGAGCTTTATCAGTATTTTCCCAAGGTAAGTCTAAATCACTACGTCCAAAATGACCGTAAGCCGCGATGTCCTGGTAAAAACGTCCGCCTCGTTCATTTGACAATTTACGCAAATTGAAGGCATGAATAATACCCGCAGGGCGCAGTTCAAAATGCTTTTGAACTAATTCGAGCAAAGTTTGCTCATCAACTTTACCCGTACCGAAAGTTTCGATCATTATGCTCACAGGTCTTGCGACACCAATGGCATAACTCAATTGCACTTCACATTTTTCTGCTAAACCAGCAGCAACAATGTTTTTCGCTACATAGCGACAAGCATAAGCAGCACTGCGGTCTACCTTCGTGGGGTCTTTTCCGGAAAAAGCTCCGCCACCATGTCTAGAATAACCACCATAGGTATCGACAATAATTTTGCGTCCAGTAAGACCTGAATCTCCTTGGGGTCCACCAATCACAAATTTGCCGGTAGGATTAACTAAAAAGCGGGTTTGCTCGGAGGGCTTAATGTCAATATCACCGAATACAGCTTCAACTACGCTATCCCACAAGTCTTGTTTGATTTTTGCTTGCACTGCTGCTTCATCAGTAATATCACCAATAGTAGGCGTGTGCTGGGTAGAAATCAGGATGGTATCAATACCTACAGGTTTGCCATCTTCGTAAACGATACTTACCTGAGTTTTGCCATCAGGACGTAGATAAGGTAATAGACCAGTTTTGCGAACTACTGCAAGTCTCCGAGCAATACGATGAGCAAGACTGATGGGTAAAGGCATCAATTCGGGAGTTTCGTCACAAGCGAAACCAAACATGATACCTTGGTCTCCAGCGCCAATTTTATCGAATAGTTCTTCGCTATCCTCTTGACGGGTTTCGTGAGCAGTATTTACTCCTTGAGCAATATCTGCTGATTGTTCGTCCAAAGCGACTAAAATCGAGCAACTATTGGAAGAGAAACCATTTACAGCATCGGTATAACCAATCTCAGCTATTTTCTTTCTAGCGAGATCCATGTAATTGACGTTAGCTTTACTGGTAATTTCCCCAGTAATCAACACTAAGCCTGTATTAACCACTACTTCCGCAGCAACGCGGCTTGTGGAATCTTGTTCGAGCAAAGCATCCAAAATGGTATCAGAAATCTGGTCGCAGATTTTATCTGGATGACCTTCGGTCACTGACTCGGAAGTAAATAGATAGCGACGAGTCAAATTAAATTCCTCCTTTTTAGAGTATTTAGACTTAATTCATGTTGGCATTTTATTAAGTCACTTAACCTGCAATCATACCAATATTTTTGCAGCTAATAATCAGTATTATATTAACTTTTTAAATGTTGATAGTTATCGTAACTAACTTGAAAATATCTGTTTTATTTGCTATATGAGTTAATTTGCGCTAATTTATTTTTATTAAAAAAAAGGACACCACTTAGATGTCCCCGTAAAAATAATTATGGTTTTCAAAAATGGTCAAAACTTTTTCAGACCCGATTACTAAACTTCAACAGCCATTTTGGCTTCTTTCTGGCTTAAGCGTTCATAAGCAGCACGCATTTTTAAACCAGTCAATACTTGGAATAAACCCGTTCCGTTATTAGAACCAGGATATTCGCGGTGCTGAAGCAGCAAATGAGTCATCTCTCCTTGATATTTAGTAGATGTGTTGCTCAGATGCGTCTCAATATAAATAACTTCATCAAGGTTATCAAATTGACCATCAACCTCTAATACGGAGACATAACGACCGTAATATACATCGGAGCCATAGTACATTTGCATACCGGGGTAAGAACAAGTCAGCTTACGTCCACAAGGAGTCCATTGAATTGTTGAACCTTGATCAAACAGATAAGCTGGTTCAAAACCTTCCTTATCTTCCCGTTGTAGCATCCGGACTCTAAGCACTTTATGTTCTTTATCGTCTTTAATTAAATTGGTTGGTAACACCTGAAGTACCACATCAGCAAATTCTCTTTGCGGTTCAATATAGTTTTGAAAATCAGGTTTACGAGAATTAATGGCAGCCAACACATCTTCGTAATTGTGACCTCTTTCTGCCATATCCCGTTGGATTTTCCAAGCAATTTTAACTTCATCGCCGATATCTAAATAGACACTGAAGTCAAGTAAAGAACGCACCCGCTCATCATATAAAGGATGCAATCCTTCTATTACAATAATATGATTTGGTTCTATTCTTTCAGGAGGATCTATTTCGCCGGTTTCATGGTTGTATATCGGTTTATCAATCCCTTGACCTTCTTTAAGAGCTTTCATTTGCTCATACATTAAGTCAAAATTATTTGCTCTTGGATCTAGGGCTGTTATCCCTGTTTGTTTACGCTGCTTACGGTCTAAACTATGATAGTCATCTAAACAGATAACTGTCATAAATTCTTCACCAAACAAATCGATTAAGCGACGTAAGAATGTCGATTTACCGCATCCGGAGTCTCCAGCAACTCCAATCATTACAATGCGATCCGGCTTACTTGTCATAAATTCCCTCTAATTAGTTTCTAAAGATGACTGAATCAATATTTTTTTTTACACAGACAGTTTTATCCTAGGTCAGGAGTTCCCTATCGGTCGCCCTGGGTCGTTGCTGCACAGCAATAGTTCACGAGCCTAAACGGGTAAATAATAGCTCTTATTACTTGATCCCCGCCTTGTTAGTCGAGATTTTTGCTGTAAGTATTTAGTCCTAGCAATACTTGGGATTGTAACAGAACTGAGGTATCATATACAAGTTTTACCCCGGAAAAAAATACTTTTCTGTGGGCTATCTAGAATTACAAATATCCAATTACTAATTAAAAAATTGTTTTATTTCATTTTTTATTTGAAGAACTATTGTGATAATTTACACATTTTATCGCCGCGACTTCTGTAATTTTTAATTAATTTAATTAATTAATCAAAAAATAATTGTGTAAATTTTTGAATTGTCAATCCTGCAACCCCTATGAGATTAATGGTATCAAAATCATTGTCAAATTACAAACAATGTATACCAAAGTACATAATTGAGTTTTGTATATATTGCACGGTAAAAAAAATTCTTGCTTGTGGGTTTTTGTTGAGTTTTCAAAACCGCTTTATTAAGGTTGACAGATGTTTCACATCACGTAAAACTGATTATAGTTGCTTATATCACCTTCAATTGCCGACAAAGGATAGCTACAGATGGTGTATCGCGATCGGTAATACCCTTTGCGAATAAAAATTGTAGTTATAAGTGTTCTAAGCAATTTAGCGAAGAATATTTTTGTCATAAGCAATCATAACGGTGAATAGCCTGATTTAAAAAAGTGGAAGAAGTCTTGCGAACAAGGAAAATATTTTCCTTTTGTGAATTATTATCAATATTATTGATAGACCTCGGCGGTGATGGTTTGCCGAACCCTGGTAAATGCAAGCTATCTTCCGTATAAGGAGGTCAAATTTGACAAAAAAAACATTAAATTGACTCATTATTAACATTCTGCGAAGAACTTATCATTTACCTTAGAAGGTGAACAGGTGTGTCTTTAACTAACCCCGCGCCAACTAAGGTGAGTTTGAGCAGTAAGGCTGGTGGATATGTTTATTCCACTTTCTCCATGGTTTTTTGGTATACCGAAATTCGGCTTTACTAACGCATGGTGATTTTGGGAAATTTTTTTTTGAAAGGGTTAAGTAATCAATCGGAGTGGTAGAAAAAATGTATTATCAAGGTGCTGTTGAAAGTACTGCTAACAGTGAATCAGGTAGCCGCGTTTTTTTATATGAAGTAGTAGGTTTACGTCAGAGCGAAGAAACTGATAAAACAAACTACCAAATTCGTCAAAGTGGCAGTGTATTCATCAGAGTGCCTTACAACCGCATGAATCAAGAAATGCGGCGGATCTCTCGTCTAGGCGGCAAAATTGTGAGCATTCAGTCGATGGCTACTTTGGAGCAACTTAACGGCAATCTTGCTTCAAATGGTGCTAACGGTGCTAGCGATCAAGGGAATGTTGAAGCCATATCTGTTGCAAGTAACGCGACTGATAAAGAGTCTAGAAAGAAGGATAAAAAAGGCAACACCATGACTGAAGCGAAAAGCAAGAAACACGCTGACATTCCCGTAAATATTTACCGTCCCAAAGATCCTTTTGTCGGTAAATGTTTATCTAATGAAGAATTAGTTGGTGAAGGCGGAATTGGTACCGTTCGTCACCTCAAATTTGACCTTTCCGGCGGAGATTTACGTTATTTAGAAGGTCAAAGTATCGGTATTATTCCACCGGGAGTAGACAAGAATGGTAAGCCGGAGAAACTCCGACTTTACTCCATCGCTTCAACTCAACATGGTGATGATTTAAATGATCAAACCGTATCATTGTGCGTTCGCCAATTAGAGTATAAGCATCCGGAGACAGGTGAAACAGTTTACGGTGTTTGCTCAACTTACCTAACTGGTCTTGAACCTGGAGCAGATGTTCAAATTACTGGTCCTGTGGGTAAAGAGATGTTGTTACCCGATGATCCGGAAGCCAACATAATTATGATGGGAACTGGAACGGGTATTGCTCCTTTCCGTGCTTATTTGTGGCGGATGTTCAAGGATGAAGAAAGGAAGATAAATACAGACTATCAATTCAAGGGTTTTGCTTGGTTGATATTTGGTATTCCTACAACTCCCAACATTCTTTATAAAGAAGAGTTAGAAGAAATACAATCTAAGTATCCCGATAACTTCCGTTTAACTTACGCTATCAGCCGCGAGCAAAAAAATAAAGAAGGCGGCAGAATGTACATCCAGCACCGTTGCGAGGAGTACGCTGAGGAATTATGGAAAATGGTTAAGGACGAAAAAACTTATACCTACATTTGCGGTTTGAAGGGTATGGAAGATGGTATTGATGCTGCTCTTTCTGCTGCTGCTGCTAAAGATGGTGTAGAGTGGAGCGATTACCAAAAGCAACTCAAAAAAGCACATCGTTGGAACGTCGAAACTTACTAAATGTCAGATTGACCGTGCAACGGCGGTGTACCGCTGAGTGCTGACTTTTGACAAAGCAAACTCTAGGTAGGGTATATGCCCTACCTATATTATTTACTGGAGTTGGGTGCAAATAAGGTGGGTTTTAAACTGGGAATCCTGGGATTAGGCACTGTCGGATGCGGTACAGTGCAATTATTATTAGATAGCGATGGTCGTCATCCTTTATTAGAAGAAATTGAAATATATCGCGTCGGAGTGCGATCGCTAGATAAACCTCGTGAAGTCAAATTGCCACCAGGAGTTATCACTACAGATTTAGAAGCGATTGTCAACGACCCAGAGATAGACATTGTTGTAGAAGTGATGGGTGGATTAGAGCCAGCCAGAGAACTGATGCTCAAAGCTATCCGCAACGGTAAACACGTTGTCACTGCCAATAAAGCAGTTATTTCCCGCTTTGGTGAAGAATTATATACAGCCGCCAATCAAGCGGGGGTATATGTAATGCTCGAAGCATCTGTCGGTGGTGGGATTCCGGTAATTCAACCATTAAAGCAATCTTTGAGCGTCAACCGTATTCAAGCGGTTACTGGTATTATTAATGGTACGACCAACTACATATTGACGCGGATGCAGAGCGAAGGTAGTAGTTTCGACTCCGTACTAGCTGATGCACAGAACTTGGGTTATGCAGAAGCAGATCCTACCGCTGATGTCGAAGGTTTAGATGCTGCCGATAAAATAGCCATATTAGCTTCTATAGCTTTTGATGGGGGCATTAAAAGAGAAGATGTTTATTGTGAAGGTATTCGGCAGGTAAGTAAAACAGATATTAGTTATGCCCAAAAACTGGGATTTGTGATCAAACTATTGGCGATCGCCAAAAAAATTGATAAATTATCCGTATCTGTGAGAGTTCATCCGACTTTAGTACCCTTGGGACATCCTTTAGCAAGTATTAATGGCGTTAATAATGCAATTCTTGTAGAAGGAGAACCCATCGGACAAGTAATGTTTTTTGGTCCAGGTGCAGGTGCAGGTGCCACAGCCTCCGCCGTATCATCAGATATTTTAAATCTTGTTTCTCAACTTATAAGTTTACCTGAATCAAAAATTGAAAATTCAAAATATAAAATTCCTAATTTAGACCCATTATTAGCTAGTTTTCATCAACAATATTGTCAGTTAGCTCCTAGTGAAGAACTTATTACTCGATTTTATGCGCGTTTCCTGACAAAAGATCAGCCAGGAGTAATCGGTAAACTAGGTACTTGTTTCGGGAAATGTGGAGTCAGCCTAGAATCAGTTGTTCAAACTGGTTTTCAAGAAAAACTCGCGGAAATTGTAGTAGTTACCCATGATGTCACTGAAGGTAATTTTCACAAAGCCCTAGATGAAATTCGCAACCTGGAAGCAGTTGATAGTATTCCTAGTTTATTACGAGTGCTTTGAAAAGAGTTAGTACCACCGGAGTTAGTTTTGTAGAGACGGGGCGTATTGCTACGTCTGTACGGGAGTGAGGAGTGAGGAGTTATATCAAATCCGGATGATTAGTTATTATTACCAATTACCTATTCCCTCTTCCCTCTTCCCTATTCTTAAAAAATAAATATTTGTCTTGAAAAAAACTAGTTAATAGGGGTAGTCTATGGCTTAATCTTGTTAGATGCAAATTCTAATACCAACAGGGTAATTATCACGATGACTAACAAGTCACCAATAGATCCTCAGTCATCTTCAGACAATGACTTGGGATTTGACGATTTTATAGGTATACTAGTTGCCTTCTTAACTATCGGTACAATTCTTTTTTGGTCGCTTTCCCGAAAAGATTCTAATTGGAACTTTAGCAACTTGTTTTCACAAGCTCCTGCTAGTAACAATGTACAATCTAGTACTAATGATAATTTAACTAAGTTGTTAGTACCTTCCCCAGAACCCAACAACATTCCTAAGTCTCGTCAACCTGTTACTGAGACTACACCAACCCAAACAAATCCAGTTTTATTAGAAAGCGAAGCAGTTGACACCGTAATACCACCATTATTAGTAGCACCACCTGCAACAAAATTACCTCCCGATTTAGAGCAAGTAGTACCTGATATCCAATCTTCGGACAATAGCAATAAATCTAGTGTTGATGTACAACCTCAAGCTACCAATACACCAGTAGCGGTTAATACACCAACACCAACACCAACTCAAACACCTACCGTTGAAGCCAAAGCGACAAAATTACCGACAATTCCCCCACCCATCGCTTTTAGAGATGTATCTGCTGATTTTTGGGCAAATCGTTTTATAAACGAACTTTCATCACGGAAAATTATCGAAGGTTATCCAGATTTTACCTATAGACCACAACAACCCGTCAACCGTGCTGAATTTGCTTCCATAATTGGAAAAGCATTTCAAACTGACGTTAGTAACAACCAAAAAGTATTTAAAGATATACCAGAAAAATTTTGGGCAGAATCAGCGATTAAACAAGCTGTCGGCACAAAATTCATGACTGGTTATCCCGATAATTCTTTTAACCCCGAACAGAAGATTCCTAGAGTACAAGTTATTGTATCTCTTGTGACTGGACTGAATTTAAAGACTTCCGCTTCCCCAGAGCAAGTTTTAAGCGTCTACAAAGATGCCGATCAAATTCCTCAGTGGGCAAGGGAAAAAGTTGCAATTGCTACAGCGAATAATCTTGTTGTTAATCATCCAGAACCTGCTTTATTCAACCCGAATCAAGAAGCTAGCCGTGCAGAGGTGGCAACAATGATTCACCAAGCCTTAGTGAAAACAGGTAAACTGCCATCCATAAAATCAAAATATGTGGTGGGTCAACAGTAGTAATACTTAAATTAAAAACGGATAAGTATTATTGATAATTTATCAATGAATATATTAATAATACTTGTCCGTTTGTCTGCATAATCAAATTATTGGGAATTTACGAGCAAGATACTCTTGCAATAAATCTACCTACATAACGTAGGTAAATATGTCCCTCAAGTATTAGGCATTTTTAAGCATTTTTGCCTACTACTTGTGATTTGAGGGTTGTTATTTCGCTAGTCAACTCATTACGAGTGGAGGCTTTGAGTAGGTAGCGGTAAATAAACCAAGCAGAATAGCCAATACCAATTAATTCAAAGGTTGGGGCTACTAAAGGAATATCGTTCAATGCATCCAAGACAGCTAGCACTACTCTAACTGCGATTAATGCACCTAAAGCTATGCCAAAGTAAATCAATGGCTGCTTATATTTATTAAAGAAAGTTCCCGCATAATCCGGCAATGTGGCTAAAAACCCAGAAAGTTGTTCTCCGTATTTTAGCCATTGCTCTTGAGACTGCGTGGAAGGCTGTATTTTAGTTATAGTTCCAGTAGGATTGTTCATTTCTGGGACTTTTGCCTCTGAAGTTTGAGTTTCCACGATTTCCGGTTCTTGCATTGTGGCTTCCATGATGGTAGGACTTGTTTTTGATTCTTCTAGGGGCTGCTACTCGCTCGTTCAACTCTGAGGTTGAAAGTTATTCAAAGCAGTTATCAGCTAGAAGCGAACAGGATTGATTCTTTCTAGTAATGAAGGAGTTCTCAGTTAGAGGAACTAGAATTCCCAAGACCAAATTGTATCCTGCACGTGCAAGTTGTTAATAATCATAGCCATTTAACTACAGATTATGCAAAAATCTGCTGAATTTTTAATTTTTATCAAATCTTAGTATAAACGTATTTTGCATCAAAAAATATACAATTTGTTATGGTCTATTAATTAAAGCAGTAATTGCTTAAGATCAAAAACTCCGACTTCTAAAAGAATTACACTAGAAGTCGGAGAATTGTGGATTATTCTTTTGTTTTGTATTTGGTGGTTTTATCGCTAAGTTTACAAGAAAAATTAGTTACTTTTGCTAATTACGCTTCAGAAGCTTGTTACTGAGCCAATGCGGAGAAATTAATCCCCAATGGGGAAAATCTAGTCCCAATCCGGAATATCTAAATCTTCTCCACCAACACCAATTCCTGTATGGAATATCTCAGCATTGGTGATATTAATATCTTCCATCGATGCTTGATAAACATTGGAGTCGTAAATTTGAGCGTTAGTTAAGTTAGCATCATTCAAATTCGCTTTCTTAAAATTAACATTTGTTAAGAAAGCTGAACTTAGTTTAGCGTCTTCTAGATTTGCACGAGTCAAGTCAGCACCTTCAAGATTTGCGTGTTCGAGGTTTGCTCCCTGAAGATTTGCACCTCTCAAATCAGCACCTATTAAATGTGAACCGCGCAGATTTGCTCCTGACAAGTCGCAAGCAACGCATTCTCCAGTTTTAAGCAGCTTTTGTACATCCTGCGGATTTTCTCCTTTAACAGAGCTAGCGAAAAACAGGGGAGCCACTATAGTTATAGTTAAAGTAGCCACAAGTTTGTTAATCATAAAATTTTCCCCTTTTGCAATCAAATATCTTCCGTTCATTTCCTCACACTCATATTATCTCACTAAATCACTAGAGTATAAGGATTAACGACAAAGCTTCACAGTGATAATCGTTTTCATTTGAGACAATCGGGGAGTAGATTATTTATTTGATTTATTCAACTTAAGATTATCAAGGTTTTCAGCTATTTTTGAGTCGGGATAATTCTTGATTGGTTAATGTAAATTTTTATTAAGAGCAGCTAATACTGAGTATATTTTTTTGATTTAAATGATGATTTTACGTAGAATAAAAATGAAATTTAAACAGATAAAAATATACAGGGAAAATACACGAACAATTATATATCTTGTTTGGAACTATATTCTCCCAAAGCTGCAAATAAAAAGACTGAGTAACGATAAATTAGATGAAATTAAGCACTCAAAAAGTCTCGTATATACTGATTTACTAACTGTGGCTGTTCTTGCTGTATCCAGTGGCTACAATTAGGAATATATTTAATTTGGAAGTCTTTAACATAGGCTTCGGTACCATAAGTTAATTCTTTTCCTAATGCAGTATCCTCTTCTCCCCAAATCATCAAAGTTGGAACTTCGAGAATGCTCCAATTTCGATTAAACGTTGCTGAATTAAAAAGATTCCGGTAATAATTTATCATTGATGTTAAAGCTCCACGTTTAGCAGCAGCGTCTTTATAAGCATCAATATCTTGTTTACTGAAAGCACTTTTATTAATTGCCATACCTTTAAAAGCATTTTCAATAAACTGATAGTCTTGAGCTTGGAGAAATAATTCAGGAATTAAAGGTAGTTGGAAAAAGAACATATACCAACTACGTAATAATTGCTGAGGAGTTCGTAAACCTTCCGAGAATTTAGCAAGATGGGGACAATTCATAATAATTAATCGTTCTACCATCTCTGGATAATCGTAAGCAAAATTCCAAGCAATTGCTCCTCCCCAATCGTGTGCCACCAGCACGCACTTTTCATATCCCAATCCTCTAATAATACCTTCTACATCACGAACTAATTCATTCATTACATAAGCAGCCTGCGATGCAGGTTTTTCGCTATCGTTATAACCGCGTAAATCTGGTGCAACTACTTGAAAATTTGCAGCAAATTCTGGAATTTGATGTCTCCACGAGTACCAAAACTCCGGGAAACCGTGAAGCATTAACATCAAAGAGCCGCTTCCTTGGGTTACGTAGTGTAGGTTTACCCCATTAGTTACGATGTATTCGTGTTGCCAAGAACCTTCCATAATATATATTTAGTTGAGATTTAGTTGAGACTATTTGCTTATCTTACTGGCAGAAGGGGACAACGAGATAAATCAAGAAAAGTCTTTAACAACAATCAAGTAATAGATTATTAATTTAGATTATATTATTAATTATTTTCTATTTGAGCATGGATGATTTTAATCAGAAAAATAAATCCTGAAGATATCGAACAGTTTTTTTTATGGCGAGATGCAGATATTTATATTCATAATATACTGCGAAGAGAGGTTATGGAACACAAGGAAGGAAAGCGGGTTATCTTCATCGCTTTAATTAATTCAACTATTGTAGGTACCGTACAATTTGTTCCTCGACATGATGACATTGAATTAGCAGATGGAAATTCTACTGCTTATTTACAATCGCTTCTAGTGGATAGGAATTATCGAAGACAGGGAATCGGTTATAGTCTCATTCAAGCTGTTGAATTTGAAGCAATAAACCTTAATTTTCAGCGATTAACTATTATGGTTGAATTAGATAACTTGGTAGCTTTGAAACTTTATCAAAAGATGGGGTTTTCTTTTTTTAAAAATTCAAATAATATGTGGCGAGGTACTGAATATTGTGTCATTTGTTTAGAGAAAAGTTTGGTTTAAAAAGACTTTTTGAATCAGCAATATTCTTGTATGAAAATTATCTTAAATTATCTTAAATTATCTTAAAAATTCCACAGCAAAAAACGCCTCCCGATTACTCGGAAAGCGTTTTCTATACTTGGTAAAGACGTAATATATTACGTCTCTACATTTATTTAGTTATTAACCGTTGATTGAGGGAGCGCTAATTGCAACTGGTGCAGCATCAGCAGCAGCTAAATCTAAGGGGAAGTTGTGAGCGTTGCGCTCGTGCATTACTTCCATACCCAAGTTTGCTCTGTTCAATACATCAGCCCAGGTGTTTACTACTCTACCACTAGAATCGATTACAGACTGGTTGAAGTTGAAACCGTTCAAGTTGAAAGCCATGGTGCTGACTCCCAAAGCGGTAAACCAAATTCCTACTACAGGCCAAGCTGCTAAGAAGAAGTGCAAGCTACGGCTGTTGTTGAAGGAAGCATATTGGAAAATCAAACGACCAAAGTAACCGTGTGCGGCTACGATGTTGTAGGTTTCTTCTTCTTGACCGAATTTGTAACCGTAGTTCTGAGATTCGGTTTCGGTGGTTTCACGTACTAAGCTTGAAGTTACCAAAGAACCGTGCATTGCACTGAACAAGCTTCCGCCAAATACACCTGCAACACCTAACTGGTGGAAGGGGTGCATCAAGATGTTGTGTTCTGCTTGGAACACGAACATGAAGTTGAAGGTTCCAGAGATTCCCAAAGGCATTCCGTCAGAGAAAGAACCTTGTCCAATTGGGTAAACCAAGAATACTGCGGTTGCTGCTGCTACTGGAGCGGAGAATGCAACGCAAATCCAAGGACGCATACCCAAGCGGTAGGATAATTCCCACTCACGACCTAAGTAGCAAAATACTCCGATTAAGAAGTGGAATACTACTAACTGGTAAGGACCACCGTTGTACAACCACTCATCTAAGGAAGCTGCTTCCCAGATGGGGTAGAAGTGTAAACCAATTGCGTTGGAAGAAGGTACTACTGCACCAGAGATGATGTTGTTTCCGTAAATCAATGAACCTGCTACAGGCTCACGGATACCATCGATGTCTACAGGAGGTGCTGCAACAAAAGCGATGATGAAACAGGTGATTGCAGCTAAGAGGGTAGGAATCATCAATACACCGAACCAACCGATATATAAACGGTTGTTGGTGCTGGTGATCCATCCGCAGAACTGTTCCCACGCAGAAGCGCTCTCGCGTCTTTGTAATGTGGTTGTCATGGTTCGGATAATTGCTTTTTATTTGTTTTATAATTAGGCGCGATTTCTCTTGCCTCTTATTTATCAATATACATTAGTTTATTCACTTAGGAGCATTTGCTTAAATATTTATCACTTATTTAAGATATAAGTAAATTTTATATAAAGTTTTGAGTTAGGAGTTTTGAGTTTTGAGTTTTGAGTTATTAATTAACCAATTACCCATCACCCATTACCCATTACCCATTACCCATTACCAATTCCCTAAATTTAAAAATCAAAGTATATATAAGGTAATCGACCTTCGGGGGCTAAAACCCAAACTGCCCAGAGGCATAGTGGGATGAATAGGAGTTTTAAATGCCAATTAAGCTCTAGTTTGAGACGATTGCTGAAGGTGTAGCTGATGCCCATAGCAGTTGCAATACCAATTAATAACGCAGCTAATTGATATTGACTAATATTCAGAGCTTCTATATAGACTTTTTGGGCAAATTGTGCATCGGCAGGACGACTCCACAGATGGGTAATTACTAACCAAGAATCTTGTAAATTAGGTAAGCGGAACCATATCCATGAAGTGAAAACCATTAACTGAGTAAGCAGCCAAGCTAAAATTACCCCTGCGGGATTTTGCCAAAAATTTTCTAAAGGTTCAAATCGATCGCTAATCACATCAGTTAAACGGTGTACGACTAATGCAAAACCGTGATAAGCACCCCAAACAAGCCATCCTAAAGCTGCATCATGCCAGATTCCGGCGATAACCATAACAATCATTAAGTTGAAGCAGGTGCGAGTTAAACCTTTACGGGAACCTCCGAGAGGAAAGTAAAGGTAATTACGCAGCCAATCACCTAAAGTCATGTGCCAGCGTCGCCAAAAGTCGGCAATACTCGTGCTGAAATAAGGATGATTGAAATTTTCTGGCAACACTAAACCGAAAAGCAAAGCACTACCACGAGCAATATCTACATAACCGCTAAAATCTAAATATAGTTGTAAGCCATAAGCAAAAGTAGCCAACCACAAATCGAGGCTACCCGCTCTTTGCAAGCTGCTAAAAGCTAAATCTACAAAAATTCCTAAATTATCTGCTAAAAGAGCTTTTTTTGCCGCACCCCTAGCAATTAACCACAAGCCTTCAGCGATAGTATTGGCATGAGGAAACTTCAGATGATTAAACTGGTTCTCCAAATGATGGTAGCGAGTAATCGGACCCGAAATCAACTTGGCGAAGAAAGATTTGTAACTAGCAAATAGAATAAACTGCTCCGCAGCAGGTGCGCCGCGATAAACATCTACTAGATAAGCAATACACTCAAAAGTGAAAAATGATATCCCTAATGGTGCTATCGCTTTAAAAGTACTTCCACTTCCCACAGGATGAGCAACGCTGGGATTAAAGAAGTTGAATAAAGGCGGCAAATACTTGAAACCAAATAGCAACAGAATATTTAAACTAATACCCAGCCATAAAACTTTCAAACGATGACGATTCCAATCAGCTTGAGCAAATTGCCACTGCTCATTAGAAATTCGCCAATCAAGAGTATGTTTTCCGGGAGAAGTATTTTGTCCGAGGGCTAACCCCAAACGAAAATTAATATAAGTTAGCGTCAACAACAACGGTACATAGTAAATTTGGTTAGACGCATAAAAAATTAAGCTGGCAATTATTAAAGTCCACAGTCGCAACCTTTGTTGTTCTACAGACCAATAAATTCCCAATACGCTCAGTAAAAATAGTCCGTAGGCAAAGGAAATGAAATTCATCTTTGAGTTAGTTGACAGTTGACAGTTGACAGTTGACAGTTGACAGTTGATGGTTAATAGTTGACAGTTGATAGTTGTTGGTGGATAAAACCTCTCCCCATCCCCTTGTCTCCCCATCCCCTTATCTCCCCATCTTCTTCTTACTTCCCACTCCAGGGAATCATCGGATCTTTGGCGAGTTTTTTAGATACTTCGTATGCACCGTAACGGTTGAGGTGACTGGGATCGGAAAAATAATCGTTGGCTTCCAGCCATATTTGACTTAAGTTGCGGTAAACGAAGTTGGAACGATTTGCAAAACTCAGCATATATTCCTCAAACTTTTGTTCGTATTTGGTACGTACAGGATCTAAATAATCTGCCGTCAAGGGCATATTTACGAACACTAGATTTATATTTTGAGATTCTGTGTAGTTGAGTAATGCTTGTAAAGCTGCATTTTGCTCGCCAATTAAATCAAAACTTTGATAATCTTGATCGTAATTACCCGCAACTCTTGGGTGCTTTTGATAATAAGTATTGGGTTCAAAGCGGATGGATAAAGGTAAAAATCCGTCAAAGTCTACTGCGTAATTGTCAACATCTTCAGAAAGATTTGTTGAATCCCTTGTATAATCTGTCTTCAAAGCCCTAATTATCGGTAGAGATTTATATATTTTGTTAATTTGAGTTTTTAATTGGTCGCGTTTGTGGTAGGAATTTGAAATAGTGGCAAATCCTTGACTTAATTTATCGTTAATAATTTCATAGCCATTATTTTTTTGTTTGGCAATTTCTGCTTCTCTGGCAGTTTTTGGGGTATTTGTAGAGCCAACTCGTGCTAAAGATGTTTTGAGAGCATATTGATAACCAGGTGATGCGGCGATCGTATCAAAGGTATTATCTCCCCTACCGCTATTAAAGGCACGAGAACCATCTGCCCAGATAATTGTATGAGGTAATTCCGATGGCTGAAGCACGCGACGAATCACAAAATCTACAACTTGGGCTGTGGCACCGTTAATACCGAAATTAAAAACATCAACATCTGGATAACCTTCTGTTGCTAAACCCTTTTTCAAGGCATCTGGATCTATACCTCGTAAAGCACGGGAAGAACCGATAATTAATACATCGGGTGGCGCACCATTTTTTAGCAGACGCTGTTTATATAACGCCAATTGTTCATCTAACTGCCGAGCATTAAAACTGGGAAGTTGCGATCGCGCTGCTAAAAGTATAGCGGTTGCTGTTGCTTTACCTCGGTTGGAGTTGTTTTGGGTGGTGAAGTTAGAACCGTTAAATACTGAGTTTGAGTTAGGGTTGGGTTTTTCTTGGCTGGTGTTGGAAAGATACGCCGTTTTTGTTTCTTCGGTGCTTGTATTTGGCTGGGATTGAGTAACTGTTGCAGTTGGGGATGCAAAAGTAGTCAAAATTGAACCTATTAGCCAATCAGTTTGTAAACTGAGTAATAATCCCAGGCTACCCCAAACTAAAGCAAGGCGACGAAGTTTTGTTTGCGAATTTGATTCAGATGGCTGTTTTTCAATAAATAACTGGGTTCTTAAAAACCAGTTTTTGACAGTTTCACCCCAATCTTTGGTTACATTAGTAACAAATGCATGGATTTCTTCGGTGGTTAAATCGGGACGTAATACAGATTCGTTGTCGTTGGGTAACAGCTCCTGTACGTAGGCGGAAGTTGCAGCAAATTCTGGAGTCGCTTCGGGTACTACTCGTTGACGCTGCTTAAAATCCCTACCTGATTGCCAAAATGGTTTTTTATTACCGGCACGTCGTCCGTAAACGCGCACTCCTCCAAGGTCCGACAACTGCAAATGGTTAATAAAATTAATCACCTTGGCAGCTACTTGTTTGCGTGCTGGACATACTGGAGCATCGCACATGATGTGTAATAAATCTTGTTTACGCCGCAAAATTACGCGAATACCGCCAGTTTTTAAACGGTTGTCTAAATTGGGATTGAGTAAACGTTGCAGTAAAAAAGTAATTGCTTCAATATCGCCAGAATTAGCTAATTCAATCGGTGCTGTTGCTAAAGCGGGATGCTCCTTAGCTGGTAAAGACAGCCAATCGATCCAAGCGGGTTCGGAAGATGAAACTGTTTGTTGTCCGTAAATCGCTGCCGATAATATACCTTGGGGAGCTAGTGCTTCTAAAGTCGGAACAATTTTATCTAAACACAATGTTTTAAGTGGAATTACTGAAGCTTCTGAAGATTCAGATCCTGGGGTACAAAATATATGTAGCGTTGAATCTTGTAAAGAAGCTTGCACCTCCACCTTAGAATTAGCAAATCCCAGGTTTAAAAGCCTGACAATAGCTTGTACATCTCCCCACCTAGCCCATTCCTTGAGCATCACCTCTGGGGGTGTTAAATCAATCAGCAGCAGCCAATCTGGTTGAGTTTCGCCAACAACTTGTGTAGAAATAACTGCATCTTGATAGCCCAATAACTTCAGATGTCGTAATTTCGCTGCTACAGGTTCAGCAATTAAAGATGGATCTGGTGTGTAATTTGATTGACAAAACACCCATAAACGGCTTTTATTTTCAGCAATGCTGTCTGATGGCTGTTGTTTTCTGACCTTGACTTGGACTGCTACACCAAAAGTACTCAGGGTTTCGCTAAGATAGCGAGCAATTGCCGAAGGATCTCCTTGACGGGCTAAACTTTCGTTCGATAGAATTAGCGCTCCGCTTGGCTTATGGGCTGTTAAAAGCGCCAGATTTACCTCTTCTAAATGCTTGTCAAGTTGATTTAAGTAAACCTTGTGACACCATTCGGGGCGTTTTTCGCTTTTTTTCTTTCCATAAACGAAAACTTGGTATATTGAAGACTGTTCGCTTTTTGCTAACGCATCTAAATCAGTTTGCTGTAGTGCTTTAAGCAAATCGGATAAAGTTTGCCAGCGAGCAGGTCCAGATTGTGATTCACACAGAATGTGCAGGTCATTTCCTCGCAACCGGACTTTTACCCCCAAAGAGTTGATTCCTGTTGCTTGGCTTACCCACTGTGCTAATGATTGTTGGGTTTGTATAAAGGCTGTTTTCATCTGTTGTGGACGAAAAGAAATTGAGCAGACGCACAAAGGGCTGGCGAGTACTAGTAAACTAGAATAATCGAACTATTTAGCTAGGAAGTTTTTCTTAACACTTTTGCGATCTGATTGGTTTACTTGTTGACTGATTTAATTTGCCCATATTAACGGAGTAAATAACGATTAAGCTCTCCATTTGTGAATTTTTGTGTTTTATTTAACTTATCTTACTGCATCGTCAAAAATATCTATGTCACCTGAGTCTGTTAATTCTAAGTCATCTCAAGCCGAATTAAATTTGGGCTTATTCTCAATTCCCCAGTCCGTCATCCTGCAAGCTGGTACCGTTTCTGTCCTAACATTAGTATTAGCAGAAAAAGCTACGCGAGAAGCACTCATAGCCGTAGGACAAGCCAGTGAAGAATTATTTCGTGGCGAACGCCTACCTCTACTTGATTTTCCAATTTCAAATTCGGCAGATTAAAGCAGGATACGCAGTATAAAAAGTATTAACCCGTATTTGGATGGAAAGTTGATGAGATGTGGGTGCAGAACCACGAAAAAATAATAAACAGTAATCAGCTCTATATATTATTTAGGATATGAGTACCGTTTTATACCCTTCGACTCAGGCTGTAAGTATCTACCCCGCATCAGATTTGTTTTTGCGCCATCGCTTGCAAATCGTTGAGGAAATGTGGGAATTGGTTCTCCGCGAAGAATGCGGACAACAAATGGTAGATCTCCTCAAACAGTTACGCGATTTATGTTCCCCAGAAGGACAAGCAACGGATAACCAAGCGGCTTCAGTATCGAGCTTAATTGAACAATTAAATATTAATGAAGCAATTAGGGCAGCTCGTGGATTTGCTTTGTATTTTCAGTTGATCAACATCGTAGAACAAGACTACGAACAGCAGCAACAATTGACTCGCTATGAAGAAGATGGGGAAACAGAAACTTTACCCAATATTATTTATTCGAGCAATCACCAGCAAGAGGAAGTTCATTTAAACGATGGAGTTAATGCAGATTTATTAGTCAAAAATTGGCAAGCCAAACCTAACATAAAAGACAAAGGAACCTTCGCCGAATTATTTCCTAAGTTATTTAAATTAAACGTACCACCCGGACAAATTCAACGCTTAATTGCACAATTGGACGTGGGTTTAGTGTTTACAGCTCACCCGACTGAAATCGTCCGTCCAACGATTCGAGATAAACAGCGACGAGTAGTAGATTTACTGCAAAAACTCGATGCATCAGAAAAGCGTTCTGGCAATATGACCGCAGGGGGATATTCTTGGGAAACAACTCAACTCCGCTCTCAATTATTAGAAGATATTCGTTTATGGTGGCGTACCGACGAACTACATCAGTTTAAACCCAGCGTACTGGATGAAGTAGATTATGCGCTGCACTATTTTCAATCGGTATTGTTTGATGCTATTCCGCAATTGTACGAGCGTCTAAAATACGCTTTGAATTCAACCTTTCCTAGACTTGAGCCACCAATTAAAAGCTTTTGTCAATTTGGTTCTTGGGTGGGTTCCGATAGAGACGGGAATCCATCAGTAACACCAGAAATAACTTGGCAGACGGCTTGTTATCAACGCCATATGGTGTTAGAAAAATACATCGAATCCGCTAAAGCATTAATTGAATTATTAAGTGTATCACTGCACTGGAGCGATGTTCTACCGGACTTATTAGAATCCCTGGAAATCGAACAGTCTCAGATGAGCGGAGTATACGATGCATTGGCTTTACGTTATCGTCAGGAACCTTATCGGTTGAAACTCGCTTATGTAGTCAAGCGACTGGAAAATACACGGGAACGTAATTCAGCATTGTGGAAGCGCGAAATTATCAAAGACGACAAAGCTCCAATTTACCGTTCCGAAGCTGAATTTTTAACAGATTTAAGGTTAATTCAACGCAACTTATCACAAACGGGTTTAAAGTGTCAGCAGTTAGAAAATCTGCTCACTCAAGTTGAAATTTTTGGCTTTAATTTGACACAACTAGATATTCGCCAAGAATCAACCCGTCACAGTAGTGCAATCGGCGAAATTTTAGAATATCTCGGAATTTTACAGACAAATTACGAAGAACTACCAGAAGAGCAGAAAATTGCTTGGTTGATAGAAGAACTGCAAACCAGAAGACCATTAATTCCCGCACAGTTGGCGTTTGGAGATAAAACCAACGAAGTTGTAGAAACGATGCGTGTATTGCGATCGCTACAACAAGAATTTGGTTGCAATATCTGTCAAACTTATATTATTAGTATGTGTCGCTCGGTCAGCGACGTACTTGAAGTATTACTCTTAGCCAAAGAAGCAGGACTTTACGATCCCGGAACCGCCATCGGTACAATCCGAGTAGTCCCCTTATTTGAAACAGTAGAAGACTTACAGCGTTCTAGACAAGTCATGCGAGACTTGTTTTCCCTTCCTCTGTATCGCGCACTACTCGCGGGAGGATATGCAGCCTATCAACAAGACAAGGGGACAAGGGGACAAGGAGATAAAGAGGCATTTTCTTCCCCAGTTTCTCCCTTAAATCCCAACTTACAAGAAATCATGTTGGGGTATTCCGATAGTAATAAAGACTCTGGTTTTTTGAGTAGTAATTGGGAGATTCACAAAGCCCAAAAATCATTGCAGCAAATCGCCGAAGAATATGGCTTAAGCGTGCGAATCTTTCATGGACGGGGTGGTTCAGTCGGACGCGGTGGCGGTCCCGCTTACGAAGCAATTTTAGCCCAACCAGGTAAAAGTATCAACGGACGGATCAAAATTACCGAACAAGGAGAAGTTTTAGCTTCTAAATACTCCTTACCTAATTTGGCACTGTACAATCTCGAAACCATCACCACTGCGGTAATCCAAGCCAGTCTACTCAGCGCTGGGTTTGACAATATCGAACCCTGGAACGATATTATGGAAGAATTATCAGCGCGATCGCGATCGCATTATCGGGATTTAATTTACGAACAACCCGATTTTATAGACTTTTTTCATCAAGTTACGCCCATTGAAGAAATTAGTCAACTACAAATCAGTTCTCGTCCCGCTCGTCGTCCGTCGGGTAACAAGGGTTTAAGCGGTTTACGGGCAATTCCTTGGGTATTTAGCTGGACACAAACCAGATTTTTACTACCTGCATGGTACGGAGTCGGTACAGCTTTACAAGAATTTTTAAACGAAGCCCCCGACGACCACATACAGTTACTACAATGCTTCTACAGAAAGTGGCCATTTTTCAAAATGGTGATTTCCAAAGTAGAAATGACCTTGGCAAAAGTCGATTTACAAATGGCTCGACACTATGTAGAAGAACTATCCAAACCCGAAGATAAGCAGCGCTTTGATGGAGTATTCAACCAAATTTCCAGCGAATACTACCTGACAAGAAATTTAGTCTTACAAATCACCGGACATGAAAGACTTTTAGATGGAGATCCTGTTTTACAGCGTTCGGTACAGTTAAGAAATGGTACTATTGTACCTCTTGGATTTATTCAGGTATCTTTACTTAAACGTTTGCGACACAGTAAAACCAGCGCAAGTTCTGGAGTAATCCACTCGCGTTACAGCAAAGGAGAATTGCTCAGAGGTGCGCTGTTAACTATTAACGGAATTGCCGCTGGGATGAGAAATACTGGTTGATGAGAATTGGTAATTGGTAATGGGTAATTGGTAATGGGTAATTGGTAATTGGTAATTGGTAATTGCTAACTTTAACTCCAAACTCAGGTGGTACTAACTCCTAACAATTTCCTAACAATGAGTAAACAATCATCACGAAAAAGATTATTAGTTTGTACTTTTTTAGCCCTTGCATCTGGCTTTTTCGGCGGTTATGTTGGAGGACAAATTAGCGTACAAGCTCACAGTCAAAATTGTCAAAACCAGCGTTGGGAGTTATTTAAAACAGGTTGTAAATTCGTAGTGGCACCAGGTGCAATGTGGCAAGGTAGCACTACGGGAATTTGGACTGGAAGTGTTTTAGGTGCCTTTTTCGGTGGGTTAGTAAGTCGGAAGGAGTAAGAGATGGGGAAGGGGATGGGGGGATAGATAATTATTAACTCATAACTTCCAATTCCCAATTCCCAATTCCCAATCTTGTCAAATCAAGTGTTGGGGGATATATAGACTGTTCCAGTTTTTCCAAGAATTGCTGTTGGTGTCGAAGCATTGCCACGAACCATTTTTTAATTCTTGGTAGCAAAATAAAGTGCGATCGCCAGCTTGTAGGTTATCGGTAAAGTAATAGACTATTTCTCTAAAAGGATAAGTTTTGCGGCTTAACCGTTTTGCTACAGCTTGGTTGGGACATTCAACAATAAACACCGGCTCGGAATCTATGTAGCCTAATGAGAAGATGCACATCCGGAGAATAGCTCGCAGCCAACTTTCAGAAGTGCCAAAATATATATCGACAATTGTATTGCTTAAAGCCCTTTCTAATCTACGGTTTTTTTGTTCGGGAATAGGACGCTCTGACATAGCTTCACCATATTGCTATAGCATTGCTTTGAGATTAAACTATAGACCCGATTCTTGACAAGTGCATACGAAAAATTACGGCATCTAAATGTTAATGTTAAGGTCTAAGTTTAGTCGCGGTACCGCTAACTGGTAAAATTTAATCGTATAAATTAAATCAGAAAATAAAAATTCTTTGCTATGACTGCTCAAACGAATCAAATGGATGCCTCAACCAAGGGTGCGGATGCTGTTGACGAAGCTATTGCGAAAGGAATTGATTTGGATGGTTCTCCTATTGAACCGGAAAAACTGGATTTATATCATAAAGTCATGGGATTGGAAGGGAATAGACAGCGTAGTGGTGTAAAAAATACTATGAGGTCTCGTATAGTTAGAATTGGGGCTAAACATATTTCTCAAGCTGAACTTAATCAAATGCTTGAAGAAGCTGATTTTGCGCCTTTGAAGGATAAGGAAATCGCTTTTTATTATGGTGGGAAGTAAGATAATTAACTCCAATCCATAAGTTTAAATTGATTCGCACTAAAAATAGTAATTATTTCCGGGTACATAAGAACAAAGTCTAACAATTTTTTCAGTAAATTCTCGTACAACTGGAAATACAAAAAGACGTTGCACTGCAACGTCTCTACATCAGTTATCTGTATTAGCTATCAGTTCGACTTTTGCAATTTCTGCTCACTAACCCAATCACCGTGGAAACCATAAGGAACACGCTGGGGAATCAGTACTCTTGCAACTGGTGCGGATGTCATATCTTGAGCGTCAACAATTACTAATTCAGATGTATCCTCGTCAGAATCATAAACGAAAGTCATTACCCAACCTTCATCTTCACTATTCCCACGAGGGACAAATACAGCTTCCCCACCATAACGTGCTTCACCAAATTCATGAGTTTGGGATTTACCGCTGTTGAGGTCATACTTAATTACACCATCAAATAAAGGCATTACACCTTGTCCCATTTTGCCAGCATAACCGTAGCGCGTTGGTTGTCCTAAAAAGTTGTCGTTAACACGGGGAAATTCTGAAGGGACATCATCAAGCCTTTCTTCGCGCACGCTACCATCTTTTAAGTTAAACCGCCAACGGTGTAGTCTAGAAATATTATCTTCCCCATCGCTTTCAATATCCTCTGTGGCAAAAATGTTTACAGAATTTACCCGACAAGCCACAAGTACTACCTCATCTCCTTGTTCGTAAGCGTTGAGGGTATGCCATACGAAACAAGCAGGAGTTTCAAACCATTGAACATGATTATTATCGCCGTGACGAGGTACAATCCCAAAACGACTGGCTCTATCTTTTTCAAACATCATACCGGGTTCGCCTTTTTGCATCCGCATCGGATTGAATGTCATCGGCAAATCCATAAATATTGTATAGTTTGACGTAATGGCGAAATCATGCATCATTACTCCCATGGGTAGTTCAATGGGTACTGTTTTTACAAGTTCGCCTTCAGGTGAAACTACACTGTAATGTAAGTATGGCGGAGCAAATGAATAACCGAAAAACATCATTTCACCCGTTATCGGGTCTACTTTGGGATGTGCTGTAAATGCAGATTTTAATTGATTATTGTAAGTAAATTCCCCTAAAGTATCTAATTCAGGTAGCTTTATAGCATGGGGCGCACCTCCTTCCCAAAGTGCCAAAAATTGACCTGCGTGCCATACTAAGGCGGTATTGGCAACGTTTTTAAATGTACCGTGGGGATTATCCATTTGTGGCGGTTCTAATAACCCTGTCCATAAAGCTTTACCCGCTTCATGTTCGATTTGCCATCCTTTCGTCCGCACATAACGGTTACGATAACTGGCTTTACCGTCAGAAATCCGCACACCATGCAACATTGCATCCCCATCAAACCAATGATACTGTCCTTTGGGATTCCATTGGGGATTCGGTCCATTCCTTACGAACATTCCGGATAAATCCGGTGGTAATTCACCAATTATTTTCAAGTCAGATGCGGTGATTTCTTCACGTGCTGGGGCAAAATTACCGTCGAGAAAAGGATTTACTGCTAATGTTCCCATTTTAGTTAAAGTTTGAAGGTCAATCTATTTTTAATTTTAGATTGACGATTTTAACTTGGTAACAAAATTAAAACCACTAAAAGTTCAACTAGTAATTAATGACACTAGATAACCTTAAGTAGTTTTAGCTTGCTTTTTTAAAGCTATGGTAGTTGTTTCAGAAAGAATTTTCGGTTTGCTTTTGACACTGAATACCAAAGATATTATCTTGGGTAAGACAAGGCAAGTAACAGTATTGACGAGGGTGAGTAATATACCATCAGCTAAACTCATCTTCAGTTCTCCTTATGCAAAAAATCCTCATCTTCTATTGTGAAGCAAAATCGTGATAATTAAATCAGTATCAACTTTTAAGTTTCTTTTGGTTTCCATAAACGATTTTTAAGTTTAAATTTCTTTTTTAATCTATTTTTAAATCTATTTATTCCTTGTTAGTTCTTGTTAATTAAATTTAGGACTTACGCAACTGGCATATTTTACTTGTAGGGGAGGCAAAACGCGGTGTGGATTTTACTCCCGCGTTATTGCCGTTGCTTATACACTGCACCAATTCTTAAGGAAATCAGATGAAAGTGAGAGTACGGCAACTTCCCAGGCTTATGTGAAAATTGCGTAAGTCCTGAAATTATCTCAGTCTTATATCTGACATGGAAAAATCGAACTAATCTTCAGTATGTATATGTCGGTTTATATAACTAAATATAACTAAATTTGTATCAATATAATTTTACATTTGCACTCAGACTTAATCTATATTAACAGAAATTACCCAGGTGAAGCCAGAAACCCGCTTTTTTCGTCGATATCTGCTTGTAAAAACCACGTTTTTGTATGGAAACTGGGTTTATGCAGTGTAAGTATTAATTGAGAACGAAAGAGTTTTATCTCTTGTATATGTAACAAGTTGTCTATTTTGAGTAAATGAAGGAATATGCTGGAAGTACAAATTATTGACTATAAAATTTGCGTGTGATGTCTAAAAATAAGGGTACAAATAATTTACTTTCTAAGTTTGCAGAAGAAGACCGGAAATCTTTAAAAAGCCGGTTTGATTACTCAAATGTGGAGTTTTTACCGGAAATTTGGGGAATACTAGCAAGTCGCTTTGGTGATACAGTTGCACTGCATAATCCCCACGCTCGACCCAAAGAGGAGATAATAACTTATACCGAGCTTTATCAGCAAATTCAACAGTTTGCAGCGGGTTTACAAGCATTAGGAGTCAAACCAGAACAACGGATTTCGTTGATTGCTGATAATAGTCCTCGCTGGTTAATCGCCGACCAAGGTATAATGAGTGCCGGGGCTGTAAATGCTGTACGCAGTTCTCAAGCAGATGTTGATGAATTGGCGTATATCTTGGCAAATAGTGATAGTACGGTGTTAGTCGCTCAAGATTTACAGACATTTGAAAAATTGCGATTGCGTTTAGATGATTTACCAATTAAATTAGTAATCTTATTAACAGAAGAAACAGCACCGATACAAGAGACTCTCCAGGTATTAAACTTCGAGCAATTAATGGAAATTGGGGCAAAAACTAATTTAGAGCCAGTTAAGCAAAACCGCGATGCTTTAGCAACTTTACTTTACACTTCCGGTACTTCAGGAAAGCCCAAAGGTGTAATGCTTTCCCACGGAAATCTGATGCATCAAGTAACAAGTTTGCGTACCATAGTTCAACCGGAAGTAGGAGATGTGGTTTTGAGTATTCTGCCTACCTGGCACGTATTTGAACGTACTGGCGAGTATTTTTTGCTTTCTCAAGGTTGCACCCAAGTTTATACAAATTTGCGCTCGATTAAAAATGATTTAAAAACATTTAAACCTCATTATATGATTGGGGTACCGCGTATTTGGGAATCAATTTATGAAGGAGTACAAAAACAGTTTCGTGAACAACCAGCATCCAAACAAGCTTTAATTAATCGGTTTTTAGGTATTAGTAATAAATATATTAAAGCACGACGAATTACTCAACAATTGGATTTAGAAAATCTCAATCCTTCCATGGCAGAACAAATTGCTGCTAACATTCAAGCAACAGTTCTTTCACCCCTACAAGCTTTGGCTGAGAAAATCGTTTACACCAAAGTTAAAGAAGCAACGGGAGGAAGAGTCAAACAATTGATTAGCGGTGGTGGTGCCTTAGCCAAACATATAGATGATTTCTATGAGATTATTGGTGTCTCCATCGTCGTTGGTTACGGTTTAACCGAAACTTCTCCAGTTACTCATGCTCGTCGTCATTGGACTAATTTACGCGGTTCTGCGGGATTACCGATACCGGGTACCCAAGCAAAAATTGTTGATTTAGAAACTCGTAAAGAATTACCAACCGGGGAAAAAGGTTTAGTATTGCTCAAAGGACCGCAAATCATGCAAGGTTATTATAAAAATCCCGAAGCCACACAACAAGCTATCGATTCCGAGGGATGGTTTAATAGCGGTGATTTGGGCTGGTTAACACCCCGTCAGGATATAGTTTTAACCGGAAGAGCAAAAGACACCATCGTCTTAACCAACGGAGAAAACATTGAACCGCTTCCCATCGAAGATGCTTGTTTGCGATCGGCATTTATCGACCAAATAATGCTTGTCGGGCAAGATAAAAAAAGCCTCGGTGCTTTGATTGTCCCGAATTTAGAAGCATTAGAAAAATGGGCAGAAACTCAAAAATTGGAATTAGGTGTTGAAGAAGACAATGTTACGACATCCACCAGCCAAAAAATCAACCTTGAGAGTAAAATGATCCAGGATTTGTTTCGACAAGAGTTGATTCGAGAAGTGCGAAATCGTCCGGGATATCGTCCGGATGACCGTATTGGACCGTTTAAGTTGATTCTAGAACCGTTTTCTATGGAAAATGGCATGATGACACGAACTCTTAAAGTCCGACGACACGTTGTGATGGAAAGCTATCACGATACGATCGAGCGGATGTATAACGCTAACTAATCCACCATCTATTGAATTAAAAAGGAAAAAAACACACTTTTATGGACATCTCCAATCCTCAATTGCTGCTAAAGCGCGTTATTAACGTTAAAGCCATTGTCACACCTCTATGGAAAGAGGAAGTAACGCAGCAACTACAAACTCAAATTAATCAAGTTGACCAGCAGCTACAACAAATCGATGTCCAAGGACAGCGAGCAATTACTGAAATTCAAAAGCAAGGTTTACAACCTCCCGGCCCTCAGACTCTACAACAAATTGAGAATATTCAAGGTCAGGTAAATGAGAAAAAAAGCGAAATGCTAGAACAAAAAAACCAAAGCTTGCAAAATTTGCAACAAGTACAAATGCTTGAATTGAATCAAGAAGTTAATCAATTTCAGTTAGAAGGCTTTTTCCAAGCAAAAAAAGGCGATAACTTAATTAGTAAAATGCAGGTTGAAATTGTGCTGCGTGACGGTGTTATTGAAGAAATTCGCGGCGATATTTAGACAAAATAATAATTCTGAATTCACCATCATGAATTCAGAATTAACGTGAGTTCAATAATAATAAGTAAACTGTAAAACCTTGATTTTTCCTGGGGTTAGAAGTCGGGTTTTTATAAGAATTGCCTGTGACTACAGACATTTATTCTAAAAACCCGACTTCTGTGCTAATCGTCGAATTCACCTCAGAATTAAGAGTTTTTATTAGCTAAAAATTGTCGAAAATTTTAGATGTGGTCAAAATACTGCATCTAAATTTATCGGATATTTTGACTCGTAAAAATGCTGCTGCGTTTGGCAAAGCAGTCAAATGTTATTGCTCCTCACACACACTTTATATTCCATTTTCAAGCAATCTTAACCCAGGAATATAATTCACACCAATATACAAAAGAGATTCGGACTAATTGACTTTCTACCGACAATTTGAGTTTGAGAAAGTTGTTCCATTTGCAAAACATTGCTCGTAATAACCAGCCCAAACAATTTGCCACAAAGGAGGTGAACTGACAAACAGCGAACGTCCAAAACTTGTAAGTTCAACTCGATATTTAATTGGTTTGGGTTTAGACAAAGCAAAATTAGTTTGGGTTATTGTTACCATTGCTCGATCCGGTTGTGGATAAGACACTTCTACTTGACGAGTTAATTGCTTCGAGTAATTTGGATCAAAAGCGTTAACAGCAAGAGTCGCTGGATCTGTACCTTTGAGTACGGATTTTAAACGAGTTAATGGTATTGATTTATATTTCGCTCTGTAAGGATTTGTGTCAATACTTTGACTTGAGATTTCTTTTGCTCTAATTTGCTGTTGCTCTTCGGTAGTAGAAACTTCACTAAAATGCCATTGTTTAATTATGTAAACTCCAGCAACAACAGCACTCGCAAAC
Organism: Rivularia sp. T60_A2020_040; assembly: GCA_015272215.1. Lineage (GTDB taxonomy): Bacteria > Cyanobacteriota > Cyanobacteriia > Cyanobacteriales > Nostocaceae > Rivularia. The sequence continues at coordinate 10,757 of JACYMD010000090.1, read as the reverse complement.
AGCGAAAGCGTTAATACCAGGAAAATCTTGAACTTTGCCGACATAAAATTTAAAGGGAATCTTAAACGGTTTGTTTTTATTTATCCATCTTGAATTTTAAATCGAGACATGAATTATAACTTCATACCTTCAGTGGAATTTCCGCAAGATTTGTTCAAAAATTTGTCGGGAAAGAATTAAGTAATATTATGTAGGGAAGAGGGAAGAGGGAAGAGGGAATGGGGAAGAGGGAAGAGGGAAGAGGGGAATGGGGAAGAGGGAAGAGGGAATGGGGAATGGGGAAGAGGGAATAATAATTAATCATTCGGATTTGATATAACTTCTTCTACTTAAAATTTCTTCATAAGAACGACATAAAACTTATGAACTCAGTACGCAAAAATACAGATTAGCTGATAAATGTGGTTTTAAGATAATTTGTTGCGATCGCGATATGTCTTGGGTATGACACGAAAGCGTATCGCGATACAATGCAATCTGTCAAAAACTATTAAAGTCCATAAATTACTAATTCACGATATTCCTTATGAGTATTCACGAAATATTTATGCCAGCGCTGAGTTCCACGATGACTGAAGGTAAAATAGTATCCTGGGAAAAAGCTGCTGGTGACAAGGTTGAAAAGGGCGAAACGGTGGTAATCGTTGAATCGGATAAAGCTGATATGGATGTGGAATCCTTTTACGAAGGATACATGGCTCATATTTTAGTAGAAGCTGGAGGAACTGCCCCGGTGGGTTCTGCCATCGCTTTCCTCGCAGAAACCGAAGCCGAAATTGAAACAGCAGTAGCTCAAGCTAAATCTCAAGGTGCAGCACCAGCAAAAGTGGAAGTTGCGGCTACAGCCCCTGGACAAACAGCAGTGCAAACGGCGGCTGTAGAGGCTGGAGCAAATGTTACGGCTCAAAATGGTTCCAGCCCCCGCAGCGGTAGAACAATTGCTTCCCCCCGCGCTCGTAAGTTAGCAAAGGAATTCAAAATTGATTTAAGCGGTATTTCTGGTAGCGGTCCTCACGGTCGTATTATTGCTGAAGACGTGGAAAATGCTGCTGGTAAGTCTACCCCTCAACCAGTAGTTACACCCGCCCCCAGCGCTCCTACAGTCACCCCTGCGGCGACACCTGCACCAATGCCGGTAGCAGTAACACCAGGACAAACAGTACCTTTGACTACCTTACAAAATGCTGTAGTGCGGACTATGCTGCATAGTTTATCCGTACCTACCTTCCATGTAGGTTACACAATTGCCAGCGATGAATTAAATAAACTCTACAAACAAATCAAATCTAAAGGTGTGACAATGACAGCGCTGCTAGCCAAAGCTGTAGCAATGACATTGCAAAAACACCCATTATTGAATACCAATTATTCCGAACAGGGAATGGTACATCCTGCCAACATTAACATTGCCGTAGCAGTAGCCATGGATGACGGAGGATTAATTACACCAGTATTGCAAAATGCCGACCAACAAGATATTTACAGCTTATCCCGTAACTGGAAATCCTTAGTAGAACGCGCTCGCACAAAACAATTACAGCCCCAAGAATATAGCAGTGGTACATTTACCATATCCAACTTGGGTATGTTTGGCGTAGATACATTCGATGCAATTTTACCACCTGGACAAGGTTCAATATTGGCGATCGCTGCATCTCGTCCGACCGTAGTAGCCACCCCTGACGGTATGATGGGTATACGTCAGCAAATGAAAGTAAACATTACTTGTGACCATAGAGTTATTTACGGCGCTCATGCAGCAGCATTCTTACAAGATTTAGCCAAGTTGATTGAAACTAATTCTCAATCTTTGACAATGTAGTAGATAATTAATGATGCAATAGTAATCTTTTAAACTTGGGGTTTTTAACTCCAAGTTTTTTATTGGGAATTGGTAATGGGTAATGGGTAATTGGTAATGGGTAATTGTCAATTGTTAACTGTTAACTGAGAAATTAAATCCGTGTAATCAGTGTAATCCTTCTTAATCCGTGATCAGGAATGAGTAGCTTCAAAGTTGTAGGATAAATTAAAGTAAACAAGGGAAAATTATGTCTTTTAAATACAAAGTTTTATCACTCGATGGTGGCGGAATTCGCGGTGTTGTTCCAGCGATTATTCTCAAAGAAATTGAACAACGGACGCAAAAACGGATTTGGCAATTGTTTGATTTAATCGCTGGAACTTCAACTGGAGGTTTCTTGGCAATGATTTTAACTATGCCAAATTCTCCGGATAAAACTGTCGCTCGGTACTCTATGGAAGATATCATTAATATGTACCGATTGGATGGGAAAAATATCTTTTATGAGCCGTTTTTAGAACGCTTAACTGACTTTGATGATTTATTAAGACCAAAATATTCTTCTGAGGGTAGAGAAAGAATTGCTAAAAAATATTTTCAAGATGCTTTTCTTAAAGATGCACTGACTAATATTTTTATAACTAGCTATGATATACAGATAAGATTACCTGTATTTTTTATCAATAATCCTACATTTCAAAGACATACAGGAACTAATTTTCGTAAACTTTGTAATGATTACAAAATGATAGAAGCAGCAATGGCAACTTCTGCTGCACCAACTTTCTTTGAACCATATAAATTAACAATACGTGGTTGCAATAATTGCGATAAAGATGATTTTTATGCGTTAGTTGATGGTGCCGTTTTTGCTAATAATCCTACAGCTTTAGCAATTGTAGAAGCGATTATCTATACTCAAAATAATGGAGAAAACATCACTTTAGAAGATATTTTAGTTACTTCTCTGGGTACTGGTTCTTTAACTCGAATATTCCCTTATGAAAAAGCGGTTAATTGGGGAAAATTACAATGGATACAGCCACTAATTAATATTTTTCTTGATGGTGCTAGCGAAGTTGCAAATTATCAATTAAGACAATTATTACCCGAAGCTTATAATAGCAACAAACAGTATTATCGCTTCCAAAAAGAATTGACTGAAGCAAACGATGATTTGGATAATACTACTGAAGAAAATATCGAATTATTGGAGAAAGTTGCACAGACAATTATTCAAGAACAAAGTCGAGAACTTGATAAATTGTGTGAGCAACTTTTAGCTTAGTTTGCTTGTCTGGGGCTGTAAGTCCCAGTCTAATCAAATAAAGTCCATTAAGATTGACTAAAATTAGAAATAATATACAGTAATCGTATAAATCATTTAGAAAAAATTATGCATTCTAATATTTAGAATAGTAGTGCGAACAGTTTAGGACTACTATATATAAAACCGAATCTTTTTTGGAATTAATCTAAAATTGAAATTATAATCATATAAGGTGCGGTTTATGAACTCTCCATTTCCGGGAATGAACCCGTATTTAGAAAATCCTGAATTATGGTCAGAAGTCCATCATCGCTTGATTACAGCAATTGCGATCGCGATTGCACAATTGCGAAAAATGGGATTAAATGTGGAACAAATTGCCCAAGCACTTAGTTTATCAGTTGAAGAAGTAGAGGAATTATGAAAAGGGAACAGTCAACAGTCAACTGTCAACAGTCAACTGTCAACTGTCAACTGTCAACTGTCAACTGTCATTTAAACCCGCTTCAATCCTTCTGCTCTCAGAATAACTTTACCACCTTGATTAACTATTAAAGTTGATGTTTGGTTATCATTATTATCTTCAGTAATGGCACTTTCTATAGCGTAACCATATTCTCCATTTTGCCAACCAGTGACACATTTACCATCTCGACAAAATACTTTACCACCTGTTAATTTAATACAGTTATTTTTGGAATCACATCCGTTATAGTTAACATTCCCTGTACCATTAGTACCATTCCAAGAATCATAATTGCTCAGTTTGATAGTCCATTCACCGTTGCTCAGAGTTAAAGCGTCACCAGAAGATTTTTGCGACTTTTTGGAGCTACCAATAACATCCATTTTGACAATAGCAGATTCTTTTTTGGTCTTTCCACAAGGTTCGATACTTTGACAGTCATTGAACTCTAATATGTCATAACTCAGATTAACTTTTTTATTTAAAAATTGTTTATCTTCAGCGCAAATTTCAAAACTAGCACTAAGATTTTGCTCTTTACCTTGTTCGTCTGTTAAGGTTACATAGCATTTTAAATCGCCTTGAACGATATCTTTTATAGTCCCAACTTTTGGTTGTCCTTCTCCTACTTTTGGAGTTTTGCTATTGTTATTAACTGGTGTTTTTGCAGTTCTGCTGCCAGTATCAACGGGAGGTTTTTCGGTGATATTAGAATCTTGATTATTGCTATTTGAAGAGGAATTATCGATGGGTTCTTTATTTGCTGAAGCTACTTCTGAATTGCTAGTTTGAACTTGATTATTACTGTCAGTATTAGCTGTTTCAGTTTGATTACAACCAATTGTTAATAAAGAAATCACTAACAATGCAGTTGTGAAGATGGGCTTTTTCATAATATTCCTTAAATTACTTAAACGTTGTAAACTTTTAACTTTAACTGCAAACAGTTTTTTATACAACGTTAAATATGTATATTCCGAAAATTGGATTGTATTTTTTTGATTTTAATTTTAATTTTAATTTTGATTTCAAATTCCATAAACCCGATTTCCATCCCCCGGTAAAATAGTCAAAAACCGAGGATTTATCGGGTGTCCGATAGTAACTTCGGTTTCTTCATGCCAAAGCACCGCCCATGAACGGACAATGAGTATGTCAATGAATCCTACTTTCTGGCAAAGTTCGACGGATCTTGATCTCGTCGATGTTTAGTGGGAATGGGTTCTGGCTGTGCATCACCTACAAGGGCTGCGGTTTTTTCCAGGGATTCCCGCAATCGCTTGGCTGCGTAAATGGACATATCTCGCGGTACATTAATGCGATCGCGCAAATACCGTAAAGCAACATCAGAACCCGATGGAGGTACGCAATCTTTACCTGTCATCATGTGGGTTAAAGCACAGCGCAAAGCTTGATCGAACAATTTATCATCTAAGGGGTTGACTCGGATAATATTAATGCGGTGTTCGATAACTCTTTGCAAAGCTTCCATGGGGGAGTTATCGGGTTCTGGGTAAGTAACATCTGGTAGCCCAAACCAAGAACCGTTATCCACCCGCGCTTTATTAATAAGCATCTGGGGTTCACCGTTTTCCCAACAACCCCCCATTTGGGGCGGCAAATCATGTACATGGGTGTGAAAGTCGCTTTGGGTACCCCGGTAGGTTGATCGGGTTTCCATTGCGTCAAACCACGCGCTTAAATGAGGGTTTTCCTCCCGCAGGGAATAACCTTTGTAGTAGTAAAGACTAGCATTCATCCTTTCTACATAAGGTGTAAAGATCACATCAACGATGCCGAAATTATCCAGAAAGTAAGGACTTGGAGTACTAGCCAAAGCCTCCTCAACCTTAGCTACTACTTGTGTAAATTGTTCTCGGTTGCGTTGTTCCTGTTGAGGGGAAACTGTGGGATAGCAAAGCCAAGCACACCAGGCTCTAAATAAAAGTCGTTCTAATTGACGTAAAGGAAGCACCTTACTATCTTGCATCCCTTGATTTAATACACCAAAAACTTTTTCCAAAGCGATCAAAATATCGTCGCTTTCTTTGATAATCCGTCCATCCAACTCGATTGCAGGCAGCATTCCCGATGGAACTTTACGTTTGTACCAACTTTCTTTCTCTCCATAGCAGAACATGGTCACTTTTTCAATACGGTAGGGGATTTGTTTTTCCTCTAACCATAACCAAATTTTTTGACAGTAAGGACACCAAGCATGATTATCACGGTAAAGTGTTACCCGCACATCAGATTCAGGTTTTCCAAATAAGCGTAACCTAGCTCTAGAGTTGGTGAGACCATTGACGGTATCTATTTGATAGTCCGTGAGTGTTTCTAGTTCTTGCCAGCTTAGGGGTGTGGTAGTCATGGGGTTTGCGTAGGGTCTACTAAGTACTTTTCTTGACTCTACAATATTTTCAATGACACTAAAGAGCCTGTGTGTCACGCACCAACCACCTGTTATTTATGATTATATTAATTTATAGTCGTAACTAGCTAGTTATTTGCTGTTTGCATCCATCAAAAATTTGTATTATTTAACATTTACAAAATCATCTTTTTTCAGTATATTTATTTAAGTTTTAATTTAAATAAATTAATAGAAGTAATACAATTCTTTGAAAAACCTGGAAAACTATTTGTAATTCAAATCTTAATACATAATTACTATTATCTTTAAATTAAAATTATATAGCACTTAAGTTCTACAGAGAAAATGCATCTAAATTAAGTGCATAAGTTATAGATTTAAAACCCATACAAGTATTAGAAGAGAAAGTGAAAGTGAGGAAATTTTAATTTTCGCTTATGGGTTTTTGTGCATTTAAATCTAACTGGAGATAAAACTTACTGCATACTCAGTTAGGATGCATTGTGAAATGTGTGAACAAAGCAGTACAGGGTAGCGTCATATTTTCTAAATATTCAGTTTTGAGATGAAAAAGTATATTAAATTATTTTTGGAAAAAAATGATAAAACTACTATCGATGGATGCTAACAATGTTATAGGTATTTTAATCAAAGGAAATGTAAATACTGAAGATTTTGAATTAGTTACCAATTTTATTGCAGAAGTAGAAATACATTATGAATTTCTGCGTATATATGTAGAAATCGAAGATGTTAAAGAAATTTATTTAGAAGATTTATTGAAAAATTTGGAATTTACTTTAAGTCATTTTCATCGATTTGAAAAACAAGCAATAGTAATTGATAAAAAATTTATTCCATATTTACAGAGTATTAGCTGTTTATTTGTTGCAAGTGTAAAAGTAGAATATTTTGCGTATGAAGATAAATGTAAAGCACGTTGTTGCATATTGAATGAATTTTAAATTTTTAATTTTCATATATAAAATAAAAGAAGTTACAGAGCAAATTTTCTAGATTTATTAACTTAAGATTCATCCAAATTCTAAATTACTTGACTGCACGGACAAAAAATATCGGTGCATCACACCAAACACCTTTTGCTGTTGTTGGTAAAGCCTGCATTGCTTTGATATATTCCGCTTTGCAATCAGCTAATTTATCTGCTGAAAGCTGAAAAACTTGATAACCGAAAACATTATTTGCATTCATCTGCCAAATATTTTCAGCAATTTGATCATCTACTTTAAAATACCAACCAAACTGCTCGGTTTCTACGCTTATATTTTTAAAACCTATTTCATCTAATAATTGATTACACCTCTGAATCGTTCCCATTGGTTGATTAGGGTTGGGAATTTTTACACCATATCTATTAGCAACTTTTCTAAATAATACAGAAGGTGGAAAAGCATTTTCTGACCAAATATTAAATGCTACAAATCCATCGGTTTTTAAAAACTTATACCACTTTCGCAAAGCTATGGGAATATCAGTTAAATAACAAACAGCCAAGGAACACAATATAGCATCAAAACTATTTTCTGCAAAATTTAAAGTTTCGGCATCGGCTTCTATAAATTCAACATTCTCTAAACTAGTTTCAGTTAATTTTTGTCTAGCATTACTCAACATTCCTGTGGAAATATCAATTCCAATAACTTTACCTTCACTACCTACTTTTTCCGCAGCATTCAGCGCCACAATTCCTGTACCCGTGGCGATATCTAATATTTTCTGTCCGTTTTGCAAATTCGCAAATTCAACTAACTTATTGGCAATCGGAATATAAAATCTACCTTGATCATAATTAATTCTGGAATTAAAGTCATTTAGTAACTGCTGTTTATAACTATCTAAATTTATTTTTTCTCGCATATTTTTTTCAACTTGTATTTATTAAAAAAATTATTTGTAGTTGCGCTTCAGCGAAGACAGCGCAACTACCAATCTTATATTACTGGTGTCTCAGCAAGTGCTTCTAAATGAAAAGCCAGATTATTAAGTGACATTTCAATTTCGTTACTGTAAGTGAGACTTCTCCACCTTTTAGTAGTAGCATTATCTAGGGCAGTTGTATCCAAGTATCGCGCAAAAATTACTAGTCTTTGTGAATCTGTTTCAGCTAAAGCCAAACTTTCTAAAAATTCTTGAGGTGTCATATCCAACTCCGTTGATGTTCATTTTTTGAGTCTTTATATTTTTGACACATTTGGAGTTTAATTTCTGATATTAGGTTACTTATATGTAAAATAGTTTGTTCTGAAATACTTTTGGTAATTACCGATTTTTCTTGTTTATCATCTTTCATCACCAGATAAGTCATCTTTTTTTATAAATTATCGATATTATCTTAAACATGAGAGACGTTACGCCCGGCAACGTCTCTACATAAGTTATCCTTTTACGCAAAGAACTTGCTTTAAAGTCGCAACAATTTCGACTAAATCTGATTGATTTTCCATAACTTGTTCAATCGGCTTATAAGCACCGGGAATCTCATCTAAAACCCCCTCATCTTTACGACATTCTACACCTTTGGTTTGCTCGATTAAATCATCAAGTGTATAAGCTTTTTTTGCTTTACTTCTTGACATTAAACGCCCTGCTCCATGAGAGCAACTACAAAAACTTTCAACGTTACCTTTTCCCTTAACAATATAAGATTTCGCCCCCATGGAACCAGGAATAATCCCGTAATCTTCTTTTTGCGCTCGTACTGCACCTTTACGAGTAACGTACACATCCTCACCAAAATGCACTTCTTTCTCGGAATAATTGTGATGACAATTCACCTCTAATAATGGTTTAAAAGCTTTTCCACCAGCCAAATGTTTTTCAATAATCCGCTTAAATCTTGCCATCATCACATCGCGGTTGTAACGCGCATATTCTTGCGCCCATTGCAAATCATGCCAATAACGAGCAAATTCTGGCGTACCAGCGATAAAATGAGCTAAATCCGGGTCTGGCAACTTATTATCTGCCATTTTAGCTAAATCCTTCGCTGTATTAATATGATACTGAGCTAGCTTATTCCCAATATTACGAGAGCCAGAATGCAGCATCAACCACACTTGGTTTTCCGTATCCAGACAAACTTCAATAAAATGATTTCCACCACCAAGGGAACCTAACTGTTTCATTGCTTTACCTGACAAATCTTGCACTCCACGATGCAACTCTTTGAAATCGTGCCAATTTTGCCAATTAGTTACGGCTTTTTCCACATCTTTATTTTCCTCAAAACCAGTAGGAATTGCTGCTTCAATATCCAGACGAATTTTCTTTAGTTTACCTTCTAATTGTTCACCTTTAAATGGAGTTTTGATAGCACCCATACCGCAATTATGAACAAATACACCTGCTTTCAACGCAAAATTATGATATTGAGGTACCGTTAAACAATAAACATCTTCTTTATAGTTTAAAGGTTCAACAGCAACAACTTTATGATTACATTGATGTTGATTACGACGGTGATTATGAAGTCCAATAGGAGATTTAATTTCAGCACCACAGATATCGCAACTATAATATCTGTTAGCAATTTCTTTGGATTTTGCTCGTCCTTTTTCACTCTTGTTATAGCTTACTAAATACTGCTTTCCACGCAAGCCATTATCAGCAACTGCTTGTTTAAAATGTTCTGGTTGCTGCTCCATATATTTAAGGATATTACGAGTTCCTCTTTCGGCGTAATATTCGTATCCTTCTGAAGTTTGAGCTTTTTTAGCAAGTGCAGTTTTTCGTTTTTCTTCAAACTCCGGAGATTGCCAGTATTGATTTCGCTCTGCTAGACTGCGATGATAAGCAGAATGTTCTCTATTGCCCATAAACTCCAAGTTTTCTGGTTGGTTATCAGATTCATTGAAGTTACGGTGGTGAATAACTGTTTTTTGTCCTTCAAAACGCGGAATTTCTCCTAACAATCCTGACCTAGCAATTATCCAATGTGCTTTCTGCAATCTACCAGAATATGGTTGAGAAATTAAAGTATAATTATCTTTGTCTAATTGAGAATAAAATGGCATCAACGATGTTTTTGGTTGAAGATTTTGCGCTTCTTTATAAGTTCCATCCCGTAACATAAATCGATGGTCTGGAGTGCAAATAATTTCTTCACCGTTATCTAAAATTACTTTCACCAAAGAAGCGTTTTTTCTAGTTAGCTTAGCATTAGCTTTTGCTGCAACAATTTTACCTGTGGCAGTACAAGCATAAACAATAATTTCTTCATTTATCGCGGTTAATTCTCTTAAAGAATAAGATTTACCGTCAACTAAAGGTATTAAAGTATTCCCAACAAAACATCCTATATCAACCCCGACAGCCGCCGGAATTATCGCTTCTTTTGTCGCTATTACTGAACCTACTAAAGCTCCTTTTCCTAAGTGAACATCTGGCATTAAAGCTACGTGTTTAAATACAAAAGGTAGCGATGCCACGTTTTTCGCTATTTTGATTTCATCGCTTTTTAATTCATGATTTGCCCACGATAAAACGGGGGCTTCTGTTGATATTTCTAACTCTTTATAAGGCATAAGATAATTTTGGATTTTAGATTTTAGATTTTGGATTTTAGATTGTTCGTAAATAAACTTTTGGATATTGAGTTTACATCATTTATAACCCCAGCTATCCTACTCGCTTTAATCGCAGTAATTTAAAGTTACATTATTTGAATCGGGCTCACGCCATAACTGTAAACTGCACTTCGACTGATGATTGCGTACTACAATTGTAGTACAATATGTGAGAAAGTCAATATAGTGACAAAATAAAATCATAGAATTGGCAAATATATATTAAAATTTATGAATAAAATACTTAGTTAAGTCCT